>CBDIHJ010000043.1:0-120336 GCA_965279045.1 Henriciella sp. | reverse complement strand
TGATTATTTTGTTGGTCCTGCAGACGCCCCTGTCACCGTGGTTGAGTTCTTTGACTATCGCTGCGGCTTCTGCAAGCGCTCCGCCCAATGGGCGGTTGAGCTGCCTGAGAAATATGACAACAAAGTCCGCGTGGTCTTCAAAGAATTCCCCATATTATCGCCTGAGAGTGAACGCGCAGCTTTGGCCGCGATCGCAGCTGGCAAACAAGACAAGTATCTTGAAATGCATATGGCTCTGATGGAGCTCGATAACGGGTCAGGCTTTGGACCGGAACAAATTGATGCCGCCGCTGAGTCCGTTGGCGTGGATGTCGAATTGATGCGCGCAGATATGAAATCGATCGAGGTCCAAAAGGCTGTTGCGGACGCCAAAAGCCTCGCCCGCACGCTCGGGATTACGGGCACACCGAACTTCATTATTGGCACGGAGCAAGTCTCAGGCGCTGATACGCTCAGCGTCGAGGCGCTGATTGAGTCGGCTCTAGCGGAGAGCTAAATCAAACCCGCCAAAGGCGATGAAGGGTCCGCGTAGCGCTTGCGACCCATTCGACCGGCGAGATAGGCCTCACGTCCCGCAATTACGGCATGCTTCATCGCGGTGGCCATCCGAATCGGATCTTTGGCCTCGGCGATCGCGGTATTCATAAGGACGCCATCGCAGCCAAGTTCCATCGCCTGAGCAGCATCTGAAGCCGTTCCCACGCCGGCATCGACGATCACTGGGACCCGCGATTGTTCGACAATCAGTCGAATATTGAGCGGGTTTTGGATACCGAGCCCTGATCCGATCAAACTGCCCAGCGGCATGATGGCGGCACAGCCAACATCTTCAAGCTTGCGGGCATAGACTGGATCATCTGAGCAATAGACCATCACTTCAAACCCATCAGAGATCAGGTCCTTCGCAGCTTTCAGGGTCTCTTCCATATCGGGATAGAGGGTTTTTTGGTCCGATAGGACTTCTAGCTTTACCAAGTCCCATCCGCCCGCCTCCCGCGCGAGGCGCAAGGTTCGAACTGCGTCATCCGCCGTGAAACACCCGGCCGTATTCGGCAAGTAAGTAAACTCATCGGGCGATACGTGGTCTTGGAGCCGGTCTTCGTCCGGGTTCGATAAGTTGACCCGGCGCAGAGCCACGGTGACCATCTCCGCCCCTGCTGCACGGGCAGCTTCCGCGTTCTGCGCGTAAGAGGCGTACTTCCCGGTGCCCACGATGAGGCGCGATTGAAAGGTCCGTCCGGCGACGGTGAGCGGTGTATCAGTCATGCGCGTCGCTTAGCGGGGCAATCTCAATTGAGCAAGCGGGGTAAGCTTGGACACACGGTCACGTCTCAAGCTGGGATTATTCTGGCGCTGGCGCCAAACTGTCGAAGACGCGCACACGCTCCCAATTGGCATTGAATTCTTCGATAAATCGCAGGTGAGGTTCGGTGACTTGATAGGCGTCCTGCGCCGCCGTGTTTTCAAAGACTATGGTCAGCGCGACATCGAAGTCGAGATCGTTGACGTCACGCTGATAGTCCACCTGTCGGGCGCCAGCGGAGAAATAGACGATACCATCATGCGGCGCGAGATATTTGTAGCAACCGTCGACCAAAGCCTGGATGGCTGCTGGGTCATCATCATTCAGATCGAAAAAGACAGAGTGGGTCAAACGCGGTTCCGAATGGTCATCCGCATAAGCGGCACCGCTTAAAGCAAGCATCGCCCCGACGACTATCACTGATCGCATATTTTCCTCCGCGCGACTGACTTGGCGGTGTTGAGAAGAGCACAAATTGCATCGCACCGCCAGACGGGACTGGCTTGCGAGCAACGGCTCAACCGCCGCCAACAAATTGCACGACTTCAAGACGATCACCGTCCTGAAGTATAGTGCACCCATGCTCAGCTTTCGGAACAATTTCCAAGTTACGCTCGATCGCAACCCCGCGCGGATCGTCGGCCAGCGTCAGAACTAAGGCTTCAACCGTCATCCCCTCTGCCACGTCTCGGGTTTCGCCATTCAATACTATCTGCATTTGCTGGTCTCCAATTGCGATAATTGCACTTGCCAAGCCCTGCGTTCCGCCGCAAGAGCGTGTTGCAATGACGCAACAGATATATGTCCTCAACGGCCCAAATCTCAACCTCCTCGGCACCCGAGAGCCTGAGATTTATGGTGCGACGACCTTGGATGATATTCGCCAAGATCTGGAAGAGACGGCGCCCGGCGCGGACATCACGTTTCGTCAGACCAATTCAGAAGGCGAACTCATTGATTGGGTTCAAGAAGCGTCACAAAAAGCAGAGATCCTGATCCTCAATGCGGGGGCCTATACGCATACATCTGTCGCTCTCCACGATGCGCTTCGGGCCTGTGAAGCGCGCATTTTCGAGGTCCACATCTCTAATCCGGCTGCCCGAGAGCCGTTCCGTTCCACCAATTATGTTGCCCCATGCGCAGAGGCTTGCATTGCAGGTTTTGGCGCACGCGGTTACTTAATGGCGTTAAACGCCGCTCTAGAAAAATAAAGAAGACTGAGGAGCCCCACCCCGATGTCCACTAGCAAGACAAAACTCGACGCAGGCTTGGTCCGCGAACTCGCCGCCATCCTTCGCGAAGCGGACCTTGGCGAAGTCGAAGTTGAACATGAAGGCCTACGCATTCGCGTTAGCAAAGCAACGTCAATGGCCCCTGCTGCACCAGCGATCGTCCAGGCCCCCGTCGCCGCGCCTGTTGCCGCAGCCCCCGCGGCGGCGCCCGCTGCAGCCCCTGCCGCTGCGCCCCCCGCGAGCGCGCCAGCGGCACCGTCTAACGCGACGACCAGCCCGATGGTTGGTACGGTCTATTTGTCGCCCGAACCGGGGGCAAAAGCCTTTGTCCAGGTTGGTGATAAAGTGAAAAAGGGCGATACCCTGATGCTGATTGAAGCGATGAAAACCTTCAATCCCGTGACCGCCGATGCGGCCGGAACCGTCAAAGAAATCCTCGTCGCTGACGCTCAACCAGTTGAGTTTGGCGAACCCCTGATCGTTGTCGAATAAGGACACGAAACGATGATTGAAAAGGTCCTCATCGCCAATCGCGGCGAGATCGCTTTGCGAATCCATCGCGCTTGTAAAGAAATGGGTATTGCGACCGTCGCGGTTCACTCAGAAGCGGATCGCGACGCCATGGCGGTGCGCCTCGCCGATGAGAGTGTTTGTATCGGTCCTGCCCCGAGCGCGAATAGCTATTTGAAGAAATCTCAAATCATTGCAGCCGCCGAAATTACCGGAGCGGATGCGATCCACCCAGGCTACGGATTCTTGTCTGAGAATGCCCAATTCGCAGATATGGTTGAAGCCCATGACCTGATCTTTATCGGGCCCACCGCTGAGCATATTCGCACCATGGGTGACAAGATCACCGCAAAGCAGACCATGATTGATGCGGGCGTCCCTGTTGTCCCTGGCTCTGAGGGTGGCGTCTCATCCATTAGCGAAGGCAAAAAGGTCGCCAAGAAGATCGGGTACCCGGTCCTGGTCAAGGCCGCGTCCGGCGGGGGTGGCCGCGGCATGCGCGTCGCCGAAACCGAAAAAGATCTTGAGAACGCAATTAAATCGGCCAAGACCGAGGCGAAAGCGGCCTTTGGCGACGATGCCGTTTATCTTGAAAAGTATCTTGGCAAGCCCCGCCATATTGAGATCCAATTGATCGCCGACACGCACGGCAATGTGTGCCACCTCTGGGAACGCGACTGTTCCCTTCAGCGCCGCCACCAGAAAGTCTTTGAAGAAGCTCCATCTCCAGCGCTTAACCAAGCGCAGCGCGAAGAGATTGGCATGATCGTCGCGCGGGCCGTAAAAAAGATGGGTTATCGCGGCGCCGGCACGATGGAATTCCTCTACGAAGACGGCAATTTCTATTTCATCGAAATGAACACGCGGATCCAAGTCGAGCACCCCGTCACTGAGATGATCACCGGCATCGACCTCATTCGCGAGCAAATCCGGGTCGCAGACGGCAAGAAGCTCTCTTTCACACAGGATGATGTCCTCCTCGTCGGCCATGCGATCGAATGTCGGATCAATGCGGAGCATCATGAGACATTTGTCCCGTCTCCGGGCAAAATTACCGATTTTCACGCGCCAGGTGGTCCAGATGTACGGCTCGATAGTGCGGTCTATGCGGGTTACAAAATCCCACCTCACTATGACAGCATGATCGCCAAACTGATCGTCCACGGGCGCACGCGCAATGAATGCATTATGCGCTTACGTCGCGCTTTGGATGAAATGGTCGTGCTCGGCGTCGACACCACCCTGCCCTTGCATCGCAAACTGGTCGAGGCACAAGACGTGATCGACGGAAATTATGATATTCACTGGCTGGAGCGTTTTCTCGGTCTGAAGTAGACTGAGGGCATGTCTGATCGGTTCGACACCAACGATCTCTTGAACTGTTACCGTCGCGGCGTTTTTCCGATGGCGGACTCGCGCGATGATATGCGGCTCTTCCTCATGGATCCGGACATTCGCGGTGTGCTCCCGCTCGATCGGTTTCATGTGCCGAAGCGGCTGCGAAAGACCGTTCGAAAAGATCCTTTCCGCGTGACCGTCGACACGGCGTTCAATCGGGTCATTGAAGCGTGTGCGGAGCCGCACCCCACACGGCCTGCGACTTGGATCAATGATGCAATCCTGAACCTGTACAGCGCCCTGCATCGCAAAGGGTATGCGCACAGTGTTGAGTGCTGGACGCCCTCAGGACAGCTTGTGGGCGGGCTTTACGGCGTTTCACTTGGGGCGGCTTTCTTTGGCGAGAGCATGTTTTCGCGGGCAACCGATGCTTCGAAAATTGCTTTGGTGCACCTCGTCGCGCGCTTAAAAGTCGGACGCTATGCCCTGCTCGATGCGCAGTTTCACAACCCGCATTTAGAGCAATTTGGCTTGGAAGAAATTACGCGCGATGCGTTTCGCCATCAACTATGGGACGCCTTGCGACGGCGCGCGAACTTCTACTCGATCGGCTCTAAGGGCGCGAGCACTTCTGGGTCGACCTCACTGCAGGCAATCACCCAGATATCGTAAACTGGGTGCTCTAGGGCGCTGAGGCCAGGAGAAGACGCAAACATCCACCCTGAAAACCGCGTTTCGACTTCATCCGCATCCGTGGCATTGAGCTCTTCTTCACTCAGATCGCGAGGCTCAGCCATGGTTTGAACCTGCACGGAGGCCGCGGTGGTGATCTTCAAAAAGGCTGCGCTCTCAGGCGGTTCTTCCGGCGGCGTTTGAAAGCAAGTCTGAAGGTCAATCCGGAGAGACCCATAGACTTTCGGGGTACCAACTTCCATTTCAAAATCGGTCGACCGCCCCGTGATCTTGTCGAGCGCGCGGAGGATAACTGTGTTTTTCTGGACGAACGTCTGCTGCTGACTCGGCTGGATCGCGTCCTCGTCGTCAATCAGGCCGTCATCCTCATCACCGTCTTGGGGGCCGAAGAGTTCGCGCTCAAGTTCTGAGAAGCCAGGACGTGGCTCGTCTCGCTCTTGCGCGAAGACGAATGCGCTGAGGCCGACGCCCAACGCTGCAATTATTGCAAGGCGAATCACTCAGCGTCTCCGCCGCCGCCATTTCCAGAGGCAAATGAGGCGAACAAGGTCATCAAATCAACCGAGCCTTGGGCATAGAGAATTTCGCCACACCCCGTGTCACCGAACAGTTCTTCCCCTGCGCCGCAGGCGAGGATTTCGCCAAAGCCTTCGGCTGGCTCCAGGTTGATATAGGCGCCGCCGAGGAGGCCTTCAGACTGAACCCGGGCGCTGGTGCCGTCGCCAAGTGGTAGGATGGTCGAATCCACCGCCATAACCACAAGTGCTTCCGCGCGTTCCCGGTCGAGCGCAACGTCTCTTACGGTTCCGATTTTAACGCCCGCCATGCGGACATCTGTGCCGCGGTCAATCGTGGCGGCGCTGCTAAACCGCGCTCCAAGCTCGACAACTTCTCCATTCGTCGTCGTATCTCCGCCGCGGGCGAGGCCGAACCAAAGAAAGACACCGGCAACGATGAGGACACCTAAGCCAACTAGGGTCTCAAAAATTGATTCACGCATTTGGATCCCAGGCCTCATAGTCTGCGTCCGCCTCGCGGCGTTCGCCGCCCTCGCGTAAGCTCCCCTTCGGACGATAGGCAAAAACCGTTCCCGTCATATTTGGGGTATGATCGGTTTCCCAATTTTGACGCTTCAAGGGTGCATCCGTCGGTGGCTCGTCAAATGTGTAATGGAGCCAACCGTGCCATTCCGGCGGCACTTTGGACGGCTCAGCCAAGCCCTTATAGATGACGTAACGCCGATGGCGCCCTTCCACAGACTTTTTACGGTCTTCGAAATAGCGGTTTCCATAATCATCGGTCCCGACCAGAACGCCGCGGCGCTTAATGTCGAACCAGCCACCAGGGCTGACACCGTTCCACCAGGTAAAGAGCTTAAACATAGGACACGTCCTGACAGTGATATTTGACGGCATTATGGCGCGTGCATGACACCGAATCTAGTTAGGACAGGCAACACATCATGTCGCGGGCTAGGTCAAGTCCGCTCTGGCTGGAGGGTGCAGTTCATGCCTGCAAGCGATCGCAACGTTCAACTTCTCGCAACCGCGATGGAAGAAGGGCTCATCAGCCCGATTATGCCCTTTGGTGAGCTCTGCGCTGTACCGCTTACAAATTTGCAAGATAAGGACAGCGCGATAGGAAGCGCGACGCAGCAAAGACTGAACCGCACCAGCAAACTCGCGATGGCCGAACTGCTGGAAGGCCTCGGCGACACCCCGCGCAATGCCGAACTCGCCGAAGCTGCGGCCCGCGGCGTGCCCTTATCTCTGATCGAGGAAGCGCTTCAGCAAAATCGGGGATTTGAGGCCTTGGCCGCGGAATTCCGTAATGACGCCATTGAGTCGGCGGCACCGCCCGCATGCGTCCTCTCTGAAGAGGTCGACGCCAATTCATTGAACGATATCCGGAGGACCGGCGTCGGCGCGTTTGTTCAAAAATCTATGCCACCGCTCGCGACTCAGACTGCAATGGCGATTGATGTTTCGCGCTTCGTGACGCCAGATGGGTTGGAAGCCGATGTCCTTGATGACCTCGTCGCAGCCGTTTTGGCCGAACGCGGGGAGATGCTCATCTTGGTGCCCTGCGGTCTATCAGCGGCACTGCTCGGCTTAGGCCAATCCTATACCAGCGACTCTCACGCTACGCTCATTGCGCTCCTCAAACTGCTCCAATCGATTGCTAAAGGCTCATCATTCACCAAAAAGCATGCAGACCTGCTGGGTCTTCCAACGCGGGCGGCTCGCAAGGCCAAACGGGCCGTTGAGCTCGCGATTGTCCCTCTGTCCACCAAAGCGCTCACGCACTTCCAGCCTGCAAGTCTCGGACTACGCCCCGTATCAACTTTTATCGACTTGCTGGAAGGAGATTTGCCGAGCCTAAGCCTGATGGCGCGATTGGGTTTGGCGCGAGCCGCCCCGGCTACCCTGCCTGCTCTATTAGCTGAAATCGACAGTGCGGCAGATCTCGAATTGATGCCGCATTTTGGCGGCGATATTCTGCGCACGCGCGGCTTCTCGACCCAGGCAATAGACAAAGTCAAAAGCGCGCTCGGTGAGGGATTACCGCTCAATGCGGCCTTCTCTCGCTGGGTTTTGGGTGACGATATCATTTCGAACGACCTGCGCTTGGCGCCCGAGAGTTTCGACGCGGACGGGCGCGCATTGCTAAAGTCTATCGGCTTCTCCAAGCGAGAAATCGCGGAAGCTGAGGACGCATTAGACGGTCGCCCGGATAAGCTCGCGGGCGCCGCGATTGAAGCTGCAGGATTGCAGCAGACCGTCTTGAGCGAGGACCTGATCGGCTTTGGTGAGCAATTACAAAAGTCTGGCGAGGTCGCGATCATTCTCTCTAGCGCCAGCGTCGGCGAGGTTGAGCCGGAGCGACTGCTATCCTCGTCAGTCTCGGTTTGGTTTCCGGCCCTGGATACACAAATTGATCGTCTTACCGCAGATCGTATGGAACATATCACGGCCCTCGCCGAAGATTTGATGGCCGAGGATGCCGCGCCTCAGACGATTATTGAGGCCCCGTCTGGCGTCTCTCGGACGCGCCTGCCAGATCGACGCAAAGGCTATATCCAGAAAGCCACCGTCGGCGGCCACAAAGTCTATCTGCACACCGGCGAGTTCGACGATGGATCGCTCGGGGAAATCTTCATTGATATGCACAAAGAAGGCGCGGCCTTCCGGTCATTGATGAATAATTTCGCCATCGCCGTTTCGCTCGGTCTGCAATATGGCGTACCGCTCGAGGAATATGTCGACGCCTTCGTCTTTACCCGGTTCGAACCCGCTGGCGATGTCACTGGAAACGATCAGATCACGCGGGCGACGTCGATCTTGGATTATATTTTCCGTGAACTCGCTGTGTCTTATCTGGCGCGTGAGGATCTCGCCGAGCTTGGCGACGTCACACATGACGGTCTGGGGCGTGGTCTCGAGGACGGGATTGAAAAGTCACACGCCCAGCCTCTGCCGGATGAGGCTGCACATCTGATTTCTCGCGGGTACTCACGGGGTCAGATTCCGGACAATATCGTCATCCTCAACACCAAACGCGAAGAACGCGAGGCGGATGCGGAGCAAGACGAAGCCAACCAACAAGAAGCAGCCTCGGAAGACAGCCCTGCCTATCTCGCAGACGCTTGCGCGAACTGTGGCAGCTTCACGCTCTATCTTGATGAGGTCGATGGCGAAATCGCCTGTGATACTTGCGGATTTGTCGGTAAAGCCGAGGCGACGGACTGATCACTAGGTGCTGCTGGCCCAGCGCTTGCCTTTAGTTATTCAAGTGTAAACCCAAAGGCAGGAGCCGCGTCCCAAAATGAAACAGTTTGCCGCTCTATTCGTTGCAATCGGCCTGTTTGCGGCCCCTGCTTTGGCCCAAGATGCAAATCAAATCGCTGCGGTGAAAGACGGAAAATCTTGCGCTCAGTGCAATCTGTTCCAAGCGAACCTGTCTTATTCGGACGGCGAAAAAATGGATCTGTCCGGCGCCCGGTTACGGCAGTCCAATCTTGCCCTAACGACCTTCAATGACATGAACCTTGCGGGCGCAAACCTGTCGGTCGCGAATCTGTTTGGTGCGCGCTTTAACCGAGCCAATTTCAACAATGCAAATTTCGAGCATGCAACCGCGGTGGGCACGTACTTTGGATCTTCGACGTTCACGGGTGCGAATTTGAAGGGTGCAAACTTCTCAGGCGCGAATCTCGCCCTCGCCAAAGGGCTCACTCAAGCACAACTCGACCAAGCTTGCGGCGACGACTCAACCCATTTGCCAAAGGGTAAAACCATCCCTCGCTGCTCTTACCGCTAAGATGTGAGACATGTTTGCAACAGCTTCATGTTGCGCACAGGGATTACCGCGAATTCAGTTAAACGCATGGGTCACTTCACGTATGACGTGCATCATGACGATACGGGACGACCTACGCGCGCTTGCCCTCGCAAGCATAGTGATCGCACTCAGCGGTCCTGCCGCGAGTCAGGAAGCTCCGAGCCGGATTTCTTGGGCGCCGTCCTATAGCGGGTCATGCGCCGATTGTTCGCTCGTCGGACGCAATATGTCTGGATGGAATGTCTCCAAGGCGAATTATCCCGGCGCTGACCTGACCGCCGCCAATCTCCGGCGGGCTCAAGCGCATGATGCAAACTTCAAAGGCGCACAGGCCGCTGGCGCAGACTTGCGCTTGGGCGACTTTACCAGCGCAACGTTTGAGGGCGCGACCTTAGTAGGCGCGCGCTTGCAAGGGGCGACGTTTAACTCGGGAAAGCTTCAAGACGTTGTCCTGACCAGTGCCAATCTCAGTGACGGAAAGTTCATCGGTGCGGCACTCGACGGCGCACACCTTCAATCCACAACCGTTCATAATGCTGACTTCTCCGCAGCGACGCTCTCCGAAGCAATCCTCACATCTGCCGATTTAACCGGCTCCGTCTTCGACAATGCGGTTCTCACTGACGCCATTTTGTCGACCGCCAATATCACAGATGCGAGCTTTAGAGATGTTCGTTTCGCGGGCGCAAACCTGCAAACTGTGATTGGCGTGGAGACGGCAAATTTCGAAGGCGCGTGTGCGACCGAAGAAACGCTTCTTCCATCGGGTTTAACCCTACCCGACTGCGCTGAATTCTAAGCCTCCGCGGCTTCCTCTTCAGCTTTGCGCTCCATCACAGACACAATCCAAATACTGATCTCATAGAGCCCGTAAACGGGCACCGTCAGCATGATCTGCGAGATAAAGTCCGGCGGCGTCGCGAACGCGGCCACAGCGAGAATTCCAACAATCGCATACTTTCGGCCACTCCTGAGCGTGTCCGCACCGACCAGACCCGCGCGCCCCAGGAGCGCCAGGACAACGGGGAGCTGAAACGAAAGCCCAAAGGCTGTCATCAACGCCAATGAGAGCGACAAATATTCAGAAACTTTGATCTGCGCTTCGATTTGAACAGAATCAATGCCACCTGCTTGTTGCTGTCCCAAGGCGAACATCATCACCAGGGGCATCATCACGTAGAATACGAATAAGACGCCGATCGTGAACAATGCCGGTGCGGCGATCAGGAAGGGCAAAAACGCCCCTTTCTCATTTTTATAGAGCCCTGGCGCGACAAAGGCGTAGACTTGCCACGCCATAATTGGAAACGAGACAAACAGACCCGCAAAAAGTGCAATCTTGAGCTTCACAAAGAAGAATTCGAGCGGAGCGGTGTAGATCAATCTTGGATCTTCGGTCACCCCGTGCGTTTTGAACGCCTCAATAAACGGTTCCACCAGGATATTGAAAATCGGACCGGCGATGAAAAAACACCCAATTGTGCAGATCGCAAAAGCCAAAAGCGCTTTCATCAACCGTGAGCGTAGCTCATTCAAATGATCCAGCAGGGGTGCGCGTGAGGCTTCCATCTCATCATCGATGAGGTCTGGACGTTGATCGACGGGCAAGTCCTGACTCATGACGCCGCCTTATCTTCTGGGTCATTTGCGGGCGCCGGATCTGGCTTGGGCTGTGGCTCTGGTTGCGGCTCTGAGGTGACGGGTTTATTCAGCTCAGCTTTCACCGCGCGCTCTTCCCGCATCACGCTTTCATTGATGTCTTTTTCAACTGATTTGAGCTCATCCACCGCTTCGGTCACGGCATTGTCTCGTTTCAGGTCTTCGATTTCTTTGCGCAAATCTTCGAGTTCAGCCTGCCGCGCAATATCATCAAACGCAGCCCGAAACTCATTCGCCATGGAACGCCCCTTGGCCACAAATTGTCCGATCTTGCGCATGGTCAGCGACAAATCCTTCGGTCCCAAGATCACCAAGGCGATGATCACGAGAAAGATGAGTTCGCTAAATCCGAATTGCGGCAGCATATTGGGGCGCCTTCCACGCTGTCAGGCGGGCTTAGTCAGCCGACTTAGCCTTTTCCTTCTCTGGCGTGATGTTGACCATGTCATCGCCGTCGACGGCTTTGGTCTCAGCATCCTCTTCTTTGAGGCCTTTACGGAAGCTGGTGATCCCTTTTGCCACGTCGCCCATGATCGAAGAAATTCGCCCGCGTCCGCCGAAAATCAGCAGAGCGACGACTGCAACGAGCAAAAGCTGCATCCAACTTGGAGCCATGATTATTCTCCTATCACTCGGTCTGAGATAACGCGCCCATTCGCCACTTACAATGGCATGACGGACGTTTCATACGCAGAAATTTCTAATGAACCTCTTCTTCTGGGCCCATAAAATCGGTGACGAAGTCAGTGCTTTCTTCAGGATCTGCCTCGGAAACGAGCTCCTCAGCCTCATTATGCATGCTGGAACCATCAGAGAAAAAGCCATCTGGAATGACATCGGAGAGCAAACCTTCCGCCTCAAGCTCGGCGCGGCCTGGCAGGACATCCAGGCTTTCTAGCCCGAAATGCTCGAGGAATTTATCGGTCGTACCGAGGGTGACCGGGCGCCCTGGCGTCTTACGGCGGCCTTTGATTTTGACCCAGCCCGCTTCCATTAGAACGTCGATTGTTCCCTTCGAGACGGCAACGCCGCGCACGGCCTCGATCTCAGCTCGTGTAACCGGTTGTCCATAAGCGATGATTGCCAGTGTTTCGAGCGCCGCTTGTGACAGCGATTTCTGCTCGTGACGTTCTTCGACGAACAAGTAGCCAAGATCGTCGGCAGTTTGGAAACGCCACTTTCCGGCAACTTCGACCAGATTAACCCCGCGCTGAGCGTACGTGGACTTGAGTGTCATCAGGACTGCGGGCACGTCTACCCCTTGAGGCAAAACTTCAGCGATTTCCGAGGCTTCTAAAGGTTGCCCGGCCGCGAACAGCACAGCTTCAGCCCGGCGGACAGCTTCCGCCATGGCATCATCTTCGGCTTCGTAGAGGGTTTCTGCGGAGCGCTTATAGGCGAAAGAGAGTTGTTGCACAGCGCGGCGAATATCCTCTGGGGCATCCTCAATCGGGATGGACGTTTCTACTTTGCTCATGGGGTTATCCCCTCTTGTTGTGGCGCTTTAGAGCGCAAATACAGCGGCCCGAAATGTTGGTCCTGCCGGACATCAACATCGCCATCTCGCGTTAGCTCGAGGGTCGCTGAAAAAACACTGGCCGTGACGGATTTTGGTGGCACGTCCGGGTCAACATTGGTCATTTGGCGGCGAATGCTATCCAGACTTGCCCATTCCTTCAGCTTCGGACTGAGCGATCGCAGATTATCGCGCGCGCTTTCCAGCGGGCAGGACAAACTGGTTTTGGATGGTGTGCGGGGCTTCTTTTTCCTTCCGCTGACGGATCGAGCCAAAAGACTGCATCAAGTGATAAAGGGTCGTGTTGTATTCTGTTGTTTTGACCACTTTTGGCTGCTCGGGCATGCCACGCAGAAAAACATCGCGTCCAAGCACATTGCTGTCCATCAGCGCTTCACCGGCTTCGCGCATGGCGTCTAGACGCTTTAACCGAAACGCGAGTTTGCGGGCATCATCCTCAGCGCTTACCTCGCCATCTGCGTCTTTTTTCGGCTTCGGCAGCAACAAACGGGACTTCAAGAAAGCCAGCCACGCGGCCATCAACAAATAGTCTGCTGCGAGGTCGATGCGCTTATCCTGCGCTTCCTGGATAAACGTCAGATATTGGGTGGCAAGTTCCAGGATTGAAACGTGCAACAAATCGACTTTTTGCTTGCGCGCCAGGTCCAAGAGTAAGTGCAACGGGCCTTCATAACCCGAAACATCAATCGAAAACACTTCTTCGGCTTCGACATCTTCATCCAAAGTGACGAGATCGTTGGAGACCAATTCCATGACTACGCCCTCGCTTCCATCGTCGACATCAACTCAGTAAAGCGCTCCCACGCTGGCTCAGAATCGATTGCTTGAGGGGCTTGAATAGAAGCGTGTGCGGCTTCAGCACGCTTGAGGGACAGACCTGACAACGTCCCGGCTGCATCCGCAACTTCTTCCATTTCGCGTAAAATCTCGGTCGGTTCTTTGAGAAAGCCGGAGCAATGCAATAGCACGTCGCAGCCCGCCGCTAGCGCGTTTGCGCCGCGGGTGGCCAATGTGCCCCCGAGAGCCTCCATCCCCAAATCATCCGTCATTAGAAGCCCTTGAAATCCGATTCGCTTGCGAATGGTCTCAGAAATAACTGTTGGAGAGATCGTCGTCGGAAGTGCCGCATCAAATGCTTCAAATATCACGTGGCATGTCATGCCCATGGGCACCGTGTCCGCCAATGCTTTGAAAATAGACATATCTTCGAGCAACGCGGTGACATCTGATGAAACAGCGGGCAAGTCATAATGCGTATCTGCCGTTGCCCGCCCCTGCCCTGGCATATGCTTCATAACCCCAGCAACACCCGCTCCTGCAAGGCCAGACAGCGCGGCTTCTGTCAGCGCGATCACCGCTTCCGTCGAATACCCAAAGGACCGGTCGCCGATCGCATCATGCGTATCAGACTGCCGTAAATCCCCACAAGGCGCGCAATCGGCTTGAATCCCAAGGCCTGCCAGTTCCATCCCCATGAGGAGGTGACCAAGATGGCACGCCTCTATGGCAGCGTCTGGATCGGTCATATAGAGCGCGCCATAGACGCCGGCGGCTGGGAATTTCGGCCATTCTGGCGCCTTAAGTCGGGCAACGCGCCCACCTTCTTGGTCGATGAAGATCAGCGCATCTCGCCCCAAAGCATCCTTGATATCCGCAGTCAGAGCTCTGACTTGCGCCCGCGACACACAAGAGCGGCCCATAAGGATAACGCCCCAAGGTTGCGCTTCACGCAAAAAGGCTCGCTCCTCGGCAAGGAGACTCGGGCCAGATATGCTGGTGATGCAGGCGGATAAGCTCATCCACTAACCTTTGCGACGACCATACAATCTTTACCCGCGGCTTTGACATCAGCGCAAAACCCTTTCGCAGCATCCCGGTCTGCAAAAGACCCCACGCGAAGCCGGTAAAACACGCCCTTGGCGCCTAGATCTGCGCGTTGGATATCAAGGTTGGCGCCTTGGAACAGGTCTGGGGCGGTCCTTTGAAAGCGTCCCCAAGCCGTTCGGGCGGCCTCTTCAGACCTCAGCGCTGAAAGCTGCACCTGATACCCCCCAGTCGCCGCGAACCGTGAGACGGCTGACGGCGCCACACCTGTAAGCTCGGTGACTGCCGGAAGCGTTGGCTCAGTCGTGGGTTCTGGAGTTGCAACCGCTATTTGGATCGGTCGTTGCGCCTCCGGCTCAGCCTCCACGGTTGTTTCAGCTTCCGCGAATACGATTTTTGGCGGCTCTTCTGCTTCCTCAACAGGAGGCAAAGGCTTTGGTCCGCCAGCCAGCGCTGGGTCGCGGCGGCGAATATCAATCGGATTTCGCGCGGCCGCACGTTGGACGGCCGGATCACCGAGGCCATCCATAGAGTCGTAGTACGCTTTATCTTGGCCTGCGACTTGGACCCCGCCGCTTTCCTCCGGGTGAACGCTTATACGGCGCCGTATCGGACGCAATCACGGGCAAACCGCCCTGTGTTGGGCGCACGCCTTGTCGATAAGTGTTCCAAACGACGCCTGCAAAAATCAGCAAAACGCCCAGTGCGAGTACCAGAATCAGTGGTCCTCTGCCCGTTTCGTCATCCCGGATCTCAAACCCGCGATATTCATCTTCATATGGCCCGAAATCATACTCAGGCTCGCGTGGTGCACGGCTCATACCTACCCCTGCCATCTACAGTTTCGTTAACAGCTAGGCTTGTTTTGTTAACGATGCCTGAATCTCGCGTCCGAATTGAGGCTTAAAGCATGCTCTCCATGCTGAAGAGACGACGGTGTAAAATCGATCGCGTAATTATCTGTCATGCCAGCCAAATAATCGCACACCAAGCGTGCACGCCGGACCGGCGTGGCCTGCTCTGCGTCGCGCCGCCACACATCGGGAAGCGTTTCTGGTTCTTCCATAAACAAGCCAAACAGCTCTTTCAGAATCCGCTTTGCCTGCGAGCGCATGCGATTGACCTTGTAGTGTTTGTACATCCGTTCGTAGAGAAATGCCCGAAGCGCTCTTTGATCGCGCTCAAGCGTCTCGGAAAACGCCACCAAAGCCACTGGCATCGCCCGCACATCCGCGGCACTCTTCGGCTGGTACTTTTCAACCCGGCGCTGCGTTTCCGTGATCAAGTCGTTGATCCAATGGCCGATCAAGCGCCGAACTGCTTCATTGACAATTTTACCGCGTTCCAGAGCAGGATAATCAGCCTTCACTGATCGGAAAATATCACCAACGAGCGGCAGCTCTTCCAAATCTTCAATGGTAAACAAACCGGCCGCAACACCATCGTCAATATCATGATTGTTATACGCAATATCATCGGCCAAGGCCGCAACTTGGGCTTCCGGGCCCGCAAACTGGTCTAATTCGAGGTCTTCCAGCCAAGCAAAGTCTCGGAAGGCGGCTGGGAGGTCGGAAACAGAGTTATCCGCCGTAATGAGCGGGCCGTTATGCTTGATGAGTCCTTCAAGCATTTCCCAGGTCAGATTCAGACCCGGAAACGTAGGGTAACTATCCTCAAGCTTGGTCACGACCCGCAGCGTCTGCGCATTGTGATCGAAGCCTTCATAACCGGCCATACACTCATCGAGTTGATCCTCCCCGGCATGCCCAAAGGGCGGGTGCCCAAGATCATGAGCGAGCGCCATGGCTTCGGCCAAGTCTTCGTCGAGCCCTAGGGTCCGCGCCACAGAGCGGGCAATTTGCGCGACTTCCAATGAATGGGTCAGCCGCGTGCGATAATGATCCCCCTCATGCGCGACGAAAACCTGCGTTTTCTGCTTCAATCGACGAAAGGCCGAGGCGTGAATAATCCGGTCGCGATCGCGTTGAAAAGGCGTCCGCGTCGCCGAATGCGGTTCGTCAATTAAACCGGCCGCGCGAGTCTTCCCAGCGGGTTGCGAACACTGCCCTCTTTTCAGGAATGTTCGGAGTCACTATTTTACTGCTCATGAGCAATGTCACTTTATCTGAATCAGCCGCAAATCGCATTAGAGCGATTCTGGAGAAACAACCGGATAAGTCCTACTTAAGGGTTTCCGTCGAAGGGGGCGGCTGCTCTGGATTCTCATATAAATTCGATTTGGACGACACCGCCAATACAGACGACCTCGTCGTCACTCGCGACGGCGTCAGCGTTTTGGTCGATGAAATGAGCCTGGAGTTTATGGATGGCTCAGAAATTGACTTTTCGACCGAGCTGATTGGCGCGGCGTTTAAAATCAATAATCCAAATGCCACCGCTGGCTGTGGCTGCGGAACGAGTTTCTCGATATAGTCGCTTTATTGCGGTCGGCTTCGATCGCGCTTCCACGCCAATATATCCGCTAACGGCGCGACCCATATCTGGTCTTCTCTCGCCTTCAAATAGGCCAATAACGCCTTATGATCCGTTTCCTTAATGGAGAGGTGATCGCCGCCAATCCCATGGAAAGTGATCGTGCCAATCGTCTGTTTGGCGATAATCTCGTCGACATACGCAATCAAATCGCGCGCGGGCGTCTCATCAACCGCGAACGAGGCGACGAAAAACCGATCAAAATGGGGCGTCTCGAACAACACTTCGAGCCCCCAAAAAGTGCCTACGAAGGTTTCTGATAAAGGGCTCACCGCCGACCGTGGTGTCACCACATGTATAAGCAAAAGTGCGCTCGCTCTTTCCGTCGATTTGGGTCAAGAGCGTGTTGGCATCTTTGATCTCCGCCATAAGCTGAGCCTTGGTGTACGTATCCAAATCTCGGTTTGGCTGCACCCAAGACCGACCCGGTAGAGAGCCTCGGCATGGGTGAACCAGCGTGTGATTGCCGAGTTCGTGACCCGCTGCTGCCACTTCGCGCCAAGCTTTGATCTTTTCCTCACGATCATCAAACCCGAGCGAGATGTAAAACGTACCTCTGAGATTGAGCGCATTAAGGTGCGGCACCGCTGCTTCGAGTTGGCTGTCTAGGGCATCATCATAAGTCAGCGCCAGCGCGGCCTTGGCACCATTCGGCCAGGTCGTTTTCCTGGATCGCAATGCGTAATCGAAGAAATCTCCAACATCATTCAAGTTTTGAAGTCCAAAAATATGCACCATTTCGACGGCATCAGAGAAATCAAAGCCACCCGCCATGACTGACGGATTAACATAAGCCGCTGTTGGGTTTCGATCGTCCGCGAGGGTTTTCGCGGTTCGCCACATCGGTCCGATGCTTCGATTTGCGAGCACGGCTTTCCAGTAAATCGAGCTATCGGTTGTATAACCTGGTGTACCGTTGCCGAGTGCATTCCCGTCCGCGATTTTCTGGTAATCCGTATTGGCTTTCACAAAGGCCAGGTTGTCTGGATCGGTAACGCTCTCATTCCAATCGCTGTGCTGAACTAGGTGGATATTCGCCTTGTATGGAAGATCGGGCGCAATTTGTATCGCAGCCTCAAGAGCGTCCGCGGCGATATCGGCTTGGCCCGCAATCATGATCCAGACATGCCCGCCACCGTCTAGTGTTTCGATAAAGAGCTGGGCTTGCTTAGAGATTGTCCCAGAACGGTCGCCATGGCCGTCCAACCAGTTTTCATCAAACGCTAAGTCGAACAAGTCCGGGGATGGGATGAATTCCCCACCCTGTGTGCCATATGCCCCCGCAACCCCGACCGCATCGACACATGCAAACTTAGGGCGCTTCAATAACGACCCGACTGCTGCGATCGCATGCAAGTCATCGACGTCAGGTTTGCTGTCAAAATGCGCGACAAACACATCTGCCTGTGGATTGAATTGCCCGATCATGCTGACCGTTGAACAAGGTGACGGTGGTGGTTTCGGCTTTGAAATGCACCCCCCTATTCCGCTTAGCATTAAGACCGCGAACACCAATCGCCACATATCCATCCCCCCGGAACCACTCCGAACGGAGCATTTCACTTTTTTGGGATCGAGAAAAGGAGAATTGACGCGTCGGGCTACGCTGGCGGCTCCCATTTGGTGCGCAAGGTGACGATTTCTTCGGCGATTGTGGGGTGCACCGCACAGGTTTCGTCAAATTGCTGCTTCGTCGCGCCCATTTTAATGGCGATCCCGAGCATTTGGATCATTTCTCCGGCGTCGGGTGACACAATGTGCGCGCCGACAACAACCTGATCTTCCTGGCGCACCACCAGTTTCATAAAGACCCGCTCAGATTTACCATTGAGCATGTTCTTCATCGGTCGGAACTTTGTTTTGTAGATATCGACTTTTCCGAATTTGCGCCGCGCCTCATGCTCAGGAAGCCCCACCGTTCCGACTTCAGGCTGCGTAAACACCGCTGTGGCGATTTTGTCGTGATCGAAAGTTCTCGGGTTGCCGCCAAATTCCGTGTCCGCGAAGGCGTGTCCCTCGCGAATAGCGACGGGCGTCAGCTCAGCCCGACGTGTGACATCGCCAACCGCCCAAATATTATCGACATTGGTCTTTGAGTAATCGTCGACGATGATTTCATGTCGATCTCCGACCTGGACCCCGGCGGCCTCAAGTCCGAGCCCTTTAATAAGCGGTCGACGTCCAACCGCCATCATGATCACATCAGCATCTAGAGTCATCCCGTTGGTCAATGTCAGATGTAGCGGGCGTTCAACATTATCGGTTTTTTCGATAGACTCGAAAACGGTGCTGGTGATCACGCGGATACCAGCTTCTTTAAGCCCCTCATGAACGGTGGTACGCACGTCCATATCGAAGCCATTCAAGACAGTGTCTCCGCGATAAACGAGGCAAGTCTCGACCCCCAAACCTGCGAACACATGCGCAAACTCACAGGCGATATAGCCGCCGCCGGCAATCACAATATGCTTCGGCAATTGCTTCAGCTGAAAGACCCCATCTGAGGTGATAGTATGCTCTACGCCTGGCAGCTCCTCGGGCGAGGGTCGCCATGGTGTGCCGCCTACAGCGATGAGGATCTTATCGGCCGTAATGGTCTTGCCGCTCTTGGTCAGTTTGAGCGTATGCGCGTCGACAAACTCAGCACGTTCTTCAAACACATCGACACCCGCATTGACTTGGCCGCTCATATACAGGCCCGACAAACGATCCACCTCTGCGTGCAGATTGGCCATGAAGCCGGGGAAGTCGAAGTCGCCGACCGTGACATCCCAACCATATTTCTGAGCTTCCTCGAGCTTACGGCCATAATCACTCGCATAGACCATGAACTTCTTTGGGACACAGCCGCGGATTACGCAGGTTCCCCCCATGCGGTATTCTTCTGCGAGCCCCACTTTCGCGCCATGGCTGGCAGAAATGCGCGCCGCGCGAACGCCGCCAGAGCCGCCACCAATTACAAAGAGATCATAGTCATAAGGATGGTCGGCCATGTTCGGTCCTTGGGTCTGTGGGTGAATTTGCTCGCAGGCAATATGGCGGCGCTCGCCTAGTATTCAAATATAGTGGCGCCGTCTTCCGCCCCGATGATCACAGTGCGCGCCAGGTTGATAAACAAACCGTGTTCGACGACGCCGGGAATATTCGCGAGCAAGGCCGCTGCCAAAGGTGCGTCTGGAATAACCCCGCACGCGCAATCCAGGATATAGTTTCCACCATCGGTCACGATCGGCTTGTGCCCTGGGCCCGTACGAACTTTGATCATCGGCTTCAACACACCCGATTTTTTCAAAGCATCAAATACTTTCTTGGCTGTGATTGTGTATCCGAACGGAGTGACCTCGACGGGCAGTGGAAATTTCCCAAGCGCATCAACGTGCTTAGAACTATCAGCAATGACAATCATCAGATCGCTCGCGTTCGCGATGATCTTTTCTCGGAGCAAGGCCGCCCCGCCGCCTTTGATCAATTGAGCCTGTTCATCGACCTCATCGGCGCCATCGACGGTGAGATGAATGCGATCAACTTGTTCGACATCAACCAGCGGCACGCCGAGCGATTCAGCCAGTCGGCGCGTTTGCTCGCTGGTTGGGACGCCGCGCACGACCAATCCGTCAGAGATCTCATCGGCCAAATACTCAACAAAAAACTTCGCGGTGGACCCCGTCCCCAAACCTAAGGTCATTCCATCTTCGACAAAATCCATGGCCGCTTGGGCGGCATTCTCTTTTTCGAGCTCGTTTGCCAAGCTATTCCTCCCTTAAGCCTTTTTCTTCGCCGCTTTAATTTCAGCCATTCTATCGCGAAAGCTGGTCGCCCATCCCGATTTTTGGAATTGCTTTCCGCGCGCGACTGCCAGTGAATTGGCTTCAACGTCCTTGGTAATCACAGACCCTGATCCGACATAGGCGCCGTCGCCAATCGTGACCGGCGCGACGAGTGCAGAATTCGACCCAACAAAGGCGTTTTTTCCGATTTTTGTCTGATACTTCAGAAAGCCATCATAGTTACAAAAGATCGTTCCGGCTCCTATATTGGCGCCTTCGCCAACATCGCCATCGCCGAGATAAGCCAAATGATTGGCCTTCGCCCCAGGCCCCATGCGTGTGTTCTTGATCTCGACGAAATTGCCGATTTTGACCCCCTTCTCCAAGGACGCCCCTGGGCGAAGTCGGACATATGGGCCAATTTCGCAATGCTCCGCCACGGTGGTTCCTTCCAGGTGAGAGAAGGCGCGAATTCGGGCCCCAGTTTTCACCGACACACCTGGCGCAAAGAAAACCCCAGGCTCGAGAATGACATCATTCTCAATCTCGGTGTCGTAGCTAAAGAAGACTGTTTCGGGCGCTGCCATGGTGACACCCGCTATTAGGAACGCGCGCCTTGCTTTGGCTTGAAAAGCGTCCTCCGCCTGCGCCAGCTCAACCCGTGAATTGACGCCGAGAACATCCGCCTCTTCACAACGCACGGCTCGGCACGTTTGCCCAGCCTCGCGCGCTAGAGCGACAATATCCGTCAGATAATACTCACCCTTCGCGTTCTCGTTTGTGACTTTGGAGAGCAGGTCGAACATTGTCGCGGCTTGTGCCGCCATAACCCCGGAATTGCAGAAGGCGACATCAAGTTGCTCAGGCGTCGCCTCTTTGGCTTCAACGATCGCGTCAAGATCTCCATTTTCGGCCGTGATCAGTCGGCCATAGGCCCCAGGTTCCGCTGCCTCAAATCCAAGAACGCCGACCGCCGCGCCTCGTTCGAGTTCTTGAAACAGGTCTTCAACGGCCGACGCCGGGATAAGCGGTGTGTCGCCATAAAGCACGACCAGTTCACCATCAAAGTCTCCAAGTGCCGTTTGAGCGGCACGTACAGCATGTCCAGTTCCAAGCGGCGGGTCTTGGATCGCGATCGCTTCGGCACCGAGCGTACGAGCAATATGTTCCTGAACGGCTTGTCCGGCTGGGCTACAAACAACGACGATGCGGTCGCAACCGACCTCGCGCGCCAGGGCAACGGACCAATCGACCATGGGCCGTCCGCCGATCTGGTGCAGGACTTTTGGCAGCGATGAACGCATCCGTGTTCCTTGTCCTGCCGCCAATATGACCGCTGCTCGACCTGCCATGGTAAAATTCCTCGCGAAAATTCTGAGCCTGCCCTAGAGCATGTTGTGAGTCGATGCGAGCTTTATTCACTGAGGAGACAATTGATGCCCAGCGATTTATCTGATTGGACTGTGGTATTCGACTTAGACGGCACATTGGTCGAAACCGCGCCCGATCTGCACGCGGCGCTCAACCACACGCTTGCCCAAAAGAACCTCGCACCCGTCCCGCTCGACAGTATTCGGGATGATGATTGGGGACGGCGCAAAAGCGATGATCCGCAAGGGACTCTCTTATCATAATCAAGCCATCGATCAGGCGGAAATCGATCATGACCCTGTGGCCGGCTTTTATCGATCACTATTTGGAGAACATCACACGCCTGAGTGAGCCATTTGACGCTTGCGTTTCGACGCTCGACGCCCTGCAAGATGCAGGCGCATATATGGGTGTGTGCACAAACAAGGCACAGAATCTCGCAGAAGAAGTGCTCAACGGCCTCTCTTTGAGCCCGTACTTTGGATCGATTGTTGGAGGCGACGCCTTACCCACCAAGAAACCCGATGGCGAACACATCTTAGAGACGGTTCGACGCGCTGGCGGCAACGTCAATCGCTCAATTATGGTGGGTGATGCCTGGACAGACGAAAAGGCAGCCCGGAATGCCGGACTGCCTTTTATCTTCGTATCGTTTGGTTACGGCTCCCTCTCTGCCGAACCCTACGAGTTTTTGAAGTCAATCGATCACTGGCGTGATATGCCGCAAGCTATCGCAGAGCTTGCTGGATTGACTTAGTCAGGACGGTACTCGCTGCGCACTTCGTTCACATTAACGAGTTTGCGGCGAGGCATGCCGTTGACCATGTTGCTGCGCACGTCAGTCCGTGCACTGCGCATCGCTGGAACGAAGCCTGCGTCGACCAGGTCGACCTCAACTTCATAGCCACGATCGGCCCAATATTCGGCAATTTTGTCCTTGAGACGGCGAGCGCCGTCGGTGTTACACCAGTCTTTCATTGTTCTCACTCTCCACATCTTGGATGCCGCCAACGCAGGTTAGATTACGGCGACTGCTAAAAGATGTCCTTCACTGCATTCCGGGGCTTGTTGCCCGCTCTGAACGGTCTCTAGATGCCTGTTACGAAACCGACATACAACCCCCAATTAGGGTGAATTTTCGATAAGGCAAATAGATGAACAACCATTCATAATGAACAACCGTTCATCTTGAAAAGTGTTTACGCGCTACGTTCATAAAACTGTCTAAAAACCAGCCATCACCTAATATTTGCAAGTGCCACAGCTTCGCCACATTCGTTAACGTTGATGGACGCTAATTTTGGACAATCGCTCACTTTCGCATATTTTCATACCTGCTCCTCTTTTTTGCATAGCAAAAACTTGCAAATTCCTGACAGCGTTCGACAACTGTTCCATTTTATACACTGCTCTGGGACCCAATTTTCTGTTCCGAACACGTCACAATCTAAAACGGACATCTCAAAAAGCGTGGGCTTAGAATGGATTTTGTCGCCCGAAGACACAATTTTCTTCCCTTCTGCGCATTCGCCACCTAGACCCCGCGCGGAAACAGATCACATAGACACGTATGAGCTTTGACCTTCGCACCTTTCGAGACACACTCGGACTATTCGTGACCGGCGTAACGGTGATCACGACACGAGATGAACTTGGGGCGCCCGTTGGCATTACAGCAAACTCATTCAATTCAGTGTCGCTCGATCCCCCCCTTATTCTCTGGTCAGTGGGTTTGAACGCGCTCAGCTTGAATGCGTTTTCGCAGGCCAGCGCATTCGCGGTTCACATTCTGCGCGACGACCAAGCGGCCTTATCGCAAAGATTTGCAAAGTCAGGCGCCGACAAATTCGCGGGCCTCAAAATGGAAACGGGCCTGCACGATGTTCCGCTTCTTCCAGATTGCGCGGCTCGGCTCGAATGCCTGCCTTATGCAAAGCACGCCGCAGGGGATCATATTCTCTTTATCGCCGAAGTTCAGCGCCTCGCCTCTGATCCAGACGCAATGCCTTTAGTTTATCATGGCGGTAAATATGCTGAACTCGCCGATAAGCCGGTCACACCAGCCTAAGGCATGGTTAACGCGAACATCAAAACTCCAGACAGGTCTTAGCTTAATATAAGCCATTTTGTGAGACACCAGGATCACGAGGTCAAAAGGCCCGATCCGCAGCTCTCAAGCTGCACTGTCATGGAGATTAAATTAATGAGCTTTCGTAAACTGCTTCTGGCAGGTGCCGCTCTTGCTGCAAGCACTGCTGCCGTCGCCCCAGCCAATGCATCAATTGTAGATCGTCCGCACTTTAAAGTGCTTGGCGTGGTTATCGTATGGGCCGCCGAAGAAGGCACTGGCAATACCCCTATCGCCACGGACTTCATCATCAATGACCAAGTCGGCAGCGGGGACACAGACCTGATCGGTGGCACCAATATCGACGGTCGGACTGTGGTCACTGGATCGTTGACCCCAACGGCGGACTCGTCGTCGACCACAGCGATCGGTGATGTTCTGACCATTCAGGACGGGTCGACAACAATCGGCACGATCACGCCAACCACGACCACGTTTAACTCGTTCGACGTGACCAATGCCGACCTCAGCGCAGGTCCAATGGAGTACAATTCGAGCTTCTACGTTGCGTCGAACACGGCCTTTAGCATCAATGGTGCGGCCAGCACGACGACGGCAAGCGGTGATTTCGAGCTTGCCGATATCGGTTACTCCTTGGACGTAACCGTCACGGATACGGATGATGGCCTGACGTTCGGAACGAATGCCCAGGACCCGAACGGAACGTTCCCGACTTTTGCCAACTTGGCGGCTCTGTCGACCCCTGCTCCGGTGTTTAACGGCAATCGCCGCACCGCTGCATCAACAGGCTCGATTGTCGATCAGTCTGTTCGTTTCGATGCGACTTACACATTGGGTGCTGGCGGCGTTTACGATCTGTCGCAAGGCGCCGGCGAAATCGAAGCGGCCGTCGTTTACACGGTCTACGTGCCGTAAACGCTTCGATCACATCGACACTTCTTGGAACACCCGGTCGACTGCATGCGGCTGGGTGTTTCTGTATGCGCGCCCTTTGCGCATCCTTCAATCACCGCTACACACGGGCGCCATGAAAACGATCTTGCGAAGCGCCATTGTGACCAGTCTTCTGGGCTGGATCATTTGGGCCTATATGGCGCTGTGCAATCGCACCATTCGCTGGTCTGTCGAAGGGGACGAAGAAGCCCTTCAGGTTTGGCTCGGTTATCCAAACATTATCGTCGCAGCCTGGCATTCCACCATCTTGCTTTTACCATCAGGCTGGAACCGGATCATACGCAAATGGCCGCAACAGAAAACGCGGTCGGCCATGTTGATCTCTCTGTCGAAAGACGGGGAACCGGTCGCCAAGGCGATCAAACATCTCGGCCTGGAAGCCGTACGCGGGTCTTCGACGCATAAACGAAAGAAGCGAGATAAAGGCGGCGTCAAAGCTCTGGCAGAGGCCCTTCGCATTCTTAAAACTGGCGGCGGGATTTGTATCACGCCGGATGGACCGCGCGGACCAGCCGAAGTCGCGCAAAACGGTCCAATCATCATGGCCCAACGGGCAGATGCCCCGATTCTTCCCTATGCGATCGTGTCAGCGCCCCGAAAACGGTTGAACACTTGGGATGGGTTTCGGATCCCCTACCCCTTCACGCGCGGCGCCCTGGTTTTCGGCGAAGCTGTTATCCCCAATAAGGATGAAGACCGCGAGACCTTACGCCAACGCTTAGAGGACAGCTTAAACGCCGCCATGCTTCGGGCAGAAGCGTTGGCACAAAAAAAAGGCCGCTCTTAAAGAACGGCCAAGGTCAAGCAAGAAGGACGTCGTCAGTAAAATCGTTAAAGGGCGATCTCCCTGTCGACGAGTATGTTTTACCGCAGTCAATATGAACGCAGACGGAGCACGATCTCATATTCCGTTCATATTCGGCTCAATGAAATCAGGAAACATGAACAGCTATTCAGCTGCGCGGGTGAAAATCGCCTCGAGCGACCGCAGATTCATGCCATTTTTCAGATAATTGTCCGGCGTCAGGTTCACCGCTTTGATCATCGCTCGTTCGATTCGGGTGTTTCCCAGTTCATCCGGCACCAAGTCAAAGTCGATAATGTTGATACATCCCGTATCTTGTTCGAATCCAGCACTCGACCCGAGCGGCGCCCCAATCGCCCAAGCCAAGATCATCCGATTGACCACTTCATGCGCGACGAGCAAAGCCGAGGCCCAGCCTGGCCGGGACAATAAACCCTTCAGCCCGTCCTCAATCCGCTCCATCGCCTCCGAGAACTTCTCGCCACCATCCAAGAAGGTCGCGCCTGGTTGACCGGCTTGCTCGAACTGAAAGGTCATTGTTGCGGCGAGATGCTCGGGAGACTTAAAGTCGATATATTGACCCGACCGGAGCTCTTGAAAGCGACGTTCGACTTCAAGCTCAGGTGCTTCTAAATCGTGCTGCGCGAGAACCAACTCCGCGGTTTCTTGCGTTCGCCGAAGCCCGGTATGAAAGGCGATGTCGAGCTTAACATCGGAAAGGGCAATTCCCGCCGAAACCGCTTCCGCCCGCCCTTCCGCGGTCAGATACGCGATTGATGGATCCTGAGCCGCGCGCACTTCTGGCGACGTGTAATCCACGAAGCCATGCCGCATCAGGTATAATCGCCGTCGGCCGGTCGTGCCGGGAAGTGCGCCCATCTTGATCTCCGTGTGTCTAAGACGACAAGTAGATCGCGTTTAAGCGATTCCCCAGTCTTTGAGCACTTCTTCTTGATGTTCGCCTATGCCAGCGGGTTTGCCTTGAATCGCACCCGGCGTTTTGGAAAAGCGCGGTGCAGGTCCAGGCTGAACCACGCCGTCGATCGTTTCAAACGTTCCGCGGTCGACATTATGCTTATAGGTTGGCGCTTCCGCCATCGACAGGACGGGCGCGAAACAAATATCGGTCCCCTCCATGATTTCGCACCACTCATCGCGGGTTTTGGTCTTCAAGACAGCCATCAATTTGTCTTTTAAATCCGGCCACTTGGAGCGATCCATTTGCGCCTGAAAGTCGGGATCTGTGAGGCCGGCCTTTTCGACGAGCAGTGCGTAAAATTGCGGTTCAATCGAGCCAATCGAGACCCACTTTCCGTCAGCACATTCATAAGTGTCATAGAAATGCGCGCCGCCATCCAGCAAGTTGGCTTCGCGTTCGTCGGTCCAAAGCCCCATCGCGCGCATGCCGTAAAACATGGTCGCGAGAGAGGCGGCCCCGTCCGACATGGCGCAGTCAATCACCTGGCCTTCGCCGCCATTCTTCACGTTGATGATGGCCGCCAACAGCCCCATCGCTAGATACAGCGCGCCGCCACCATAATCACCAATCAGATTGAGTGGAGGACGCGGGCGACCGTCTTTGTCCCCCATAGCGTGAAGCGCACCGGTGATGGCGATATAGTTCAAATCATGGCCTGCCGAATGGCTCAGTGCACCATGTTGGCCCCATCCTGTCATCCGACCGTAAACAAGCTTCGAGTTGCGGGCGAGCACCGTGTCTGGACCTAGTCCATTGCGTTCCATAACGCCCGGACGGAACCCTTCTAAAAGAGCGTCCGCTTTCTCCAATAGTTTCAGAGCGGTTTCTCGGTCTTCTTCATCCTTTAGATTGAGCGCAATCGAGCGCCGTCCTCGGCTCATGACATCCGTTGGGTTGCCGGGGCGCGCTTTACCGGCGCGGTCGATGCGCACGACGTCGGCCCCCATATCGCTGAGCAACATGCCGCAAAACGGACCGGGTCCAATGCCCGCAAACTCAACAATTTTGACGCCAGATAAAGGTCCCTGAGCCATCTTTCTCTCCCTCCGAACCGGGTATTATTTCCGCGTGATCAACCAGACCTTAAGACTCAAGAGGGCAAAGAAAAGGCCTGACGCAACGTCGCCTAAGGGGCCGATAAATGTTTCACGAACAGAGTTTTGACGCACCCGTCATGCATGTCGTCTCGGAAAGCCCGCGACTTGAAATGCTGCAGGCACGTTTACGCCAAGCTGGGATCCGTCCTGTGCCTGTTCGCGGATCATACTTGCCGCCTGATTCCGCTCCCGCCTTGTTTGACCTTTTGACTCGAGAATTGGATGTCGCGGGCGATGATAAGCGCCTCATTGTCACGCTCGGTCGCGAGCATCACACGCATGAACGCAGCGCCATTCATCTCACAGACATTACGCAACTTGCCTCTCTTCCGGCGCGCCTCGCCATTCGACAGCGCGAACAACAACGTCGCCGAGAAATCAAGCTGCGTACAGAAACCCTTCAAAAATTCGGACTGGAAACGTCTGTCCCGCAAACTGGGCATCGAGAACGCTTGCTCTGGTTGGGTAATGACGCGCCTTTCTTGAACGCACTGAAATCGCAACTTCGCGACGCCAATATCAATCTCGTCGCCGCAATCAGTCGCCTCACGGCAGAAGACTATTTGGAAAGCGGCCGGTTCAAAACCTTAGTTCTTTATCCGACCAAACCGGATGACGAAGCGACGAAGCTGCTTCTCACCGCCAAGCGCTTACCGCTCATCGAAGCCCCGCGCATCGTGTTGCTGTTGAGCCGCGAGAACACAACGGTGATCGATAAAGAGGCGCTGGAACAAGCTGATCAAATTATCGATGTCAGCCAAGATATCGATTTGGTCGCCGCCCGTTTACAAAGCCTGTGTCTCGAACCAAGCCTTAAAGCCGAAAACACGTTTGCACTGACCTCAACCGCTCAAGACGCCGCAACCGGGCTGGTCTCAAGAGAATATCTTGAATCTCACTTGCAAGCCCAGATGGATCAAGCGGATCAATTGGCGACGCCGCTCTCAATCGTCTCAGTCAATTTGCAGGCCGGCGAGGACCTCAAGTCGACCGCTCGGAAAATCAAAGGGCTTTTGCGCGACACCGATCTCGCGGCGCGCTTAGACGCTCAGCACATTTGTATCACCTTGCCAGATACTCAATATCGGGGCGCGGTCGTGCTGGCACGGCGTATCGAAGAAGCACTCGATCGCCAAGTCGACTGGCGCGTCATTGAACGCCGCCAGTTTCATACGTTGAGTTCGCTCTTGGGAGGTCTGACAGCGCGCTCTGGCCTGTCGACCAAACGCCGCGCTTAAGCCGGGACTGCTGCGGTTGCTTCCAGCTCTTTCAGCAGAGCTTTGACACTATTCATGCGGGCTTTGGATTCTGCTGGAACACCCATAACCACGAGCTTGCTATCTGGGCGCAGTTTCATCTTTCCAGGCCGTGAGCGCACCAGCATCATCAATTGTGCTGGATCAACGGCTGTATCGTCTCGAAACGTCACCACGACGCCTTTGGGTCCAGCATCCAGTTTTGAGATGCCGAGCGTTTTGCACGTGACTTTGACCGCTGTGACGTCCAACAATTGTTTGGTTTCTTCTGGCAGAGGTCCAAACCGATCAATCAATTCGGCGGCAAACGCCTCGCGTTCTTGTTCCGTCGTCAGGTCCGCCAAACGGCGATAGAGCCCAAGCCGTACGCCGAGGTCTTCGACATAGCCGTCCGGAATGAGCACGGACAGCCCCAGATTGATCTGCGGCGACCACTCATCGGCCACTTCTTCTTCAGCGTTAGATCCCGATTGCAGCGCTTTGACCGCATCTTCGAGCATTTGTTGATAAAGCTCGACGCCCACTTCTTTGACATGACCCGATTGCTGATCACCGAGTAGATTGCCGCCGCCGCGCATATCCAGATCATGACTGGCCAACTGGAACCCTGCCCCGAGACTGTCGAGCGATTGCAACACCCGCAAACGGCGTTCAGCAGTCGGTGAGATGACACGATCCGCGGGCGTGGTCAGATAAGCATAAGCGCGCAGCTTGGATCGTCCGACACGTCCCCGCAACTGATAGAGCTGCGCCAGACCAAACCGATCGGCTTTGTGGATGACCAGCGTGTTGGCCCGCGGAATATCGAGACCGCTCTCGACAATCGTTGTCGACAGCAGAACGTCATACTCCCCTTCATAAAAGGCCGTCATCAAGTCTTCGAGTTCGCCGGACGGCATTTGACCGTGCGCGACACAGAACTTTACCTCAGGCACATTCGCTTTGAGGAAATTCTCCAGATAATCGAGATCGGAGATGCGCGGCGCGACGTAATAGCTTTGTCCGCCGCGATACTTTTCTCTCAGCAACGCTTCACGGATGGTGACTGTATCGAACTCAGTGACATAAGTCCGAACCGCCAGGCGATCGACCGGCGGCGTTGCGATGATAGAAAGATCTCGAATACCGGTCAGCGCCATTTGCAAGGTCCGCGGGATCGGGGTCGCTGACAGGGTCAGGACATGCACATCGGCTTTCAACTCTTTCAAGCGCTCTTTGTGTTTCACCCCAAAGCGCTGCTCTTCATCGACAACCAGCAGGCCGAGGCGCTTGAACTCAACATTTTTCGCGAGCAAGGCATGCGTCCCAACCACGACGTCGATGGTGCCATTCGCCATACCCGCTTTGGTCTCGCTGGCGTCTTTCGTTGAAACAAATCTCGACAGCGGTCGCACATTGATGGGCCAACCAGCAAAGCGCGCGGCGAAGGTGTTATAGTGCTGACGCGCGAGCAATGTCGTCGGTGCGATCACCGCAACCTGCTGCCCTGCCATGGCGGCCACGAAGGCCGCTCGCAACGCCACTTCGGTTTTGCCAAACCCGACATCGCCGCAGACCAAGCGATCCATCGGCTTGCCGGACGAGAGGTCCCCGAGCACATCCTCAATCGCATTCAATTGATCATCTGTTTCCTCATAAGGGAAACGGGCCGCAAACTCTTCGTACAAGCCGTCGCCTGTGACGACAGAGTCGGCTTTCTTCATCTCCCGCGCTGCCGCAATTGCCATCAGCTCAGCGGCCATCTCCAGGATCTTTTTCTTGGCGCGGGCTTTTCGGGTCTGCCACCCGACGCCGCCGAGCGCATCAATGGCGCTTTCAGCGTCTTCGCTGCCATAGCGGCTGATCAAATCGATGTTCTCGACCGGAAGAAAGACCTTGTCGCCTTTGGCGTAGCCGAGCTCTAAACAATCATGGGCGGCTCCAGCGAGATCAAGCGTTTTGAGCCCTTCATATCGGCCGACGCCATGATCAACATGGACCACTAAATCGCCTGGATTGAGACTGCCCGATTCGGCAATGAAATTCGCCGCTTTGCGCTTGCGCCGCGGCGCGGCGAGGCGGTCGCCAAGAATGTCAGGCTCGCCGATAATAACGAGATCGTCTGTCTCAAACCCTGTCTCTAACGGCAGCTCGCAAATCGCGACTTCCGCATTGCGCGCCGCTTCAAGGGAGTAGACCCGCGTTGCATCGGAAAGACCGTGATCTTCAAGCACCCCCTCAAGACGGCTTGCTGAGCCATCAGTCCAAGCGCCGAATACAACTGCCTTACCCGCATCATGGATAGCTTTGGCATGTTGCGCCGCAACCTCGAAAATATTGACCTCAGGCTGCGCGCGCTCAGGCGCGAAATCGCGTCCTTGCGCCCCGCCGAGGTCAATCCCGCCATCGCCGCCCCCGGGGTGAAACCGCGCCACACCGCGCGATTGGAGCGCTGCAGAGAGCTGGTCTTCCGTCAGGTAGAGATGCTCCGTCGATAGAACGCGCGCTTGGCGCTCCTCGCCCGCGGCTTCTAAGCGAGCGGCATGATAATCTTTCGCTTGCGCCAGACGTTCGCTCGCTGCTTCCGCGGACAAGGCGCCAAGCCCGATCAGCGCACCTGGTCCGATATAGTCAAACAAAGTGTCGAGGTGGCTATGAAACAGCGGCAACCAGCCCTCAATCCCGCCACGGCGGATTTCTGCGCGGGCCGCTTCGTACATCGGATCCCCAACCGGTGAGCCAAGCTCTGCGAGATAACGTTCTCGGAACAGCCCAAGCGTATCCTCATTGAACAGGATTTCGGATACGGGCGCGAGGGCGACGCGATTTAAGGGCCGGGTCGAGATCTGCGTCTCAGGATCAAACGCTTTGATGCTCTCAATCTCATCCCCGAACAGATCTAACCGGACCGGTTCGTCCCCTGTCGGCGGATAGATATCGACCTTGCCGCCGCGGATCGAATACTCACCTTTCTCTGAAACCGATGCGACGCGAACATATCCATTGATCGACAGATAAGAAGTCAGCGCGGTCTGTTCGATCCGTCCGCCCGTGTACACCGAGAGCGAGCTCGCGCGCATGGTCTCAATTGGGGGTACGCGTTGAACCAAAGAACTCGCTGTGGTGATGACCAAACACGGCTCGGCATTCGCTGCGCGCTGCGCCAGGCTCGCCAGTGCCGCACAGCGTGCAGCGGCAACGGCTGGAGACGGACTGACACGGTCATAGGGAAGCACGTCCCAACCCGGCAGGCGCAGCGTCTCTAAAGAGGGCCGAAAAAACTGTGCGAGCTTGAACGCCGTCGCCGCTTGTTTGTCGTCGCGGGCAACATAGAGGCCGGCGCTGCCTCGGGTCTCGAGCGCCTCGATCAACCGCAAGAGATCGACCCCAAACGGCGCGCCATAGACAGCCGCAGGGCTGTTCAATGCGGATAAAAGAGAGGCCGAACTCATCGACAGAAGCTCCAAACGCTGGGACTTAGGGGGCGCGCGAAGGGGGCTACATAACGCATTGCTTCGGAAAGGCCAGAGATCGTCCTGCGGCTTGTTCACAGACCCGCGGACTTTTGTGGATAAGTTCATTTATTGTCGGGGGTGTGTGCGTCAGAGGACTGCCACGCCGAACTATTTAGGGTTAATAGGGCGCGATGAGCAATGCGATCGCCCCTCTCCACTCGCCGGAAGAATCCGGTCCGGAACTCCCCCACAATCTGTCTGCAGAAGCAGCCGTGATTGGGTCCATCCTGTACGACAATAATGCGTTTCAGCGTGTCTCCGATATCCTGCGTCCAAGCGATTTTTATGCGCCAGCGCACCAGGAAATCTTTGATGCCTGTCAAATGCTGATCCAAAACGGTCGGGTGGCGGATGGCGTCACGCTTCGTGAGCAATTCGAAAAAGATGAGCGCCTAACGCAAATTGGTGGCGCGCAATATCTCGCCGACTTGCTCGACAGCGCCGCGTTCGGACCAGAAGTCCAGGACTATGCCCGGATTATCCGCGATCTCGCGATGCGCCGGGAGCTCATCAATATTGGGGCGGGCGTCCAATCGCGTGCGCAACATCACGATCGTGACGTCGACGGCGCGCAACAAATTGAACTGGCGGAGCGCGAACTGTTCTCGCTCGCGGAGCGCGGATCGACCGGACGAGGCTTTTCGAGCTTTTCTGAAGCGCTGACCGAGTCGCTTCAAATGGCGGAAGCCGCCTTTAAGCGCGAAGGTAAGATTGCCGGGATCGCGACGGCGCTGGATGATCTCGATCATAAAATGGGTGGCCTGCATAAGTCAGACTTGATCATCCTCGCAGGGCGCCCCTCAATGGGGAAAACCTCCCTGGTCACCAATATCGCCTATAATGTCGCGGCGGCCTATCGTGGGGAAAAACAAGAAGACGGATCCACCAAGACGATTGAAGGCGGCAAAGTCGCGTTCTTCTCATTGGAGATGTCGTCAGAACAGCTCGCCACGCGGATCTTGGCGGAACGCACCAGCATCAATGCCCACAAGATCCGCCAGGGCGATCTCGATAAGCACGACTTTGAAACCCTGCGCGAAGCCACCGAAGAGCTGCAGAACTTGCCGCTCTATATTGATGACCAAGGTGGCATTTCCGTTAGCCAGCTCGCCGCCCGTGCCCGGCGGTTACAGCGCTCAACCGGGATTGACCTCATCATTATCGACTATTTGCAGCTGCTGACGGGCACATCGGGCAAGTCGGACGTCAATCGCGTGCAAGAAATCACGCAAATCACGACAACGCTGAAGGCCTTGGCCAAAGAGCTGAACGTCCCAGTCATCGCCCTTTCACAATTATCGCGGCAAGTTGAGCAACGTGATGATAAACGCCCTCAACTCTCAGACCTGCGCGAATCGGGTTCGATCGAACAAGACGCAGACGTCGTCATGTTTGTGTATCGCGAAAGCTATTATCTGGAACGCACCGAGCCCCAAGCCGATGGCGGCGATCCTGCCGCGGCAGACAAATGGGCCTCCTGGCGGCAACGCATGGACGAGGTTTACGGCACCGCGGAAGTTATCCTTGGCAAGCAGCGTCACGGTCCAATTGGCAAAGTCGTCCTCTCCTTCGACGCGAACGTCACTCGCTTCGGCAATTTGGCACGCGCATCTCAGGACGCTTTTGACGAATAGGCCTTACATCCGCCGCAAAGCGTTGTAATCGGGCGCCTATGAGCCTACGTCCACGCGCCCATATCCACTTGCACAATATCGCCTATAACTGGCGCACCGTTAAAGCTGCGCAAGTCGGTGGCGTGACCGGAGCTGTGGTCAAGGCCGATGCTTATGGTCATGGCTTACGTCAGGTCGCAGAAACGCTACATGATGCTGGATGCGATCACTTTTTCGTCGCCCACAGCCACGAAGCCGAGGTCGCCCGCGCGACCTTGGGCAGTCATCCCAACATCTACGTCCTGAACGGTCCATCACCCGACGAAGAAGCATTATATCGTGAAAACGCGCTGATTCCGGTGATCAATTCGAGCTTTCAATTTCGGACCATGGCGGATTGGTTGGTGGATGGTGTGAAGATGCCGCGCGGTTTTGTTTTGCACTTCGATACTGGAATGAACCGGCTGGGTCTGCCCGTCGCTGACGCATCCGAGCTGGCTGAGGCCAGCCAAGCACAATCGCCTATTTTGTTGATGTCGCACCTCGCGTGCGCTGAAGATTCGACCTCTGGTATGAACACCGTGCAAGCCGAACTGCTCAAAACGGCCTCGAATGCCTTTCCAGAAGTCCCTTTAAGCCTGGCCAATTCTGGCGGGATCTGGTTGAGCCCAGAGTTTCACAATGCCCTCACCCGGCCCGGAATCGCGCTGTATGGCGGCGGACACCCGCCAGAAGGGTTGATCCTGAAACCGGGTCTGACCTTGGAAGCGCCCATTCTTCAGGTTCGGCAAGTCGAAGCCGGCGAAACCGTGGGCTATGGCGGCACCTGGCGCGCCGAAGAGCCAACGCTGACCGCAACCTTGGCAATCGGATATGGCGACGGCCTACCGCGGTCGGCCTCCAATAAAGGCTTTGTCAGTCTCGGCGGCAAACGCTGCCCTATTTTGGGCCGAGTTTCCATGGATTTGATTACAATTGATGTCACAAAAGCCGCGGATCTTGCCAGGCCCGGTGTTTATGGCCAATTGATCGGGCCAGACGCGCCATTAGAAGAACAAGCCGCCCTCGCGGGCACGATTGGATACGAACTCACCACAGGACTTACCCCCCGTGTCAAACGCATCTACTAAAGCCAAAGGGGGCATCCCCAACCCATTTCAATGGCTCGGCTCAGCAACCCTGGGCATGCTCTCTGAAATCGGACGGCTCTCTATTTTTACCGGCAAAACGATCGGCGCGAGTTTCTCCCCGCGCTGGTATCCGGCGCAAATCGTTCGCCAGATGATCGCGATCGGCTTTTACAGCCTTCCGGTTGTCGGGCTCTCTGCGGTCTTTATCGGCGCCGCCTTAGCCTTGAATATCTATTCAGGGGGCAGCCGCTTTGGTGCCGAGCAGTTTGTTCCCAACATTGTGGTTTTGGGCATTACGCGAGAGCTTGGGGTGACGATTACGGGCCTGATGCTGGCCGGACGCGTGTCGGCCGGCATCGCAGCAGAGATAGGCGCGATGCGCGTGACCGAACAGATCGATGCGCTCAAAACGCTCAGCGCCAACCCATTCCGCTATCTCTATGCCCCGCGCTTCCTCGCTGGCATCCTGACCTTGCCAATGTTGGTGATCATTGCCGATATTATTGGCGTTATGGGCGGATGGGCGGTCAGCACGCTTGGTCTCGGCTTCGACTCGACCACGTACTTGCGCAACACCCTGGATTTCCTGACCTGGCAGGACGTCACCGTCGGTTTGATTAAGGCCGTCGTCTTTGGCGGCGTCATCGCGATTCTTGGCTGCTATCATGGCGACAAGTCGAGCGCGGGCGCGACGGGGGTCGGCCGAGCCGCCACATTCGCCATGGTCGGCGCAGCGGTCCTGATCCTGGCTTTCAACTATCTGATTTCAACCCTTCTAGTGGACTTTGGATCATGAGCACGGGCGCCCTTCTTGAACTCAAAGACGTCCACAAATCTTTTGGACCAAAACAGGTCCTCAAGGGCGTCAACTTAGACGTCACACCAGGCAAATCGCTGGTGGTGCTGGGCGGCTCTGGCTCCGGCAAATCGGTGATGCTGAAAAACGCTCTTGGCCTGATGACGCCGAACAAAGGGCAGATCCTATTCGACGGCGAAGATGTCACTCATGATCAGGGACGCACCCGTGAAGCCATGCGCGCGCGCATTGGCATGCTGTTCCAATCAGCCGCCCTGTTCGACAGTTTGACCGTCTGGGAGAACATTGCCTTCCGTCTGCTCAATGCGGACGGCATGAAGCGCAAAGAGGCGAAGGAGCGGGCCATCGACACCTTGCGGCAAGTTCGCCTCGGCTCGGATGTCGCCGATCTCACGCCAGCCGAGATTTCGGGCGGCATGCAAAAGCGTGTCGGGCTTGCCCGCGCGATCGTCTCGAAGCCTGAGCTGATCTTCTTCGATGAGCCCACAACCGGTCTCGACCCGATCACTGCTGATGCGATTAATGACCTAATCGTCGAACAGACCAAGGCCCTCGGCGCTGCGGCCATTTCAATCACACATGATATGGCGAGCGCCCGTAAAATTGCGGATGAAATCGCCATGCTGTTCGAAGGCAAGATTATCTGGCGAGGCCCCGCCAGTCAGATCGATAATAGCGGCAATGACTATGTCGATCAGTTCGTGCACGGACGTGCCGAAGGCCCAATTCAGCCCGCGCTTTAGGCCTTTGCAGCCGCAATCCGAGCGCGAGCCATTTCGTCGGCAACTTCATTTGTAGGACGTCCCGTTGTTAGGGCCTGATCGAGCACATTGCCCAATGTATCGATCAGCGTATCCAGCTTCTCATCCACCCAAGCGCGAGAGTAAGAGCCTGAGATTTCTGCGGCGACATTGATGATCCCGCCGCCATTGATGACATAATCTGGCGCGTAGAGCATACCGGCCTGACGGACCTTCTCGCCCATATCTGGCGTGATCAGCTGGTTGTTTGCGCCGCCCGCAATCACTTTCACTTTGAGGCGTTTCAGCGTCTCATCATTGAGGATTGCGCCGAGCGCGTTGGGCGAAAAGATATCCGCCTCGACATCATAGATCTCATCGGGCGCGACGATTTTCGCACCCGTGCGCGTGGCAATATCGTTCAATGCCTCTTGATCAATGTCCGTGATCACGAGATTGGCGCCCGCCTCTGCGAGATGCTCACACGTATATCCGCCTACAGAGCCAATGCCCTGCACAGCCACGGTCTTCCCATTCAAGTCAGCGTCGCCAAAGGCGCGCAGAGCTGTTTCTTTGATGCCTTTAAACACGCCGAGCGCGGTGATCGGAGAGGGATCACCGCTGGCCGCCGCGCCGGTGGTTAGACCGGCTGCATAACGAGTTTCCTGCGCAGCGATCTCAATATCAGCGGTATCAATCCCGACATCCTCGGCGGTCCAGTATCGGCCTTGCAAGCTCTCCACCGCACGGCCAAACGCCCGAAACAAGGCTTCAGACTTATCCGTTTTGGAATTACCCCAAATGACCGCCTTGCCGCCTCCATGCGGGATCGACGCCATCGCATTCTTATAGCTCATGCCTTGGCTGAGCCGGAGCGCGTCTGTGATCATTGCCGCGCTGTCCGAATAGTCCCACATCCGCGTCCCGCCGGAAGATGGGCCGAGCGTGGTAGAATGAATTGCGATAATTGCTCGAAGTCCGCTTTCAGGATCGCTGAAAAAGTGAACCCCTTCATGATTATCGAAAGCTGGAGTGTCGAACATGAATCGCCCATCAATTAGTTGCATTTGAAACTGTCTGGCGCTCTAACGCCTGTTCGCAGATCACGCAATGCTCAGTTTTGCGAGCGACCTGGTACTTCGCCTACTTGGCTTGGCAAGGGGGCATTTGGATCTTTTAGAAAGGTCAAAACATCGTCGAACACGGTTTCTGCCTGTAAGTCGCGCAAAAGCATGTGGTATCCGTCGGGATAATAGGCGGTGCGGACATGACCAGGCAGTTTGCGTGCGGTGCGGCGAACGCCACGTTCCGGGATGACAATGTCCTTCGCGCCATAGGTGAGCAACATAGGCACCTCGGACGTCAGCCGTGGGGTCGCGCGATGGGCATTCTCCATCAAAGTCACAACGCCGTGCACTTGTTCGATCTTATTGGTCTTGATGCCAAGCGGGTCCGCCCAAAGCCGCTGAAGCATTTCGACATTGTCACTCGGCTCGATTTTCACAAATCGCGGCGGTCGAACAACCCAGCCGGGACGGACGCGCACGCTGGTCCACAATGCAATGCGCTGAACCACGGGGATTGAACCCCACCCGCGCAGGCCTGGCCCGCTGAACACAACGCGATCAACGCCTTCTGGCGGATTGTCAGACCCAAACGCCGTCATAGCCATAGCTCCGCCCATCGAAATCCCCACCACGGCAAGGGGTGTTTCCGGATAACGCTCTTTGACCAGCCGAACCGCGGTGCGCAAATCCTCGCGCATCGACTCTTCTTCGGGCCACTCGCCGCGGCCATAAGAGCGCCCAAACCCACGCTGATCATAAGCATAGGTTTTGACGCCTCGCTCGGCCCAATACGGCGCCGCCATATGAAAGGCATTGGCATAGTCATTCATACCGTGCACACCGACGATGACCACGTCCGGCGCGGCTTGTGTATCCCAGACCGTGAGGCCGAGCTCAGCACCATCAAAACTGATCATCCGTTGATTTTCAGGATCAAGTTCCGGCATCACGGGAGTCTCCAATTTCAATGTCTTTAGCGTGGCGGGCGTTACACAGGCGGCGAGCGTTCCAAACAGTCCGGCGATCAGGACAATAAGGACCGCACTCGCGCGCGCAAAACGGGCAAAACCTCCGCCTCGAACCATGGATTGCGCTTGAGCCATGCATTGTTTCTCCAACTGGGATGCGGCGTTACGATAACGCCTTGCGCCAAAAACTCTCGCCACTTTTGAACGGTCGCTGTCAAAGTTTTTTCGATCTGATCTCCAATATGCCATTGCTGTGCATAGCCGCCGATCAAGACTTTCAGTTCGAGCTGCGGCAAACGCTCAAAAAGCGGCCCATGCCAGGTTTTCGCACATCTTTTCATCGGCGGGATATCCGCTCCGTTTTTATCATAGCCAGGAAAACAGAATCCCATCGGGACAATCGCGACTTTTGCCGGATCATAGAAGTCCGCCTCATTGATTTGCAGCCAGTCGCGTAAGCGATCGCCGGACGGATCGGTGAACGGACGTCCCGATTCCATCGCCAAATTACCTGGCGCTTGGCCCGCAATCAGAATTTTTGCTGTTTCCGACACTTGTAATACAGGTCGCGGCGCACGCTCCATGTCAGCTGCGCATAATTGACATGCGCGGATCTCAGCTACGAAATCGTGGAGATTGGTGCTCATAAGTCTATGTGTTTAATCCCAAGCCAAGACGCAAGGAACCCCAACATGAGCGGCCTGATCGAGCAAATCATCAAACCTCGCGAAAAAGATCTCGGCGACGGCTTCGTCGTGCGGCGCATTCTACCCTTTCACAACCGAAAAATGGTCGGCCCCTTCATCTTTTTCGATCATTTTGGGCCGGTCGACTACGCGCCGGGCAAAGGCTTTGATGTGCGGCCACACCCCCACATAGGCCTCTCTACCGTGACCTTCCTATATGAAGGCGCGATCCGCCATAAGGATACGCTTGGCAATGATCTTGTTATTCGCCCAGGCGCGGTGAATTGGATGACCGCGGGTCGAGGCATTTGCCATTCTGAACGCACACCCGATGAAGAGCGCGCGAACGGGCAATCCATGCATGGGATCCAGACCTGGGTCGCACTCCCGAAAGAGCATGCCGAGACCGCCCCAGACTTTGTCCATCACCCTGCTGACACCCTCCCCGAGTTCGACCTTGGCGGGGCGCATGCGCGCGTTCTCGCGGGCACAGCCTTCGGCCATAGCTCCCCGGTCGAGTTCCCGTGGGAGATTTGGTATGTCGGCGGCGATGCAGATCATGGCGCAAGCTTTACGATCGGAGCAGATGAAGCCGAAGAACGGGCGCTTTATGTCGCTTTTGGAGAAGCTATTGTGGACGGAGAAGCCATTTCGCCCGGACAAATGGCGATTTTTGCGCCTGGAGAAGACGTGCCCGTCACGTTGCAACCCGGCACGCGTTTCATGCTTGCGGGCGGTGCGCCTATGGATGGTCCACGCCTGATCGACTGGAATTTCGTTGCGACAGATAAAGACCGGCTGGAGAAAGCAAAATCCGACTGGCGTGCCTCGGCGGATGGTGGTTGGACCGATACACCTTTCACACTGCCAGACGGCGAAGTCGATTTTATCCCGCTTCCCGGGGACTGATCGCGCGCAGGCGATAGCTTGTGGCGTAATCTTGAGTGTGCCACACCCGCTCCAGAACGAGAGATCGTAGGAGTATTATTTATGATCCGTCTAAGCATTGTCGCCACCGCTTTGGCGCTGGTGTCCGCGTGTGGCCAATCCTCAGATCCTGCAGCCACAAAGCCACCCGCCACGCCGCCAATCGAAGTTGAAGATATCTTTGAGCTGCCAATGCCTTTGCCGTCCGGCACCAGCGCAGCGATCACAGAAGACGATCTTCGACAGCGCATCGCATTGCTCTCAGACGACGCCTTTGAGGGCCGCGGACCTGCGGCCGAAAAAGGAGAACTGACCGCGGATTGGTTGGCACAAGAGTTTGAACGGATCGGGGTTCAGCCAGGTGGGGTCGATGGGACCTGGTTCCAGACGGTAGGTATGGTCGAACAGACCTTAGACGAGAACGCGTCGCGCCTGACTTTTTCGGGCGGGGTGTCGGGCGAAGATTATCCCATGGTTCTCAAAGAAGACGCGGTGATGTGGACGAAGAAACAAGACCGTGACACGGCGTCATGGGACGCATCCGAGCTGGTTTTTGTCGGTTATGGCGTGACCGCCCCAGAATATGGCTGGGACGATTATGCGGGCCTCGATGTGGAAGGCAAAACCGTGGTGATGTTGGTCAATGATCCAGGTTATGCCCGCCAAGACGAGCTCTTCAAAGGCCGTTCGATGACCTATTATGGCCGTTGGACCTATAAGTTCGAGGAAGCCGGACGACGCGGCGCGACGGGCGCGATTGTGATCCACGAAACCGCCCCAGCGTCCTATGGCTGGGAAGTCGTTGCGAATTCCTGGTCTGGGGCGCAAGCGGACCTGGTTCGGGCCGATGGTGGGGCCAATCGAACCCTGTTCGAAGGCTGGATCACAGAAGAGACCGCGCGGGCGCTCTTTGCTGAAGCTGGGCTTAGTTTCACGGACCTCAAAACCCAAGCTCAGGAGCCAGGATTTACAGCGGTGGATATGGGTGATTTGACCGCGTCAGGGGAGATCACGCAAACGGTAAGCACAACAGAATCTCGCAACGTCATAGGCATCTTGCCGGGACGCTCTGCGCCGGATGAACACATGCTGTTTACGGCGCATTGGGACCATCTCGGAAAAAAATCCGAAGAACGCGAAGGTGAGCCCACACAGGACTTTTATCGCGATGACATTTTCAATGGTGCGGTCGACAATGCCACGGGAATTTCTGCTTTGCTTGAAATCGCAGAAGCTTTGGCGACCGAAGAGATTGAACGGTCGGCCTTATTTGTCGCCGTAACACTGGAAGAATCGGGTCTGCTGGGGTCCGCCTATTATGCCGAGCAGCCAACCGTGCCGATGAACCAAATTGTAGCGGGTTTGAATATGGATGGTATGCTGCCCGTTGGCCGAACACGGGATATGGTTGTCGTCGGATATGGTGCTTCAGAGCTTGAAGATCTGCTCAAAGCTCACCTGGAAGAAACCGGACGCGTCATCGTCCCAGACCCGAATCCAGAAGCAGGTTACTTCTATCGTTCAGACCATGTGTCTTTCGCCAAAAAGGGCGTGCCGATGTTATATGCAGATGGCGGCGTGGATAAGCTTGAAGGCGGTGAAGCCGCCGGACGGGCGTTCGCCGAAGTCTACACCGCTCAGCGCTATCACAAGCCGATGGACGAATATAATGAAAGCTGGGATCTTTCTGGCATGCAGGAAGACGTGCTCGCACTGTATTCAGTCGGCCTAAACGTCATAAACTCAGGTGAGTGGCCGACCTGGTATCCGGGAAATGAGTTTGAAGCGGTTCGCCAAGCATCGCTAGCGGACGGCGAAGACTAGCCCGTGCTTTCCTACCAGCACGGATTTCATGCAGGCAACAAAGCCGACGTTCTGAAGCATGCAGTGCTGCATGCTGTCTTGCTCGGCGAGCGCGAAGCCGATCAACCTTTGCTCTATGTCGAAACGCATGCGGCGCGGGGGTTTTACGATCTCAATAGCGCGCAATCGGTCAAAACTGGCGAAGCTCAATCGGGTGTTTTGGCGATGCCGAAAGCAGAGCGTGCTCCCAAAGCGTTACAGCCTTGGCTGGCGCATGTGCAGAGCAAAGGCCCCGGATCTTATCCCGGTTCGCCAGCGCTCGCGACGCAGCTGCTCGGTGACAACGCACGGATCAATCTGTTCGAACTGCACCCCGCCGAGCATAAAGCTTTGAGCCAAGCACTCCGGAAGGACCAACGCGTCCAAATCCGCAAAGAAGATGGCTATCGCGGCGCTCTACGACTGCAGCCCAGGCGCGGAGAACGCATGTTGGTCATGCTCGATCCGAGCTATGAGACAGACGCTGATATGGATGCGCTCGCCAACTGGGTCCCCCGGGCGATGCGCAAATGGCCGAAGGCAGAGTTCTTGATCTGGCTGCCGCTCTTTGCGGATGGTCGTGAGGAAGAATTTGGAGCGTTTCTCGCCTCTTTGGATGAAGGCTTTGTGTCAGGAAGCCGGTGGGCTCGCCAAAGCGATGATCCATCGTCTTTAGAGGGCTCTGCCATGATCGGACTGCGAATTGGTGGCCCCCGCGCCAAGCGCGCGTTTTCAATTGCTGCAGAGCTTGATAAATATTGGCGCGATTAGATTGCGAATCTTGCCATTATAGCCCCCTGGTCGCAGCGAGTTTGAACCAATGAATTTGTTCTTTAGACGCCTTTGGGTCTATCTACGCGCCCAGTTTTCCTCAAAGTCTCAGCCGCTGACCGATGTTTATCGCTTGAGTTTTCGCGTCTGGCTCACCGATCAAGACATGTTCCTTCATATGACGAACAGTCGATATTTGTCGTTCAGTGATCTCGCCCGAATGAATATGGCGATCCGGACCGGCATTTGGAAAGTCCTGAAACAGCGGAACTGGACCTTAGATATTCTCGGTCAAACGCGTACCATTTCTCGCATGCTAAAATCGCCGCAGACCTTTGTGTTGGCGTGCCAGATTGAGGGGTGGACCGAAGACGAAATCGCGATCTGTTTCCGCTTTCAACGCGGTGAGAAAATCCACGCAGAGGTGAAATCCCTCGTTCAAGTGAGCAATGACCTGGGAGAACGGGTTGCGGTCTCAGAACTCTTGAAGGCGCTCGACGTCCAAGACGCTTCCCCACAACTGAGCGAAGGCTTTGAAGATTTGAAGCAAACGATTCCGGCAGGCGCGGCGATCGTGTCGAACCAACAGTAATCTACTGCAGTAAGAAATACATTTATTACACTTTTTGATTGTTCAATACATTTTTTTCGAATACCGAATTTTTATACTTGTATTGGATAGCACGATGACAAAAACAGACCCTCACTGGACTTTTCATATCGAAGTCTTGGCACGCGCCGTTAATGATCTTGAGGCGACCTGTAACGCTGATCCCGGAACCGCGGAGTTTAAATTTCTGCGCTCAGAAGCCCCAGTCATCCTCTCCGAAGCGCGCGAGGCCATCTCGGCTTTGAAGAAACAGGTCTATGAGCTCGAACAGAGCTATCCTAGCCCCCTCCCCTCGACCAACCGCCATTAACCCGCCCGACGTCAGGCTTGATTCAAAGTCCCGCTGCGCACAGAGTACGAAAAAATTTGGAGGGATTATGAGCCAGCAACACCTGATCACGAAATCGAATTTGCGGCAGACGCAATGGCAACCAGTCGAGTCACCCTCATTGTCAGATGGACAAGCCAAACTCAGCGTCGATGCGTTCGCGCTCACCGCCAATAATGTGACTTATGCGGCCTTCGGCGGCCCGCCAATGCACTATTGGAATTTCTTTCCGTCTGGAGATGACGCGAGGGGTCGGGTCCCGGTCTGGGGGTTTGCGACGGTGACCGAGTCCAAAGCGGAAGGTGTGAGCGTCGGCCAAAGGCTGTATGGCTATTTCCCAATTTCCGATGAGCTGGTCGTGACACCAATGCGCACAAGTGAGCGCGGCTTCTTTGATGGCGCCGAACACAGACAAGGGCTCGCGCCGATCTATAATTTCTACAGCTTTAACGCCACAGATCCCGCCTATGTCGAGGGGACCGAAGCTGAGCAAATGCTGTTTCGCCCACTCTATATGACGGGATGGATGATTTGCGACAGTCTGATGCAAGGCGATCCCACACCTGAAGCGGCGATCCTATCAAGCGCCTCGTCCAAAACCGCCCTCGCCACCGCGCACGGCCTGCATCGTCGAGGCGTGAAAACCGTGGGCGTAACCTCGCCCAGAAATGTCGCTTTTGTCGAAGGCACACAGCTTTATTCGACTGTGCTAACCTATGACGACGTTTCAAATTATCAGCCGAGCGAGAAAACCGCTTATGTTGATTTCGTCGGCCGCCCAGAGCTGACCCATTCGATCCACCAAGCCTGCGGATCTCATCTTATTCGTAGCCTCATTATTGGGGCTACAGATTGGGAAGATGAACGCGCGCCGGTGGCTGACCTTCCTGGACCGGCCCCCGAGTTCTTTTTCGTGCCGGATTATGCGGCCAATCGGTCTAAACAGTTTGCGCCAGGCGAATTGGATCAAATGACGGGCAAAGACCTCGTCGCCTTTTATCCCATCTCTAGGGACTTCGTGACGCCGACCCCGGTCAACGGCGCTGATGCGATTGCCCAAGCTTGGCTGGATACGGTCGATGCCAAGATCCCGGCGGACCAAGGCTTGATCTGTAGCTTTTAATTGATCCTCGGCCGCACCACAAAAACGGTGCGGCGATTCTCGGCGCGTTCGGCGTCGGTGCCATCTTCATTGATCGGCCGTGAAGCCCCATAGCCTCTGGCCGTGAGGGCCTCTGGATCGACCCCATACGCCATCAGATAATCCCGAACGGCAGAAGCACGTCGCTGGGAGAGATCGAGATTGAATTCATCACTGCCTTGCGTGTCAGTATGCCCTTCGATCTCAATATCGTGGCGCTCGCACAGCAACGCGACCCCCGTCGCGGCGTCGAGCAAGCGGGCACTTTCATTGTTGACGATAGACTCGCCCGTCTCGAACTGCACGTTGCGGCCATTCATCACCTCTATGAACGCGTCTTGGCAGGTGCCTGCACTTGCCGTCTCCGTCAGATTGATCAGTGCCGTGCCCACTGGCTCGCCAGAGCCCTCTACAGTGATCGCATCGACGACGATATTGACAATCTCTCCGGCATCGCGATCGGACTCGATTGTGGACCGCCCGATCCGGTAGCCTTCTTCTTTGTCGGCAAGCGAGGGCGCTGTACCAACTAAGGTCGCCACGTTTCCGGCCATCACCACACCGAGCCAGCGATAGCCGTCGCCGGCGAGCTCGTCCGTCAATCGTATGGCGATTGCGGACGTGGTATCGCGAACATCCATATTGTTGACCACACGTTGCACAAGCGGCGCCGCAATCGGGTCCGTATCCAAAACGGACTTCGCCGCAATAAAGGCATCAGAACGGGTGTTCTCATCCAAGGCGAGCCCAGAGACGGTCGCGGTTTCGCCATCCCATTCCAACTCCACCCACGGATATCCCATAGCAGAAAGCGTATTCTGCAATCGCAGCTTAGTTTCGAACGGGTATTCTTGCGCGTTGACGTCGGCGAGTGTTGCGCTGACCAGGCGCCCATCTACGAACTGAAAGAATTGTCCGTTCGGAATATCGACACATTGGCTCCCGCTCTTCGCCGAAGACTCGACCGAAGATCCACATGACGCAAGGGCCACTGATAACGCAATCAGCGGCAGGCTGAGCAGCCTGGTCTGCATTTAACGCCCCCGTTAATGCACTCTACACTGCAATAAACATTGACCTTTCAAGCAGAAAAGTCAAAGCCTCTTCTACGGTCGATACTGTATTCCGTCTTTAATCACGACGTGCACCGCCTTCAAAACTGAGATGTCTTTCAGCGGATCGCTTTCATAGGCGACCATGTCTGCAAACTTTCCGGCCTCGATCGTTCCGATTACATTGCCCATTTCAACATGCTCTGATGCAATCACAGTCGCTGTCCGGATCGCCTCTTCTGGTGAGTAGCCAGCCTCTACCATTAGAACGAATTCCTCGGCATTCTCGCCGTGCTTAGACACCCCGGTATCGGTTCCGAACGCGACATTGACGCCGCCTTCTCTCGCCCGGCGCAACATATCGAGCATTAAGGGCCCAACGATGGCGGCTTTCTCACGAGACGGCGCAGGCAGCCACGGTTGATCGGTCCAGCCGGTCACCGTCACGCCAGCCAATACGGTGGGCACGAGCGTACCACCCGTTTCACGGAACAGCGCAATCGTCTCATCATCGAGATAGGTTCCGTGCTCAATCGACTGAACGCCATTGCGCAGCGCGGCTTCGATCCCGCCTTTGCCATGTGCGTGCGCGGTGACCTTTCGGCCCATCATGGCGGCCGTTTCGACAATGGCCGCGATCTCATCATCAAAGAATTGCTGTTCTAAGCCAGCCTTCGTGTTGGACAGGACACCGCCAGTGGCCGTGATTTTGATCACGTCAGCGCCTGATCGAATTGCTTCGCGCACCGCGCGGCGGCAGTCATCTGCGCCGTCACAAGCATTTGGTCCCGTAAAGATCTTGGTGAGCGCTGGCGAGAACCCGTTCGCATCACCGTGTCCTCCAGTCGGCGTAATTGCACGGCCTGACGCTCGAATACGAGGGCCCGGTACTTTTCCGGTGCGGATCGCATCCCGCAGTGAGAAGATCGCTTCGTTGGGTCCGCCGACATCCTGGACCATTGTAAAGCCCGCGAGCAGCGTCTTTTTCGCGTGGTGCGGCGCCGTTCAGAGCCGCATCGACCTCTGAGTCGCTTAGGGCGCGCATGCGCGAGGTCGGCGAAAACTCATTTGAGAGGTGAACATGACTGTCGATCAGTCCTGGCACGACATAGGCGTCGCGCAGATCGATCACGCGAACATCATCGCCATGATCCTCAAAGCCTCGCTCGACACTAACAATTTTACCGCCCTCGATCGTCACCGAACGATTGCGCAAATAGCCATTCCCCGGCACGGCCAATAGGTGCCCAACTTCAACAACAGTTTTCGTTTCCTGCGCCTGTGCCGCGCCAAAAGCGGACGCGGCAAGCGCGGCAAGGGCCGCGACTTTAATTGATAATTTCATTTTTTTCTCCCAATTTCCGCAACTTGAACGGGTCAGACGCGTTCGGCAAGCCCAAAGCCTTGCTCGCCATTGATTTGCCGGATTTTTCGCCCAGGTTAAGTCAGACGATACAGGAGTTGTTATGCGGGTTTGGATTCTCGGACTGATCAGCGTTTGCGCGGCTCAATGGGCAAGTGCTCAAGACGTATTTTCCTTTGATCTACCAGACCCGGTAACCGACCAGTTGGTCGAACAATGTCTTGAGACCGAAGGCGTAAACATGCTCGAGGGCACCGACGTCATTTGCTACAATTCAGCGATCTTTCCGGAACAATTTCTGAAACTGAACGGTCTTCCCGAAGCGAGCCGGATCATCATCACAAGCCCAGGTGGGAATGTTGCCACCGCACGCGGTATGAGCACGATTTTGGACAATCGCGGCGAACCAGTCACGATTGCCGGGCAGTGTATGTCGGCCTGTGCCATGGTGATCTTGCCGGGATTGGACGACATCCACATCCACAATTCGGCGCATATTGCCGTTCACGGCATTACGATGATGAAGTTCCGTCAATGGTGGGGATGGCTGAAGGAGGACGCCGCGCCAACGCCTATGGCCCTGATGGCAGCTCAATTGGGCTATGACTTCGGCTATATCCTTCACTATAGCGGCGCCGACCATATGCGCGACCATCTGAAGGGTCAGGACGTTGATATTGGTTACATTCAAGAAATCAGCGATTTGATGTTGGACGACGCAATCGGTTTTCCGTGTCGCGTCGATCCAAAAGACTATTGGGGCATGCTGGATGCCCGTCACGTGCGCAGCTTCCTCGGCGATCGGATCACCCGCATGGAAGCCTTCGCGCAAAGTTTCGAAGACCCCAACAATAATTTGTTCCGAAACGCGGCTGAGCCAATTTCAGATCGAACTTACATCTTCAATTCGTCGCTGCGGGACGCAGACTGCTAAGCCATCACACTAAAAGTTCTTTTGGGTAAGCCTCGTAAGAGTGCTTCAGCACCCCATGATTGAGCAGCGTTTCCGCCATTTGGGTCGATCCTGTCGCATCAAAAATACGCGTCCGGGTCCAGTAATTCTCAGTTCGGCGGCCTTGCGAGAGGGCAACAATCTCGCGCCGGATGAGGTAGTTTTCACCAACGAAGAGCGGGCCGTTAATGTACCGAATCTCAAGGTCTGCGAACAGACCTATGGTCGGGCCTTTGACCGGAAATCCGGCTTCGCGATTGGAGTATTCGGCCAGCACACTGATCATTTCGGTCGGAATGATTGCGCGTCCCCAAGGCGAAGCTTGATCATCCTCATACCAGGCCGTGTGCTCCGTGATTTTGGCAAGCTTCTCGGTCAAGGAAAACGGATAAAGCGCGCCCATATTTTGATCGGCTTGCATGCCGACCTGTTCATCGACTTTTCCGGTCATCCCAACCGATAAATCCGACAAAATAATCAACTCACCGGCCGGGCGAAGCTTGGCCATCCGGGCTTCAAGCAAGGTCTCACCATGGTCAGGCCCAAGGGTGGCCGAGGCTTCCAGAACCGGCGTGCCATCCGCCTTCTCGGCCCAGCACTCGGCCCGGGTCTTCGAAACGGGCTTCACAAAGGCCCGCACCTCTTCGCCCTCGACGACCATATTCTTGTAATGACAAGAGATGCAGCCGCGCTCAAACCAGTCCTTGCCCCAAAGCTTAACCAAGATCGGGTCGAACTGGCTAAAATGGGTTGGGCCTTCAATCGGCCCGGCAACAAAACCGAGCCGCTCTGCTTCCGCATCATCATGAATGGACTTGTGACCGCCATATTCTTGCTCGATCAGCATATTGGCGGGCGACCGCAGCGGCCCCGAGAAAACCCCGTCGAGCTCGACAATAGGCGTGTCGAAGCTCATCCTTCCATGCCTGCTTTGCGGGCGCAGTCGGCAGCAAAAGCGGCGAGCGGTGCAACGCGGGCTTCCATGGTTGCGGCGGCAGCATTTGAAGCAGTTCCATCACGCACCCGACCAACAATGCCCTGGCAAATCGCCGCCAGGCGGAAAGCATTATAGGCGAAATAATAATCGACTTCCGGCAGACCATCACGGCCCGTGTGCTGGCAATAGAGCGCGGTATACTCTTCCATGGTTGGAATGCCGTAGCTTTTCAAATCCTCAATATCGACAAGCGCCCCACGCGCAGGATCTGAACTTGGCATGACCCAGTTCATCAGGTGATACGTAAAGTCGGCGAGCGGATCACCGAGTGTGCACAATTCCCAATCCAGCACCGCGATCACTTTTGGTTCGGTGGGGTGCAAGATCATGTTATCGAGACGATAATCTCCATGCACGATTGTGGTCGTATCTCCTGCTGGAATATTCTTCGGCAGCCACTCAATCAGCGCGTCCATGTCCGGGATTTTCGAGGTTTCAGAGGCGACGTATTGCTTTGTCCAGCGATGCGTTTGCCGGGCAATGTAATCAGCCTCTTTGCCGAAGCCTTCAAGGCCGGCGGCACGCCAATCGACATTGTGCAAATCGGCAAAGGTTTTGACCTTGGCCTCATAAATCGCGCGGCGTTCGGCTGGGTCCATGCCGGGCAATGTGCCATCCCACAGGATGCGGCCTTCGACACAATCCATGATGTAGAAGATCGTCCCGACGACGCTCTCGTCCATACACAGCCCATATGGCCGCGCGACGGGGAAGCCGAGCGGATACAGGGCATCGATGACGCGAAACTCGCGATCCACCGCGTGGGCTGAGGGGAGTAATTTTCCAGGTGGTTTGCGGCGCATGACATAGGTCTTGCCACCCGCAAACAGTTTGTAAGTCGGGTTCGACTGACCGCCCTTGAATTGCTTGACCGTGAGCGGCCCCTCAAAGCCTTCAACATGCTCCGCCATCCAGGCTTCCAGATTGGCTTCATTGAACTTGTGTGTGTCCGCGACATCTTTCGTGCCGGTGAACATTTCCTGTGCGTTGCCGCCGTGAACCATAGCGCACCTCCCGCGGATATTGTTGCTCTTGTTTTCTGTTTAGCGACCCCACCACGCGCGACAAGTCAGACGCAGGGTTAGGCTTGGCTTCGAAGCCCCTCGATCGCGGAAATCGCGGCTTGCGCTTTCTTCTCAGGCACAAAAATATGGTCATGGTGGAACGCCGCAACGGCGTTGCAGGGTACGTCAGCATCCGCCAAGGCCGCCGAAACTCTCGCCAGAAATCCGACGGCCTGAAGATCAGAGTAAACACTGAGCTCTAACCAAACCCAGCGATTATGCTGTGGGGTGTCTTGGTCCGCCGCCGTAATCACGGTTAGCCCTTCGGTCTCTTGAAAGAGCATGGCGATGGTCCGCACCGCTCGGAGATTGACCAACTCCGCCCAAGACGCCTCGTCGGCTCCAATCGTTTCAAACCGCCAGACGCCATTGCGCTTATGAACGCACAGGGTCGAAAGCAGTTTGGCAAGATCGGACTCCGGCACTATTTCAGCGCCCGCCAGCCAATGTCTTTGCGGTAAAAGCCCTCTGACCAATCGATTTGGTCGACCCCTTCATAGGCTCGCGCCACCGCCTGTTTGAGATCGTCACCAACGGCCGTAACTCCCAAGACGCGTCCGCCCACCGCGATCAGGCTTTGGTCGCTGTCTCGATCCGTTCCGGCTTGGAATACGGTTACGCCCTGTATAGCGTCGGCCGCGTCGGTGCCCTTGATGATTGAGCCCTTGGGATATGACTCTGGATAGCCATTGGTGGCCATGACCACACACGCGCTCGGCTGGAACGCATTCACACCCATCATTTCGGCGATCTCTCGATGTCCATGCACGAGGCCGCCCGTGGCACAAGTCAGAAGGGCCGGCACGATATCACCGGCAAGCCTGCCATCAGAACCTGGCATTCTGGATCGCCAAAGCGCGCATTGAACTCGACGACTTTAGGGCCGGATGACGTGACCATGATGCCGACATAGAGGACGCCTTGATACGGCATATCGTCGTCGGCCATCCCCGACAGAAGCGGTTCTACAATGAGCGTCTGGACCAATTCCATCATGCGCGGCGTGACGACCGGCGCAGGCGCATAGGAGCCCATACCGCCTGTATTCAGGCCCGTATCGCCGTCCCCGACGCGCTTATGGTCTTGCGCCGGAGGCAAGTAGATCGCGCCATCACCATCAGTGAGGACGAAGATCGAGGCCTCTTCGCCGTCCATGAATTCTTCGATGACGACTTCGGATGACGCATCCCCGAACTTCCCCGTCATCATCGCCTCTAATTCATTCTCGGCGTCTTCGAGCTCATCGCAAATCACGACACCCTTCCCGGCCGCGAGACCATCGGCCTTGACGACATAAGGCGGTGACATCGTCTCGAGGAAATCCAGCGCCTCGGTGAGATCGCTGAAACGACCATATTTCGCGGTTGGGATATCGAGTCGCTTCATCAAGTCTTTGGAGAACCCTTTGGAGCTCTCCAATTGGGCCGCTTTTTCACTGGGCCCGAAAACATCGAAGCCCCTTGCGCGTAGTGCGTCTGAGAGCCCCACCGCGAGGGGGGCCTCTGGACCAATCACAATCAAGTCAGGGGACAGCTGCAGCACCAGTTCCTGCATTTTGTGCAAGTCGGTCGGGTCGACGTCAAAACAGGGCCCAATTTCATCCATGCCTGGATTGCCTGGGGCGCAGAAGACCTCATCAACAAGCTCGGATTGGGCGATTTTCCAGGCGAGCGCATGTTCGCGGCCACCGGATCCAACAACAAGTATTTTCATGGCGCCAGCCCATGCACCCTCCCTTCCCTCAGATCAAGGTCTCTCATTTGTTTTGCAGCGAATTGCAAAAAGCGCCCAGCTTGGCAGGAACCTTTTAATTTTCCCAATAATGCCCTACAAAAAGGCATAGTGTCGTTCGAGGGAGGAACGAACATTGGCAAACAAAACCTATGCAGCACCATTTTTTGCGGTGCTTTTCATTGCCGCATGTGGCGGAGGCGGTGGTGGGGGCTCAAGTCCTTCACCCGTGCAAGCTTCGCCACCGCCTCCTCCGCCGCCACCCGCTGCGGCGCAGGCTGCGACTCCCACACAATTTGAAGAGCAATCCGTGCTGCGCGGCCTCGTCTACGATTCTGGATACTCGGCGGATATGAACGGTATGGTTCGCCAATTTGCCGGAGGCGGCGCCGTTGGCGATGTGGACGCGGATGGGGATTTGGACCTGTTCATCGTCCCCGGAAATCTGGGTCCCAATTTGCTTTATCTAAATCAAGGTGGTTCGGGATTCACAGAAGATGCAGCAGGCGCGGGACTGGCCTTCACCAAAAACGCAACAGAGACCTATCGCCAGAGTGGACCCGTGTTCGCAGACATCGATGGTGACGGCGATCTAGACCTCTTCTTGGGTGGTTTGGAAGGCGATCCGTCCCAGATATTCCAAAACGACGGCACCGGCCAATTTACAGACGTCTCCGCTGGAACGGGCATCGACCGTATGTCCTCATCTTACACCATCTCCGCGGCGTTCGGAGATTATGACGGTGACGGCGACCTAGATCTTGCGATGGCGCATTGGGGGACCCCTCGATCACAAACCTCGCCAGGAGAAACAGAGACACTCTGGCGAAACGACACAAGCGGCGGGGTCATTCGATTCACTGCCGTGAGCGCTTCACTTGGCATTTCAGGCGCGCTCGGGCTCGATCTCTCTGCAGGCGCGCTCGGTGAAGATCACGATTATACCTTTGCCCCAGGGTTCGCAGATATTGACCGTGATGGAGACCAAGACTTACTGAGCGTATCAGATTTTGGTGGGTCCCGTGTGCTGCGTAATGATGGCGCGACATTCACCGATATTACTGACCCGACCATCATTACAGATACCAATGGTATGGGCGCGGCAATTGGTGATTATGACGGCGATGGCGATATGGATTGGTTCGTCTCGTCGATTGATGGCAATCGCCTATACCAGAATGTTGGCGGGACGTTTGCTTATCCGAGCGAAGCTTCAGATGTGGAAGACGGCGGCTGGGGTTGGGGCTCCTGCTTCGCTGACTTCAATGCTGATGGCCTGCTCGACATCTACCAAACAAATGGTTGGGACGCTGGCACAGATCCGTCCAGTCAACTCTATCTTGACGATCCTTCGCGGCTATGGACGCAAAATCCAGATGGGTCGTTCGTCGACATGGCCTCGCAATCGAATATGCGTGACACAGAGCAAGGACGCGGCGTGATTTGCGATGACTTTGATGGTGACGGAGACGTAGACGCCTTGTTGCTGACATTGGATGATCAACAAGCCGCGATGCTTTGGACCATCAGCTCAGCGATGGCAATACACTCACCGTGAAACTCGAAGGCAAAGCGCCGAACACTTACGGCGTCGGCGCCCTTATTTCTGCTTCGACGGACAACACCACGCAAACACGGTTGGTCGGCGTGAACAGCAACTTCATCTCTCACAATTCAACCCAGCAATACTTTGGGTTTGGCAATCAAGAAACCGTTGAAACGGTTCGCGTGGATTGGCCGGATGGGACGGTTTCAACGCTATCCAACGTCGCGGACCGGTCAAACGCTCACCATCCAGCATCCTGAGCGCTAGAGATAAGCATTCACAGCGTGACCTTCTCGAATAAGCGAGATACGTTCACTCATGGCTGATTCACAAACCTCCAACTTGCCAGAGCTTTCGGTTACCGAACTCTCGATGGCGCTTAAACGCACGATTGAGACGGCTTACGATCATGTCCGTGTTCGGGGCGAGCTTGGACGCGTGACGATTGCACGATCGGGGCACATGTATGCGGATCTCAAAGACGACAAAGCTGTGCTCAACACGATCATGTGGAAGGGCCAGGTTTCGCGCCTACCCTTCCGCCCTGAAGAAGGTTTGGAAGTGATCGCCACAGGGCGGCTATCGACCTATCCGGGGCGTTCGAATTATCAGCTCATCGCAGATAGCTTGCGCCCTGCCGGCGTCGGCGCACTTATGGCTTTGCTTGAAGAGCGCAAAAAGAAACTGGCCGCCGAGGGATTGTTCGACGAGCGCCACAAAAAGCCACTGCCTTTTCTACCCGCGACGGTGGGCGTCGTGACCTCGCCGACCGGCGCGGTGATCAGAGACATTCTGCACAGAATTCGCGACCGGTTTCCGGTCCGGGTGATCCTTTGGCCGGCGCTTGTGCAAGGCGATACGGCGGCGCCACAAATTGCCGCTGCCATTCGCGGTTTCAATGCGATGACGGGCCGAGATCGTCCCGGATGTTCTCATCGTCGGGCGCGGCGGCGGCTCCATCGAAGACCTCTGGCCATTTAATGAAGAAGATGTTGTTCGCGCCGCTTTCGAGAGCGAGATCCCCCTCATCTCAGCGGTTGGACACGAGACTGACACCACGCTCATAGACTTTGTCTCAGATGCACGCGCGCCAACCCCGACAGGGGCCGCCGAGATCGCGGTTCCGGTTCGCTCAGAATTGCAACTCCAACTCAATGATCTTGAACAACGTCAGAAGCGCGCGCTGGTGCGCAACATCCGGCGAGGCGCTGAACGTGTGGAGGCGACTCGCCTGCCCCGCCCTGAACGGTTGCTGGAAAGCAAACGCCAACGGTTTGATACGGTCGCCGACCGATTGCCGTCTGCGCTCCGGACTCTAGTTGAACGGCGCCGCGCAAAACTCGATACGGTCAGCGCAGGTCTCGTAAGCCCGAAACAAGTGGTGCGCGAAAAGGCCGGTAAGCTCGAAACCCTGTCAACTCGCCTCGCATCGGGATTATCTCAAGCAGCTTCTAAAAAGCGGATCGCTTTTGCCCGCACGGCTTCGCGCTTGCGACCGGAGCCTTTGATTTCGGATACACGGCGCGCGCGAAAAAACCTGACCGACACGGCCCGGCGCGCCCGCCCAGCCTTGGACCGCATCCTTACCGCGAAACGACAGAAGTTTAGCGCTCAAGATAAGCTGCTGGAGACGCTCTCTTATCAAGCGACGCTTCAACGCGGCTATGCGATTGTTCGGGACCCGGCGGGCAAAGTCTTACGCTCCGTCGCGCAAGTTAGCGCCACTGGCAGCGTCGATCTAACCCTTGCCGATGGACACATAGGCCTAATAACTGATGGGCAGGCAAAACCTGCTCAGCCCGCGCCCAAACCGAAGCCTGCGAGCAAGTCGACCAAGACAGACGGGTCGGATCAAGGATCCCTGTTTTAGGGGCATTCCCCCGCGGAGCCCCTACTCTCCCGCCAAAGCCTCGTTATGATCCTCCAAAAAGCAATGGAGGAAGTGCGGTCATGGCCAGAACCATTTGGAATTTTGGAGACCTGCTGGACGATAATGGGGCGCATCTCGGCCCGAACAATCCCGCCTTGATCCATGGAGATCGTATCGTCTCATGGCCGGAGATGACGGCTCGCTCCAACAATGTCGCGCGATGGCTCTTGGATCATGGCGCCTCTATCGGCGATAAAATTGGTTTCTATATGCGTAACCAGCCCGAATATGTGGAAGGTCTCGCGGCGAGCTTTAAAGCGCGCCTGACGCATGTGAATGTGAATTACCGGTATCTGGATGATGAGCTGGTCTACATCATCGATAATTCGGACAGCACCGTCGTCCTCTATGACATCGAGTTTCGCGAGAATGTTGAGCGGGTGCGCTCGCGTCTTCCAAATGTCAAAATCTGGGTGGAAGTGGGCGGCGGTCCTTCGGCGCCGGAATTTGCGGTGGCGTATGAAACCCTCGCCAGCTCAGGGGATGGCATCGCGCTCGATATTGAGCGGTCCCGGACGATTTGATGTTTCTCTATACAGGCGGCACCACCGGTATGCCCAAGGGCGTGATGTGGTCGCATAAGATTTGGCGCGACGCGAATTTAGATGGCTTGCGCCGGATCTATGGCGCGGCCCCCGAAACCTGGGAAGAGCATCGCGCATTCGTTCAGGAAATCGGTCAATATGGCCGCCAATTGCCGGCCTGTCCCTTAATGCATGGCACAGGTCTGTTCACCGCGCTCGGGGCGTTTTTAAATGGTGGCGCGATCGTGACGCTGGAAACCAAAGCCAAATTCCTGCCGGAAGAGCTTTGGCAGACCGTGTCGCGCAATGGGGTCACGGCGATGGCCATTGTCGGCGATGCGTTCGCGAAACCCATGCTGAAAGTCCTCGACGAAGCGCCAGGCAAATACGAGCTGTCGAGCGTGAACTCGATTACGTCCTCTGGCGTCATGTGGAGCATGGAGGTCAAACGCGGTCTGATTGCACATATGCCGCAAGTCGCCTTGATGGACAGTTTTGGCGCTTCGGAAGCCGTCGGTTTTGGGATGTCCGTCACAACCGCGGACGGGGTTGTTGAGACGGCGCGGTTTGAGATCGGTCAGCATTGCAAAGTGTTCTCCGAAGATGGGCGTGAAATCACGCCCGGCTCAGACGAACCTGGACTAATCGCCCGCGGTGGCTCCGTTCCGCTTGGGTACTACAAAGATGAGAAGAAGAGCGCAGAGACGTTCCGAACAATCGATGGCGTGCGATATGCCATTCCTGGTGACTGGTGCACAGTTGCAGAGGACGGAACGCTGACCCTGCTCGGGCGCGGCTCGAACTGCATCAACTCTGCCGGTGAAAAGATTTACCCAGAAGAAGTCGAGGAAGCGCTCAAAGAACATGACAGCGTCCGCGATGCCCTCGTCGTTGGCGTTCCCGATGATAAATGGGGCCAATCTGTTACGGGAGTCGTCGAACTCGCGGATGGAGCGAGCGTCGATGAGGATGAGCTGCGCGCTTTCGTTCGAACGCGTCTCGCGGCCTATAAAGCGCCGAAACGTGTGCTTTTTGCCGACGACCTTAAACGCGCGCCGAATGGCAAAGCCGATTATAAGCGCATTCGCAGCCTCGCCTATGAGGCGCTCGGAATCTCGGCTTAGAAAAACACCCGCAGGGATTGGCATCCACGCGAAATACTGTTTGCATGACAAAAAGCTAAGGAGTTGATGATGGTTCAATTACCTGGGCGCACGGGGATAAAATTAGCGGCGTTGGCAACTGCGACGTTCAGCTTGGCGGTTTCCGGCTGTGCCTCTGCGCAGGACGATGATACCCCCACTGCGGCTAGGAGTGTCGACGCAAACTCCACTGCGACCGCGGAGGAAATGACTGCACCAGCCTCTGATACCGAGTCCGACATTGTCGGTTCAATTGGCGGCAGCGAATTGTGCCAAGCAAGACCGCTTCGAGACTATGCCGAAAAGATGGTCGGCGGCGCGGTCACAACCGCTGAGTTGTGGCCAGGCATAATCGCCCTGGGCGCGGAATCAGAGAGCCAATCGCACGCCTTCTATAATTGCGGCGGCGTGCTACTGAATGCCCGCACCGTGCTCACCGCTGCACATTGCCTGAATGGATCTGTCCAAGATCCAGAAACTAAGGCCTGGTTTGTTGAATCGAACTCCGGCGACAGATGGCCGATGATTGTGATCAGCAATTCAGATGATTTGGCGCAGGATGACCCGGCCGCCACGGCGCGCGTCATCGATGGCGAAGTGATCTCTGACCCTGATCGCGCCTATCGCGTGGATCCCGACAATCGCCAATTCAATGATATTGCGTTGCTCAAGCTCGATCGCGATGTCCCCGGCCCATATGCCCGCCTGTCCGGATCATTGGATGCAGATCCCGCAATCGAAGGCCACCTCTTATGGGCCGCAGGGTTTGGCAAAACGGATGAGCGAGGCTCTTCTTATGTGAGTTTTGACTCTCGGCGCGGAACCACGCGCACCAGCGCACCGGCCCAAATTCTAAGTGATGCGATCTTACAGTTCAAACCGCGAAACATGTGCGCGGCTTCAATCGATCCGAGCATTGATGATGCGATGCATATTTGTGCTGGCTGGGATGAAGGCGGCCGCGATAGCTGCCAAGGCGATTCCGGAGGGCCACTTACGGTCTTAGATGGAGACGGTTGCCCAGTTGTCGTTGGCTTGACAAGTTTCGGGGTTGGTTGCGGTCAGCCCGGAAAGTACGGCGTCTATACGCGGGTCTCTCAATATCGGAACTGGATTGAAACACGCGTCTCCGATGTAACCTTCGTTGATGCAAAACCACCCGCAGCCGGACAAGAAGCTTTTAAGAGAATGGTTGATGCCGTCCTCGACGCAGGCACGGGTTCTGCCAACCAATTGTCCTTCCAGATGAAACAGGATGGCGCGCCGACGGAGGGAGACTTGCAAGCTGGGAAGTCTTACAAACTCGAAGTGCGATCAAAGTTTGAAGGGAGCCTGATGGTCGTCGATAAGAATGAGAGCGGGTTCTACGATCTCGTCTTCCCCTATTTTGACTATGATGACTCTCAGATTGGCCCCGAAAAAGCAGTTGAGATTCCCCTCTTCGCGCAAATCAATGCCCCCGGTGCGACACGAGAATCAGGAAGCTTAAACTTCGTTGTCCTGCCGCCGTCGGTAAAAATCCGGGACGTCTTTCTCGCCCCAGCCAAGACAGGGACCAAATCGTTGCGGCCAGAGCCAACCGCATCGGGCCAACAAATGTCTGACGAATTCAAGCGGATCTCAGAGCTTCTAGACCTTGAGACACCGGGATCAGACGAGACCATCGCCTCGTCAACATTTGGCTATACGATCGTGAAATAAGCGCTTTCCCGGCGGACTTATTCAGCTGGGACGGGCTTTTGCTTGCTCTCCGCTTCGAGCTGGCGCGCGACATCGCCGGGCGAACCTGATCCGCGGGCAATCAACGCGTAAGCCGTCGGCACGAAAAGGACGGTGACAAGGACCGCAGCGATAACGCCGTATAAGATCACGATCCCGATCGCGGCGCGCGTCTCCGCGCCCGCCCCGCTGGAAAGGATAAGCGGCAGCGTCCCAGCTGCGGTGGTCAAACCCGTCATCACAATCGGGCGCAACCGCGCCAAAGAGGCTTCTTTAAGCGCCTCATCGAACGCCTGTCCTTGGTCGCGCAATTGATTGGCGAACTCGACAATCAGGATGCCATTCTTCGCCGCAAGACCAACGAGCATGATCAGGCCAATTTGCGTGTAAATGTTCAAACTGATCCCGGTGATCCAGAGTCCGAAGAGCCCCCCGGCCAGGGTCGCCGGTACGCACAACATAATGATGATCGGGTGGCGATAGCTTTCAAACTGAGCCGCTAAAACGAGGAACACGATCACGAGGCCGATCGCGAATACAAACAGGATCGATGATCCGGTCGTTTTGAAGTCCAGGGATTGCCCCTTGAAATCGATTGTGGCTTCCATCGGCAGGACCTCGCGCGCGAGCGCCTGCATACTGTCGAGGGCGTCACCTAACGATGTCCCAGGCTCGAGTCCCGCTTCAATCGTAATGGCGCGAACCCGGTTGTATCTGTTGAGGGTTGGACTGTCAGCGATTGCTTCTACTGAAATAATGCTGGAGAGCGGGATGAGATTTCCAGACCGCGTTGAACGCACATAGATATTCTCAATATCGTTTGGATTGTTCTGATCTGAGCGCAGACCTTCCAAAATCACATCATATTCTTCGCCGCCATCGATATAGGTCGTGACCCGGCGCGATCCGAGCATGGTTTGCAAAGTGGTCCCGATATCCGCGACTGTGACCCCAAGGTCGGCGGCGCGGTCATAGTCAACTTGGATGCGATATTGAGGCTGCGTTTCTTTATAGTCCCAATCAATGTCGACCAGCCCGATATCACTGGCCTCTAATGCATCGACAAACGTCTCACGCCATTCCGTAAGATCTTCGTAGCTCGGCCCACCAATCACGAATTGAACCGGTTTCCCTGTCCCGCCGCCCAGGCCTTGTCGCATACGCGCAAATCCGCGAACTCCCGGAAGATCCGAAAGCGCGCGATTGGCTTCGGCAATAATCACATCGGCCGGTCGCCGTTGACTCCAATCGTTTAAGACAACGATGATGAAGGCTTGATTGAACGCAGATGAGCCAAATCCTGGGGCCCGGAACAAGAGCCGGTTCACCTCGGGCGGCTTGCCATCTTGGCTCTCCGTGTATGGCAACATCCGACGCTCAATCTCGTCGATATAGCGTTCCATATAGCTATAAGAGGCCCCTTCCGGACCGCGCACCGCGATAAAGAAGGCACCGCGATCCTCTCGCGGCACGTATTCTTCTTCCACGCGCTGCGAAAGCTCCCAGGTCGATGCGAATAAACCGAGCAACAACACGCCCATAACAATGGGGCGCGGGATGAGAATGTTGAGCAGCCACGCATAGCCCTTGCGAACTACGCCAAACGCGCCATCGACCATACGCGGCAGAGCCGAAGCGATCGTCACCTTATCGTTCAAGGGTTTAACCAGCTTAGACGCCATCATCGGCGTTAAGGTCAGAGCCAGCAGGCTGGAAAAAACGACCGCTGCGGAAATCGTGAGTGCAAACTCAGTGAACAGACGCCCAATATCGCCTTGGAGGAACGTGATCGGCACGAAGACAGAGACGAGCACCAACGTCGTCGCGACCACGGCGAATCCAACCTGTCGTGTGCCCTTATAGGCTGCCACGAGGGGCGTTTCGCCATACTCCTTCATACGCCTCGAAATATTCTCAAGCACAACGATTGCGTCGTCCACGACCAAGCCAATGGCCAGAACCATGGCGAGCAAGGTCAACAAATTAATCGAGAATCCGAGCGCAAAGAGCACAATAAAGGTCGCGATAATTGAGATCGGAACCGTGATCGCGGGAATAATGGTTGCACGCGCGCTACCCAAGAACAGGAAGATCACCAGCGTCACCAGCGCAACCGCAATGGCGAGGGTCGTATAGACTTCCCGGATCGACGCGGAGATGAAGACCGAGCTGTCAAAGCTGCGAGCGATCACCATCCCTTCCGGCAGAGTTTCATTCAGTTGGTCCGCAAGCGCTTTGGCATTGTTGGCCACGTCTACCGTGTTGGCGGTGGATTGCTTGATGATGCCCAAGCCGACCATTGGGACACCATTGCCGCGGAACATGTTGCGGTCCTCGACCGTCCCGCGCTCGACCCGCGCGACATCGCCGAGCCGCACCAGATATCCGTCATCCCCCTCCGCGATCACCAATCCAGCAAAGTCGTCGGGTGTCTGGAATGTGCGATCTATGCGGACGGTGTAGGACCGCGTATCAGACTCAATTGAGCCTGCTGGTGCTTCAATGTTTTCGCGCCGCAAGGCTTGCTCGATATCCGTTACGGTGAGATCTCGCGCCGCGAGCGCTCGCCGGTCGATCCACACGCGAAGCGCATAATTTCGTGAGCCCCCAACCCGCACGCGGGCGACACCATCGAGCGCAGAGAAGCGGTCGACGAGAAAACGTTCCGCATAGTCTGAAATTTCAGGCGTGGTGAGGTTCTCTGCAGCGAGATTGAGCCAGATAATCACATCATCGTTGGAGTCGGCTTTCTCAACTTCTGGCGGATCAGCCTCTTCCGGCAAATTGTCGAGGACCCCAGAGATCCGGTCGCGTATATCATTTGCCGCGACATCGATATCGATGTTCACACCGAATTCTATGGAGATCCGAGAGCGCCCATCGCTCGAATTGGAGTCAATGAATCGGATGCCTTCGACCCCAGCAATTCGGTCTTCCACGATCTGCGTGATCCGCGTTTCCACGACCGTCGCAGACGCGCCAGGATAACTTGTATCGATCGTCACGATCGGCGCATCGATGTCGGGATATTCTCGAAGGCTCAAACGATCGAACGAGACGATCCCAAGGATCACCAGGATCAACGCGATCACGGATGCGAAGACCGGACGTTTGACGGCGGTGTCGGAGAGAAGCATCGCTCGCCCTCTTAATTCGCGGCGCCGACAGACGCGGCATTTCCGGCCATATTGCGTCCGCCACCCGAGCCGTCCGGAGATAGCATCGACTTATCCCGGAGGCGTAATTCCGATCCTTCGCGCACCCGAATAATTCCTTCGGTAATAACTTGATCGCTGGCCTCAAGGCCTGAGACGACTTCAATATATCCATCGGCCCTTTGACCCAGTTCGACTTCCACCCGTCGGGCCACGAGTTTGTCGTCTTCAGGGGTCACGCGCCACACATAGGTCCGAGGACCGACCGGCTGCACCGCCTCTTCGGGGATGGCGAGATTGGTGCGCGGTTCTGCCGTAACCGTGACTCGCATGAACATGCCGGACCGCAACAATTGCTCTGGGTTGGGAATTCGGGCTCTCGCGCGGATCGCCCGGGTGACCGGGTCAATGCGATTGTCGAGCGTTGCGATTTCACCTGCTAAGACTTCACCCGGCAAATCATCAGTCTCAGCATAGATCGCCGTGCCTGGCTGGATGGAACGCGTAAAAATGGACGGCACATCGAAATCGAGGTTCATTTCGCTGTCATCGATCAGGGTCGCAACGACGTCTCCAGGACGTACAAAAGAACCAACACTGACGCGTCGAAATCCGAGGACACCATCAAAAGGCGCGACCAGGACGCGATCTTTCTGGCGCGATTGTAGGGCTCGCAGATTGGCTTCCGCGCTGTCTAAGTCGCGCTGGGCGCGATCAAGTTCAGATTGTGAGACGGCCTCCGCTTCGGCGAGACGAACCACACGCTCAAGTTGGCGAGCGGCTTCTTCAACATTGGCCTCAGCCGACTCAACAAGCGCCAATTGTTCACGCTGCGCGAGAGATAAAAGGGTTTTGCCTTGGCGAACACGCTCGCCATCATCGAAGTATAGCGCCGTGATCCGATCCGACGCATTCAATGAAAGCTCGACTTGCTCATTTGGCTCTAGCGTTCCTAACGCTTCAATATCGCGCGAAAAGGTTTGCTCTTTAACGGGTTCGGCAAAAACGTTTGCCGGTCCGCCGCGCTGGGCGATGGCTGGCAAGGACAGCAATAAGGCGATCAATCCGCCTGAAACGATCATTCGTAGAAACACGTGCTCACTCTCCCTCAGCGTCCGCGCTCGCGGATGCTGCGTCTAACCATATTCCCCCCAAGGCTCTGTACGTTGTGATCGCCTGTCTGGTTGTGGAGAGCCGACTTATTTCTAGTCTATCTTGTGCATCAAGCAATGTACGCTGCGCGTCAATCACGTCCAGAAAATCATCAAGCCCTTCGTCAAACCGCAATCGAGCCAAGCCAAGGGCGCGTTCAGCGGACGCCGCCGCTGCTTCCAAATCAGCCCTGCGCGCTTGTTCTTGTGAAAACCCAATCAGCGCGATCTCTATCTCACCCAATGCCTCAACCACAGCGCGTTCGTAGGCTGCGAACGATGCGCGGGTTTGGGCGTCCGCCAGGTCGATATCGGCGCGCACACGTCGCAAATCAGGTCCGTCCCAGCGGATCGCTGGTCCAATGCCAAACCCAAAACTATTGTCCAGCTCACTGTTCTCAGTGAACAATGCCAGGATATTGGCATTGAATGTCAGGGTCGGGAACAAGCGCGCACGCTGCGCCTCACCCAGAGCCAACAGGCTGGAAATATCTGCCTCCGCAGCACGAATATCGGGTCGGCGGCGGATTAAATCCGCCGGGGTCCCAAGCGCCAACACCTCTGGCGGTTCTGGGATCATGGCCCGTCCTGTCGTGGCCGCCAGCGACTCCGTTACGCCGGCTATATTGGTTTGACCGGTGAGGGTCGCCAGTTGCGTGGCTGCGGTTTGGATGTTCAGCTCGAGCAGCGGTAGAGACGCAAGCGTTGTACGGTACTGCGACTCCGCGCGCTCAAGATCGAGCCGTGTCGCTCGGCCATTGTCGAACAAAACGCGCAACAATTCGACGCTTTCGCCTTGAAGGTCAGCATTCGAACGCGCGACATCCAACCGGACTTGATTGCCGCGATAATCGACGTAGGCCAGTGCTGTATCTGCAGCGACCGTGACGGCGACATCTCTTCGAATTTCTTCAATCTGTTCGAGCTGAAACGAGGCGCTGTCTATTAGCGCCTCCAGACGACCAAAGGCGTCATATTCCCAGCTTGCTCCAAGCTGGGCGTTTCCCGAGACTTCAACATCAGCGCCCTCGCGCGCCGCTCGCCCAAGCTCGGCTGCCGCAGTGGTTGAGGTCGACGGCGCACGTAGCAAGCTTTGCCGAGCGAGAATCGCGCGCGCCGTTGCGATATTTGCTTCAGCGACTTGTAGATCTTTGTTTTCTTCCAGGGCCTGATCGACCAACGCGGATAAGACCGGGTCGCTGAAGCGATCCCACCATTTCATCTCGACCGCTTCTGCATTTAGGCTGGCAGTATCCGCATTCACGAACGCCCCATTGAGTTCAGGCATTTCCGCCTGAACTGGTGCGTCTGGAACACTCGCACATGCTGTCATCAGGGCAGGCAGCATGAGCGCGGCAAAGGAAGACTCGTAGCGTCGCATCGGGTTGGAAGTAATGCGGTTTTCCCGAAAGTCAGTAGCTGGAATACCTGTTATGCACTGTCAGAATTGCCATTCGCTCAGAATTGCAGCGTTTCGGCGCCGGCGCAGCGTAAAACTGAACCAATCCAGGTAGGAGAAACTCGCAGGACTGCGCCTTAAGCGATTTTCCGAAATTCCGTATTGTCGCTGACAGGCACCTGCATTTGACCATTACCGATTTTGAAACGCTGAACAATTTCACTCAACTGACCCGCGGCCGTCGAAAGTGAATAACAGGCTGCCGTGGTCTCTTCCGCCATAGCGGCATTATGCTGCGTCATCTGGTTCATCTGATTCATCGCCGAGTTAACCTCACCGAGCGCCGTCGCTTGCTCAACTGTGGCTGTATTGATGTCCGCAATCAGTGAAGAGAAAGATGACACTTGCTCCAGAATGCCATCGAGCTCGCGTCCTGTCTGTCCCACCAGGTCTACGCCTTTCTCGACCTGCTGCAGGCTGTTCGAAATGATGGTCTTAATCTCTTGAGCGGCTTCTGAAGAACGTTGTGCGAGGGTTCGAACTTCGGTGGCGACCACGGCAAAGCCTTTCCCTGCATCGCCTGCGCGCGCCGCTTCGACCCCGGCATTGAGGGCAAGGAGATTGGTTTGGAACGCAATTTCATCAATCACTGAAACGACATTGGCGATTTGAGCTGAAGAGGTCTCAATCTCTCCCATCGCTTTCACAGCGTCTTTGACGACTTCACCACTCTTCTTGGCGTGATCGTGTGTTGCCGAAACCAGTTCATTGGCTTCTCGCGATCCCTTGGCAGTGGTCTCAACCGTGACGGTGATTTCGTCGAGCGCTGCCGCGGTTTCCTCAAGGCTCGCAGCTTGGTTTTCGGTGCGACTGGATAAAGTGTTCGAGGCCTGACTGATTTCTTCTGAGTTGAGGCTGATGCTAGCGATTTGCTCGATAACTTCGCTGATCATCTGTTCCAGCGATTGAAGCGATGAGTTGAAGTCTGTTCGGAGTTTTTCGTAGCCGCCCTTAAACTCAGTATTCAGGCGCGTGGTGAGGTTGCCGGCGGCCAAGCCCGCGAGCGCGTTGGCAAGGCGCTGCACCATATCCTGACGCTGCAAATCCTCTTGTTCGAGTGTTTGCTGAGCTTTGAGCACTTCGGCCGATTTTTCATCGGCAGTCGAGATCGCCTGGTGGAGCTTATAAGTCAGGGTCAGCAAGGCTGTCGTTTGGATGACCACAATCGCAGCGTGCAGTAAAACGCGGGCAAGGTCTGTACCGCCTGGGAAAACCCAGGCCGGTGCGATAAAGTTTAAGATCAGATGGTGTAAGGCTGTGACGCCGGCTGCGGCCAATATGGCTTTGGAGTCAAAGGTCGCCACACTGATCGCGATCGCCGCAAAGAAATACATGTGCATATCGATCTGCCAGGGGTGGCCACTGCAGAGCAACACAAGGGCGGCGGCTTGCAAGACATAGCTCGCAGCCACCAAACAACGCGTGGCAGAGGTCGTTGGCGACATGATCACCGCACATGTCGCGACGCCCGCGAGGCCCGCCGAAATGATCAAACTTAGCACGAGCGTGGTCGAACCGAGATAGATCCCTAAACCAAGCATTATGGGCAAATGCGCCCAGAGCATGTAGGCGATCGCCTTCGTGGTTTGACGTTGCAGCGAAGCCAGTGCGGGACTGGCGCGATTGCTAAAATACTTGATCATTTCGAAGGGTCTCGTCGATTAGATTAAAGCGAACCGGAGCCGTGTTTTGCGCGCCCTTGGGAGGCTGAGCGCAGGTTCCAGAATAGTCAGACTTGATCACAAGTGCGGCGCCTGCTTGTCGCAAACGCGCCGGAAAATCTGGCGCCCGGCTGAACAAAACGTAGCTGTTGGGCAAATGGCTTTCGCGAATAAAATAGGCATCTGTTTCATTCACGGTCTGCCGTAGCGTGGCATTGGGCCCCAAGACGGCGATTACGGCGCCAGAATTCGGCGGCGACAATTCCCAGACGAGAATTACACCGATCACAAAGGCCGCCAAAAGCATGGAAGGGATAAGATCTCGCACGAAATTCTGACGCTCACGAATGCTACTTTAGGTAGTATTTTCGTGTATTCGAGATTATAGTTAATATCAGGTTGACCGCGCAGCCGGAAGCCACTTCCGTCGCGAGATCAATAGGTGTCGCTTGTCTCTAAGGCGCGCTTTTGCGCAGTTTCGAGTGATCGTCGATCGTCTTCAAAAGGAACTCTGGAGACGCGTACGGCGCGTACAAGTCACCACTTGGTGCGTAGACCACCGGTAAGCCGAGTCGCTGCGCTTCGGCCTCAAGCTGAGACTGCCAGAGCTCGGTCGTTTCTTCTCCGCTGAACACGACCGCATTCGTGCCCGCGAAGAACTCATCGTGTAACAAGGGATCTTCTGTCAGCGACATTTTCAGATCGTAATTATAAGTCGCCGCCTCGATATCGCGCATTAACCGGCTGCCTTTTACAAAATCCGGCTTATTGGCTTCGAAATAGTTCAAGTCACCGGGGCTCTTTTGGAGCAATTGGCGATAGAATGTGAGTGGCGCACGTCTGAGCTGATATTTCACACCATAGGTCGCGAAATACAAACCAGGTTTGGACCCAACCGTCTGCCGCAGCATGGACTGGAACCAGCGCGGCCGAAACACTTCCCAAATATTCTGATTGAACATGGCGTTTGAAAAGATCGAAAGCTCAATCTCTTTGTGCATGCGCGCCAATCGATAACAAACGGGGTTTGCGCTGCCCATGCCGAGCAAGACAATGTCTTTGAGCTGCAATTGATCGAGCAGCTGGAACAGAACCGCTGCCTCGGTCGTCACCGCCGCCCCATTCTTGATGTTGCGGTCGGTGGTCAGCTCTTTCGGAAGACCGAACGAGCTGCCAAAACCGGGGCGCTCAATAAAGATGACCTGATAGCCTGCAGTCCACATGCGCTCTTGAAACGCTTCGGATGGGGCCATTGGAAAATCTACTGAGTTTACAATCACCAACGGCCTCAGCCGAGAAACTTTCTTGCGATGGATCTCGACCCTCAGGGCTAAGCTGCCACTGCCGATTTGAACAAGATCAGGTGCATAGTCCCTGCGCGCGGCAGCGCTACTCACGACCGTCTCGGGCTGCGCTTCCACCGGAGCCGCATGAGATGAACTCTTAAGTCGGTGCATTAGTCCTCACGCGAGACAGGAGACGAATCGTCAGGCTGTTCCTGATCTTTGAGCACTCTGGGTTGCTTTTCGGAGAACAGCGCCACGACCGGATCGCCGTTTCTGTCGCTTTGCATCCAAGCACTAAGCGCCGAAAGTGCAGACTCAAGCTCGTCCCGCACCCCTGGTTTTACGCCGTCAGGATTGGCCTGCGTACTTTCTAGGGCATGGCGAACAGCGTCGGCGAAATCTTGAACGCGCGCGGCCTCTGATTCGGCCGACTGGAATGCATCAAACGCCGGCGAAATATGAGCGTCTCGGTCTGACAATAACCTGTCTCCCTTTCGATAAGAAACGGATACCAAGCTCGGGCGGGCAACCAACGCCTCACTACCCTGGATTGCCCCATGGACAGCTTTCGCACCCCTAGCCTGCGGAGAACTGAACCTGAGAAACCTACAAGCGAAGCAAAAATTCTGGAGCCTCTCCCCCAAATCGACTAGGGCTTGGGACCGAGGTGACCATGTCTGCAGCTATCCTTCTCATCGATCCCAAGTATCCGCATAATGTCGGGCAATCTGTTCGCGCCTGTGCGGCCTATGGTATTTCAGACCTCTACTTTACGGGTGATCGTATGAGTTCGGCGATGAAAGAGCTGAAGCGGCTGCCGCGCGAGGAAAGACTGCGCGGGTATCGATCCGTGAAGCTTCAACATATTGAGCGCCCTTTCGATAAACTGCCTTCGCTAACCCCTGTCGCGGTGGAGATCAGGCCCAACAGCGAGGCGCTGCCGCTCTTTTCGCATCCGGAAAATGCTCTCTACGTCTTTGGCCCTGAAGATGGCAGCATCGGGTCGAGCGTGCTCGGTCAATGCCATCGCTTCGTTGCGATTCCGAGCGCGCATTGTCTAAACCTGAGCATGGCGGTGGGCACCGTCTTATATGATCGACAGGCGAAACTCGATCCAGCGCGGCCTCTGGATACAAGCGACGCGAATGCGCCAGGCTATTTCGAAGTACGCAACCTATTACCACGCCCAAAAGCTTGAGAAAAAGCACCACAAATTCTGTGAGTTGCGACTGAAACCACGTGCGCTGGATGAAGAGAAATGGTGCCCGGGGGCGGATTTGAACCACCGACACGCGGATTTTCAATCCGCTGCTCTACCCCTGAGCTACCCGGGCAGGCCAAACAGGGAAGCGGTGTCTTAGCTCCCCTGTCCTTGCTTGTCCAACAGTGATCTCACTTTTTTGCAGATCAGCTGTATCGCGCGTCGACTTTCAGTTTTTCAGCATCCGCAGCTGCAGCAACCGCGGCCACGCTCGACTCCAGATCAGAGAGATAATCATCAATGAAATCAGCATGTTTAGGCGACAGCATGAGGTGCAAACTTGGGGGTGATTTCGTCACAGACGTGAACCAGCCGCGCCGATAGATCTCGCCATAGATCGCGAACGCATGATGATCTGGGTGCCGGAAAGCAATCAGGCCGAGCATGGGATTGCCGAGCACTTCAAAGCCGAGACGTTTAACGCCATCTTCAACGCGCTCGCGAGTCGCACAGACCTGACCTTGTAAGCGCTTATACCCTTCAATGCCGAGATGGTTCATCACGGCCCATGCGGCGGAGATCGCCCCGCCTGGACGTGTACCGGCCAGCGTCGGCGTTTTCATTGGGGCACCGGACCATTGGTTCATATCGAATGGCATGTGTTCAAAAAGGGCGTCTGAGCGGAACAATACCGTGGACGCCCCTTTTGCTGCGTATCCGTACTTATGAAGATCAGCGCTCATGGAATGCACAGCGGGTAACTCAAAGTCGAACGCGGGTACGGGCACGCCGTTCATTCGGGCAAAGGGGGCGAAATAACCGCCGACGCAGGCATCAACATGGAGCCACAGCCCTTTTTGCACCGCGCCGTCACTCAACGCCTCGATCGGATCGATAATCCCATGCGGGAAGTTTGGCGCGGACCCGACAATCATAATCGTGTCATCATCACAGGAGGCGAGCATTTCGGGCACATCCGCCTCAAAGGTCCCATCTGTTTTGATCGGGATCCGCCGGACCTCGATGTCCATCAGGTGGGCTGCTTTATCAAACGCCAGATGGGCCGAGAAGGGAAGAACGATGTTGGCGCGCTCGCGCGCGCGCCCACTTGAACGCGCATAATCGCGCGCAGTTTTGATCGCCATGGTAATAGAGTCGGTGCCGCCAGACGTCATGGCGCCCGTACTGCCTTCCGGGCCATGTAAGAGGTTGAGCCCCATTGAGACCACATCTTTTTCCATTTGCGCTAAGGACGGAAAGGCGAGTGGTCCGAGACCATTCTCAGACATGAACGCGGCATAGGCCTCTTTTTGAATGTTTGCGATTTCTTCGCCTGCATTGAAAACGTAAACAGCGGTTCGTCCATCGCGCCACTTCGCATCATGCGCGCCGCGCGTTTGCATCTCTTGTTTGACGTCTTGCCACGGACGTCCCTGCTCCGGCATTTGCATCATGAGTCTCCCATTGGTCGACCTACAGTGCGATATCGTTGCTAGAAAATCGAGAGGGCGCGGCAAATTAATGCCGCGCCCTCTGATTGGGCCGCTAAGGGGAGCGCGGCCTTAGCCTTGGGACTCTTCAGAAATAAGCGCGGAAACTTCTGGGGCGTCGAGCGACTCGAGCGCGTCGGCGACAGCTTGGTCCTCACACGCCGTGCGGAGCATTCTCTCACGAACGGTTTCGCGATTTGCGCTGACCTTGCAGACAGACTTGGCTGCCGCTTCGATCTTGGTCAGCAGCGCTTCTGCGTCTGCGACGCTGGTGAGATCATATCCAGCAATTGAAATCTCTTTGGTTTTGACTTGTGTATCCGCTTTGGTCGCAGCCAGAGCTGGAAGCATAGAAAGAGCCGCAGTTGATGCAACGATAGTGGTGATTGTTTTTGAAAGGGTCATTTTTCGTCCTCCTGTCGAGGTTGGTTTTTGATCCCTCTCTTCCCTGTGAAATCGCTTATAGCAGACTTTTATCGAAAAACAATATGAATTTTTTGTTACTACACCTGTAACACGAAGATTGCGTTCTCCCCCTTCCCCAGAATCGCGGACCCGGCTAACCACGGGCATGGCCAAATCACACTTCGTTTGTCAGTCCTGCGGTGCCGTCCATTCCAAGTGGTCTGGGCGGTGTGACGCTTGCGGTGAGTGGAACACTTTGGTGGAAGAAGCCGCCTCAGGACCACCTGGCGGATTAAAGGCTCCCAAGTCCGGTTCAAAATCCTCGAATAAAGCTGAATTCACCGCGCTAGATGGCGATGCGGCTCCACCAGAACGAATCATTCTTGGCGTGGATGAGTTGGATCGCGTCTTTGGCGGGGGCATTGTCCCGTCAAGCGCAACGCTTATTGGCGGCGACCCTGGCATCGGTAAGTCGACTTTGCTTTTACAAGTGGCGGCACGGCTTGCGCGCAATGGTCTAAAGTCGGTTTATGTCTCTGGCGAAGAAGCGACGGCTCAAATTCAAGATCGCGCCCGCCGCCTCAAAGTTGCTGACAGCCCGGTCCAACTCGCAACAGAGACCGATCTGCGGAAAGTCTTATCGGCTTTAAAGTCCGCCAAACCCGACTTCGTCGTCATCGATTCTATTCAAACCATGTGGTCAGACAGTCTTGAGGCAGCTCCGGGGAGTGTCAGCCAAGTGCGCGCCTGTGGCCAGGAGCTAACGCGCTGGGCGAAAAAGTCTGGCGCGGCGCTCATCCTTGTTGGGCACGTCACCAAAGAAGGTCAGATTGCAGGTCCGCGTGTTGTCGAACACATGGTCGATACGGTCTTTTATTTTGAAGGTGAACGTGGACATCAGTTTCGAATTCTTCGCGCTGTGAAAAACCGGTTCGGCCCAACTGATGAGATCGGTATTTTTGAAATGCATCAATATGGCCTGGCGCCAGCCCGTGAGCCCTCCGCGCTCTTCTTATCATCTGAAGGTGATGAGGCTGGCGGCGCTGCCGTGTTCGCCGCGATGGAGGGGTCACGCCCAGTTTTGGCTGAAGTACAAGCCCTCGTCGCACCAAGCGCGTATGGCACGCCGCGGCGCTCCATTGTCGGCTGGGATAATAATCGTCTTGCGATGTTGCTCGCCGTGCTCGAAGCTCGCTGCGGGGTGTCGCTCGGCGGGCGGGATGTGTACCTATCGGTTGCGGGTGGATACCGTATGGCGGAACCAGCGGGTGACCTCGCCGCCGCCGCAGCCCTGCTAACGTCGGCCTCCAACAATCCAGGGCCAAGCAAAGCCATCTACTTTGGCGAAGTCGCCCTTTCCGGTGCCATTCGCCCGGTCGCCCGCATGGAGCAACGCCTTAAGGAAGCGGCACGCCTCGGATTTGAACGCGCCTATGTCCCCGATGGCAGTCCAACCGCGATAGAAGGCTTGACGATTACGCCGATCAAGCGCCTATCTGATTTAGTAGAGTTGATCGCACCGGAAGCTGCCCAATGATGGAAGCCCTTACAGCCTTTGATGCCGTTGCGATCGTCATCGTGATCGTCTCGACATTGATGGCACTGGCCCGAGGCTTCATGCGTGAATTGGCCACGCTCGGCGCTTTCATCGCGGCCATAGCAGCAGCGTTTTTCGCGCGTAAATACTTTGTCACCCAGCTCGACGCATTACTCCCCGCCAACTCACCAGACTGGATGCCCGACGCAATCATTTTTGTGTTCGTATTCTTGGTTGTCTATGTCGCGGTGGCGTGGTTCGGCGCCAACTTGTCTCGCACCATTCAAGGCGTTGAGGGAATCGGTTTACTCGATCGCGTGGCTGGCGGACTGTTCGGATTCGCCCGCGGTGGCGTTGTGCTAATTTTCTTTGTCTACCTGCTCAACCTCGCGATGGACCGAGATCAGATCCCAGAATTCGTAACGCAGGCAAGGACTTACCCAATAATTTCGGCGGGAGCCAATTATCTCGTCGAACGTGCGCCAGAGCTTGCGGAACGCACCGCGCAAACATCTGACCTTGACGGCACGCCGCCCACAGAATAATCCGCCCACGAACAGACCGTGAGGGTTAGTCGAATGATCTTTGACCATGATGACGACAAGCCTCGCGAAGAATGCGGCGTCGTTGGCGTCTATGGACACCCCCAAGCTTCTCTCCTTGTCGCACTTGGCTTGCACGCCTTGCAGCACCGTGGACAAGAAGCGTGCGGGATCACCACTTTTGATGGTGAGAAATTTCACGGCGAACGCCATATGGGGCTCGTTGGTGAGAATTTTGGTGGGGATGTTTCCGAACGCCTCCCTGGCAGCTCCGGGATCGGCCACAACCGATATTCGACCCAAGGCAAGCCCGCGATCCGAAACATTCAACCCATCTATGCTGATCTTGACACAGGTGGCTTCGCCATCGCGCATAATGGGAATTTGACCAACGCGCGGGCCATTCGAAAGCGATTGGTTCGGCGTGGTTCGATTTTTCAATCGACCATGGACACAGAGGTGATTTTGCATCTCCTCGCCCGTTCTGACCAAGACACCGTTTCTGACCGTTTCCTAGATGCCATCCGCCAAATTGAAGGCGGATTTTCTTTTGTCGGCATGACCAATAAGAAACTTATTGGCGCGCGCGATCCGTCGGGCTTGCGTCCGCTCATTCTTGGTCGGATCGGAACAGCCTATGTGTTGGCCTCAGAGACCTGTGCGCTTGATTTGATGGGGGCCGAAATCGAGCGCGAGATCGCTCCGGGTGAAGTCGTCATCATCAACCAAGAGGGAATTCGAAGCTACAACCCGTTTCCATCGCAGCCGGTTCGTCCCTGCCTCTTCGAATATGTCTACTTCGCGCGCCCAGATAGCATTGTGCAGGGCCGCTCGGTCTATGATGTACGCCGAAAAATGGGCCATCAACTCGCGGCCGAGCACCCGGCCGATATTGATGTCGTCGTCCCGGTTCCCGATTCCGGTGTCCCAGCCGCGATTGGCTTCTCTGAACATTCGGGCGTCCCGTTTCAACTTGGAATTATCCGAAGCCACTATGTTGGCCGAACCTTCATCCAACCAACTCAAACCGGACGTCAGCGCGCGGTGTCGCGCAAACACTCGCCCAACAAGGCTGTGCTCGAAGGCAAACGCGTTTTGCTCGTTGATGACTCAATTGTGCGCGGCAACACATCTCGAAAGATCGTGCAGATGGTTCGCGAGGCTGGAGCCAAGGAGATTCATTTCCGCTCGGCCAGCCCACCGATCACGCACCAAGACTTTTACGGCATCGACATGGCCGACCGCACGGAGCTGATCGCCGCCAACAACTCGCTCGAGGAAATGCGAGAGTATTTGCAGGTCGAGAGCCTTGGCTTCTTATCCGTCCCGGGGCTCTATCGAGCAATCGGCGTCGACTATGACCCCGAAACCCCGGCCTTTGCCGACCATTGCTTCACCGGCAATTATCCAACCCGTCTGATCGATCACGATCAGAATGAAAGCAGCAAAGAGCGACAGCTTTCCCTGCTGGACTAGTCCGACCAGGTTCGCTACGGCGCCCTCATGGATAAACGTATCACGCTCGTCACGGGCGCCTCGCAAGGCATTGGCCGCGCCGCCGCCCTCGCCCTCGCCAAAGCCGGACACCACGTTATCGGATTGGCGCGCTCCAAAAAGGCGCTTGAAAGTCTAGACGATGAAATCCGTGCTTCAGGCGGCAGCCTCACACTTATCCCGTTCGACTTAAAAGATGCCGGCGCGTTCGAGCCTCTTGGAACCGCGATTGCTGAGAAGTTTGGCCGTCTGGATGGATTGCTGGCCAATGCGGGTGTGCTCGGAACCATCGGCCCCTTGCAAGCCAGCGGTGAGCGCCAGTTCAACGAGGTGATCGATGTGAACCTCAGCGCCAACTGGCGCTTAATCCGTGTCATGGACCCGCTCTTACGACGGTCCGAAAGCCCGCGTGCGCTGTTTGTCACGTCCGGCGTTGTGCCGCGCCCACGGGCATTTTGGGGACCTTATCAAGCTTCAAAAGCAGGACTGGAAGCTTTGGTGTACGCTTGGGCCGACGAGAATGAGAAAACATCTTTGCGTGTCAATCTGTTCGATCCCGGCGCCACCCGAACGCAAATGCGGTTTGATGCAATGCCTGGAGAAGATCCTATGACGCTCCCTCCTCCAGAAGACGTCGCCGCACAAATGGTCCCTATGTTGGACGCCAGCGAGACGAGGAATAATGTACGGGTGAGCGTGCGCGATCTGCTCGGCTGAGTTCACTCACCTCACAAAACCAAACCGGAGGCCTTTATGAAACTCGATCTCGGTCCCGGTGTGCTTGTCGCCGCTGCTTTTATCGGTCCAGGAACCGTGACCGCATGCACATTGGCAGGCGCGAATTTCGGCTTCGCGCTTATCTGGGCTCTGGTCTTTGCGACGGTATCCACCATTATTCTGCAGGACATGGCGGCCCGGTTGGGCGTTGGCGCAAGGCTCGGGCTTGGAGAAGCCTTGATCGAAAGCGCCCGCGGTCCGGTTTCAAAGTGGCTTATCGGCGGGCTCGTCTTTGCTGCATTGGTGATCGGTAATTGCGCTTATGAAGGCGGTAATATTGCCGGCGGCGCGCTTGGACTGGACTCTGTACTCGCGGACGCGTCGCCTGGACAATCCTTGCTGGTCCTGATCATCGCTTTGCTCGCGGGCATCGCGGTTCTTGTCGGGCGTTATGAAATTCTCGAACGTGTCTTGATTGCGCTCGTCTTGATCATGAGCCTGGCATTTATCCTGAGTGCGCTCATAACCCGCCCAGATTTGACCGCGCTTCTGAGTGGCTTAGTCCCGCAAATCCCTGAAGCGGGATTGCTCACCGCTATCGCTTTGATCGGGACAACAATCGTTCCGTATAATCTCTTTTTGCACGCCGCCACCGCTCGCAAGAAATGGCTCGAGACAACGCACCTCGATGCGGCTCGTAAAGACTCCGCTTTGTCGATTGGCCTCGGCGGTCTTGTCTCGATTTTGATCCTTTCGACGGCCGCGAGCAGTTTGTTTCAATCCGAGCTCGAGATTTCAAATGCGGCTGATATGGCCGTCGCGATCGAACCCGCTTTCGGCGCGGCCGGACGCTACCTCGTTGGCATCGGTCTGTTCGCAGCTGGATTGACCTCCGCGATCACGGCCCCAATGGCCACGGCTTACGCGCTGAGTGAATTGATTGGAAAGTCAGAAGACACGCAGGCTTGGATTTTTAGAGGTACCGCATTGTTTGTTGTTGTCGTGGGCGCAGCGGTTAGCTTGCTTGGCATCCGGCCCGTTTCGATGATCCTTATTGCGCAATATGCCAACGGATTGCTGCTTCCGATCATCGCCACGTTTTTGCTTCTCGTTATGAATCGCAGAGACTTGCTCGGACAGCACGTGAATTCATTCACCGCAAACTTGCTCGGCGGCGCGATCCTTTTGATCACTTTCGGCCTCGGACTGCGCTCAATTCTGCGCGCAGCCGGGCTCATGTGAGCGAACCACCAAGTCTATTCAGACAACGCGTCGACCGCTTCGTTGACCAGGACAGGCTCGCCATATCCAAGCTCACTCAACCGTTCGAGCTGTGTTTCGGCATCGCCAACAATGACGAAGTTCATGGCATCCGGGCGGATGAGCCGCTCTGCGAGCGCAACCACATCGTCTACGCTGAGCGCTTCCACCGCAGCCACTTGTTGCGCGACATAATCATTCGGCAAACCATAATCCGCGATGTCTGAAATCACATTGAGCTTCGCGCCCAAGGACTCAAATCGGCGCGCCTGGCTCTTTGTGAAGAAGCTCTTGGTGACATCAAGGTCCTCCTCGGTGAAGGTCGCAGCGTAATCGGTCATAATGTCCCGGGTGAGCGCTGCGGCTTCCAGCGTGACGTTCGACCGAACCCCGCTGCCAATCGAGAAGGTCCCAACTTGCTCGGTACCAGAAAAACTCGACCCGATACCATAGGTATAGCCTTTGCCTTCCCGCAATTCTTGCGTCAGGCGCGAGGCAAACCCGCCGCCGCCTAAGCGGTAGTTCATGACGCCTGCCATATCATAATCTGCATCCGTACGCAGCAAGGCCGGATAACCAAACCGGAAGACCGATTGGCTCGATCCGGGCACGTCATAGAAGTAGACTTTAGACGCTTCAGGCGCTTCGGGTTGCGTGCTCGTATTGAGCTCAACGTCTACTTTTTCCCAGCGATCTGTAAGACCGCTCAGAGCCTCAACCACATCTGTCTCGCTGACATCACCCACGATGCGCAGACTGGTGAGGTGCGGCGAGAGATTCGCTTCGCGCCACGCTTTCAAGTCTTCCAAACTAATGTTTTCAAGCGTGCTCTCGCTGCCAAGCGTGCTGATCGCACGCATGCTATCAGCGCCATAGGTGACATAGTTGAACGCCCGCGCCGCCAGTGTATTTGGACGCGCGCTGGCAGCTTGGATGGCATCGCGCGTGCGAGATTGCGCCAGCGCAAATTCATCCTCGTCCCAGCGGGGTTCCAGCAGCGCCTCTTCAATCAGGGCGATGGTTTCCGTGAAATTCCGAGCCAGGGTTTGTCCTGAAATCTCGAAACTTTCATTGTTCACATCCACCGAGACATCTGCACCGAGTAACGCGAGCGCATTATCAAACTCTGCAGGTGTTTTACTCGCGGTGCCCTTGGTTAGGATCTCTGCTAGCAAGTTCGCGGTCCCGGCTGTCTCCGGCGTATCAAGCAAGTGACCGCCCTCCATTTGGAACGAGAAACGCACGAGCGGCAATTCCGTATCCGTGATCCCGAAAACTTTCATGCCATTGGCGGTTTCCGCTTTCCAAACGTCTGGCGTCGCCAATTGCGGTGTTGGCCCGTAAGGCGGTTCAACCGTTCGGTCGATCAGAGATGGCGTGCGCTCATAATCAGTGCTCGAGGTCGGGGCGACTTCCGCCTCTGCGCCTTGTACGATGGGTTCGATCACCACTTCCGCGCGTTCCGATCCCTCAAGGGCAAGATCGGGTTCGCCGCGTGGCACGAAACTGGTCGCGACAAACGGTTTATCCTTGATGTAGGTTTCATAGACCCGGCGCACGTCCTCCGCGGTTACCGCTTGTAGGCGCGCCAGGTCCTCATCGATATAGCCTGGATCGCCCGCGAAGATACTATACTGAGCGAGCTGAGCCCCCTTCCCGAGCACGCCATTCAGTGCCGAATAGAACGCCACTTCTTGGCGGGTTTTGACGCGTTGCAATGCGTCAGCTGTGATCTTTTCGGATTCGAAGCGCGCAAATCCGTCCTCCAGGGCGGCTGCGACCGCATCGAGGTCGGTGCCTTTAAATGCGCTGACTTGCAGGATCATCTCGCCAGAGAGTTCACTATCGTATGAGAAGGACCCGACGGAGGCGGCAACCTTGGCTTCGTCGATAAGCACCTCATTAAGTGGGGCTTCCTTGCCGTCGGTCAGCAATTCGGTCAGCACGGCCAATGGGTAGCTATCTGGGTGGTATTGCTCGACCGTCGGCCAGACCATTGTTAGCTGCGGCAATTGCGCGAAATTATCTTCATGGAACAAACGCACGGTCTCTTCGACCACACCCGGGCGAGGCTCCATCGGGATGATTTCAGGGCCGCGCGGAATCTCTGCGAAGTAGCGATCCACCCAGGCTTTTGCTTGCTCAGTATCAAAATCTCCTGTGACGGTGAGCGTCACATTATTAGGTGTGTACCAGGCTCGGAAGAACTCTTTCACGTCATCCAGAGTTGAGGCCTGCAAGTCTTCGAGCGATCCGATGACTTGCCAATTGTACGGGTGATCCTCCGGATAAAGCGCTTTGTGGAGGACGTAGAATGTGTGCCCATAGGGCCGGTTATCGACCCCTTGGCGCTTCTCATTCTTCACCACTTGCTTCTCTTTTTCCAGAACAGAGTCGGTGACGGTATTGATGAACCAGCCGAGCTTATCGGCCTCTGCCCAGAGCATCTTTTCGAGCGCATCATTTGGAACGGTTTGAAGGTAATTTGTCCGGTCGCGGCTGGTCGAACCATTGGCACCTGATCCACCAATACGGGCAGACATCCGATCCAGCCCGCCGGGGCCGAGATTTTCGGATTCGAGGAATAGAAGGTGCTCAAACAGGTGCGCAAACCCTGTACGCCCAGGCTTTTCCCGCGACGATCCGACATGCGCCGTCAAATTCACCGCGACAACAGGGTCGGATCGATCAATATGGAAGATTACTTTGAGGCCGTTGTCTAATGTAAACGTCTCAAATGGCAGCAAACCCTCTGGCTCTGTAACCTGTTCAACCTCGGCGAATTCGGCCTCAGAAACCACCTCGCTCTCAGTGATTTCAGGAACAGGCTCAACGGCGGCACATCCCGCGAGAAGCGCGGCGACAGACGCCATGGTGACGATACGAAAAGACATGAAGGAGCTCCCAAGCGACTCTGGTTCGGCCAGACCCTAAAACCCGGGGCGAAGACTTCAATAGAAAACGGGTGCGGCCATCAGCGCTTTCGGCGTGCCTTATCTGCGTAGGGGTTTGCCCCTTGCTTAACGTGCAGGCGGATCGGCACACCAGGCAAATCGAAGGCTTCGCGAAGTCCGTTCACCAAATAGCGTTTATATTGTTCTGGCATCTGGTCGCCGCGAGAAGCGATCAGAACAAAAGTCGGCGGACGCGCTTTGATTTGGGCCATATAGCGCGGTTTGATTCGCTTGCCTTGAACGCTTGGGGGTGGATTTCGCTCAATCATGTAGCGGAGCCATCGGTTGAGGTCGCCGGTTTTCACCCGCGCGCACCAATCATCATAGGCCTTTGCAACGGCAGGCATAAGGCGTTCAACACGCTTGCCCGTCAATCCGGAAAGCGTCACCAATGCCGCTCCTTTGGCTTGCGGAAGGTGCTCTTTCAGACGCCGCTCAAGCTCTTTCATCGCCATGCCGTGATTTTTGATCGTATCCCATTTGGAAATGACGAAAACCACAGCACGTCCTTCGCGAATGGCGAGGTCGGCGATCTGCAAATCTTGTTTCTCGAAAGAATCCTCAGGATCCATTACCAACGCAACGACGTCGGCATATTTAAGTGAGCGCACGGTTTCGCCTGTCGACATTTTCTCTAAGCGCTCTTGTACTTTTGACTTGCGTCTCAGCCCGGCCGTGTCGACAAGCCGAACTTCGCGTCCCTCCCAGGTCCACCGCAGTGTTACCGAGTCTCGGGTAATCCCGGCTTCTGGGCCTGTCAGCATTCGGTCTTCGCCGACCAATTGGTTGATGAGCGTCGATTTGCCGGCGTTCGGGCGCCCAACGATCGCTAAACGGATGGGTCGAGTTTTGGTCTCTGCCTTAGCAGCCTCAATGGCTTCGCCTTCGGCTTCATCGTCAATGCCGGCGCTTTCCAGGGCGGCGCTCAGCTTGCTTTCATTGAGATACGGGTCATCGACGTCCAACCCTTCGAGCTGATCCAAGATGCCATGATTGAAACTGTCCTGTTCCTCCTCCGCTTCTTCTTGGAGCGCCCGTTCAAAGGCTTCTTCGCCTAAGGCCTCCCGAAACGCAGCGTAAAGCTCCGCGAGCCCTTCACCATGAGCTCCAGACAACCCAACCGGTTCCCCTAGTCCGAGATTCCAAGCCTCAAGAAGGCCCGCTTCGCCCGCGCGCCCTTCGGCTTTGTTCGCGGCCAGAACGATCGGCATATCTGCCCGCCGCAAAACTTGCGCGAAGCGTTCATCCATCGCCGTCACCCCAACGCGTGCGTCGATGAGGAACAGCGCCAGCTCTGCCTCTCGGATCGCAATTTCAGTTTGCTCGCGCATGCGCGATTCAAGCGATCCATCTGTGACGTCTTCATAGCCCGCTGTGTCGATGAGAATGAGCGGCAAATCGGCGAGACGTCCCTCGGCCTCTTTGCGATCCCGAGTGACACCTGGCTGGTCATCGACCAGCGCCAGTTGCTTCCCCGCCAAGCGGTTAAACAGGGTCGACTTGCCCACATTTGGACGTCCAACAATTGCGATTTTTAACGGCATGGCGCGCCTCGACTCGTGTGAATGCGCGCCGACTCAACCTTAGCGGATGGCGATGAGACGCGCGTCGTCCGTCAGAACAATCAGTTTGTCTTGAACAGCAATCGGCTCGATATAGACAGGATCGCCAAGTTTCAAGCGGTCTAATTCATCGCCGGTCTGAGGATCGAAGGCGATGAGTTCACCTTTCGAAGAGACAACCAGAATGCGTCCTGACGCAATGATCGGACCGGCATAGGTCAGTCGCCCTTTTTGTTTTTTCTCGTTGGTGAACTTGGTGAGATCCTTAACCCAAACCACTTGGCCGGTACCCGCTTTGATGGCTGCAAGCTCGGCTTCTACACCGACGATGAACAGATATTCGCCGGCCAACGCGGGCGCTTGTGTGGTTCCGATAGGCTGTTGCCAGACGCGGTTCCCGGTCCGCCCGTCAATCGCCGCGAGCACACCCGATTGGCTGGCCGCGAAGACAAGGCCGCCACCGAGAATAGGCCGCGCGCCAATATCATTGATCGAGGAAATCGGCGTGAACTGACCGACGCTCGCGAGCGCCTCACTCCACAAACGACGACCATTTGAAGCGAGATATGCGATGATTTCGCCAGATGAATAGGGCGCCACGACGATGTCTTCGACTGCTGCCGGGCTGGGTGAACCAAGCACCCGAGCCGATTCCGCGATCGCTTGGTCAGCCCATAATAATTCACCTGTCGCCAGGTCGAGCGCGAGTACTTCATTATTGTTGGAGGCCACAAACACGCGACCATCTTTAATGGTCGGCGAGCCTGTCATTGGAGCTTCGGTGTCCGTGCGCCAAAGCTCGGCACCTGTATTGGCATCCATCGCCGCTACGAACCCAAAGGCACTGGCGATCACGAGTGTTTCGCCCTCTAATCCGATGCCCGATCCAATCCCGGTTCCATCTCGGCGGTTGCCGGAATCTAAGCGTTCGCTCCAACGGCGGTTACCAGTCGCCGCATCTGTTGCGACAATCACCTGACGGGAATCTATGGTGTAGATGGTGTCGTTGGATGCGACGGGCGGCGTTGTCAGCGCCGAACGACGATCCGACCCAGCGCCGACATTGGATCGCCAAGCAATGTCTAAATTGTTGGCGGCCGCAATATGCCCTGTGGCTTTGCTCGCGCGACTGCCCGCCTGTTGCCAGCCCTCGTCGAGTGCGCGGGCTTCCGGAAGCGTAATAATTTCACTCACCAGGTCCGGATCAGGTTGGAGACGATCATCCCCAAGAACCATTGTGATACGGCCCTCTTTTTCGAGTTGTTCGGCGGCTTCACGGTCAGCGCGACCACGATCGAGAATAGAACAAGCCGCCAAACCAAGGCAGCTCACACCAATCAGTGTTAGCTTGAGGGCAGATCGAGCGCTCATTCAGGCGTCTCCTCGGTCACGTCACTCTCGTCAGGAGTGACAGGCGTTTCGGTTTCGTCCGCAGGTGCGGGCGCTGGCTCGGGAGCCGACTCAACGACCGGCGGCATCGCCGCCAGCGCTTGTTCAGCCCGTGTAACGACCCCGGGTGGCACATTTTGGGCAATGCGCAGGAAGTTGAACTCACGGCGAGCAAATGCGAGATCGCCGTCTTTTAGTGCTTTCGCCGCGATCAGCTCTTTCGCCAAAGCCGCAAATGGCCCGTCGCCGCCTGTTAATGGGGCAAGCAGGGTTTCAAGCTCTGCCCGACTGAGCGTGTCGGCTTGCAAGTAAGCCGACTTGATGAGCGCCAGCCTCTGTGTGGGATCGACGACGTCACCAGCCGCGGTTTCAAGAACCTCAGCCGCGGCGATTGCATCCCCATTTCCGTCCAATCGAACGCCCGCGAGAAAGTGTGCGGCCACATTGGAGGGCGCAATCTCGTCCGAAATGATGCTGCTCAACTGCTCGGCCGCCGCCTCGTAATTGCGCGAATCAACTTCGCTGAGCGCCGTTTCCAAGCGCGCTGCATTGTCTTCAACGGTCTGGTCCGCGCGAACATTTAGGTATTCATTCAACGCCACGCCGCCAATCAAGAGCGCCGCGCCGAGATAAGCAAATATACCGTATTTCTTCCACAGCCCGGAGAACCGGTCCTGTCGTAAGCCTTCTTCGACTTCTTCAAAAATGTCGGCCAAAAAGAATCTCCAGACAGCTCGTTTTGGGTGCTTCGCGCCACCCTAGCCGCGCCTGTTCAGGCTCGCAACGGACAAGGTTAGCTCTTAGCAGTTTTGCGCAGTTTGTAAGTTTGGTCTGAGCTCGGAAACGCGCGGGACTTCACGCCCGCTGCATATGTTTCTGCAGCGCCAGAGATCACCGATTTCAGATCGGCGTGCTTTTTGACGAATTTCGGCACCCAATCGGTCATCCCCAAAAGGTCGTTTGTGACCAAGATTTGCCCGTCACAACCCGCCGAAGCCCCAATGCCAATGGTTGGGCAGGACACAACTTCGGTAATCTCATTCGCTAGATCCGGGGCGACCCCTTCGACCACAATCGCAAAGGCCCCGGCGCGATCCGCGGCTTTCGCTTCCGCGATCGCGAGATCCCATTCTTGTATCGACCGCCCTTTTGCGCGGAACCCACCATCGACATTGATCGCCTGTGGGCGCAATCCGACATGCCCCATGACCGGAATACCGCGTTCAACCATGTGCGCAATTTGCGTCGCCGCGTAGGTCCCACTTTCAATTTTGACCGCATGGCATCCGGTTTCCTGCATGATCCGCGCAGCATTTAAGAAGGCTTGATCCGCATTGGTTTCATAAGACCCGAATGGCATATCGACGACCACAAAGGCTTGTTGCGACCCGCGCATGACGGCTTGACCATGCAAGATCATCATCTCCATCGTCACGCCCACTGTTGATGGCAAACCATGCACCACCATACCGACGCTGTCGCCGACCAAGAGAATATCGCAATGTGGATCGAGCAATTGTGCCATTTGCGCATCATAAGCGGTCAGACAGACCAATGGCTCTCCGCCTTTGGCTTTTGCGATATCTCGGACAGTCTTGCGACGCATCTGGGTCTGTGCGGACATGGAATAACTCTCTACGCGGTTTGCGCTGGCTGTAGCAGACCGGTGACGTAGCGCAAACGGATTCAATGCACTCCGCTTAAGATGGGATCGCGTAGACGCCAAACAGAATTGGGTGCAACCAAATCGCGATCGCCGCCCAGGCAGCTGCCCCGACAAGGACTGAGATCATATCCATCATCGGATTGAGCGTCACATCCGGCCCGGGTCCGTTATCACCGCGCCGCTTCACCATGATCCGATCGAAGACGGCATAGGCGAGGAAGCTACCGAATAAGATCACGGAATTCAGCTCGCCATTCGCCAACAAATGGCCCAGCGCCCAAAGCTTCACAGCGAGCAGCATTGGGTGTTTGGTGACCTTTTTGATATAGCCCGCCGGGATCTGCGAGGCGACAATCAGAATGAAGGCCGGGATGGTCAGCAGAAGGTTGATATGCGCCAGCCATGTCGGCGGCACGTAAAGGACGCCAGCACCACGGGTCGCTCCATAACCATAGATGATCATCACAAAGCCGACCAAAGAGAGCACACTATAAAGCCCCATATAAGGGCCCTCTCCCAATCGCTTCCTTAAATCTTGTCCTTCGCTCCTCGGTCGGATGGCCGAGAATATATGCGTTCCGAAAAAGATCACCAATCCAGATAGAAAAAGCGCCATGATGTCAGGTCCTCCTGCTCCATAATCAGCCGATTTTTCCAAGTTTGACAAAGGGATAAACGAGGCCGTCGATTTGCAGCAAAAATTTCACAAATGTAACATTGCCTTTATTCAATAATCTGTTATTGAAAAACAATAATCATTGCAAGAGGAACGATATGAAGCTCTCAACCCTATCTGCCTGCGTTTGTGCCACTGTTTTAGCTGCCGGGACGCTCCCCGCGACCGCTGCGACGAGCGATTGGGCCCACAGAACGACAGATGCTGGATCCAACACATTGTTCACCAAAACCGGCGACGTCGCTGTAAAGCTCGCCTGTTCCCCGAGCCTCGGCGTACAAGCGACAATTTATTTAAACGGCCAGGAAGTCTCAGATGAGCGCCTGAAATATCTGGCGAAGCGTCGGATTAAGCTTCGCGACGGAGCGGTTGAAACTGCTTCAACCTCAGAAAAGACCGGAACCTGGGCATATATCAAAGCCACAGAAATGTTGGTCTCCGCTGAACCTTGGCAGGGACGCCGGATCTATAACGCTGTCATCAAAGGAGAAAGCGTTGATATTGATGTTGATAAAGTGGGCGAAGTTTCGCTGACACTGCCTGCAATGGACGACTCATTCAAAGCCTTCGCAACAAGCTGCGACGCAACGAGCTAAATCTATTCAGCTGCGGCGGGGATGATTGTAACGCTCTCGCCGCAGCCACACGCATCGGTCTGGTTCGGATTGGAGAAGGTGAACTTTTCGTGCAAGAGCGTGGTCTCGTAATCGACTGTTGAACCCAGCAGGAATAGCACTGCTTTCGCATCGACGACGATTTTCACGCCTTTGTCTTCGACCACTTCGTCGAGCGGCTCCGCGGCTTCGACATAGTCCATGACATACTCCATGCCCGCGCATCCACCATTGGTGACGCCCACGCGCAAGAAGCCCGCCCCTTTATCAGACATGATCTCTGCGACGCGCGCCGCTGCGGCGTCGGTCAGGGTCACTAGCTTGGGTCTCGGTCGTCTGGCCATAGAGTCTACATAAGGTCGAAACGCTTGCGCTTCAATTAAAGCATATTTAGCGCCAACCGCGCTTCATCGGACATACGGGACGGGTCCCAAGGCGGATCAAAGGTCAAACGCACTTCAACATCTTCGATTCCCTCAACCGTACGCGCCGCATTTTCGATCCACCCCGGCATATCGCCGGCCACCGGGCAGCCCGGAGCGGTGAGCGTCATATCGATGTCGACTTTGCGGTCATCATCAATATCGACCTTGTAGATCAGGCCGAGCTCGTAAATATCGACTGGAATTTCAGGGTCATAGACGGTTTTGAACGCGGCGATGAGATCATCCGTGATCCGGTTCAACTCATGTTGCGGAATCGCAGATTTTTCCTCTGGCGCCGGTTCTGGCGCAGAGACGTCAATCACGTCGCGAGGAGTTAAATCATCTGCCATACGGAGACCTATATAAGCATTCCACGCGCTTTGTGTAGCGCTTCGATGAAAGCATCTACTTCTTCTGAAGTATTGTAAATCGCGAAACTGGCGCGCGCGGTTGCGGAGACGCCAAGCTGATCCATTAAAGGCTGTGCACAGTGATGCCCCGCTCGCACCGCGACGCCATAGCGGTCCAAGATCTGTGCTAGATCATGCGGATGCGCGCCGTCGATCGAGAAAGAGAGCACTGCGCCCTTCCCGGCGGCCGTGCCATGAACGGTCAGCCCATTCACCCCGCGCAGAGCTTCATAGGCGCGTTCATAGATGGCGTGCTCGTGAGCCAAGACATCGGCTTGATCAAACTGGCTTAGCCACTCGATCGCCGCGCCAAACCCGATTGCTTGCAGGATGGGCGGTGTGCCCGCTTCGAACTTGTGCGGCGCTTCATTGTACGTAACTCGGTCACGCTCAACGATCTCGATCATCTCGCCGCCGCCTTGAAACGGGCGCAGGCGTGCCAGAGCATCCGACTTGCCATATAGCGCGCCAATGCCGCTCGGTCCGTAAATCTTGTGTCCTGTCAGGACATAGTAATCGCAATCCAGCGCTTGGACGTCGATATTGAGGTGAACCCCTGACTGACAGCCATCAAGCAAGACTTCTGCGCCAACCTCATGTGCCATGCGAACAATCTCGGCGGCGTCGGTAACCGTACCGAGCACGTTGGACATATGCGTGACCGCCACCATCCGCGTCTTTTCAGACAAGACTGCTTCCAGCGCCGCCATATCGAGCGCGCCAGTCTCATCAACATCGACCCATTTCAGCACCGCGCCGTAGCGCTCACGCAAGAAATGCCAAGGTACAATATTGGAATGATGCTCCATGATAGAGAGCACAATTTCGTCGCCGGGTTCGATCTCGTCCGCGATGCCATTGGCGATCAGATTGATCGCTTCCGTCCCGCCTTTGGTGAAGATCACTTCATTCACCGACCCGGCATTGATAAAGGCGCGAACAGTTTCGCGCGCCGCTTCATAAGCCTCGGTGGTTTCATTCGCCAATGTATGGATGCCACGATGGACATTGGCATAGGCCGTGCGCGCTTGGTCCGACATCGCATCGAGTACCGCGTCCGGCTTTTGCGCGCTGGCGGCATTGTCGAGATAGACCAGCGGCTTGCCGTTCACCTCACGCGAGAGGATGGGAAACTCAGCGCGAATGGCGTCGACGTCAAACGGCCGGCTCATTTGACTGTGTCCGCCAGGAAGTCGCGCGCGGCCTCAAGCATCGCCTCATGCACACTTTCGCTCGCCTCTTCGAGCGCTTCAGCAATAAAGGCTTCGGTCAGCAAGGCCCGTGCCTCAGCTTCAGGAATCCCGCGCTGGCGCATATAGAAGAGCTGATTGAGATCGAGCGCACCAGACGTATTGCCGTGCGCGCACTCGACATCGTCGGCATAGATTTCAAGCTCCGGCTTGGCAAACACTTGCGCGCCATCTTCGAGTAAGAGCGCTTGGTGCTGCATGTCGGCGTCGGTGTACTGACCGATTGTACGCGGGACCAAGAATTTGCCTTGGAAAACCCCGGTTCCGCCATCCAACACCGCGCCTTTTGTCGTCTGGCGAGTCACAGAAGACGGCGCGCCATGACGCACATGGCTGGTAAAGTCAGCATGGAATCCGTCTGCACAGAGATAGGCACCATTCAAAGTGGCGTGCGACCCGCTCTCCTGATGTGTGAGGCGCGTTTCGAGCCGTGCCACTTTGGCTCCGAACGCGAGCGCGGATTGGGTGTATTCGGACTTATCGCCGAGATGAATGACTGCCGTGATGGCTTGCGCTTCATCGGCGCTGCCACGCTGAAGAACCGTCCGGCGCAGGGTTCCGCCGTCTTGCATTCCAATTTCGATCAGGAAGGATGAAAACCCGACGCCACCAAGATGACTTTCGATCAGTTCAAGCGTTGCGCCGGGACGAACAATGACCGCAACACGCGCAAAGTTGGTTTCATCTCGATCACCGCGCGTAACGATGTGAAGTGGTATATCGGTTGGCTCCGTGACTTCGACGATCAGCGTATCCAACCCACCGATGCGTCCGGCCAATGCTGCCGTCATCGCACCGAGCGGGACTTCCTCCGCATCTCCGAGAGCCTGTGGATCATGACGCTGGTGCAGCTTTACGCCGTAAGGCAAAACCTCGGGCAGCGTGACACCATTGGGCGCAAACTCGATCACCGGATGGTCCAAGGCTGGAAGCGGTGTCCCCACAGCATGGTGCGTCGAGGCTTCTACTTGCTTCAACGCCGCTTTGAAATCCGTCCACTTCCAGGCTTCCATCCGACGATGTGGAAGTCCTGTTTCAGCAAATGCCTCAAACGCCCGTTCGCGGCGCGTACTCTCTGGAAGCATCGCATATCGGGTAATCAGTTCGAGTTCAGCGGCGTCTGGGTTTCTGAACTTCTTTTTGAGAGCATCAATCGAGAGCGCCACTATGCCGCCTCTCCAAGCACGCCGTCATAACCCTCTTCTTCCAAGCGAAGCGCAAGGTCTGGACCACCTGTTTTGATGATTTTGCCATTTGCCAGAACATGAACTTTGTCGGGTTTGATATGATCGAGCAGGCGTTGATAGTGGGTAATCACCAACATGCCACGATCCGGGCTGCGCAGAGCGTTCACGCCATCGGCCACAGTCCGCAAAGCATCAATATCGAGCCCTGAATCTGTCTCATCCAAGATCGCAAATCTTGGCTCGAGCATCATCATTTGGAAGATTTCAAGACGCTTCTTCTCGCCGCCAGAGAAGCCAACGTTCAATGGGCGCTTCAGCATCTCTGTTGTGATGTTCAACTGTCCACCAATTTCGCGTGATTTCTTGATGAAGTCCGGAGCGGAAATTTCGTCCTCACCACGCAGCTTACGTTGGGCATTCATTGCCGTGCGCACAAAGGTCATCACCGGAACCCCTGGGATTTCCACGGGATATTGAAACGACAAGAACAAACCTTTCGCGGCACGCTCTTCTGGATCCATGTCGAGGAGGTCTTCTCCTTCAAGCGTTGCTTGGCCGCCAGTGACCTCGTATCCGTCTCGTCCGGTGAGGACGTAGGAGAGCGTCGACTTGCCCGCTCCATTCGGCCCCATAATCGCGTGAACCTCGCCCGCAGGCACCTCCAGAGACAAGCCATTGATAATGGTCTTTGTCTCGTCATCCTCGCCGACAGTGGCGGTGAGATTATGCAAATTCAACATGGGGCGCATGTAGAGGGTCAGAGCCGATTTTCAAAGGGTGAAATGCCGCAAGGGCGCGCAATTTGAGCGACGAAATTAAGTTCGCGCGCAAAATCACCCAAACCTTGAAAAAGCCCCCTCCAGTTCTTATTGTTTATCAATAAGAACCTTGAAAGGAAATTTTACCATGTGGCTGTTTTTGCTATGGTGGTGTGTAGATGATCACCTGGCCGAAGCCCTAAACACGCCCGGCCTTGGCGAGCTTCCAATATGGGTGCCGCTGATTTTGTCATTGGCATTTGCGTTCACATTCAGTCGATCCGTGAAAGACTAGCTCAGGGATCAGCCGGCCCAGTCACGTCGATCCATGCCGAGCAAGTCTTGGCCGCTCATGGCTTTGTCGAGATCAACTTCGCTCATCAGCAGCTGCGCGATGAAAAAGACGCTCTCCTCTTTGCCATAGAGCACACGTTTCAGGGCTGTATTGATCGGCGTCGCAGCCCCCTGAGGCCCGACGAGTACGAATGTATCTAGTCCAGGATCACGCCCGTAATGCTCGGCAAAGACCGGGTTGGCGGTCAGAAACGTGTCAAATCGCTCCCACGCCCAGGGCAGCTCAGAATGCGCGCGAATGACTTGGCCCATATAAAGTCCAGCGAACACCACAGAGTTATCTCCGCGACCATCGAACATGAGCGTCTCACCGGCGCGACCGGTCTCGCCTTGCAAGCGATTAATCGTGTGCACATCCGCGAGCCAGCGATCGATGAGATGCAGGCTTTCCATCGAATAGTCCAAGCCAGACTTATCCAGACGATTAGGCAACAATATTAGATGATCGCCTTCAACGCTCATGAACCGGGCGAGCGCATCATTAATGTCTTCCACCTGCACATTTGGCGCCGCCGGCTGATCCGGTAGAATATAAGTTCTTGTCGTCGGTGTGCTTGCACATGCAGAGAGCATGATCACCATTATGATCACGGCCGCGAGCCAAAAACGGGACAGTTTCGTTAATTTTCGTGTCTTAGGCGAATACATGTCTTGGCTTAGAGCAAATGCTATGCCGACCGCACACCTTTTGGCATCGAAATGGACAATTTCAGTTTCACAGCTTAACGTCTCGTCTCATGACCGGGGTGGTAAAATTTGAGTCCGATCCGATTGGGGAAGAACCCGCAGACAACCGTCGGCGGATGCGGCGCTTGGCCGTTGGCAATACCTCGATCCAACTCGAAATTATGATTTTCAAAGAGACGCTGTCAGACCGGCGGCCCCTTGTGATTGTCAATTCAATCGACTTGCCCATGCCACCGTCAACCGCGTTTTGTGAGAAAATGTGGGCCGCTGGATATCAAGTGATCTTTTTCCGCCGTCCCGGGTTCGGGCTCACGCCAGCATTGCCGAATGCCTTAATGAGCAAGCCCGAAGTGACCAAGCTTGCTCCCGTCGCCGCCGAAGCCGCGCTCTTGGCAATGACGTTCCAGAACCTGGGCTTAAAGAATGTTGTGTTGATGGGCCTCGGGACGTCAAATTCGATTTGTCAGCGCCTCAGCCAGCTTTGTCCCGAAGTGCAATTTACGATTTATGCGAACCCATTATTCCATCCAGGCATATGGGATGTCATTCGCCCAGCTTGGCTAAAACGGATGATCCGACAAACAGTCCTATCAAAAAGTGGGCTAAAGATCGCCGTTCGCGGTTTGCGGGCCGTCTTGAGACGCGATGCCCTTTGGTTCTACAAACAGTTTGCCCAGAAAAGCCTCGGCGATCAGGCCTATATTGAGGCTAACAAGGGCGATTTCCGCAAAGCAGGGACCTATTTGCAATATACGGCGCCGGAAGTGTTTTTCTATGAACTCAAAACCGCCTTGGTCGTCGATACGGATTGGAATCCAAATAGCCTTAATCCCGATAAGTCCGTAATTCTTTCCGGCGTTGAAACAACGGAGAAATGGAAGCGCTCCATTATCGCCGAAGCCAAACGGCTTGGATTGCCGATCGAATTCGCGAGCTCGGGTGACCTATTTGTGCCTTATGCCTCACCGGATAAGCTTTTGGAGATTTTGAAGATCAACACGAAAGCCGTTTCAATTCAGCCCTAACCCGGCCCATGAAACACGTTTATACGCCAGGTGCGGCCAAGTGATATCGACCAACCTCTTCAAAAAGCGCTTTCACAACAACGTGATGTGAGTTGCCTCGCCTGTCATATCGGTCAGCATTATAGGTACGTCAGAGCTGACCAAAAGACCTAATATGCCGCCTCGAAAGCCTGAAAAGCCACTCGCAGAGCAAGATGACGGTTCCCGAAAAGCCTCGCGCCTAGATTATGAGCGCGTGCTGCGCGAACCGGTTCCACCTAAGTTGAAACGCTTGGTCGAGGAATTGAGAGCGTTTGAAAAATCTGTCCGCTCTAAACGCTAACCGACACTGCCCTCAAGGCTGACTTTTAAAAGGCTTTGCGCTTCGACCGCGAACTCCATCGGCAATTCCTGCAACACCTCGCGCACGAACCCATTGACGAGCAAGGCAACGGCCTCTTCCTCGCCGACGCCGCGCTGGCGAACATAGAACATTTGGTCGTCAGACAGCTTGGTCGTTGTCGCTTCATGCTCCAATTGCGCATCGGCGCGGCGGTTCTCAACATAAGGCACCGTGTGCGCGCCGCAGCGATCGCCGATCAGCAGACTATCGCATTGTGTGAAGTTCCGCGCTTGCTCGGCTTTTTTGTGGACCGAGACGAGCCCCCGATAAGTGTTATCGGATTTCCCGGCGCTGATCCCCTTGGAAATAATCCGAGACCGGGTGCGTTTGCCAAGGTGGATCATCTTCGTGCCGGTATCAGCCATTTGCCGACCATTGGTCACAGCAATCGAATAGAACTCGCCCACACTGTCATCGCCTTTCAGCACGCAGCTTGGATATTTCCACGTCACGGCGGACCCGGTTTCAACCTGCGTCCAGCTGATCTTCGAACGCGCACCGCGGCAATCGCCGCGCTTGGTCACGAAATTATAGATCCCGCCTTTGCCATTCTCATCCCCGGGCCACCAATTCTGCACGGTTGAATATTTGATTTCAGCGTCTTCGAGCGCAACCAGTTCAACCACAGCAGCATGGAGTTGGTTTTCATCGCGCATGGGGGCCGTACAGCCTTCGAGATAAGAGACATAAGCGCCTTTGTCCGCGACAATCAGCGTGCGTTCGAACTGGCCTGTATTCTCCGCATTCATCCGGAAATAGGTGCTGAGCTCCATCGGGCAGCGCACACCCGGCGGGACATAGACAAAGGTGCCATCTGAAAAGACGGCGCTGTTCAGCGTCGCGAAATAATTGTCCGATTGCGGCACGACGGTGCCAAGATATTTTTTAACCAATTCCGGATGTTCATGCACGGCTTCCGAAATCGACATGAAGATCACGCCGGCTTTTTTCAGTTCTTCGCGAAAGGTCGTAGCGACGGAGACGGAGTCGAACACCGCATCGACAGCGACCTTCGGGCGATCGCCTTCGGTGCGTGCTTCAATCGCGGTTTCGGCAGCCCCTTCGACGCCGAGCAGAACCTCCGCCTCGCGCAATGGGATGCCGAGCTTTTCATAAGTCTCGAGGATCTCCTTTGGGACATCATCAATGGACTCATATTTTGCGCCAGCTTTGGGCGCGGCGTAATAATAGATGTCTTGGTAATCTATCGGTTCATAATTCACCATGGCCCAGTCGGGTTCTTCCATGGTCAGCCAGCGCTCATAGGCTTTCATCCGCCACTCGAGCAGCCATTCCGGCTCGCCCTTTTTGTCGGAAATAAATTTCACAATATCCGGGTTTAACCCCTTAGGCGCATACTCGGTCTCAATCTCAGTCGAAAAACCCGCAGAATAGTTCTCAGATTCCAGCGCTTTGGCAGCCGCAACGGTGCCTTCGTCAATGCTGTCTTTGACTTTGACTTCTGCGCAATCGTCTTCGTGTTCATCAATGCCGCCGCAGCAATCCATGATGTGCTCCTAAATGCTTGGGCATAATATGGAGCAGTTGAGGTGATTTTTCACCCCTAATCGACACAAGAAGGTACGATTGTCGCGGCTAGCTCGAAGCGCCTTTCGGCGCGACGGGGATCATCACTTCATTTCGGCGGAATGGACCCGGCACCCAGGGGGCATCATAGCCTGCATAGCGGGGCGCACCGACCGCTTCATAGCCTTGCTCTACGAGCCAGTCCTGAAGCGCGACTTCTTTTTGAGAAAACATGCGCTCGCGACCAACCCCGGCGAACTTGACGGTCGCCATCAACTCACCTGGCACTTCGCGAAGCGTTACGTCCGGGTTGTTTGGGACCGGTAGGGTTTCCATAGTCCATGCGCTCGGCATCACAAACGCGACGGTCCAAGTGTCGTCGTCCATGGTGCGCGTAACCGGCGCGGTCATTGCGATTTTCTCAGACTTCACGCGGGTCACCGGCGCCGTCATCGCGATTTCGGATCGCGCCGTATTGTTCCCGAAAATATAGTCTGCGAGCGGTCGAAAGCCGGAATTGCCCGCCCGGCGCATATCACCCGCAATCTCAACCTCGGCGACAATGGTCGGCTCATACTGACGGATTTCATAGTTTCCGTCTTTAATAAGTGTCTCGTGCGCCGGCTCTTCAGTCGCGTTCGCGGTCATCGGGATCGCCGCCAAAAGGGCAGCCGCAAGCAAAGCAAATCGCATGGCAGGGTCTCCATCGTCATACCCTATATACGCACACACGCTGAATCTGGTTTTTGAAGGTTTGCAGTGCCTATCCGCGATGCAGGGCGCAGAGCTTATTGCCATCCGGGTCGCGCAAGTAGGCAAGATAGAGCCGCTGACCACCGCCTTCGCGCCAGCCCGGAGGGTCCTCAATCGGCTTGCCCCCAGCCGCAGCCCCGGCGGCATGCCAGGCATCAGCCTGCTCCGGACTGTCCATGGCAAAACCGATCGTCATGCCATTGCCGTGGGTGCAGGCCTCACCATCAATCGGCTTGGTCACAAGAAACACCCCCCCATTGTGGAGATAAACCAGCCGCCCTTTCGGATCGACAATGCCTTCATTGCCGCCAATCGCTTTAAACGTTGCGTCATAAAACGCCTTGGATTTATCGATATCGTCCGAACCGACCATCATGTGTGAGTACATTTGAGCTTCCTTTTTTAAGCTCTACTGAGCATCGATACGCTTAAATTTAAAGATCATTTCGCGAGATTCTTCCGGATCGAATGAGCTCGCATCCCAATCACCGTAAAGCGCATCGAGCGCCAAACCAGCTCGGTTAGCGAAATCCGTGATCTCGCTCGAAGATAGAAATCTGAGCGTACTGTCGGACGTCAGCGTGTCCGTCGAAAAATGATAGTCCCACGCAAAACTCAAAAACTCGGGCGACGCCGATGAATCGGTCATGCGTCGGACCGCGCGCACGGGACCTTGTCTGGTCTGCATTTGATATTCGCGCCCCCAGATCTCATCCCAATTTTGGTTAGGATTACGAGACTCAAAAACGATCACTCCATCTGGCTTAAGATGGTGAGCCATATTCTTGAGGGCACGGTCGACTTGATCATCCTCGAGCAGGACCTGAAAAGCATGACCCGTCATAATGATAAGGTCAAAGTGGCGATCGAGCGTGAAAGACTCAGCGCGATCTTGCACCCACCTCACGCGTGCCTCCGTGTCCGCGCGCTTTGCAACTTCCAGCATTGCGGCCGCCGGATCCATGCCGACAACGCGATGTCCTCGCGCGGCAAATCTCATCGCCAGCAGGCCGGTCCCGCATCCAAGGTCGAGAATGTCGAGCGATATTCCGTCCGCAAGGCTCAGATAAAAGTCGCGATCTTCAGATCCGGCGTTACCAAGATCGTACAGCTCGGCGAGGCGCGGATCAGCGAATTGGCGATCCGGCGTCAAAACACCACGACAGACCGGATGCTCTTGCCTTCATGCATCAGGTCGAAGCCTTTATTGATCTCCTCCAATGACAAGACATGCGTGATCATCGGGTCGATCTGGATCTTCTCGTTCATGTACCAATCGACAATTTTCGGCACATCGGTTCGGCCTTTCGCGCCGCCAAACGCGGTGCCTTTCCAGACTCGGCCGGTGACCAGTTGAAAGGGCCGCGTTGAGATTTCTTTGCCCGCTTCGGCAACGCCAATAATAATGCTCTCGCCCCAGCCGCGGTGACAGCATTCCAGTGCATCGCGCATCACTTCTGTATTGCCTGTGCAATCGAATGAATAGTCGGCTCCACCATCGGTCAGCGCCACCAAATGTTCAACCAGCGAGCCTTTGACGTCTCTTGGATTGACGAAATGGGTCATGCCGAATTTCTCGCCCCAAGCCTGTTTGTCGGGGTTGATATCGACGCCGACAATCTTGTCCGCGCCAACCATCTTCGCGCCTTGAATAACATTGAGGCCAATCCCGCCAAGGCCAAAGACGACGACATTATCACCAGCTTGCACCTTGGCCGTATTAGTCACCGCGCCGACCCCGGTCGTCACGCCGCAGCCAACATAACAGGCTTTGTCGAAGGGCGCGTCCTTACGGATCTTGGCCACCGCAATTTCAGGCAGGACGGTAAAATTCGAGAACGTCGAACAGCCCATATAATGGTAGATCGTCTCGCCTTTATAAGAGAAGCGCGACGTACCATCCGGCATGACACCCTTGCCCTGCGTACCACGAATGGCGGTGCAAAGATTGGTTTTGCCGGACGCACAGCTTTTGCACTGCCGACATTCTGGCGTGTAGAGTGGGATGACATGGTCACCGACCTCGACGCTGGTCACGCCTTTGCCGACCTCGCGGACGATCCCCGCCCCTTCATGGCCGAGGACGCTCGGGAAAAGGCCCTCACTGTCGAAGCCGTCCAGCGTGTATGCGTCGGTATGGCAAATGCCGGTCGCCATGAGCTCAACCAGAACTTCGCCGTCTTTCGGACCATCGAGGTCAAGCTCAACAATCTCCAAAGGTTTCTTGGCTTCAAACGCCACGGCGGCACGTGTTTTCATCAGATCCTCCCAAATCCTTCACCCGCAATAAGCGCGTTTCTCACGACAAGCTCAACCCTTTTTTGACCGGCGAAAGTAGCCTGCGCTGTCACACCTGACAGTGGCCCCAGGATCGGTTCTCAGAGAGCTTGGTGTCAAGCATCACGGTTTGAAAGGCCTCGACATGATTCTCAAAACGCTCTCATCGTTGGCCCTTGGCATTGCCTGGGTCGGTATCGCTGCTGCGGAAGTTAAGACCGATGCCGACACCAATTTTTGTCCTGCCGCAACCAAGCCCGAAAGCGAAACATGCAGAACGCTAAAACTTTTCAACGTATCAGGCGTATCCGCGAAAGCGGTGAACGTCATCCAGCAACCGAATGAAGCGGGCTGCGCAAAAGACGAAAGGACGATCACTCAGAACATACCCGACCAGGAGATCTTACGAATAACGGTGAGTCCCGTCTGCAAGTACAAGGTTCGCTTCAAAACAAAATCGGCCTGTTCAGGCGATTCGACCGCGTACATGACGGCCAGCAAATTCGCAGAAAATAAGAATACAATCTTCTTGGCGGGCAAATGCTCCCAACTGAAGACGAAAGTTGGATACTACAAATATTAGAGCGCTGATCGAAGTCACACCTGACAGTGGTCGCGATGACGGCCTTTCATCAAAACGATCCCTAGCGCTGATGAGAAAGGTCACCTCATGCTCATAAGAGCTCTTTTCGTTTCGCTCGCGTCGATTGCGTTTGCAGGGACGGCGACCGCGGAAATCAAAGCCGACTTTTGCCAAGAAGACAGTGCTTGCAAGCGGATCAATCTCCGCAATCTCGCGACCGTTGTGGTGAAATCCGTGACCGTCACGCAACACGCGGCGGCGGGGGTTTGCCAGAAAGATAAAAGCAACATCGCGAAGAACTTACCTGTCCAACAATCCTATAGCATCAGGGTCGACCCGAAATGTAGCTACCACATCAAGTTCAAGACAACGTCCGGCTGCACGGGCGAGAAAAAGGGCAAGCTCACCCCAGCCAATATGTCGAATGGAAAGAACACGGTTTCTCTCGAAGGGGCGTGCGGAACTCTGAACGTTCGGACGTATAAACGCAGTGTGTGAGCCCGCTGAGGAACGAAAACCCGCTCCCGCTCACACCAAGCGCCTGTCGCACCTGACAGTGGAGGCGTGGGCGATCTTTCCCGAAACTCATCCATATCAGTTCGCCCCAGAAAGGCTTAATCGATGCTTCAGAAACTCGTCCCGCTCTCCCTTATCTCTATCGCGTTGATCGGATCCGCTGGCGCGCAGGTCCAGGACTATTGCCCGTCATCCGGCGCTGATTGCAGAATCGTAAACATCTCCAATTGGTCAGGCGCGCTTGTGAACAAGGTCAATATCATCCAGCAACCGACGGATGGAGCCTGCGCCAAAGACGACCGGACTGTGAACCAACAAATGGCGCGATCCGTAGAGTTTCAGGTGCGCGTGAACAAGGCCTGCAAATACAAAATAAAGTTCAAAACCGTATCACAATGCACCGGGGATAAGACCGCCTTCTTCACGCCGAATAAGTTCAGCAAGGGCGCGTCGGAAGCTTTGCTCGAAGGCGAGTGCAGCGATTTGAAAACACGGGTCGAATAGTCCGATCCACAGAGGTTTCCATGCTCCAGAACATTTTGCCTCTATCGTTGTTCCTCCTAACCGTGGCTGGGACTGAGACCGCCGCTGAGAGCCCCACTTATTGCTCGGCGGAAACAGATTCGGGCGAAAATTGCCGCGAAATCAAAATACAAAACAAGTCGTCTGCGCTGGTTAAAACAGTCATCGTCACCCAACAAAAATCAAACGATACCTGCGCCAGGGACGAGCGCAAATTCAAAGACAACTTAGACCGAAACGACAAATTCTGGGTCTCTATGACGTCGACCTGTACCTATAAAATCCGTTTCAAGACGGAGTCCCCCTGCAGCGGCGATAGCACCGCTTACATGACCCCAAACAAGTTCTCTAAAGGCATGGATACGGTCATCCTCAAAAGCGACTGCTACAATTTGCAAACCAAGGTTCTGAAACAAGCTCAGGCTTCAGACTGAATACCCCGAAACTGATCGGGCGCTGTCACTCCTGACAGTTTCGCAGGGCCTCATGAAGATTAGACTTCTTGGGACTCCCAAACTCTGAAAGGTCACCCCATGCTCAAGAGAGCTGTCCCCTTGTCGCTTATTTCCTTAGCTTTGGCCGGGACGGTATCCGCCGATCCTGATGAGATGTTTTGCACACGCCAAACGCCATGCATTCCATCGTTTATTTGGAACGAGTCGCAAGAGAATATGAACAGTGTCACCGTTATTCAGCAACCCACGGATGGGGCCTGCACCAAAGACAAAAGGAAGATCAACAAAAAATTGAAATGGCTAGATATGCTTGAGGTCGGGGTAAACCCTAATTGCAAGTACACGATCGAATTCAATGCGGGCTCAGACTGCAAAGGCGACAAAAAGGCGTACTTTACGCCAACAAAGTTCGAGGAAGGTCGAAACAACGCAAAGATCAAAGGAAAATGCAACAATTTGAGAACCGCTGTTTCGAAATATTGAGAACCGCTGTTACGTGATCAGGCGACATTGGGCGCGCTGTCACACCTGACAGTGGCAGAGTCTTCGGTCTTTCTCAAAGATTGAGAGTAATCTCCCGTCACTTTGAGGTGAACACATGCTCAACAAAATACTCGCTCTCTCGCTAATAGCCTTCGCTGCAATCGGAACCGCTCATGCCGACCAAGGCTATTGTAATGCCGGCACAGACGGCTGCAAAAAGCTCGAAATTTTGAATGACTCATCCACAACCGTGACCTCTGTGACGCTCATTCAACAGCCAACGGATGGCAGCTGCGCCAAAGACGAACACAAATACACACGGAATTTGGCCCCCTACGGCGAGAACTTCAAAATCTACGTCGACACCAAATGCAAATATACGTTCAAATTCAAAACCTCGTCTGGCTGCACGGGCAACAAAAAGGGTCAAATCACACCGCAGAATTTTAAGGATGGGCAAAAAAAAGCCGTGCTTAAATACGACTGCGGCACTCTCAAAGCGAAATCGCGCTAGCGCCGATCGGACCGGAGTTAGATCAGGCCGATTTCAAAACCGTTCGGTGCGCCGCCTGAAGCCAGGCCTCAGCGGTTGCCTCAAAGTCGCTCGGCTGAGACTCCCACCCAAAGCTGACGCGAATGGCGCTTTCGGCGAGCTCGTCGGAAGCGCCCATCGCCCCGAGGACGAGCGAGCGTTTGACCTTTCCGCTGGAACACGCTGAGCCTGACGAGACCGCCACCCCGCCGAGATCCATGGCCATAACCTGCGTCTCGGCCCTAAAGCCGGGAATGGCGAAATTCGACGTCTGGGCCAATCGCTCCGCACCATTGCCGAATACCGTAACCTCCGCCTCCGCGACCAACCTAACTTCCATCGCATCCCGGTGCGCAGCAAGCGCTTGCAGTTTCGGCATATCGCGAATGGCGGCTTCAGTCGCCGCACCAAACCCAGCTATGCCGGATAGGTTCTCTGTGCCGGAACGCAGTGACCGTTCCTGACCCCCGCCAAATAAAACCGGTTTGAGCGGTGCGCCGGACCGTACCCAGAGCGCGCCCACGCCTTGCGGGCCACCGACCTTATGGGCAGAAAGCGCGAGGTAATCGACGCCCAACAAGCCGACATTGACCATGACTTTGCCGAGACCTTGCACGGCGTCGCAATGGGTTAGGCCGCCTGACTCGCGAACCATCGCAGCAGCGTCCGCCACGGGCTGGATGACCCCCGTTTCATTGTTGGCAAGCATTAGCGCCAAAACGGGCGTGCCATCTCGCGCCGTGTCCCATTTGCTAAGCCGATCCCGCAGCCAGTCGAGATCAAGTACACCATCGGACGTCACATAAGCGGTCTCAACCGGAACACCGGCGTAACCCGCATTTTTGGCCACGGCCTCATGCTCGATCGCGGAAACCAAGAGCGTGCACTTAGCATCAAGCTGCGCGACGATACCGTTTAGAGCGAGGGCGTTGGCTTCCGTGCCACCGCTGGTAAAGATCACGTCTTGGGCCCGCGCGCCAATGGCGAGCGCGACTTGGCTGCGCGCCTGCTCCAAAAGCTTGCGCGCGGCCCGCCCAGGCCCATGCACGCTGGACGGATTGGCGCCCACATCTAGCGCCGCCATCATCGCCGCTTTGGCCTCAGGACGCACGGGGGCGGTGGCATTGTAATCAGCATAGATCATCGCGGCGTGATATAGATGCAAACCGAAGGATCAACCATGCGCGGTATACAAAAATCCCGATCCAAAACCTTGACTTTTTCGCACATTTATCGATATTCGATACAAAGCAAAAAGGAGAAAACAGATGGGCGATTATTCTTGGATGTTATGGATGATCATCCCGTTCTTGTTTTTCTCCATGGCTGGCAGGCGCGGTGCATGGGGCTGCGCTCACCGAACACATCGCACACGCGCGTCGCGAAAGAACGAAGAAATCTCTAGGCTCAAGCAAGAGTTAGAAGCCTCTCAAGAGCAGATCAATGCTTTGAAATCTCGGCTCGAAGCGGTTGAAACCATCGTGACCGACGAAGAGATGGAATTGCGCCGCGAGTTCTACAAACTGCAGAACACTTAAGCCGGCCTTCACTCTACAGACTGAAGAAAAATTTGCATTTCGCCTCGCGGATTCGCTATAGCCCGCGCTCAACCTAGATTTAGCGCTGAATCGCGAGACAGAACGCCATGGCAGAAATGCTCATTCAAGGCCCACAAGGCCGGATCGAAGCCCGTTATACTCCCCCCCCTTATGATGGCGCCTCGATCGCCCTGATCCTCCACCCGCATCCGCGCGCTGGAGGCACGATGCAGGATCCGATCACGATCCGGCTCTATCAAATGTTTGAACAAAAAGGCTTTGGGGTCCTTCGTTTCAACACGCGAGGTGTTGGCCGCTCTCAGGGCGTTTACGATCAGGGTGTTGGTGAGCTGGAAGATGCCGCCTTCGTGCTCGATTACATGGAAAACCTGACCGAAAGCCCACGTTATGTCTGGTGCGCTGGCTATTCCTTCGGGGCCTGGATTACGCTGCAGCTCTTGATGCGCCGCCCAGAGATTGATGGCTTCCTCGCAATCGCACCGCCAGCCAATCACTATGATCTGAGTTTCCTGGCCCCTTGCCCGGCCTCTGGCTTGATTATTTCGGGCGAAAGCGACTCGATTTCAAAACCATCTGATGTTGAACGCGCCCTCACCAAAGTGCGGATCCAAAAAGGTGAAAGCATCGAGCGTGAGAGCATTCCGGGCGCCAATCACTTCTTCCAAGACAAGCATGACGAGCTGATCGATATTTGTTCAGCTTATGTCGATCGCCGGCTCATCGAGGACGAAGAAAAACTGCGCCGCGAGGCTGAAGCTGCCGCCGCTAAAGCCGGTAGCCGCAAACCGCCCATTCCACGGGCGTTGCCGCTCAAGCCAGAAGACAACACCCCGCAAGGCTAAATCCGTCCAAACTTTATGTCAGGAGGCGTCCACCGGTCATCGGTTTGGGCGCCCCTGTTGTTTTGGGCCAAGAGATAGGCAGCCCTCTTAGAGTTCGCGCCGCAAGAAAGGCGAAGGCTTCCGCTTCGATTGAATCACCCGCGCCACCCAACCTGTTCTGCGGTCAGCACCTGGCAGGGCACAGCCTCACTGAGCATTTTCATGAGGGTGGGATTATGACGCCCGCCCCCGCAGGCGATCAGACGTTCTGGCGACTCCGAGAGCTGACTGAGCGCTGTTGATACTGCATGCGCCGTAAACGCGGTCAGGGTTGCGGCGCCATCCTCTAAAGACAAGCCACGCGCCATGCTCGCATTGAAATCATATCGGTCGAGCGATTTTGGCGGCGGCATCTGGAACCAAGGATGCTCTAGCAATTGAACCAGCAACCCCTCATGCACGCGTCCGCGCGCGGCCAATCTCCCGCCTTCATCATGCGTCCCCGCATCATGGCCCTCTACCCATTCATCGATGGGTCCATTGGCGGGTCCCGTGTCAAAGGCCAGCATTTCACCCGTCGATGTGCAGGTCGTGATGTTCGCGACGCCGCCGAGATTGAGTACGGCCCCAGCTGCACGCCCCTCTCGCTGCAATAGCGCCCGGTGATAAACCGGCGCCAGCGGTGCGCCCTGCCCACCCGCGGCGACATCCGCGCTCCGAAAATCATAAGCGAGCGAGACCTCGAGCTTGGCTTGAAGCGCTAGCGCATCGATCAGTTGAAGAGTCGCTCCACCACGAGCCTCCGTTGGAGGACGATGCAAGACGGTCTGCCCGTGAACCCCGACAAGCGCGACGTCTAAGTCTTTTGCTTTCTCGCTCAAGATTTGCCACGCCGCGGCATGGGTCGAGACCACGATCTCACGCGCCGCTTGAAAAGCCGCTTCGGGCTGCGGACCCGCCCAATTCCAATCACGGGCGGCTTGCGTCGCGATTTGCAGGACATCGCGTTCTTGTGACGTGTATTTTCGCTCGATCGTTGGCCCGAACTCGAGCACCTGCTCGCCATCCGTGCGTATAATCGCTCCATCTACCGCGTCGATGGATGTGCCAGACATGAAGCCTGCGACCCAAATTGGCTCAAATTTTTCTGTGGGACTGTTCAAACCCCTGCCATCCCATGCTAACCGCGCCGCTTCACCAAGGATGAATGTGATGAGCGACTACAAATCCAACTTTCTGCGTACGCTAGAGGAACGCGGCTACATTAAGCAAGCCACCCACACAGCAGAACTCGACGCCTATTGCTCGAACGGTGTGCCCGTCGCTTATATTGGCATCGATCCCACCGCGGACAGCGCTCATGTCGGACATTTGGTCGGCATCATGATGCTGCGTCGCTTGCAGCAAGCGGGCGGCAAGCCCATCGTCTTGATCGGTGGCGGCACGTCGAAGATTGGCGACCCGACCGATAAAGAAAAATCACGGCCGATCCTGTCCGAAGACCAAATCGCCAAGAACGCCGAAGGGGTAAAAAAGGCCTATGCCAATTATCTCACTTTTGGCGATGGGCCGACCGATGCAATCATGGTCAACAATGCCGACTGGCTCGACAAACTGGGCTATATCGAATTCCTGCGCGATATCGGGAAATACTTCACCATCAATACGATGGTGAAACAAGAAACCGTCGCCCGGCGGCTGACCAATGAGCAGCCCTACACGTTCCTTGAGTTCAATTACTTGCTGCTGCAGTCCTATGACTTTTTAGAACTATCGCGTCGGCATAATTGCTTCCTGCAAATGGGCGGGTCGGACCAATGGGGTAACATACTCGGCGGTGTCGATCTGATCCATAAAGCCGACGGCAATCAAGGCTTCGGCTTGACCAGTCCGCTGCTGACCACTGCGTCCGGTGCAAAGATGGGCAAGACCGTGGATGGCGCCGTTTGGCTCAACGCGGACAAACGCAGCCCTTATGAATATTGGCAATTCTGGCGTAACACAGAAGACGCCGATGTCGGCCGGTTCCTGAAACTGTTCACAGATCTGCCGATGGAAGAGATCGCCGCCCTCGAAGCGCTTGAAGGGGCAGAGATCAACCAAGCCAAGATCGCGCTCGCCAATGCGGCCACGATCATGCTGCACGGCGAAACAGCCGCGAAAGAGGCGGAAGCAGCGGCCAGCAAAGCCTTTACTGGCGGTGGCGTTTCAGCTGACCTGCCAACGTTCGAAATCGTCAGGGCAGATTTTGCTGACGGACCGACTACGACCGCCTTGCTTCGCGCAGCCGAACTGGTCAGTTCGAACGGGGAGGCGCGTCGCAAAATGAATGAAGGCGCTGTTCGTGTGAACGATGTGAAGATTGGCGAAGATCAACCCCATGCTTGGGATGAGGTACTCGCCGATGTCGAAGCGTTTAAAGTTCAAGTCGGTAAGAAGCGGATCGGGCTGGTCAAACCCGTCTAACTTTATCCATCGCTGCCCGGTGTGGGAGACAAGATCTCCTCATCCGGCAGTTCTGGCAATTTCTCGGTGGGTGGCTTCAAGTTCGGGTCGACCGGCAGCGCGTTCGGAATGGTCGTATCGGAAGGGTTCTCAAAGATCCGGCGCAAGATCCCCGGCGTGACGGCGGACAACGGGTTCACCGCGACCTGTGCTTTCTCCAGCGTTCCGGCGACTGAATAGGTGATCGAAAAGATCCCTTCGCCTTGGCGGCCGACAATCAAATCGCCAACGATCGGAACGCCCCCGAGAACGGAGTTCACGCCGAAGCTCGGGACCAGCACGCCATTCAAATCAATGCCTTCTCCGTCCGTGCCAATCCAGCCATTCACCGTCAGCCCCAGCGCTGGCCCACTCGCACGTCCGCCATCAATGACATAACGACCACCGCCGATGGTAATGGGCGCTTCAATCCTCGAAAACAAAACACCGTCGCCCGCAAGCGTGTCGGTCAAACCGCGCAAGGACGCCAGTGACAGGATTTGTGTAAAGAAGGGCGCGTTTGTGAGGCGCGTATCTTCAATTGTAGCGCGCAGCCTCGCCGGTGAACTTGCCGTTGCGAGGCCACCCCTCAAATCAAGGATCCCCCCTTCGATAAAATCGACACCGAAGAAAGCGCTCGCAAGATAACCGGCATCGCTGGTCTTAAGTTCGAGGGCGAGCGGTTGGTCTGCGCCTTCGTTTTCCAGGTTGGCGATAAAGGTCGCCCCAGCAATCGTATTCCCGCTCGCATTGAGGGACTGAAATCCGCCAGCTTCCGAAAACTCAAGCTGCAGCGATGACCCTACGAGGTCCAGATTTCGGCGAAGACGCAAACGGTCGACGGTGGCGGCAAAGCTCAGATCAAACCCCTCACCCCCATCGCCCATATCCTCAATCGACCCGAGATCGGTTAGGAGACCCGAGATGTCGAGATAACGCCCATCGAGCTCAATATCGAACCCGTTCGATCCTGTCCGCGCGATCCGACCGGCGACGTCGATCGAGTTTTCGATGAAGAAACGTCGCAAATCGAGCGACTGCAATCGCCCATCCGTCTGTAAGCGCAGATCGCCGTCCAGCGAGGCATCTTCCGTTGTAAATCTGAGGGCAGCAGCCTGCTCGCGCAGATCACCCGAATAATTCAGGGTCGCCCGCGCGGTTTGCCCAGCCGGCTTCACCCAATCGATTTCAGTCAAATCCACGCGCGCGTCTGACAGATCAAAAGCAAAGGTCCCAGTCTGCAGCCCGGCGGCGCCAACCTTACCCTGCATTTCAACCGGAACCTCGCCATTCAAGAAAGCTCGTCCAACCAGACCAAAAACGTTCAAGAGGTCAGAGGTCAGAACCGCTGTCGCCGACAGGTCGGCGGGTTGACCTTCATCATCAAATGCATCGCGCCAAGTGAACTGAACCGGCGACGTGCCCATGTTTCCAAAGCCGGTCAGGATCATTCGTTCCAAAGTTACGTCCACATTGACGTTGCCGTCCGTCAAATCGAACGGTCCAACCGCCCCGAGCAGGCCACCGTCGCGAATTTGACCTCGCACTTCCATGACATGGTCCTCAAGCGGCACATTGCTCAGGGCTGGACGGGTGAGTTTGAAAGACGCCGTCGCGTCCCCGCTGACACGCTCTGGATCAAATCCTGTTTGTTCTTGAAGGCGCAGTCTCGAAGCGGAAAGTTGGCGCAGAACACTTACAGCCGGACCATTGCCGTAGGCGGTCACTGTAAACGGCTCCCCCCGAGGGTTGAAGGTTGGAAAATTTACAGCACCGGATTGAATGGCCCAGTCGTCATAGGTACCACTGATCAAAGTAATGTCCAAACCGTTGCCGCGCACGCGCCCGGTTCCAACCGCATTTTCAACTGGGGGCATATCTGACAGAAACCGAACGCTACCCTCTTGAAAGGCGAAGGTTACGGCCAAGTCATCATCGCGCAAATAGCCGTCGACCAAACTGTCGGGCTTGATCGAGACAAGCGCGGTGGCCTCTGTCGCCTTTCCGGTTTCCAATCGCTGGCTCACATAGTTCCGCGCGCCGCGTCCGAGGCGCACGGGCCAATAGGCGAGAATGGTCTCTTTGCTAATGTCTCCGACCAATTCAGCCGTTGCTTCGATCGTGAACGGGATTTGGCCTGGTTCGTGATCGACGACGAAATCAATCTCACCGCTCGCTTGCAAGCGCGCCGTGTCGATATCGGCTTCCAAGGCATCGATAGATAGAATGGTGAAATCGTCCGACACATCTGCCGCAAGAACGACATTTTCAACGTTCCAAGGCGCCTCGAACCGGTCGGTGAGATCGAGCATCAGCGTTTCAGCTTCAAGTTCGACGCGCCGAAGGGCGTTTTGCGCCAAGACATTGGTCAGGGCGCCAGAGAACCGCCCTTCCAATCGATCGGAGGTGACATCCAAAACATCAATCTGGATGCTGTCTTCAGCCGGACGATAGGCGAGCGCCGCGGTCACATCACGGATCGTCTCGTCCGCCACATCGATCAGAAGCTCGCCGGACTCTCGAGACACGACCAGGCCGACCTGCTCTAGCCCCGCCGCACGAGACACGTCAGCATTGAAGGACGTCCCCAGGCGCAGGTCACTATCTTCGAACCCCGTGAGGCCGAACCGACCCACCAGATCTGTAATCGGCAAAATCCCAACATCGAAGACGGCCTTCATCGACTGATAGCCGCCAAAAGTATCGAGCGAGATCGAGAAAATTTCAGGTAGACCGACGCCTTGGCCGTCTCCCGTCAACTGAAACGAGACGTCGCCTTCCGGATGCGACATCCGCGCGGATGCTCCGGCAATCGTTCCGATCTGGTTTTGCTCCGCATCGACCACCCTCAGATCGACATCCGTAAACTCAAGCACTTCGAGCTCAATCGTATTGTCGAGGACTTCGAGGCCGACGAGAACGTCGCCAAGAATAGCGTTCGCACGATCGAGCCATTCCTCAGGGGTTTGCGGTAAGGCGGCGGTGCGAATTTCTGGCAAAGGGTCGCCTGCCAAGGTCCACGCGTTTGGCCCCGTATTGCGCACCTCGATCCAGCCCGTTTTGAGATTGGCCTGCAGCAGCTCAACCCGGCCGAGAAGTATGTCGCCCGCATCTAAGGTCAGTTCGGCCGTGCGAGCGAACCCTGCTTCCTGTCCGGCGTCGTCTTTTAGCGATAGCCCATCTGCAACGACGAAGACGCGCCGCTCAGACGGAGACCATTGTAGCGTGAGACGATCGACCGTGACCGGACGTCCGTTACGAGCGCGCGTGATGGCCTGCTCAACGTCGTCTCGAAACACGCCCAATTCGACCGGACCGCTCGCGAGCATGAAGGCCAAAACCCCAATTGCCGCCATCACAACGAGTGAGAAGACGCCCAATGTTTCTAAAATTATGACTTTTGTGGTCTGGCGAACCAAGTCATCTGCTCCATGTAATCAACACTCTGCCTCGCGGCACATCAACCGGGCCACGTCCCGCCAGACAAGAAAGACATGCCATGACAAACCGACCAGAAAAAGGCGACAAAGCACCCGACGTGACAATCCCAGTGAGCGATGAAGAAAGCGTCAATCTTGGTGCACCATCTGGGGTTGCGCACGTGGTCTATTTCTACCCACGCGACAATACACCGGGCTGCACCACGGAATCGATCGACTTCTCAGCGTTAAAGTCTGAATTTGAGGCACTTGATGTACAAATTATCGGGGTCTCGAAAGATAGCTTGAAAAGTCACGCAAATTTCAAGACAAAAAAAGAGCTAACAGTCGTCTTAGCCAGCGACGAAAACCACGATGCCTGCGAGCAATTTGGTGTCTGGGTTGAAAAGAATATGTACGGGAAGAAATATATGGGAATTGAACGATCGACCTTCATCGTGCTCGCGGATGGCACGATCGCTGAGACATGGCGAAAAGTGAAAGTGAAGGGTCATGCTCAAGCAGTGCTTGACGCGACTCAGGCAATTTTGACCGACTAATTCGTCAAATGAAAACTCTTTAAGGCGAATTTTACCCGTGGACACTATTTTTCAGACAGAAAACCGCAAAAGGGGGCTTTTCGTCTCGATCACAATGAGGTTACTGTACCCCATCACCAATCAAGACGTCGTGCCCCCACGCCTGCTTGGCGTCTTAACTGCGGATAGGTGCGTAGAATGAAATCGACTGGTAAAGTCTCAGACTTTGTGCGCCGGGCATTCCCGGAACGACAGATTTACCACCGTAGCGGTGGAACCGTTCGCTATTTCACGATTTCTCCGCTTCAACAGATTATTTTGACATGCGCTGCAGCTGCGCTCGTTGGGTGGTCGCTCTTCGCATCTGCAACGGTCGTCTTCGGCCAGAAAACCGTTGCGGTTGGCTCCGCTGCGAGTGAAGTCAATCGCCTTGAGCGTTGGGTACAAGACCTGCGCGCGAAAGAAGCTCTTTCAACCTCTCAACTGGAACAACGCACAGAAGCATTCCAGGATGCAACCTTGGAGTTCCAACGTCGGCACGAAACTCTGGCGACCATGCTCGAAGCCCTACAAACCGGTGGTGAATTGGAGGTTTCGGCGCTAAGGGGAAACTCAGCATCCCTCCTGGTGACAGCCTCGATTGACGAGGCAGACGCTCGGCAATCGCAGCGTTATGCAGAAGTTGAAACAAAGCTTCCGAAAGTCGGCTTGCGCGGAGACGTAAGCAAGATCCGTTCGGAGCAAGATGAATTCCTAGACAGCATTGAAGAAATGGCCGTTGAGCGCGCTGAAGCTGCGCGCGGTATTTTACAGCTGACAAAGGTCGGCGCAGGCCGGATCTCAAGCGGCGAAAATATGGGCGGGCCCGAAGTCAGCTTCTCAAGTCTGATGGCCGGCGAATTTTCGACCCCTGAAGAAGAACGGTTTGCCGTTCGTGTGGCCCAAGTCGCGGCGCGCATGGAAGAAGCACGATACTTCGAGAACCTGGTCCAAAACCTACCACTCGCGACGCCAATTGGTATTCCATCTCGGATCACGTCGCCGTTTGGCATGCGGATCGACCCATTCCGGAAGCGCCCAAGTTGGCATGGTGGGATCGATATGGGCGCCGGCTGGAACGCGCCGATCGTGGCGGCTGGTCCAGGCACTGTTATCTATGCCGGACGTAAATCTGGTTATGGCCGCGTGGTCGATGTCGATCATGGTGGAGGATTTGTCTCGCGTTATGCGCATCTTAATCGTATAGTGGCAAAGAAGGGACAAGAAGTTGTGGTTGGGGATAAGCTCGGAACCATGGGTTCAACCGGGCGCAGCACTGGTCCACACCTTCACTATGAAGTGCTGTTCCATGGCAAACAGTACAACCCAGTAGAGTTCATTAAGGCAGGAAAACATGTTCACGAAGACTAAAGGCGATACCACCCCCGGCTTCACCCCAGCACAAGACGCTGTTCGCGGCGCATCGTCAAAACCTGCTTCACGTGTTGGCGCATCCATTCTTTGTTCTGACGTTGAAATCAAAGGCTCGATTAAGTCCAAAGGGGCGCTCCAAATCGACGGCAAAGTCGAAGGAGACGTTTCCGCTGGTGATATCACGATTGGCTCAAGCGGCGAGATCATCGGCGAAGTCAAAGCAGAAACGCTTCGCGTGAAAGGAAAGATCATCGGTTCGATCCGCGCTCGCAAGGTCGAGCTAGAAACCGGTGCCTCTGTTCAAGGCGACATCTTCCACGCAGCATTGATCATTCAACCAGATGCCAGCTTTGAAGGTCAGGTTAAGCGAGAAGAAAACCCACTCAAGGAAAGCGCCCCGAAGCCTGCTGTCGCGGCGCCGCAACCACAAGCGACCACAAGCTTTGGAGCCTCTTCCACACCGGTGACACCAACCACCGGAACGGCTGGAAACGCGTAAAGCGGTTTAAATAAGTTTGAACGAGCCGGTCTACTTATTGAGGCCGGCTTTTTCTATTCGACCGCTTCAGAGTCGTTTTCCCCAAGCGCGTGCGACAGTGCGGCGCTTAAGAACGGGGTTAGATCCCCATCCAATACACCGCTTGTATCCGATGTCTCGTGATGGGTCCGCAAGTCTTTGACCAGTTGATAGGGCTGCAAGACGTAGGAGCGGATTTGATGGCCCCAACCAATCTCCGTCTTATTGTCATGGCTATCTTGAGCGGCCTGCTGACGCTTTTGCAGCTCCAGTTCGTACAAACGTGAGCGCAGCATTTCCCAGGCCGCGGCGCGGTTCTGGTGCTGTGAACGACCAGACTGACACGCGACCGCAATTCCGGTGGGTTCGTGTGTGAGACGCACCGCTGAGTCTGTCTTGTTGACGTGCTGACCGCCCTTCCCTGACGCACGATATGTATCTGTTCGCACATCGGAAGGATCGATTTCGACATCGATTGAATCATCAATCACCGGAGACACAGCAACCGACGCAAAACTAGTATGGCGACGCGCAGAACTGTCGAACGGAGAAATCCGTACAAGTCGATGGACGCCTTGCTCAGATTTCAACCAACCATAAGCGTTCTCACCTTTGACCATCAACGTCGCTGACTTGATCCCGGCCTCATCGCCGTCATGACTTTCGACCTCCTCGACTTTGTAGCCCGAGGCCTCCGCCCAACGCACATACATGCGCCGGATCATCGATGCCCAGTCCTGACTCTCGGTTCCGCCGGCACCAGAATTGATATTCAAATAGCAATCATTGCCATCAACTTCTCCGGACAAGAGCGCTTCGAGCTCTGCCTTTTCTGCCTTTTCCGCGGCGCGGCGAAGCGTGGCGGCAACATCCGCCAACATATCTTCGTCGCCTTCAGCGAGTTCTAACAGCTCAAGCCCATCAGACGCCTCACGCTCAAGCTCCTCAACCGTTTGCATGCCCGTTTCGAGTTTCTGGCGCTCCGCCATCAGCTTGCGGGCATGTTCAGGATCATCCCAAAAGTCGGGACGTTCTGAGAGGGCGTTCAATTCATCTAGGCGTTTTTCAGCGACGTCCCAGTCAAAGACGCCTCCTCAGCAGCTCCGAAGACTGCTTGATTTGATCTGCGAGGGCGAGAATTTCTGCTGACATGTTGTCCCTAATGCTTATCCGATCGCTGGAAATGGCGGCGTTTCGCACTCAGGTCAATAAATGTCCTCGTCAATATCCTCAACAATCACATCAGATTCAATCAGCTCACCCGTTTCGGGATCGATCTGTGGGCCCGCCGGTGCAGGGCTTTGTCCGAAGATCGAGTTGTCGCCGGTTCCAGAAAGGCTGAGATTTGAATTGTCGGCAAAGACGCGCCCAGGCTCGGTCCCCGGACGGAACGCTTCGAGGATGATTTCCTCGCTCGCAAACGTCGGTAAGCCCCCTGTTCTGGCATCCACAGAAACCAAGCGGACCCCTGGTGGAATGCGGAATGGGATCGGCGCTTCGTCTGCCAGGGCGCGTTCCATAAACTCCGTAAAGACCACACCAGCGACAGACCCACCGCCTTCGCCTTCACCAAGTGTGCGCGGCGTATCGAAGCCGGTCCAAATACCGACCACCAGGTCTGGCGAGAAGCCAAAGAAAAGAGCGTCAACGTAATCGTTAGTGGTGCCGGTTTTTCCCGCCAGCGGCTTGCCCACGCGTTGCGCGCGCCGACCTGTACCGCGGTCAACCACACCTTCCAGCATGTGCACGAGCTGATAGGCAATAATCGGATCGACCAATTGCTCACGATCATCGGGCAAAATCGGAGGCCCGTCGCCATCCCAGGACGCAGACACACACCCCTCACATTCGCGTTGATCATGTTTGTAGAGGGTCACACCTCGGCGGTCCTGGACCCGGTCTAGAAGCGTGGGGGTGACTTCTTTGCCGCCATTCACAAAGGCTGCATAGGCTTTTGCTAAACGCCAGGGGGAGGTTTCACCCGACCCGAGCGACATAGCTGGATAAGGTGGAAGGCGATCGTAAACGCCAAATCGCTCTGCGAACTCAGAGACCGCTTCCATACCAATATCTGTCGCCACGCGTGCCGTGACCTGGTTGTAGGACTTCTCCAACGCAACCCGCATGGTCACTTCACCATAGCTTAGACCTTCAGCATAGTTTTCCGGCTTCCAAACCTCACCCGTATTTTCGTCATAATACACATAAGGAGAGTCGAGAATTCGCACCGACGGGGTGTATCCACGCTCGAGCGCAGCGCCGTATACGAACGGCTTAAAAGACGAGCCTGGTTGACGGCGGGCCTGCGTCACGCGGTTGAAGGGGCTTTTAAAGAAGGAATAGCCGCCCATCATGGCCAACACGCGTCCCGTATGCGGATCGAGTGCGACGATCGCGCCTTCAATCTCAGGGATCTGCTTCAATTGCGCTTGGCCAACTGGCACCATGATCGGTTGGACGGGAATCTCGCTCGTATCGTCATCGGCACTCACGCCTTCGCGCGTTGACGTGCTTTCCTCTGGGCTGAGGGCCTGACGGCTAACTTCTGCCAAAACAACATCGCCTGCGCGAAGCCCCGTCTGAGTTCCTCCGCGCACATAAGTATTGGCCCACTCAACATCTTCGGCCGGAATGCCAATTGTGCGCCCATCATTGAGCATTAGTTCAGCGCCCTGCTCGGACGCGCTTACCACCATAGCGCGCTCCCAGCTGCCATATCCGCTGGGAAGCGTGATTTCATTCAGCTGCTCAAGAACGTCGTCAGCCTTCGGATCGATGGCGGTGATTGGACCGCGATAATTGTATCGACGGTCATACGTTTCCAAGCCGATCTGCAACGCTTCTTGCGCGGCGAGTTGCAGCTTCGTGTCGATCGTCGTGCGGATCGACAAACCACCCTGCTCCAGTTCGTCTTCGCCATAGAGGTCGATCAATTGCTTGCGCAGCTCTTGCACAAAATAGGTCGCGGCCGCGTATTCTGGTCCATAAAGCCGCCGGGTTGTGTTCAGCGGTTGAGCTTTCGCGTCGTCTGCTTCGAGCTGCGTGATGTAGCCATCATCAACCATCCGGTTGAGGACATAGTTTCGGCGCAGCAAAACCCGCTCTGGATTGGTGTATGGGTTTACCCGACCTGGGAATTTCGGAAGTGACGCCAATACCGCAGCTTCCGAAAGATTGAGCTCCGGCAGAGACTTGTTGAAATAGTTCAATGCGGCCGATCCAACCCCGTAAGACCGTCCACCAAGATAAATCTCGTTCAGGTAGAGCTCGATGATATGCTCTTTACTGAACGCCTTCTCCATGCGGCGTGCAACGATTGCTTCCTTGGCTTTTCGAACAATTGTTTGATCCCGCGTCAGCAGCATGTTCTTGGCGACTTGCTGGGTAATGGTCGACCCACCTTCCATCCCACCAGTGCCCGTGATCCGATTACGGATCGTGTTGAGGACGCCGCGCGTCATGCCGCGATAATCCATGCCGCCATGCGTGAAGAAATTCTTGTCCTCGGCCGATACGAAAGCGTGGATCACATGATCCGGGATCGCTTCATACGGAATGAACACGCGGTGCTCATCGGCGAATTCGTAGATTAAAGTACCATCGCCTGCATGAACGCGCGAGGTCACTGGCGGATTGTACTCAGCGAGCGCCTCAACCGAGGGAACGGTACGGGCGAGGGCTGCCATCCAAATGAAAAACGCGATGACCGCCAGAATGCCGATTACCAGGCCGGTCAAAACCGTCCACAACAGGACCTTCCAGGTAAAGACGCGTTGTCTGATTGCAGCCCACATAGGTTTGCCTCTCACACAGTTTCCTTTGCGCGTGCTGATTCCACGCTTTCACGGCGAGACTAAGGCGGTTCTGCATTTGCGCAAAGCTGCAGCCTCAGTTCGTTGCAATTAATAAATCTTGGCGATCGAAATAGGCGTCGATCGCCCTTTTAATGGCGGCTGCGGACTTTTGGCGCCCACGCTCTGATTTGAGACGCCGCGCGTCGTCCCGATTGGTCAGAAACCCGATCTCAACGAGGACCGCGGGCACATCGGGCGCTAAGAGGACGAAGAAGTTTTGCTGGCGATGTGTATTGCGCAAAAGCGGACCCGCTTGCCCCAATTCCGGCACCAAGAACTCTGCAAAAATCGACGAATTCGATTTGGTCTCACGCACCGTGAGATCGGTGAGAATGTCTGACACTTCTTCAGATGTCCCATATTCGACCGGCAAGTCCCAACCATGCTTCTTGGCCGTCCGCTCGATACGGGCCTCGCCGCGGGTCGAAAGCGTATAGACGGAGGCCCCTTTAACCGTTGGCGCCCCGGCTGCGTCGGCATGCACCGAGATAAAGAGGTCTGCCCCCCAGTTTCGCGCTTTTGTAACCCGGTCCTCGTGTTCCACATATACATCAGTTTCTCGGGTCAGCCGAACAACATAACGCGGATCCTGTTCGATCATCCGCTTCAATTTGAGCGATGTCTTTAAAACAATTTCGCTTTCTTTGCCGCCAATCACAGACAGCGCGCCGGGATCACGGCCGCCATGCCCTGGATCGATCACGATGGTGCGCCGCTGACGCGCGGCCATATTGATCAACGCACCGAACCCAGCGGGCTTAGTCGACGGACTTTCAGGTAAATCTGAGTTCGCCGTGTCAATCGCCGGGACCGGCACAACAGGATTTAGCTGTATTGCCTCCGCCGCTGCATATCGCTCCGCTTCGAACCGCGCGAAACGAGACGCGTCGCGTTGGGCTGCGCTTTGAAAGCGCGCGAGCGACACTCCGGAAAGGTCTAAAATGTAACGATAAAGCTGTTCGCTACCACTCGGCGGCAGGTCGATTTCTCGCATCACCATCATGGGTCGATCGAGTTCAAAAATGATCCGGTCTGATTCGATCGTATAGGCACTGATTCCACCCGTCGGCTGCGCGAAGAATGGGGAAGCGGAGAGCTGGAAATTGGATGGCACCATTTCGATAACCAAACCCATCTCTGTGTCTCTTAAGAATACGTCTGGCCGCATGGCGGTCTCAGACGTAACGGTCACGCGGGTAAACTCACCATCGCCCGCAACGCCTACAGATTGCACCTGGGCGAGTGCGTTCGCAGCGACAAAGATCGCGGTGATCAAAAACAGAAGATTCTTAAGCGGACTCATCAACCGGATTTGCTCTCTTGGCGCCACCCCAGCGCTTTATTGTCTGACCATTTCTATTTTGTGTACCGACATAGCGATGAACAACAGATGATGCTTCAGTTCTGCATGTCGGTGACCAAGGAACAGAAATGTCGTTACAATTTGCTAAAATCATGGCGCACCCGGCGCAAATAGCATCGCTTGTTTGCCTGGCCGTCATGGGTGGCGCTACCGCGTCGGCCCAAGCGAAAGAGCTGACGCTGTATAATGACGCGTCAGGGGATGCCTATCTTCGCTTCGAGAACGAAGATGGAATTGGCAACAAGATTCTGTGGCGTTCCAATATGCAAACCGAATCCGGCGAGGTGATTGGAATAGGCTCGGGTCATTGCACGCAAGTAGATGCTGACCAAAACTATTTTTGTTCCTTCGTGATCGACCTCGACGACCGTGGGATCATTGCCGGTCAAGGGGTCCAACGGACCGAACCCTTGCCCTCAACCTTCCCAATCGTCGGCGGAACGGGCGAATTTGAAGGTGTTACTGGCAGCATGGTGTCTCGCCCTGTCGAAGATCGCGCGCGTTTTATTTACGAGATTACGTATCAGTAAGTCCTGATCTTAGCGGACGATTATCGCAATTCTTCCGCGCACCCGCATTTTGGGTCTTTTAATTCAGCCCCAAAGCGGGCATGTAAGCACTACACCCAAAAATGGGTCGCAACAGAATCCCCGAAAGGCGGGTGAACAGGCCTAACCCCCTGCACCATCGCTGAGACCGGAACGGATAATATGAGCTTACAGACCAACACAACTGGATCCGCGAGCCGCTCTATTGAGAGAGCTGGCCGGGCCACGCGGTTGTCTGTCCCTAACAACACATTCACTGGCGCGTTTCGCCATCGCCCGCGACGATTGCGGGCCTTAGCGCCGCCAGACTGCAAGGCAGCTATACATGAGCAAATTAATGCTGATCGACGCGGTCCACCAGGAAGAGACCCGTGTCGCCCTCGTCAACAAAGGACGTGTCGAGGACTTTGATTTTGAAACCACAGGCAGCGAACAATTAAGAGGCAATATCTATCTCGCCAAAGTGACGCGAGTAGAACCCTCCCTGCAAGCTTGTTTCGTCGAATATGGCGGCAATCGCCACGGTTTTCTCGCCTTTAGCGAGATCCATCCAGACTATTACCAACTTCCGCAAGCGGACAGAGATGCGCTTTTAGAAGAGGCAGCCCGCGAAGCTGAACGCGCCGCTGACGAAGACCCGGATGAAGACGACGATTCAGACGATGACGGCGACGCCGCACTCGAAGCAGACGACATCGATGACGAAGACGATGATACGGCTGATGACGATAACGAAGAGAGCTCTGAAACCAGCGAACTCGATATTGTCGATGCTGACGAAGGTGATGTCGGCGATGCCGACGCGGAGGCCTCGGACGACGAAGACTCCCCTAAAAAAGCCAAGGCGAAACCTGAACGGCGCCGCCGCAGTGCACGTAAATCACGCGGCACCTCGATCACGCGCCGGTACAAAATTCAGGAAGTTATTCGTCGTCGGCAAGTGCTTCTCGTTCAAGTGGTCAAAGAAGAACGTGGCAATAAGGGCGCAGCCCTAACCACTTATCTTTCATTAGCTGGACGCTATTCCGTTCTGATGCCAAACACGCCACGCGGCGGCGGCATCTCTCGCAAGATCCCAAATGGCAATGACCGCAAGCGCCTCAAAGCTGTAATGGATGACCTACAAGTGCCGAAGGGCATGGGTCTGATCGTGCGCACCGCTGGCGCCAAACGGACGAAGACCGAAATTCGCCGCGACTATGATTACCTGCAAAAGCTGTGGGCGAAAATTCGAAACAAAACTCTTGAATCCGTCGCTCCCGAACTCATTCACGAAGAAGGCGGCTTAGTGCACCGAGCCATGCGCGACATGTTTGATCGTGAGATCGGCGAAGTCGTGGTTCAGGGTGATCGTGCCTATCGCGAGGCGAAAGATCTCGCCAAGACCCCTGATGCCGACCCAGGCCAAAAAGGTGAAACGCTGGACGGCGGCAGCGCCACTTTTCGTGAAAGAAGGTGTTGAAGAGCAGCTCGACTCGATCTTCTCCCCGACCGTGCAGATGAAGTCCGGCGGTTACCTCGTCATCAACCAAACCGAAGCTTTGGTCGCGATTGATGTGAACTCGGGTAAGTCGACCCGAGAACGCAATATCGAGCAAACCGCGCTCCATACCAATCTCGAAGCTGCCGAAGAGGCATGCCGACAAATGCGTCTGCGCGATCTCGCGGGCCTCGTCGTCATCGACTTCATCGATATGGACGAGAATAAGAACAATCGCGCCGTCGAAAAGAAAATGAAAGAGGCGCTTAAGCTTGATCGCGCCCGCGTTCAGAACAATCGGATTTCACAATTCGGGTTGATGGAAATATCGCGCCAACGCCGCCGCGCTGGCGTTCTGCAAGCGACCTCAGCAAAATGCGAAGCCTGTGATGGCACTGGACGTCGTCGGTCGATCCCATCGGCGGCTCTGCAATTGCTACGCGCGATCGAAGCTCGCGCGGCGGGTGGCGGTTTGCGAGGGATGACCGTGACCGCGCCGACAGATGTCGCACTTTACTTGCTGAACTCGAAGCGCGATCAGATTTCTGAAATCGAAGAGGATGTTGGCTATACGATCGCCATCCAGTCATCTGCGACGATGATCCCGGGCGATTTCCAAATCGATGCCGAGAAGACTTCCAGCGGCCGCCGCCGTCGTCAGAAGTTTAATCGAGAGGATTTCCTTGAAGGCGATGCAGACGATCATCTGCTGCCCGACGCCGAGGAGGATGAAGACGAAGACTCCGGCGAAGACACCGTCACCGCGGAAGAAGATGGCGACGAGGCTGGCGGCAAACGCAAACGCCGACGCCGCGGTCGCCGCGGAGGTCGTCGCCGCCGCAAAGACACCGACGTCATGGATCCGGGTGCCCCACCCAGCGATGGCGGTGCGCTCCTCGACGGGCTCGCAATGTCAATTTCAAACTTGCTCGGCGATGAGCCTGATGAGTTGCCGCCCCGCAACAGATGGTGGTCTCGAAGCGAAGCCGGTCGCGATGCCTGAAGCGCGTTCAGCCGAGCAGCCCACTGAAGTGAAGTCTTCAGAAGCCGAAACTGAAGACGAACCCAAAGAAGGCAAGAAACGCCGGCGTCGTCGTCGGCGGAAACGCCGGGGTGAAGATGCCACCACGGCGACATCAGAAACGTCTTCGGCCGCAGACGCGGAAGCCACAACACCGCAAGCAGACCAACCAGCAGAGACCGCGCCCGATCCGGTGGAGGCCGCGCCAGATCCGGTGGAGGCCCAACCCGAACCAGAGGCCCCTGCCCCGATCGAGGCCGTCGAAGAATCGCCCGCACCGCCTGAAACCGGTAATTGAGGCTGTCGAGTCGGCTCCGGAGCCAATGCCAGAATCCTCCCCGGAACCTGAACTGGTCGCCGACACGCCCATCGCGACAGAGCCGGTCCTCGAGACGACTGAAAAGCCGAAAAAGAAGAAACGCGGCTGGTGGTCACGTTAATCCTTTGCCAGCGCCTCGGGTTACAATTTTTCTTGACCCGAGGCTGTGGAAATCATATGTGCGCCGCTGACAAGTAAGCGAACCACGACGAGCTTTGCCAAGCTGTCAGTACGGGGGAGCCCAACTGTCTTCACTTTCAATGTCGGTTTCGAGCCGATCTTGCTTTGCGAGGATACTTGGATGACTCATCCCCTAAAGGGCGCTTGCCCTCCAATTCCAGTCCCCTTGATTAAGCGCATTGATGTCGCGTTTGACACCACAACTGTACACAGGACTTTTGCCAAGGACGCTGATTACATGGCGGCCGTGGCTGAACTTATAAGGCCGTAGCGGGCCACTTGCCCGCCAAATTCCGACTGAGCCGGATGCGCGTGATCACTCGCATCTGTCCCTGACCCTTCCAGGCAAGATTGCCTCGTTTTCGGAAACTGCGTCCACATGTTCAAATCTACCCCCTCTCGCCTCGCGCAACCGACCATTCTTCCAGACTATGACCGCCCGTTCGGTTTGCCCGCCTTCAATTCAATTGAAGACGCTATCGCCGCCTATGATGGCGATGATGCGATTTACGCCCTGTATCCAAAGCGGATTGAGGAAGCCGCAAAATCTGTTCTTGGATCAGTTTCCGGGCAAAACCGTTTATGCTGTCAAAGCCAATCCACATCCCGCTGTACTTAAGATCCTTTGGAGCAGCGGCCTGCGAGGATTCGACGTGGCCCTCGATCCGGGAGATTGACCTGGTCCAATACGTTTGCCCAGACGCCGAGCTTTACCTCATGCACCCGGTGAAGTCGCGGCGCACAATCCGCCATGCTTATGACCAAGGTGTCCGCCATTTCGCCTTTGATTGTGCAGCCGAGCTCGGAAAAATTCTGGGTCGAAACCCAAGACGCGGACGATCTCCATTTGCATCTTCGCCTAGCGCTTCCGAAAGGCGGCTCCGCCAGTATGCCGCTCGATGGCAAATACGGTGCTGGCTTCGCTGACTCAGTTGCGCTTTTGCGAGCCGCACGTCCGGTCGCTGCAAAGCTCGGCGTTTGCTTCCATGTTGGCAGCCAATGCATGGACCCAGCGGACTATATCAAAGCCTTATCCTACGTGCATGGCCTGCTCGAAACCGCGGATGTCGAG
>CBDIHJ010000042.1:0-117146 GCA_965279045.1 Henriciella sp. | reverse complement strand
TCTAAGTGCCCAATGACCGGGACGCGGGCTTCGTCTTGAACGCGCTGATTGAGGCCCTTCCCGCCGCGTGGGACAATCAAATCGATATGACCATTTAGCCCGGAGAGCATGTGCCCAACCGCAGCGCGGTCTTTGGTTTGAACCAGTTGGATAGCGTCTTCGGGAAGGCCAACAGACTTCAATCCCGCGCGCAGCGCATCGGCAATGGCGATCGAGGATTGCAGGCTTTCACTCCCTGCTCGCAAGATCGTCGCATTGCCCGAACGAACGCATAGCGCCGCCGCATCTGCGGTCACGTTTGGGCGCGCCTCATAAATGATCCCAATAACGCCGAGCGGAGTCCGCACGCGGGCAATGTCCAGTCCCGATGGTACTGTCCAGCGGGCAATCTCGCTGCCGACAGGGTCAGGCAGTTTGGCGACGTCTCGCAACGCTTCGGCGATCGCTTGGACGCGTTCTGGCGTGAGGGCTAAGCGATCCATCATGGCGTCGGATAAACCCTTGTCTCGGCCGCCTTGGAGATCCTCAGCATTGGCCGCAAGGATATCGGGCTCCGCCGCCCCTAAGGCTTGTGCCATTGCCTCTATTGCGCGCGTGCGTCCGTCCGGCCCGGCCTTGGCTAAAGCTGCTGATGCCGTTCGTGCGCGCTGGCCCATGTCCAGCATAGTATCGCGCAAGGCGTCGGTCGGAGTATGTAACGTATCTGCCATGCGGCGCTTCTGCCGGATTTATCGGCCTGGAGCAATGAGGGAATCTAAACTAACCGCGCCAAAAGCGCTTGGTCATCAGAACAAATACAGCTGTAAACTCCAAGCGGCCGAGCAGCATAGCGATGGCGCAAATCCATTTTCCGCGATCGGTCAGACCTTCAAATGTGCTGGCGGGACCAATTTCAGGACCTAGACCGGGGCCAACATTCGACACGCTCGTCGCTGCCCCTGAAATCGCGGTGAGTGGGTCTTCGCCGGTCAAGCTGAGCAAGATCGCGGCGACGATAAAGGTCGCCAAATACAAGAACACGAACACCATGACCGATTGCAGCGTATCATTGTCGATGACGCGGCCGCCATAACGTATTCGGACAACGCGGTTTGGACTGATCATCTGCTGAGCATGTGCGAGGACGGCGCGAAAGCTGATTTCTAGCCGGAACATCTTGATCCCGCAGGCAGCTGATCCGGCGCATCCGCCGAGGAAAATTGTGATCAAAAAGATCATCACTATGGGTTCGCCCCAACCGTCATAAGGCACGGTCGCATAGCCGGTTCCGGTCATCACCGAGACGACATTGAACATGGTTTCAATGAAGCCATTCACCGGGCTGATGATCACATAATCTTGGTCGGCGATGACTCTGAGGGCGAAAACGGTGAGTGTGATGCCAGCGATCAGCCCGAAGAACAGGCGCGGTTGTGGATCTGAGAAAAGCGGTTTCACACGGCCGTGAATGAGGGCCAAGGCTAGCAAGCTGAACGGCAGACCGGCAATAATCATAAAGAAGATCGCCGCGGGTACGGCTGCGGTCTCGTAGAACGCCCCGAATGAGGCGTCATAGGTCGAGTACCCGCCTGCCGCAACTGTCGTCATTGCATGAGCGATCGCATCGAACGCAGACATCCCACATAGCATGTAGGTTGCTGCGCACGCGGTGGAGATGAATAGATAAATCATACCGATCTGCGCGGAGACCTCGCCAATCCGCGGGACAAACTTGCCAGACACGTCTGAGCTTTCGAGCTGGAAGAGCTGCATGCCCCCGACTCGAAGCATAGGTAGGATGGCGATCGCGGTCACGATGATACCGATGCCGCCAAACCATTGCAGGATGGCGCGCCATAAAAGGATGCCGCGAGGCTGATAGTCGAGCCCGCTCATTACAGTCGAGCCGGTCGTGGTCAGGCCAGAAATGCTCTCGAACATGGCGTCGGTGAAGCTCATCCCAATGCCCATAAATGGAATGGCGGCCATAGCGGGCAGAACGACCCAGACCAAAACAGTGAGAAGAAACGCTTCGCGCGCGCCCGTACGCTCCGTTCGTCCACCGGATAGAACAATCAGACCGCCCCCAAAAAGCAGGAGCATTGTGGCGGAAGCCGCAAAGACGGGCCACTCATCGCGCGCATCCGCGATGTCCAAGAGCAAGCATGGGATCATCGCGGCGCCGAGAAGCGCCGTCATGATGCCTAAAGCCAGGATGACGACTCGCAATTGCATGTTGGGAATGGGGGTAGAGGCTAAATGCTGAGAAGGCGTGTACGTTTATCGTCCGAGTGCTTCACCACCCATACAAAATGAGGGCCATTTCTGTTTTTTTACAGGGATTATGTGAAATTTTTTACGTTCACGACTAAGGTATTAACCGTCTGTAAACAAAGAGTTTTGTAAAGGTTAACGTGTGGCAATAACGGCGCGTTCCGGTATATTTTTGTTTTGTTCTTGTAAAGTTTCGTCAATGCGACCTTGTGGACACCAAAGAATCATAGGGTCGCCCATATGAATCCAAGTTATCCCATGTTATCCCATTATTGAACACACTGGATCCATCGGAATCCAGCTGGGGCGAGTGATGGGAGTTGCACGTGTTTGTCTCGACGTTTGAGACATCGCTGGACAGTAAGGGTCGGGTGTCGGTTCCGGCGCCGTTTCGTCATGCCTTGGAAGGTGGGGTTCGCATTTTCCTATATCCGGCCCTCGATGGATCGCCATGTTTAGAAGGCGGCGGTGACGCTCTGATGCAGCAAAATCAAGCCACCTTGTTGCGAATGAGTCCAACCTCGACGGCCCGAAAAGTCTTTCTCAACCGCACCGTCTCTAAAGCTGTTGAGTTGAAGCTCGACGATACAGGGCGGATCAAAATCCCCGAAAAACATCTTGAAATGGCGGGTATTGGGAAAGATCTGGTCTTTGTCGGAGCGATGGATCGCTTCTATGTCTGGGAGCCTGCACGTTACGCCACATTCGACGCCGAGATGGAAGCGCAGCTCGAAGACGTACAGCCCGATTTTGAAGGGTCCTTCAATGCTGCGTTGGCGACCGGCGGCATTCGCGGCTTGGTCGGGGAGGGCGAGTGATGGGACATGTTCCGGTTCTCTTGCCTGAGGTGCTCACAGCGCTCGCACCCGCGGATGGCGAAACTTATGTCGACGGAACCTTTGGCGGCGGCGGATATGCCCGCCGTGTGCTCGATGCCGCCGATTGTAAGCTCTACGGAATAGATCGCGATTTCGATGCGATCGCGCGCGCCGAAGCGTTCAGTGAATCCGAGCCAAGATTGGTGCCATTGCTTGGCCGGTTTGGCGACATGGATGCGCTTTTGTTTAATGCCGGTGTCTCAGAGGTGGACGGCGTCATGTTGGACATCGGCGTGTCCTCATTCCAAATCGATGAAGGTGATCGCGGTTTCTCATTCATGCGCGACGGGCCCTTGGACATGCGTATGGGCCAGACCGGGCCGAGCGCGCAGGACGTCGTCAATGAAATGGGCGTAGCCGACCTGACGTCCATTATCCGGCAGCTCGGTGAGGAGCGCCAGGCGAAACGCATCGCCAATGCGATCGTTGCGCACCGAAAGACGGCGCGGTTTGAGGGCACACTGCAGCTTGCGGACTGTGTGGAAGAGGCTGTGGGCGGGCGCCGCGGTAAAAAAACCCATCCGGCGACTCTCACGTTTCAAGCGATCAGAATGTTCGTGAATGATGAGCTCGGTGAATTGGCGCGGGGCCTGGCAGCGGCCGAGCGGATATTGAGGGCAGGCGGACGGCTTGTCGTCGTGACCTTCCATTCCCTCGAGGATCGCCTTGTTAAACAATTCATGCGCTTACGGTCAGGAATGGTGTCTGGCGGATCGCGCTATATGCCCGAGCGCGCAAAGGGACCCGAGCCGACATTTGACCTTCGGCAACGCAAAGCGATCGAGCCGAGCGACGCCGAAATTCAAGCCAATCCGCGGGCGCGGTCGTCTCGCCTGCGGGTTGCAATCCGCACCAAAGCGGCCCCATGGGATGAACCGTTCAGCACTAACATGCGTTTGCCGTCATTAGAAACGTTGGAGGCGGCGCTATGAGTAAGCGAGCATTCCTCTTCGGCATGATCGTTGTCGCGCTGCTGATCTTCAGCCTGTACCGCGCCAAGTATGGCGCCCGCGAAACCGTGGCAGAGATCGAACAAGTTGAGCAGCAAATCGCCGCCGCAGAGGCTGAACACGCAGATCTTTTGGCGGAGTTCGCGCACCGATCCCGCCAAGAATGGATTGAGGAGTTTGCCCGCAAAGAGCTTGGTATGGTGCCAGCACGGGCGGAACAATTTGTCCGCACGGTTGATCTAGATGGCCGCGTCGGACCGCCAATGGAGCTGCGCGACGTCGACGCAACCGTCGACCGGGAGGCTGCGCGTGTCGAATAATCCACATGCAGAAATCTCGCTCGGCGGCAGCGGTATGCGGACACGGATCGTGTCTATGAGCCTGCTGGCCGTCTTTGCGGCAATCGCGATCAAGGGCTTAACTGTTGCTTTGAGCGGACCTGAAGCTGTCATTGCCCGCGTCGCTGCGAGCGAAACGCCCAACCGCCGGGCCGATATTGTTGATCGCAATGGGGATTTGCTGGCGACCTCGGTCACGGCTTACTCTGTCTTCGCTGACCCTCGCGCGATTGGTGATCCGGAGCTGATCGCAACTGAAATCGCGACTGTGTTGCCCGACTTGAATGTCGAGCGGATCATAGCGCGCTTGTCGAACAAAGAGCGGGCCTTTGCCTGGATTGAGCGCGGGATAACACCCCGCCAGCGCCAAGCGGTGTTTGAGCTGGGCCTAGAGGGTATCGGGTTTCGTGAAGAGACGCGACGGGCTTATCCGCGGCGCACGCTGGCGGGTCACATTCTCGGCTATGCAGGCGCAGATGGACAGGGCTTGGGCGGGATTGAGTTCGCAATGGATGATCGGCTGAAAAGTGATTCCTCGCCGCTCTATCTTACGATCGATGCCAATGTTCAGTTTAGTCTCGAGGCTGAACTCGCGGCTGCGGTCGGCGAGTATGAGGCGGAAGCTGGCGCTGGCATCGTGATGGCCGCGCAATCTGGCGAAGTGCTCGGGATGGCGAGCTGGCCACCGCTCGATCCACATCAAGCCAGAACGCTTAGCCAAGAGGATCCGTCACGTCTCGATCGTGCCAGCAATGCGGTCTATGAGCTTGGCTCTGTGTTCAAGCCCCTCACGGTGGCGGGCGCCTTAGATGCTGGTGCCATTCGCCCCGGCGATCGGTTCGATGTGCGTGAGCCTCTGCGCATTCGCGGGCGACAGATTGAAGACGATCATCCGATTATCGGGCGCCCGACGCCGTTCGAGATTATCGCCGACAGTTCCAATATCGGCACCGTCAAAATCGCCTGGCAAATGGGGTCGAGGCGCCAGCAGGAATTCCTGTCATCCTTAGGCTTATTCTCGCGTTCACCGATCGAGCTGGCCGGTAGCGCAAGGCCGCTCTTGCCCGAGACGTTTGATGAGCTTCACTCCGCGACTGCGAGTTATGGACATGGTATCGCCGTTTCGCCAATCGCATTTGCTGGGGCGTTCGCCACACTGGCCAATGCCGGTGAAACGGTTACTCCGACGCTATTAATGGCGCCCGAGCGGGTGCGCACGCCGAAGCGCGTTATGGCGGCGCCAACCGCCGAGCTGGTGGTTCGAATGCTACGCCGCGCCGTTGTGGATGGCACGGGGGCGAATGCCGAAGTCGGCGGTTATCGTGTCGCGGGCAAAACCGGGACGGCGGAAAAGCCCATTCCTGGCGGATACTCACAAACCGAGAATATTTGCAGCTTTGCCGCCATATTCCCCGCGGATAGCCCAGAATATGTCGTATTGATCGTGCTGGACTCTCCAAAAGCCGGAGAAAACCGCGGCCGGACCGCTGCGTGGAATGCCGCCCCGACGGCAGGGCGCGTCATTGAACGGATTGCCCCAATCTTGGGGGTCGAGCCACGCTTTGACGAACCCGTACGGTCCTCACCCCGCGTACGCTCCGTCTCAGACCGGAGAGGGACCGACCTATGAGATTAAACGACTTATTCCCCGATTATTCAGGGCCAGGCCACGACGATGAAGTGACCGGCATCACCGCAGATAGCCGCCGCGTTGCGTCAGGCTTCGTCTTCGCCGCGATGCAAGGCGTGGTCACGGACGGCCGTAAGTTTATCGCGAACGCGATTGAGGCTGGTGCGATTGGGGTGCTCGGAGAGGACTTACCTGAGATTCAAGGTGCCGCCCGTCTGAATGTTGAGAATGCACGGCTCGCATTGGCGCAAGCTTCGGCTCGTTTTTATCCCGTACAGCCCAGCAATATTGTTGCGATCACAGGTACAAATGGAAAAAGCTCGACCGTTGATTTCCTGCGCCAAATTTGGACTGCAGCTGGTTTAAAGTCTGCCAGCATGGGGACGCTCGGTGCAATCGGACCAAACGGCCACATCGATTTGGGCCACACCACTCCCGACCCGGTGGCCATTCATGAGACATTGCAAACGCTGGCCGAAGACGGGGTCACGCATGCCGCTATGGAGGCCTCTTCGCATGGCTTGGCGCAGTATCGATTGGACGCCGTTAAGCTGTCCGCTGTGGCGTTCACGAACCTCACGCAAGATCATCTCGATTATCACGGCTCCATGGACAATTATCGCTTGGCGAAAATGCGCTTGTTCAGTGAGCTCGCCCCGAAAGGCTGTCCGGCGGTGGTCAACGCTGATAGCGATCAGCGCCTATTCTTCGAAGATGCCGCGAAAGAGGCCGGGCTGGCACTCGTTTCCGTGGGGTGGCGCGGGGCTGATCTGAAGATTGAAGAATTGATGCCAAAGGCCACAGGGCAAAGGTTGTTCCTGGATTGGCGCGGCGAAAAGGCTGCTGTCGATTTGCCGCTCGTTGGTGAGTTCCAGGCCCTCAATGCGCTGACGGCGGCGGGATTGGCCTTGGCTGGTGGGTTGGATTTGCAATCCGTGGCGACGGGTATGTCACAGCTCAAGCCGGTAAAAGGCCGCCTCGAGTATGTTGGTGAGACCAAAGATGGCGCTGGGGTCTTTGTCGACTATGCGCACACGCCTGCGGGCCTTGACGTCCTTATTCGCGCGGCCCGCCCGCACACGGCAGGGCGGTTGATCGTGGTCTTTGGCTGCGGCGGTGATCGGGACCGCGGCAAGCGCCCCCAAATGGGCGAAATTGCCGCCAAGCACGCAGACTTGGTGATTGTAACAGACGATAATCCTCGCAGCGAGGATCCTGCCGCCATTCGCGCTGAGGTCTTGGCTGGCGTTCCGGGTGGGACAGAAATTGGCGATCGCGGTGACGCGATCCGCTCAGCCGTGGCCGAACTCAAACAGGGCGATACGCTGCTCATCGCTGGAAAAGGTCACGAAACTGGACAGATTATTGGCGATACAGTTGTTCCGTTCAGCGATCAGAATGCCGCCCGCGCCGCGCTCATGGAGGTGTCTCATGCCTCTGCATCTTAAGATGGAAAATTCGCATCACTTTGCGCCCGTTGGTGGCCTCGTTTTGTCCACAGAATTTGCGCGCGGCTCGGAGCAATGGGTGCCTCGTCAATCGATGCGAAAACGCAATGAATTGTGTTTGGCTCGAGAACTTCCTTTGGACACAAGCGTTTGGCGTCGCTTGGCGAGCAGCTCGAACAGCACCTGGCCTGTGGAAGGCTGGGGAGAACGAAAAGAGTCCGCGCATTTGGCTGATGAGACAGTCGGAAAATCTAACGGAAAAGAAAGCCAAATTCGCGCATCTCGGGCCTTGTTAAAGGCGGCGAATACATCCCGAATAGCACTATTCGAAGAACCAAAGCGACGAAGTAACGCTTGGGCTGGTGAGAAGGTGATGGACCGCGACGCAGAACGTGTCGCAGGGGGTATTGATGCTGTATGATTTGTTGGCGACCGACCAAGGGCCGCTAAGACTTTTCAACTATCTGACCTTCAGAACAGGTTTGGCCTTGGTGACCGCATTCCTGGTCACCGTGGTTATTGGCGGCTGGCTGATTGACGTGTTGCGCGCCCGCCAAGGTAAAGGTCAGCCTATTCGGGATCTTTCCCTTGAAGCGCAAATGGCCAAGCAAGGCACACCGACCATGGGCGGCTTGCTGATTTGGGTCGGCCTTTTGCTCGGGACGCTACTCTTCGCGGATCTCAGCAATCCCTACATTTGGGTCGTTCTCGCGGTTTCGGTGTCTTATGCGTTTCTCGGCTTCATGGACGATTATGCGAAAGTAACCAAACAAAGCACAGACGGCGTTTCTGCGCGTTTGAGATTGGGGACAGAATTTCTGGTCGCGGCTTTGGCCGGTGCGTTCATTATGGGCTTACACGGCGCGCACACGCCGCTCGGTCACGCTGATTGGGGCGCGCTCAACCCGCTGGCGGAATGGATTGCTGGCTTTGCGCCAGAGACGTCCGTGGAACGCAATGAAGCAAGCTTCTCTGGCGGTGTCGCGATCCCTTTCGTGAATGACTATTTCCTGCCGCTGGGGGGCTTTTTCGTCGTCTTTGCTTGCATCGTGATTGTCGGGTTTGCCAATGCGGTGAACTTCACAGATGGCTTGGATGGGCTTGCCATCGTTCCGATCATGTTTACTGGCGCAGCCTTCGCGCTCATCGCTTATTTGACCGGTAACTTCGTCTTCGCGGGTTATTTGGGGATCCAGTTCACCCCGGGTGCCGGTGAGATGGCTGTCCTGATGGGGGCCATGATGGGCGCGGGTATGGGCTTTCTTTGGTACAATGCCTATCCGGCTAAAGTCTTCATGGGAGACACCGGTTCGCTTGGGCTTGGAGGCCTGATCGGCGTCGTCGCTGTGGCGATTAAGCACGAGTTCGCGCTGGCGGTCATTGGCGGTCTCTTTGTGCTCGAAGTGCTCTCGGTTGTCCTGCAAGTCAGCTGGTTCAAACTGACGCGCAAACTGACCGGCGAGGGGAAACGTATCTTCCTCATGGCGCCACTGCACCATCATTTCCAAAAGAAGAATTGGCCCGAGACGCGGGTCGTTGTGCGCTTTTGGATTCTGTCTCTTTTGTTCGCCCTTGCGGGCCTTGCGACGCTGAAGCTGAGGTAGTCCCGATTTTATGATCCCCATCACCGAATATGCTGGGCGCGATGTCGCCGTCTATGGCTTGGGCCGCACCGGATTGTCCGCTGCGAAAGCCTTGGCTGCGGGCGGCGCTCGCGTGCATGCCTGGGATGATGGAGAAGCTGTGCGTTTGAAAGCGGAAGCTGAGGGCGTAAATGTCAGCGACATCAACAAGCGCGATTGGCAAAAGTTTGCGGCGCTCGTGCTGTCGCCGGGGATCCCGTATCGCTTCCCGCAACCGCATCGTTTGGTGCGCATGGCCGAAATGATGAATGTTCCGGTCATTGGCGATATGGAACTGTTTGCCCGCGCCGTGCAGGCTTTGCCAGAAAAAGGCCGCCCCAAAATTGTGGGGATCACCGGCACGAACGGCAAATCCACGACCACAGCTCTGATCGGGCATATTTTGAAAGAAGCGGGGCGCGATGTCCGTGTCGGCGGAAACATTGGCAAGGGCGTGCTTGATATGGCGGCCCTGAATGCCAACGCGATCTACGTCCTCGAGCTCTCTTCGTATCAACTCGATTTGGTCGAAAGCCTACGATGCGATGTCGCTGTGTTTCTGAATATTTCTCCGGACCATCTCGACCGGCATGGTAGCATGGGCGGCTATGTCGAGGCGAAGAAGCGTATTTTTTGCCAACCAACGCGTGCGCGATGTCGCCGTAGTCGGGATTGACGATACGTATACCCAAGCCATCGCCATGGGACGCCAACGACCTGGTGATGCAAGGGTTGTTCAAATCAGCTCAGAGTTCGGCCTGGCGCGCGGCGTGAGTGCGGTTGATGGCCACCTTTATGATAGCACGGGCGGGCAAGCGATCCGTGTCGGCAATCTCGCCGAAGCGCCGGCCCTGCCTGGCCGTCATAATTACCAGAACGCGGCTGCGGCCTATGCCACATGTCTGGCGCTTGGTGTTGCACCGGGACGCATCATGGCCGCGATCCGGACTTTCCCAGGCCTAGCGCACCGTATGGAACTCGTCGGTGAAATCGACGGCGTGCGGTTCGTAAATGACAGCAAAGCCACCAACGCCCAAGCGGCGGAGCAAGCTTTAAAGACCTATCCGAAAGTCCATTGGATCGCGGGTGGGGTGCCAAAAGCCGATGGTATTGCCCCTCTGGAACCTTGGTTTGACCGGGTCGAGCAAGCTTATTTGATCGGAGAGAGCGAAGCCGATTTCGCCAAAACGCTTAAAGGCAAGGCAGAGTCGGTGAGTTGTGGGACACTCGAAGTGGCGGTTCAGGCTGCGTTTGACGCTGCCAAAGCGTCCGGCGACGCCCATCCAATTGTGCTACTATCCCCGGCCTGTGCCAGCTTTGACCAATACAAAGACTTTGAGGCGCGTGGCGAGGCGTTCCGGGACATAGTTCAAAACCTGGCCGCACGCGTCGAACCTCAGAAAGAAGCGGTTTAGGGGCGCAAAATGGTCGAAGTCGCCCTCCGTCCAAGGTCCGCCACGGGACGATTCTTGGAGTGGCAGCGCGGGCTCGACTGGTCGATTTTGACAGCCGCGCTCGTCTTGTTGTGTACAGGGCTTTTAATGTCCCTGGCCGCCGGGCCCCCTGCCGCCGAACGCCTCGGCTATGCGGATGATTTTCATTTTGTGAAGCGCCAAAGCATGTTCGTGGGTGTGGCGGTGATTGTCATGGTCGGGGTCAGCTTCCTCGACCGTGTATGGGCGCGGCGATTGGCGGCATTAGTCTTTTTCGCCTCGATCGTCTTGCTCGCAGTCATTCTTGTCACAGGATATGAGGCCAAGGGCGCGCGGCGCTGGCTGCGGTTCGGCAGTTTTGGCTTGCAGCCTTCGGAATTTGTAAAGCCTGCCCTTGTGGTTTTGACCGGCTGGCTTCTGGCGCAGCGACAGATTTACCCGAAGGGACCATGGGCCGCGATCACGCTTGTGTTTTTCTGTGTGACGCTGGGCTTCCTGCTTTTGCAGCCAGATGTCGGCCAATCGGCCCTTCTGGCAGCAGCGTTCATGATCACTTTTTTTGTCGCGGGACTGCCTTGGCGTTGGGCCGCGCTGTTTGCCGGCGGCGGTGCGGCGCTCTCAGGACTCCTCTATGCGACGCTCCCCCATGTGCGGTTCCGTGTGAACTCCTTCGTCAACCCAACCGATTACGACACCTACCAGATCGACAAAGCGTCAGAAGCCATTGGACGCGGTGGATTATTTGGGGTCGGACCGGGCGAGGGGACGATCAAAACCTCACTGCCTGATGCGCACACAGATTTTATCTATGCCGTGATGGGCGAGGAGTTTGGTTATATTGCTGCGGTCGGTTTGATCTTCGTCTTTGGCTTTATCGTCTGGAAAGGCATGCGGGCGGCGGCGCGTCTGCACGATCCTTACCCACGCGCTGCAGCGACCGGATTGTTTGCGCTTTTCGGCCTTCAGGCCGCCATAAACATTGCGGTAAATGTGAGTCTGATCCCGCCTAAGGGGATGACACTCCCGTTCATTTCCTCAGGCGGATCATCGATGATGGGCACGGCTCTCACCCTCGGGCTGGCGCTAGCACTGATCCGACGAGGGCAACGCGCGTAAAGGGCGGACATGACGGATAAGCCTCTCGTAGTCATCGGTGCTGGCGGCACAGGCGGTCACATGTTTCCGGCAGCGGCATTCGCAGAAGAAATGGCGCGCCGAGGCTGGGAAATTGGGTTAATCAGTGATGATCGCGGATTGAGATACGCGAAGGCGTTTCCCGCCGATTGGCAAATGGAAGTCAAAGCTGCGAGCCCGAACCTGCGCAAGCCTTGGACGCTGCCGGGCACGGCTTTGAAGCTTCGCGCGGGTGTGAATGCGGCTGTGCGCCGATTCAAACAAAAACAGCGCCCCGCTTTGGTTGCCGGCTTTGGTGGATATCCAGCTTATCCGGCGCTCTCTGCCGGACGACGCTTGCGTATCCCGCTCCTTATCCATGAACAAAATGCCGTTCTCGGTCGGGTGAACCGCGCCTTTGCGACAGAGGCGAAAGTCGTGGCCTCGGGGTTTGAGCGTCTTGATCGCTTACCCGGCAGCGCCAATCATCAGCCAATCGGCAACCCGGTTCGAGCCCCGATCGCTGCTGTGCGTGATGTCCCGTTCCCAAGCATGGACGGAGAGCTAACGGTCTTCATTACAGGAGGTTCGCAGGGCGCACGCATTCTCGGCGAGGCGATCCCGCTCGCCATCGCCAACCACATTCAAGCGCCTTTGCGCGTTAGATTGCACGTGGTTCAGCAAGTCCGAGAAGAGCAAATGGACGCGGTTCGCGCGATTTATGACAAAGTTCAGGTCAAAGCGACGCTGCAGCCCTTTTTCTCCGATATGCCTCACCGCTTGGCAGCCGCACATTTGATCATTGCGCGCTCAGGCGCAGGAACCGTCAGCGAGATCGCCGCAGTGGGACGACCTTCCATTCTGATCCCGCTTAAAATCGCCATGGACAATCATCAGGAAGCGAATGCGGAAGGGCTCGTCGAAGCCGGCGGTGCGGACATGTTGCTCGAAGATAACCTCTATCCAAATTTGCTTGGCGAGCTAATCGCATTGCGGCTCGGCGATGCAAATGATCTCGCGGTTCGGGCGGCCGCTGCGAAAGGGTTAGGGAATGTGCAGGCGGCGCAGGATTTGGCCGATCTGGCTGAAGGGATCGCGCGGACGTAAAAGCGTCGCTTTGATCGCTTCCATCCTTCGACTTCGCTCAGGATGAGTTTGGGTTTTGAGCACCCATCAATACGTTTATAGCGCTCACCCTGAGCGAAGTCGAAGGGCGAGTGCGCCGTGAGAAAAGTCTCGCTAGGCCGCGTTGCAGCGATGCGTTTCGTACATTTTGGCCTCTTTCAGCCACTCCCAGCCGAACGCGTCTTCAGAATCGCCATGCGTTTGGCGATGCTCGAGTTTCTCGAGCGCTTCTTCCAAGCTCGGTTCGTGGCCTTCGGGCACCCACCACATCACAAAGTGCATTTGTCCGAGCACTTCAAACCACTCCTCGCGGCGCTCATAGAATTTTTTGTGGACCGTCCCCCAAACAAATTTTTCAAGGCTTTCAACGTCTTCCCAGACAGTGAGATTAGAAACAAATTGCGGGTCGCCATCGATCTTTGCTTCGGTGTTTCCAGTCCCAGGTTCGCCTGACCCTTCCATCATCCAAACAAAGCCGGGCATTTGCTTGCCGAGACCATTTATGAAATCGAGATTATCCATAAAGTCTTTTACGCGTGGATCTTCCGTCGGTGCTACCAAGCGACCAATGTTCAACTCTGCCAAATGCATCTTCATCGTCGTCTCCTCCGCGTGCTGAACTGGTAGCAATCACAATTGTTCGATCCAAGCCAGCGAGAAAACCTTGGGTCAGCCTTAATCTTGCCTCGTGCGCGCGGAACAGGCTAAGCGCAAGCGATAACAAAACTCTGGACGTTCACACAGATGAAACCTTCCCCAACCCCGTTTCCGCTCGGCCCTGCACATCTTGTCGGTATTGGCGGGATCGGTATGTCAGGGATTGCCGAGATCATGATGAATTTGGGCTATCAGGTACAGGGCTCTGACATGAAAGAAAGCGCCAATGTCCAACGCCTTCGAGAGAAAGGCGCTGTGGTTCATGTTGGCCATACCGCCGAGAATGTTGCGGGCACCAGCGCGGTGATCATTTCATCCGCGATCAAAGACGATAATGTCGAGGTCCAAGCGGCGCGCGCTGCGGGCATCCCAGTGGTTCGGCGCGCCGATATGCTAGCAGAGATTATTCGCTTGAAGTGGACCGTCGCAGTCGCGGGGACGCATGGCAAGACCACGACAACGACCATGGTTGCAGCCTTATTGGATGGGGCCGGGATCGATCCCACCGTAATCAATGGCGGGATCATTAATGCTTATGGCTCAAACGCCAAGGCCGGCGATGGCGACTGGATCGTGTTGGAGGCTGACGAGTCAGACGGCACATTCATGAAAATTCGTCCGACGATCGCGATCGTGACCAATATGGATCCAGAACATATGGAGCATTATGGCTCTATGGACGCGCTGCGGGATGCCTTTGATACTTATGTCGGGAACATTCCGTTCTACGGGTTTGGTGTTTTATGCACCGATCACCCCGAAGTTGCGGCCATGGTGGCGCGCGTTTCGGATCGGCGCATCATTACGTACGGCTATAACCGCCAAGCCGATGTGCGCGCGGTCAACCTGCAGCCGGCAGCCGATGGCGTGACCTTTGATGTCATGATCCGAGCGCAGATCAATGCAGCGGAGCGGGTGATCGAGCGGGTCTTTTTGCCAATGGCGGGCGAGCATAATGTTTCAAATGCGTTGGCCGCGATCGCGGTTGCGGTGGAGCTTGGGGCAACCAATGATCAGTTGCGCGACAGTTTGAAAGCTTTTGGCGGCGTCAAGCGGCGCTTCACTGCGATTGGCGAGTGGAACGGCGTGAAGATCATCGATGATTATGCCCACCACCCGGTCGAGATTATGGCTTGCTTGAAAGCGGCACGCGCAATTCAAGGACAAGGGCGCGTGATCGCGATCTCGCAGCCGCACAGATACTCGCGTTTGAATGATTTGTTCGAAGAGTTTGCGCAATGCTATCGTGAGGCGGATATTGCCGTGATCACCCCGGTTTTCGCAGCGGGGGAAGCGCCAATGGATGGTATTGATCACACAGCTTTGGTGAACAGCATGCGAGGGCACGGTCATAAGCAAGCCCAAACTCTAGAAGATCTTGACTCTCTTCCCGGGTTGGTGCGCCAGGTCGCAAAGCCAGGGGATATGGTCGTTTGCATGGGAGCCGGCAGCATTTCGGCGCATGCCAATCAACTTCTCGAAAAGCTCGGCGACGGCTGATTGAGGTAAACACGAACGGATCAATTCCGACGGTTCTGCTGAAACTATATCAAAGACTCTCTGCGATAGTCTCTTAAAGCCACACGTAAGGGACGGCGTTGTGTTGAAGAGAGCACTGCTAGCGACAGTGATTGTATTGGGGTCTGCGGCGACCAGCGTAATTGCTGACAGTCTAGATGATACGGACCCTGTCTTGCGCTTGCGTTTTCAAGATCCTTTACCAGCCCCAACTATGACGCCGATCCTGCGTCCACGTTTCGATGCGCGAGTTACATCGCAACCGACACCGGTCCCGATGCCGCGCGTATCGCTGCAAGAAGCCGGACGCGTGGGTAAGTTTGCGTATGTCTCAACCGCCCATCCAAATGTCGTGATCGCTGTCGGTGCGACCGAAGACTCTTCCGAAATCGGACGCCAAGTGGACCGTGCGATGGTGGGGGCGAGCGCGTCGACGGAGCTGTTTGACCATGGCCAAGACACGACGCCCTTCATCGGATTGGGGGTTCGCACCTCAACCGCGCCAAAGGGGTGGTCCTTCGATGCTTCTATTGGTGCGGGGCTTTACGCTCAAGCAGAAGATTCTCGGATTTATGGCAATTCGCTGAACCTGGAACGCTCCGGCTTTGAAGCCGAAGCCCGGGCTAACCTTCGTTTGAAATACAGCTTCTAATCGATAATCCCCGCGATCACCGAATCCGCGGCAGCATTTGCCGCTTCGATCGCCGCCCGTACGGCTTGGACGACAGCCTCTGTCGCGTCCGAGTGGAGGCAATCCCCAGCGCAAATAGAATCGATACGGGTTTGATAGCGACTCAAGAGGTCTGGATCGAAATTGTGTTTCAGTAGATCAACGGATTTGCTCAAGCCAATGGTTAAACATAGCCGTTCTTGCACAGGGTCGTTCCCGTCGAACATGGCTGCTGCCATTTCTGTTTTGAGTTGGGTTTCAAGCGCTGGCGACGCTTCGGGCCATACCGTGCGCGTGAACAGTCCGAAGATACTGGTCTTTTCTTTCGACAGCGCGCCGAGATGACACAATTCATCAGCGATCGTCGCGATGAAGTCTTTCTGATTGGCGAGCTCCGCGATCCAATAAGTCAGTTCGCGTGGTTTGGGTGATGCTCCAATCGCGGCATCACATTGGTCCAAAAAGGCACCCATGGACCGCGTGTGGCGCAAAGGGATAATTGTCTTGTCGTCCGATTGAAACTCGATCGCGCGCTGCAGCAGTAAATCCGCAATCGCAGCACCAGCGAGGGCGGGTTGATAATAGCCGTCTTCGGTTTTCCCGGTTTTGTCATTGAGCGACAAAAGCAAAATGGCTTGGGGCAGTGTAATGTCCATGGCGTGAGATCGCCTCTTTTCTGTGTCGCCGACAAGCGGTAGGCGAGGCTATGTCTTTTGATTTCGACACCTTGCCCGCGTTTCGCGGCAAATTGATGAAGAATACGGCACTCGCGCCTTATACATGGTTTCGGGTAGGGGGCACGGCGGACGCTTTGTTTCTTCCAGCAGATACGGACGATTTGGCGAGCTTTCTGAAAGCCCTACCGGAGCAGGTGCCCGTAACGGTGCTCGGCGTTGGTTCGAATACGATTGTTCGTGACGGTGGAATTGAAGGGGTCGTGATCCGCTTGATGGGCAAATACTGGGGCGCGGTTGAAGCGCTTAATGCAACGACCCTGCAAGCGGGCGCGGGGGCGCTTGATCTTTCAATCGCCAAGGCTGCCGCTGAAAATGGTACATCTGGATTGTCCTTCTTGTCTGGCATTCCCGGAACAATTGGTGGAGCGTTGCGGACGAATGCCGGCTGTTATGGGCGAGAATTGCGAGATGTTCTGAACACGCTCGAAGGCGTCACTCTGCGGGGTGAACCGGTGATTTATCAAGGCGAACTGGTCGATCATGGTTACCCGCAAATCGGGTTTTCGTATCGCCATACAGATTTGCCCACCGATTTAATCGTGACCAAGGTCACAGTTTCGGGCGATGATATCGCTGAGCCAGAGACCTTACGGGCTGAGATTGCTGCTCACCAAATCGCCGTGCTGAGACACAACCGATCAAAGAAAAAACGGGCGGGTCGACCTTTGCCAATCCAGACCCGCCTGGGACGCCGGACGCGCGCTCCAGTTGGAAACTGATTGATGCTGCTGGGTGTCGGGGCCTAAAAGTCGGGGGCGCGATGGTCAGCGAAAAGCACTGCAACTTCTTGATCAATCAAGACAATGCCAGCGCAGCCGATATTGAAGCCTTAGGCGAGCTAGTACGCGCACGCGTGCTTGCCGAGACGGGTGTCGATTTGCGTTGGGAAATCCGCCGGATCGGGCGCCTTCAGGCCGATTAAAAGCTACCCTGCAAGCGTAAAGTCAGGATGCCACCAAAGTTTCTGCTGCGGTCTTCGATCCGTGTAATCACACCAGTCCGGTCGGGCTCATAGACGATCCGTTGGAAATTGTCGTCGCTATCCAGAAGGTTGGCGAAGAAGATCGATCCGGTCATGCCAAAAATGTCTTTGTGCTCGATAAAGCCCCAAGCGAACCCTTGTGGCTGGTAGAAATAACGCCGAACATTTCGACGAAAACTTGGGGACCGGTCAAAGGCCTCATAGTTGATGCCCCATGCCCAATCGGTATTAGGAATATCGTGACGGAAATTCAGCTCGTAATAATAGATTGTATTATTATTAAAGTCGCGTGTTTCTCCGGTGAGCGGGTCATCCAAGAAAGTGTCTTGAAGGAAGGTCTGATAATCGAGCTGGGCACCTTTCCAGCCGAGATTGTCGAATTTCAGCGTGCCTTCGATTTCGAGGCCAATGCGTGAAGCCTCGTCTATATTTCCCGGCCCTTCGCCAGCGCCGATTGGGATTTGATCGCCAATATCTTCAATTTGATCGCCGAACACTTCAGCCGTGACCGCGCCCCAAGTGCCAAAGTCGCGCTCGACTTCGAAGGCCAGCCGCCAACGTTGATCCGGTACAATGTCGACATTTCCGGTCTGATCGTCGCCCTGGTTGAGATCGACGTTGGAAACAAAGTCGAAGAAATTGAGCTGACCGACCTGTCGTTCAATGGAGGTGTTGATCGTCGTTTTGTCATCCATGGACCAGGACAGTGACGCAGATCCTTTTGGCCGCGTGAAGTTTCGAGTCTGGCTATTGACGCCCTCCGACATGATTTCCGATTGCTCAGCTCCAAGTGAGACTTGCAGGCGCAAATCTTTGCTCAGCTGGCGCCCATGCGTGATAAAGGCTTCGGCACGCTTTTCTTCCACGCGAATATCAGAGTCGCCCATATCAACTTCGCTGACTGAGTCGAACGTGTCACCGCGAAACAGCATGGCTTCGCTCTCGAGCGAGTTGAACGCGCCCTCAAGGGAGAATTGCCAGTCCGAATTGTTCGGGCCGGTGAGGTTGTATTCGCCGCGCAAAATACTCTCATTCTCATCAACCACGCGATCAAAAATCTGATTGCTCAGATTGCTCCCGTCCAGATCAGCGCCGAAAAACTTTGAGCGCGTCGGGCTATGTTCGTTGCGTTGCAGGCCGATAAATTTCAGGCGCCCTGGACCGGCATCGAGTTCATAGTCGCCGCTGATTTCGCTGTTCCATTCGTTCTCTTTGAACTGGAAGACAGTTTGACGGATGAGGGTGCCCTCTGGTGAAAAGACGCTACTCGTCTCGCGCTCGTCAGGTTCCCATAGATTGTATTCCGCGTTGAAATTAGCGATATGCCCATTGGCGGGCTTCCAGTTCAGGCTACCGTTCAAGCCAACGAAGTCAGCGATAAAAGTACCGTCTTCCTCGCGATACTCAATCAGATTGCCATTGCCATCGGTGATGTTCTCACGGCCGGCCGCTGCGCCTCGGTTCGGCTCGCTGGTCACCCCGAGGGTCCAACCCAGCGTCCCGGATTGGCCATTTACGGAGAGCTCAAGCCAATCCAATGCCGGGGGCAAGTTCTCGCGATAACGATGACGATAGGTCCATGTCCCGCTGATCCCGTTCGCCGTGGCGATCACATTCGCGACTTGGCCGCTGAGGCCCGGAATATCCAAACTCGCGCCTTCGACAATTTCGATCCGTTCAACATTGGTGGCTGGGATACGAGAGAGAACTTCGCGGGCGCTGGTAGACTTTGATGAAATGCGCTGGCCGTTGATTAAGACATTCTCTTGAGCCTGGCCAAACCCGCGTTGCCCGTCGCTCCCTGAGATCGTGAAGCCCGGAATCTGAGCGATCATGTCGGCAGCAGACCGTGGTGCAAATTGTTCGAAATCTTGCAGGGTGAAAACCCGAGCATCCTCGCCGGACTCGGTTGGCGTTTGTGCGTACAGGGGAAGAGAGAGGCCAGCAAAAAGCCCAGCGAGGAATGTTGTTTTCATTCATGAGACTCCGAAAAAATCGAACCTGACGAGGGTCGTGTTACATTTGTAACGCGACTCACACAACCCCTATTCGGAAAATTTTTTCTGAGTGTGTTTGAAAGCGGAAGGATATTCTTCGCTGGCGACAAAAGACACTTAATCTGTGTCGGAAATGCGGCGGCTTGCCCAAATCTGCTTTTTCAGAACTTTATCGCTAAACGGCAATTCTCCGTTTATCGCAAGCGCCGCTCGAAAAACGCACGAGATGATCATCGCCTTAAGAGAGTTTTACGACTTTGATGCAAAACAAGCAGAGATTGGATCGCATCGTAAGGTGGTAACGGGTCCGTTTGGTGGTGATAAATTTATTGGTCCGGCAAGTTGCTGTCCCAGGCATCAAGCGTTTCCGCTATCTGATTTCGTTGAGATCTGAAGGAGAGAAACCGCGCCGCCGAAAGGACACGCAATGCCACGGGCCAAAGGCAAAAAACCAGCGCCTGAACCTGAAATCGTGATCGCACGGACACAGATTTCGTCTGTGATCTTCGGTTTGGTCATGGTTGTGGCCTTGATCGTTGCAGGTGCGGCGATGCTCGGTGGCTCGCTCTCGCAAATGGGCAAACGTTGGGGCAGCGCTATGGACGGCGTTTCGCGCTCAGTGGGTTTATCTGTTGATACGGTCGAAGTGATTGGTCTCGAACATGTGCCCAGTGTTGCGCGGCAAGTGAAAACCGCCGCTATGATCGAGCCAGGTGAAAACATGTTTCGCGCCGATCCCCATACCATCCGCCGCCGTGTCGAAGATACTCGACTTGTGGCCAAGGTCCGCGTCTACCGGCTCTGGCCGGACACGGTCATGATTTACGCCAACGCCGCTGAGCCGACGGCGCTATGGAGCGACGGCGACAAGTGGGCTGTGGTGGACAGTCTTGGCCGCTTAATGCCGAAAGCACGCCCGAGCGATCATCTTGATCTGTTTAAATCGATTGGGGCCGGCGGCCCAGAAGCCGTGCCGGCTTTGGAGAAAGCCTTCCTGCTCGCCCCGGACTTGCGCGAGCAAACTGATCATGCGCGCCGCGTCGCCGGTCGACGTTGGGATTTGGTGCTGAAATCCGGCGCCGTGGTGAAGCTGCCTGCGGATGAGGGCTTGGTCGCCAGCATGACCCAACTGTCAAATTTAGATTCTGGCGCCGATCTGGCTTTACGCCCACTCAGCATCATCGATCTGCGCGTTTCCGGCCGTGTGTTTCTCACCCCCGCTAAGACCCCTCAAGGAGGTGCTGCCTAATGGCTACGAGTGAGCATCGTCTAAAGAACCGCCAAGTTGGGAAAGCTGGAACCGTCATGGCGGCCCTCGATATTGGGTGTTCTAAGATCGCTTGCCTGATCGGTCGGGTCGATCCTGGCAGTCGCGCGGGCTTTGCTTTTATGGGCGGTGGCCGGCAACAGAGCCGCGGATTCACAGGCGGGGCGATTACCGACATTGAAGCATTGGAGCGGTCTATCCGTCTCGCGGTTGAAGATGCTGAGCGCGAAGCCGGTGAACGGATCGAGAAAGTTATTCTCGGCATCACGGGTCCAAAAGTGGATAGCCAGCTCGCAGAAGCCGAAATCGAACTCGGACAGCGTGAAATCAGCAGCCGAGACGTACAGAAGGTCTGGGCGCAGGCGCTTAGCAAGGTTGTTCCCAAAGAGCGGGAATTGTTGGGTGCTTATCCCGTCATGTATGGTGTTGATGATCAAGATGATATCCGCGATCCGGTCGGGATGATTGGTGACCGTCTTCGCGTGCTATTGAACGTGGTCACGGCCCCAAAGTCCTTGGTCAAAAACCTCAAGGAATGCGTGCAACGGGCCCATCTCGGGATAGAGCGAATCGTTCCGTCCGCGTTGGCTAGCGGGGCTGGAACGCTAATTGAGGATGAAGTCGAGAACGGTGCGATCTGCATCGATTTTGGTGGCGGGGTGACGTCTGTCTCTGTGTTCATGAATGGTGCACCGGCTTGGTTGGACCTGGTAAAAGTCGGCGGCGCACGGGTGACCGCGGATATTGCACAAGGCATTGGCACAACTTTCGCGGCAGCAGAGCGTTTGAAGACTTTGAACGGCACCGCCGATACGCAAGGCCCCGGTATGGCGGAACGCATCGAAGCGCCGCGTTTGGGCGATGATGGCCGCTTGAAAGCCAGCCGAATGACGCGCGGCGAGCTCGCTCAGATTATCGCGCCGCGAATCGAAGAGCTGTTCGAAATGGTGCAGGCGCACCTGACAGCGAGCCCATTGCGTCCGATTTTACCAAGACGGACCGTTCTGACCGGTGGCGCAAGTCAACTGGCCGGGGTTCGAGACTTGGCTGCATCTGTTTTAAAACAACCTGTTAGGATGGGCCGTCCTATCGATGCTGATGTTTTAGGCGAGAATTATGGAAATCCAGCCTTTTCCACAGCGGCAGGTCTGATAAGCTATGAATTGAAGGGATTTGCCGACGCATCACGGGCTGGGAATGCGGCGGCGCTAGCCGGAGGAGAATCCGGGCGTGGAGTGCTTGCGAAGGTCTTAATCTGGATCCGTGAAAATTTTTGAGCGAGATGACCGTCATTTAAGAGTCTTTTAGGCCAAGCCAGTCATTCTGCCCTGAGACACAACTTTGGCGCGTAGAATACACAGATCAGGACTAAGGCATGACTAAAGAACTCAAACCACGAATAGTCGTCATCGGCGTTGGTGGTGCAGGTGGTAACGCCGTCGACAATATGATCGAGGCGAACCTTCAAGGCGTTGAGTTTTATGTCGCCAACACTGACGCGCAAGCGATGCGTCGGTCGAAGACAGAAAACCGCATTCAGCTCGGCCTTGAAACCACGTCCGGCCTCGGCGCAGGTGCGCGCCCGGAAGTTGGCGAGGCGTCGGCCGAAGAATCAATGCCGGAAATTCTTGAGGCCCTCGAAGATGCGCACATGGTGTTCGTCGCGGCAGGGATGGGCGGCGGTACCGGAACTGGCGCAGCCCCTGTGATCGCAAAAGCGGCGCACGATAAAGGTATCCTGACCATCGGCGTGGTGACAAAGCCTTTTGGATTTGAAGGCGCGCATCGGATGAAAACCGCTGAAGGCGGCCTGTCGCGCATGAATGATGTCGTCGACACGCTGATCGTGGTCCCGAATCAAAACCTCTTCCGTATCGCCAATGAGCGCACGACATTTGCGGAAGCCTTCCGCATGGCCGATGACGTACTGTATTCTGGTGTTCGCGGCATCACCGACTTGATGATTATGCCGGGCCTGATCAATCTCGACTTTGCCGATGTTCGCACAATCATGAAGGGCATGGGCACAGCCATGATGGGCATGGGCGAGGGCGAAGGCGAAGGTCGGGCGCTGGAAGCGGCCCGCTCCGCGATCGATAACCCGCTGCTCGACGATGTTTCCATGCGTGGCGCCAAAGGGGTGCTGATCAATATTACCGGCGGGTACGACATGACCCTGTTCGAACTCGATGAGGCGGCGAATGAAATTCGCCGTGAGGTCGATGACGATGCAAATATCATTCTCGGTTCGACATTTGATCCTGAACTGGAGGGCCGCGTGCGAGTCTCGGTCGTCGCTGCTGGCGTGACCACGCAAGAGGCCGCCGTCGCCGTTGCGCCGCCAATCGCAGCACCGACCGAAGCGCCTGCCGATATTCCTGTTGTCGTGAGCCAACCAAAGCCAGATGTTCCTGAAGTTGATCAACGTCCAGACTTTTCCGGTCGGCCGCTCCCAGCAGCACATGTGGAAGGCCAGCAGGGCACCGATACGGTGTCTGCAGATGCCGCCTTTACGAAACCGGTTTCAGAAAGCCCAGCGGGGTTCTCAAATCTCTTCGGATGGCGCCGTGAGGACACAGTCGGCGACAATGATTCCGAACACGAGGAACCTGCCATTGTTTCCAGTCCGGATGATCATCCAAAGCCGGCCGCGTTTGATGATGAAGACTTGGAAATTCCAGCTTTCTTGAGACGCTCAGCCAACAATTAGAGCTTAAAAAAATGTCATGCAGAGCCGTCCGGTCCCGGACGGCTCTGTCTTTTTTCGCAATTGCAACATTACGCAATAATGCTTGTGTTGAGCTTCAAGCGAGAGCGGGTGTTTATGCGGGTCTGCATGGAGAGTAGGCTTGGGACACGTAGAGTATCAAACCACCCTAAAGACCCCTGTGATTTGCGCGGGCGTTGGCGTTCACTCTGGCGCGCGCGCTCGGATGGTGATCAAGCCGGCTGCGGTGAACTCCGGAATTCGTTTCCGTCGCACCGATCTGGGCGTGAAGTCTGACATTCTCGCGCGTGGCGATCATGTCACCGAGGTCCAGCTCGGCACGACGTTGACCAATGAAGACGGGGCCAGCATCGCTACTGTCGAGCATTTCCTCGCCGCCTGCGCTGGCATGGGTTTAGACAATCTTTTGGTTGAGATTGATGGACCTGAGGTGCCGATCATGGACGGCTCGTCTGCAGTATTCTGTGAGCTTTTCCATAATGCGGGGTTGACCGAACAGACCACTCTACGCCGTCGGATCCGGATCCTCGATACCGTCGAAGTGCGAGATGGCGTAAAATGGGCGCGTCTCAGCCCGTCCAAAGACAATGTTTTGACGTTGAAAGCCAAGATCGAGTTTGAAACCAAAGCGATCGGGACCCAACAAATGTCCATGCGGCTGATGCCAGGCCTGTTCGCCCGAGACATTGCTTTTGCGCGCACGTTTGGTTTCGCTCGCGATGTCGAGACTTTGAAGGCGATGGGCCTCGCCCGAGGCGGCTCGCTGGACAATGCTGTGGTGATTGATGGGGACGATATCGTCAATCCAGAGGGCTTGCGCAGCGATGATGAGTTCATCCGTCACAAATTGCTCGATGCGGTCGGTGATTTGATGCTCGCTGGCGCCCCGATTGCGGGCTATTATGAAGCACGCCAGCCAGGTCATGCTATGAACAATAAACTTGTTCGCGCGCTCCTCGACCAACCAGAAGCCTGGTGTTGGGAAACAGACGCAGATTTGCTCGACACAGCGGCGCCGCGCGCCAGCCTTTCAGCTTAGGCCCAATTTGGGCGTGCCGTCTTGGTCGGATCAATCGCGCTGAGTTCGGGTTGCGGATGTCGTTCAAGGAGCTTTTCGATGATTTTATCGGCAACGCGTTCCGCTTCGCGTAAAGGTTCATAATCCCAAACCTCTAGCTCGCCTTCAAACCAACGTGCGCAGCCTCGATCGACGAGGCTCTGGTGCAATCGATCAAATTTTGGCGCATTGCCTTTCAGTTTTAACATATGAACCGGAAGCCCATGCCATGCTGCATCTGAGAGCATATTCGCACTGTCTTCTGTGACGAGGGCGACGTCAGAATAAAGCAACCATGCGAGATAAGGGTTGGGTCCATCTTGATCATTCGCCCAGAAATGAGCCCCGATGCGATCCGCGAGTTGGCGCATCTGCGTTGCAATCTGTAGCGGCGTGCGACGCGAACAGGTGATCCGCAAACGCCACCCTTGTCCTGCCAGGGTTTCCAATTGTTTCGACAGTGTTGTCGCTGTGGCACGATCAAAGTTGTGCGTTTTGGAGGTGCCCCCCAGAATCACAACTGCAGACTTTCCAGTTTCATCCGCCAAATCCGCAAAGGCTTGCCCTGCTTCTTCGATGGCATCGCCCGAAAAGTGCGTCGGCGACCCGGTTGTGCGGATCACATTTGGCCCGTCGAGCAAGTCATGTTCAGGCACGACAACGAGGTCGAACTTCTCAGGATCGGATTTCGGATCCAAGATTTGGACCGTAAAGGACTTTTGCCCGCTCCAACCACGCACGTGTGCCGTGTAAGGAGCGCTGCGGCGTCCGGCGGCGATCCAAAGCGTAGGCCAAGGCCCGCTCAGCTGCGTGCGTTGGGTCTTTGGGAGGGCCAATTGAGGCGCCGGCCAATCGGCGCCCGGAAGCCAAGTCCAAGGCACGCGCGGCGTCAGGGTGATGGGCTCAGATCGATGCCCGTGACCCACGATATGACCGATTTGCAGCCAGCGCTGGGTTTCTGAAAGCGCGGAGATCACAGCGCGTACTTGTGCGGCATTGCCAGCACGACCGTCACTGACTGCCCAAATCGAAGGACCGAGAGAAGAATTGGGCGAATCCATCGTCATGCCGTGCCAGAATTCGCCTCTGAGTTGAAGAAAAAACGGAGTTAGATGTATTTCACTTCCGCGATTTCATAAACGCGCGCGCCGCCCGGGGCCGCCACTTCGGCCTCATCGCCTTCGCCTTTGCCAATCAAAGCGCGGGCCATTGGAGACGTGTTAGAGACCTTGCCTTGCGCAATATCTGCTTCGTCTTCGCCAACGATCTGATAAGTCGCTTCATCTTCGGTATCGACGTCAATGACGGTCACGGTCGCGCCGAAGACAATTTTGTCGCCTTTGATTTTCGCCAGATCGATCACGTCCGCGCGCGAGAGTTTGTCTTCCAGTTCGACAATACGTCCCTCAATAAAGGACTGTTTCTCTTTTGCGGCGTGGTATTCCGCGTTCTCGGAAAGGTCGCCATGCTCGCGGGCCTCGGCAATCGCCTGAATGATTGCAGGACGCTCAACGGACTTCAAATTCTTCAATTCTTCATCGAGGGCGGCATAGCCCCCGGCGGTCATAGGTGTACGTTGCATGAGTTAGTACCGTTCTTAGGTTCTTACGCCATCTCTTGTTCAGACGTGAGCGTCTGATCAAACAGCCAGCCGGTCAAGTAGTGTAAAACGTCCGAGTTCGCAAGTTATGCTTTCTGTAAGGCGCGAACGGAGAGGGATTTTTCGCGTATTGCGCGAATTGCTTTGACCGCCGCGAGCGAGGCCGAGAGCGTCGTAAAATATGGGATTTTCTGCACCAATGCGGTTCGGCGGATTGATTTAGAATCCTTGCGCGATTGCGCCCCTTCCGTCGTGTTGAGTACGAGTGCGATTTCGCCGTTCAAGATCGCGTCCTCAATATTCGGTTTGCCCTCAAGAACTTTCTTCACGGTTCGCGATCCGACTCCCCGTTCTGCTAAGAAGTCCGCTGTGCCGGACGTTGCGACAATCTCAAAGCCCATTTCGATAAGGCTCTTCGCCGCTTTAATAATACCGGGCTTGTCGTCTTCGCGAAGGGATATGAAGACTGTGCCGCTGGTCGGCAGAGTCACCCCAGCGCCGATCTGAGATTTCAAAAATGCCGTCCCGAAATCATCGTCCCAACCCATGACTTCGCCGGTCGAGCGCATTTCAGGACCAAGAATAGGGTCGACATTGGCAAAGCGGGCGAACGGAAAGACCGCTTCTTTGACGGCGATGCGATTGGCCTCAGCGTGGCGTAAGTCAAATTCTGTCAGGGCTTTTCCGCCCATAATCTTAGCGGCGATACTGGCAATCGGGGCACCGACGGCTTTGGCGACAAACGGTACCGTCCGGCTGGCGCGCGGGTTGGCTTCTAGCACATAGATGTCCTCGCCTTTGACCGCATATTGAATATTGATGAGCCCGCAAACGTTCAGCGCCTTGGCCAAAGCGATGGTCTGCTCGCTCAGGCGGCCAATTGTTGCCGGCGAAAGTGTATAAGGGGGCAAGGCACAGGCGCTGTCACCTGAGTGCACGCCCGCTTCCTCAATATGCTCCATAATGCCGGCCACATGGACATTTTCGCCATCGCACAAGGCATCGACATCCACTTCAATCGCGTCAGAAAGATAGCGATCCAAAAACAGCGAGCCGTCGCCGGCCACAGATAAGGCGTAGCCTGCATATTCCCGAACATCGTCATCAGAGTGGCAGATCCGCATCGCCGTCCCAGAGAGGACGAAAGAGGGGCGCAACATGACCGGATATCCGAGTGATTGCGCTTTCTCCAGCGTTTCTTCAAGCGAGCGCGCAGTGGCAGATGGCGGTTGCTGGATGCCAAGATTGGACAATAATTTTGCCCATTCGCGGCGATCTTCCGCGAGATCAATCGAGTTGGGGCTGGTGCCCAGGATCGGTATGCCGGCTTGATTCAATGGCTGCGCCAGCTTGAGCGGGGTCTGTCCACCAAACTGCACGATGACGCCTGCAAGATCGCCCTGGCTTTGTTCCTTATAGATGATTTCGGAGACGTGTTCCTCGGTTAGCGGCTCAAAATACAAGCGATCAGAAGTATCATAATCGGTTGAGACCGTTTCCGGGTTGCAATTCACCATCACACTCTCAATGCCGATATCGTCCATCGCGAAGGCCGCGTGGCAGCAGCAATAATCGAACTCGATTCCCTGGCCGATCCGGTTGGGCCCCCCGCCGAGAATGATGGCCTTGCGGCGATCAGAGGGCTCCGCTTCGCAGTCTGGCGCACCCATCCCAAAGGCAGGATGCTCGTAGGTGGAGTAGAGATAAGGGGTTTTCGCAGCGAACTCTGCCGCGCATGTATCAATGCGTTTATAGACTGGGCGGACGTTTAGCGCGTGACGCGCGGCGCGAACCTCTTGCTCGGACTCTCCTACAATTTCGCCAATGCGCGCGTCTGAAAAGCCCATTCGCTTGAGATCTGTGAAATCGCGCATGGTGTTTGGCAAACCATCTTGGCGTAGGACCTCCTCGCGCGAGACGATCTGCGCAATTTGGCGAAGAAACCAGAGATCGATGCTCGTGATCGCGTGGACGTCTTCGACAGAAAGACCCGTGCGAAACGCCTGGGCAACAATGCGCAGCCGATCAGGGGTCTGCTTGGCGAGGTCCGCCCGCAGCTCACCTTCGCCGCTAAACTCAATCTCATTGAAGCCGGTAAGGCCCGTTTCCAGAGAGCACAGCGCCTTTTGCACACTCTCTTGGAAACTCCGCCCAATCGCCATCGCCTCACCAACCGATTTCATAGCGGTTGTGAGAAGGGGCTCCGCGCCTTCAAACTTTTCAAACGCAAAGCGTGGGATTTTGGTGACCACATAATCAATGGTTGGCTCGAACGAGGCAGGCGTCACGCCAGTAATGTCATTGTCGAGTTCGTCGAGCGTGTAGCCAACCGCAAGCTTGGCCGCGATCTTCGCGATCGGGAAGCCGGTGGCTTTTGACGCAAGGGCCGATGATCGCGACACGCGAGGGTTCATCTCGATGACGACCAGACGTCCATCTTCGGGGTTCACCGCAAACTGTACATTTGACCCGCCCGTCTCGACGCCAATCTCCCTCAAGACAGCCAGAGAGGCGTTGCGCATGACTTGGTATTCGCGGTCCGTTAGGGTCAGCGCCGGCGCCACTGTGATTGAGTCGCCTGTGTGCACGCCCATCGGATCGATATTCTCGATCGCGCAGATGATGATAGCATTGTCTGCTTTATCGCGCACGACTTCCATCTCGTACTCTTTCCAACCCAGCAGGCTCTCATCGACGAGAATTTGCGCCACAGGTGATGCAGCAATCCCGGCGCGGCAAATCTCTTCATATTCGGCTTTATTATACGCGACACCGCCCCCCGTGCCGCCTAGCGTAAAGGCGGGTCGAATAATGGCGGGAAGGCCCACATGGTCGAGCACTTCAAGGGCGTTCTTCAGGCCCGAGATGCGATCATAGGATCCATCCTCATTTTTCGGCGAAGACACGATCTCTGCTCTCGGGTTTTCAAGCCCGATCCGATCCATCGCTTCCCGAAAGAGTTTGCGATCCTCGGCTTTCTCAATCGCGTCCGCCCGGGCGCCGATCATTTCGACCCCGTGCTTAGAAAGAACCCCCGCCTGTTCAAGGGCGAGGGCACAATTCAAAGCGGTCTGTCCACCCATAGTGGGGAGCAATGCGTCCGGCTTCTCAATCTCGATAATTTTTTCCACAAAGTCTGGAGTGATCGGCTCGATATACGTAGCGTCGGCAAGCCCCGGATCGGTCATAATCGTGGCCGGGTTCGAGTTGACGAGGATGACGCGATACCCCTCATCTTTAAGGGCTTTGATCGCTTGGACGCCTGAATAATCAAACTCACACGCTTGTCCGATAATGATAGGGCCGGCACCGATAACAAGGATGGAGTTAATATCGGTGCGTTTCGGCATCTCGGTGTCCTTCTTATCCTGCGCTGGCTATGAATAGCGCGCAAACGGCTGCCCTATAGCGGGGAGTCGGGGGACCCGGCAAGCGAAAATAGAGCCGAAGGTGAAGAAAGCCCCGAAAACGGATTGTAGAGCGTTTCTTCGGTCGACTGAGATCAAAAGAACAGAGTTTTCATTGGTCCTAGAGGCGAGAGCGATCTATCCCCCGCCGCCGGCAATCAGCAGAAAAATAATGCCCACGGTCATTGCGCCGAGAACGCTCATGGCGATCAAAAACTGCCGCCCGATGGATTTGAACTTCTCTGCCATTTTTTTAGCTCGCTCACAGATAGCTGGCGTCAATACGCCTGCGCTTAGATCAGTCAAATGGCCCAAACGGCTTGGAAGTGTACTGGCAAGATGACGCAGGCGCAAAGAACAAGCTGCCAGACTTAAACCTTTGCTCTTGGTCTAGAAAAGTAAACAAGCCGTCCAGATGGACGGCTTGTTCGAGTTGGATGTGTTTAGGTTCATTCAGCGCTTACCAGGTGTAACGCGCTTTCACATAGTAAGACCCGCCATTAAACCCGCCTGGCGCAGACTCAGGGTAGAGCTGTCCAAGGGATGCGGCGTTCGGGTTCTCATCTGGGAAGTTATCGAAGATGTTATTGGCGCCGATGATCAGTTCGATCTGGTCATTCAGATAGTAGCCAAACTCAGCGTCGACATTGACTTCTGCACCTTGTTCGCCGGTGCCATTGCCCGTGTCTTCCCATTCACCGAAATAGTTGGCCCGCGCCAGCGCGCGCCAGCTGCCTTGGCTGTGTGAGAAGGTCAGCGATCCCTTCAGCTCGGGTAGGGACTCTTCGAGCGCCGCAACGCGACCTGCGCTGATTGGGTTGATCGATCCGCGATCATCCACATTTGTGTCGATGTAGGCGAATGACAGCGCCAGATCGGACTCGCCCGTCTCCGTGATCTCAAGCGGCATCGTGCCGACCACTTCGACGCCTTGGGTGGTCGTGTCAAAGCTGTTGGAGAAATAGCGGAACTCGTTCAGATCTTCGAAACCAACGAACGCATTTCGATCGATCACACCAGCATTTCCAAGCTGAGTCAGACCGTCACTAACAGTCGCGAATGGACCGAGGGCATTTTGACCCCCGAGGAAGTCCAACGCTGCGAGGAAGTCGACATTCGCTGATAAAGCGATGCGATCTTCAACCGCAATGTTGAAATAGTCGACTGTCCAGGTCGTTGACCCAACATCGAAGGCCGCACCCAGCGTGAAGTTCTCTGCGGTTTCGGTTCCAAGCGTTGGACGTCCGCCATCACGCGACTCGATGAAGTCTGCAGCCAGCTGACCGGCAGCAGAAGACAATGGAAGCGTACCTTGGTCGACCAAAACACCACCGACATTCTGTGTGGTCACGTTGGTGACGTTAGCTTGACCCGCTGTTGGCGCGTGGAAGCCGGTCGACACTGTGCCTCGGAGGCGGAAACTATCCGTCAGTCGGAACAGGGCACCAATTTTGAAATCGGTCGTGTCACCGAAGGCATCATAGTCTTCGTAGCGCAACGCCCCTTGGAGCGTTAGCCGCTCGGTTACGTCCGCTTCCAAGTCAACATAAAGCGCGTAGCTTTCTTGTGAGTTGGTGCTTGAGGATGTGAACCCGCCAAAGCCGTTCGAGCTTGATGAGAAGCCTTGGTCAGCGAGGGGGCCAAGGGCGAAGGAGGCAGGATCACCGGCGGTGATCTCAAATTCTTCCTCGCGATACTGAGCACCAAACGCAATGTTCAGGTCTGATGCGAAACCAGATACTGGCATCGCATAGCTGAAATCAGCGTCATAAATGGTCTCAGTTTGCTTATACGCACCGGGCTTAAAGTCGCGCGGCGTGTTTGGGCCCAAAGACGCATTGATCGTGTTGCGAATAAAGAACTCGGTTTCGCTTGATCCGTTGACCACGCTGAAATCATAATTCAGACCGCTACCAATATCGAAGACACCGCGAATACCGCCGGCAATCGAGTAATCGGTATTGTCACCGCCGAAGCGTGGAACAAAGCCGCCTGGAATCGTCTCAACAAATGAGAAGCAGTTCGGGTCTGCCGTGACTTGTGCAAGAATGGTGGCATCCGCAATCAAGCCGCCGCCTTGTGTCAGCGGAATGCCGGCTGGGCAGGTGCCGCCCGTGCCGACGCCGTCAAGGTCACCAACCAGGATCGATGCAACGCCATTCGGATCAGCTAAGCCGGTGACAGGATCAACCGTTGGGCCGCGATAGACGCCACCGCGATTCGTTGGATTGCGGTAGAAGAAGCCGCCTTCCGCGGTTCTCTGCGCATAGTTACCGAATGCGTACAGCTCGGTATTTTCGCCAATCTCCAGGCCAGAATTCACGAACAATTTGAAATTGTCTTTGACGTCCGGTTGTCCCCAATATTGAGGTACTTCATCGGTATAGGTGTTGATCGTGCGGAAGTCCGCGACCGCCGTGTTGCCCGCCGCAATCAGCGCTTCCACGTCACCGCGAACAATAGATCGAACGGTCCCGTCCGTATCGGACACTTCACCCGTAAGGTTGATGAAGCCGCGTTCGGTCAGAGGTAGGCCAATATTGCCTGCAATCCGATAATTGTCGCCGTCTCCCGCATAAGTCGAACCATACACGGCTTCGACGGTGCCACCGCTGCTATCTTCGCGCAGTTGGAAGTTGATCACACCGGCGATCGCGTCGGATCCGTACTGAGATGACGCGCCATCGCGCAGAATCTCAACGCGGCTGAGCGCCAGCGATGGGATAACGCTGACATCAGCGCCCTGCGCCCCGTCGGCGATCCCGCCGCCCAGGAATGAGATCACTGAGCCGCGATGACGGCGTTTCCCGTTCAACAGGACAAGCGTGTTGTCTGGCGATAGACCCCGCACATTTGCAGGACGAATGATCGTCGCAGCATCTGAGATGGGCTGTGTGTTCACATTATAGGATGGAACAGCTGTTCGAAGGATATCTGAAATATCGTTTGTGCCCTGGTTGACGAATTCGTCACCTGGCAAAACGTCGACCGGAGCCGGTGTATCGAGCGCCGAGCGTGAAGGCACGCGTGAGCCGATCGAAACAACTGTATCTAATTCCAAATCTTCACTTGCGGTGTCTGAGTCTTGGGCCAATGCCATCGGGGCAGAGGCCATCATTGCCCAGGCGAGAGCCGCACCATACATTGCATGACGGCGCGTTTTTCGGTTCACCATTTTTTATTTCCTCTCATATTCTACGTCCGCCCCATGCCTACGTTTGATTGAATTTTTTGTCGGAACGAACGTCCCGAGAAGTCGTTCGTACACAGAGCTTGTCAATGAAACGGATCAATATCCGAGTGTCTCAGGCTGACTTCCATTCGAAGTTGTTGCAAATATATGACAGGTAAATTCTACCGCTTGAGGAGCAAAAACAGGACAAATGTGCGCACATCTGTCGGTAGAGCCGACAATGCGAAATATTATTTCAATCAAAAGGTTTGGGCGTTAGAGCCCTAAAACACGCTTTGCGATGATGTTCTTCTGGATTTCGTTCGTGCCGCCATAGATGCTTTGCGCCCGGGCGCCGAAATAAGTCGAAACCCCTGGCGCCGCATAATCTGTATGACCCGTCCATTCTGGGCTGACGCAATCTTCGAACTTGCGTTGCCCATGCGCGGCCGCAACATCGAGATAGAGCGTCGTAATCTGCTGCGCAGTTTCGGTCGCGAGAATCTTGATGATTGAGGCTTCTTTACCGGGGCTGCCACCATCTTTCACCGCCGACAGTACCCTGAGAACCGTCATTTCGAGGCCGTCGACCGCCATGTCCGCATGTATGAGTTTGCGGGCAAAGGCATCGTCATCAATTAGCTTCGTATTGCCCCCAGTCGGCTCGGCTGTGGCCAATGCACGAATATGGCTGAGCTGCTTCCGCTTGCCACCGATACGCGCATAGGAGGTCCGCTCAAAACCAAGCAGATACTGGCTATAGGTCCACCCTTTGCCTTCTTCGCCGATCAAATAGTCGGCGGGCACACGGACATCTTCGAAGATGACCATGTTCAAGACGTGCTTACCATCAATTGTGATGATCGGCTTCAAGGTCACGCCGGGGCGGTCCATCTCGCAGCAAATAAAGCTGATGCCGAGCTGTTTCTTTTCCTCTTTTGAGGTCCGTGCCAGCAAGAAAATCCAATCGGCATGCTGCGCTGCGCTGGTCCAAATCTTGGTGCCATTGAGCACATATTCGTCGCCATCGCGTTTAGCGGAGAATTGCAGTGAGGCGAGATCCGACCCGCTATCTGGCTCGCTATAGCCTTGCGCCCATCCGAGCGATCCGTCGCGCGTGCCGGGCAACCATTTGTCTTTTTGCGCCTGAGACCCGAACGTGTAGATGATCGGCCCGACATAAATCACACCCATCGGGGTCACCGTTGGCACGCCCGCGCGCTCTAACTCTTCGTCAAAGATATATTGTTCTTCGAGGCTCCAACCGGGGCCGCCATGCTCGGTCGGCCAAGCACTCGCGAGCCAGCCCTTCTTTCCAAGCGCCATTTCAGATTTTCGCACTTCAGCAGTCGTCAAGCTGGCGCCTGTTGCCACTTTGGCGCGAATGTCTTGCGGATACTCATTCTCGAAGAAGTTACGAACTTCGGCACGGAAGGGCTCAAGGGCGGGATTAGCTGAAAGGTCCATAGGCGAGAGTTTATCGCTCTCGTGTTCACTGGAAAGGGGTGACCATGGGGGATGTGGCTTTGCCAAGGCGCTCAGAAGTGTTGCCAGATCTGCGTCTAGCCTTCACGCCTCAACGAATTGGGCACTCTCGGACATCACTTCACGAAACAAAGTCTCTGGAGATTGAAACATCCAGTTTCTGCCAGCCTGACGCACTGAGCGGAACGCCACGCCAAGTCGCTCCGCATCAGCCTGCGACGCTTCTGGACCCACCCCGTGTTGATCAGCACTATTGATGACGGTGACGTTTTCAGCGGCCAAAAGCTGTGTCTCGGCATCAGAGTTCTTCAAGAACGCGCTTTCAATGTCGAGACGAATGTTCGTGCGGTCGGCATCGGCGAAGTAATCAGCGGAATGGCGGAAGAGATCTTCGTGGCTTTCGAGAAATGCTAAATCCGCATCCTGATTGCGGTAAAGCATCCGATAAAAGCGCAATCCACCAAATGTTCGGATCATGGACCGCACACTGCGAATGCCAAGCGTGAAGCTCGCCGTGGAATTCAGCGCCATGCGCAGCATGCCGCCCACCCATTTGGGCTGAATAGCTTTAAGCTTATCACCGACATTAAGCCCATAGTTAATCAACCACGTTTGTGTCACCCGCGACGAACGTTCATTCACGGCGAGCGCGAGCGGAGCGGCGGTGGATAAGCCAATCAAGCTGACATTCTGAAGATGCAGCACCTTGATCAGTTCCTCAATCGAACGCGCCGCATCAGCGATCGACTCGGCTGGCGTTGTGCCGCCAAATCCGGGCCGAATGGGGAAAATCAGGTTAATGTTTTGCGCGCGTGCGGCCTGAACCATTTGCTCTGAGGGCAGATATCCATATTCCAGAGAATGCAAAATGATGATCGGGTGCCCCTGCGCGGCGCCATACCGTCGGTATTCAGCGCGTGTTCCCGGCGTTTCTAAAGCGATGAATCGCGCGCCATCTTCCTTCAAGTCTTGAGCAGGAGCGTCCAATGGGGTTGCGGTGGTCAAGGCACTCGCGATCTCCATTGTTGTGGCAACCGCTTCAACCAAACTGTGGCACTCCAGTTTCTGGATAAGGCGGGCCACATGGGTGCGGATCGTATTCATTTTGCTGCCGCGAATGTCGGCCACCTGCTCCAAAGAATGGCGTTGAAGCACCAGCTCCAAGATGTTCATCTCGCTGTTTGTTAAGAGCGCGCTCTGTTTGAGGTGATCGCGCACATTTGGCGCCAACCGGGTTAAAACAGCGCGCGCAACGAACCCAATAGGGGTTGCGTCTTGAGACATGGGATACAGCTGAATTTGCCGCTTGATGCCATATCGGTCTGCAAGTTCCACGATGCGTGGCCAAGTCTGTGCCCCGATCATTGATGGCATTGCTTCGCTAGGTAGCTTCGAGCCCGTCTGCAGTGCCAAACGCGTTGAAAGCTCCTGTGAAATGTTTGCGACGGTTCCATCCGCATGGACGCTGAACACATCCTGCGCAGCGTGCTCAATGCTGGCACGGGCGTTTGCGTGCGGAGCGCTTGGGCTTGCGGGGCCAGAGAGCATGGATAAGACGGACATAAAATCCGGCAAGGACATCGCTTCATCTGAGAGTCGCGACCAATCGAGACAGGCTTGCATGAACATTTCAGGATCGTCGCCAGCTTTTGCGAGTGAACGCAGAAGTTGCAACGCGGCCTCGGCTTGCTGCGTTTGCGCGGTATCGATCTCTTGAACGTGCTCCAAGATGTTAATTCCCCAATCCTTCCTCCACGTGCATTGAACGACAAGATCACACGTCACTCAAGGGATGGACGGTAAATTCACCGATTTATACCGAATTTTGATTATTTCAGTTTGCAAAGGTTGCGCATATTTATGGCATCGACGGTTTCGTCATTCGGTTATCCTGTTGCACCCCACACTGCCTCAGGAACCGTGCCCGTCGGCCCATTCCCCCTTTATGCGCCGGCGGGCTCTCACTACCTGAAATTGAAACTTTTGATGGCCGAAAGGTTCAGCGCCCAAGTTCGCGCATGGCGCCATCAAGCCCCTCGAGGGTCATTTCGAACATGCGGTCTGGACCGATCAGTTCGCGGATAAGCTGAATTGAGCCGGTATATTCCCAAGCCCCAGATTTGACGGGATTGAGCCAGGCAAAGTTCGGGTATTGCTCGACAAAGCGTTGGATCCAAAGCCCTCCCGGCTCTTCATTCCAATGCTCGACAGACCCGCCTGCATAAGTGATTTCATACGGGCTCATGGTCGCGTCGCCAACGACAATGACTTTGTATTCGCTTGGGTATTTGTGCAGCACATCCCAGGTCGGGATGACATCATTGCGGCGGCGGCGATTGTCTTTCCAAAGCCCCTCATAGGGACAATTGTGGAAATAATAATATTCGAGATTCTTGATCTCTGACCGCGCGGCAGAGAACAGCTCTTCCATGACTTTGACGTGCGGGTCCATGGAGCCACCAACATCCATTAAGAGCAGTACGGATACCGAGTTGCGGCGTTCTGGGCGCATCTCGATATCGAGATAGCCTTGGCGCGCTGTGTTGCGGATGGTGGCGTCAAGATCCAGCTCATCGGGGCTGCCGGTGCGGGCCCATTTGCGCAGACGTTTCAGAGCGACTTTGATATTTCGAGTGCCGAGTTCGACACTATCATCATAGTTTTTGAACTCGCGCTTGTCCCAAACCTTGGTCGCGCGGCGATGGCGAGATTTGTCCTGGCCAATGCGAATGCCTTCTGGATTGTAGCCATTTGCGCCGAAGGGAGAGGTGCCTCCCGTGCCGATCCACTTATTTCCACCTTCATGACGCTTCTTCTGTTCTTCCAGGCGTTGTTTCAGCGTTTCCATCAGTTTCTCGAAGCCGCCCATCGCTTCAATCTCAGCCATTTCTTCGGGCGAAAGGAATTTCTCCGTCATTTTGCGGAGCCATTCTTCCGGCAGATCTTGTGCTTCAATGGCTTCTCCGAGCGAGTCGAGGCCTTTGAAGACATGGCCGAACACTTTGTCGAATTTGTCGATGTTCCGCTCATCCTTAACGAGGGCGGCCCGCGCAAGATAATAAAAGTCCTCGACATCTCGATCGATCACGCCTTTGTCCATCGCTTCCATAAGCGAGAGATACTCTTTCAAAGTCACCGGGACTTTTGCGGCGCGGAGTTCGTTGAAGAAGTTGAGGAACATGGGCGTCTCTCCTGACGTTCACGTTAGAGGTAACCCGCGCGTGCAGGATTTCCAAGGGTGTCGCTAGGAGAAGCTGGATTTCGCCTTCAGGATGCCGACGCCGCTTTGCGCCAGGCCGGATGCCCGCCATAGGTTAAGTAGCGCCAAAGCCATTCCGCAGGTCCGTGCGCGTAGCGGCGAAGCCAAAACTGGCTGAACACAATCTGGAAGCCATACACTGCGATCGCGAACAACACGAACCCATAGGTGCCGACTTTACCCGCGAGCGCGAGGCCGGGGCCGATTGCCGGTCAGGATGAAAACGATAAAGACGCTTTGCATCAGGTAGTTGGTGAGCGCCATTTGTCCGACCGGAGCAAATGGTCGGACCAGCCATTGGGTCGACCGGTGATTGAAGAGCAGCACCAAAGTGCAGACATAACCACCCGCGATCAGCGGTGTTGCGAGCGCATGCGCGATAGCCTCAAAAGCGGGCGCGATGACGGCGAGGCGCGTCTCCGGCCATGCCCCGATCACTTGGGCGAAGTATTGCAGTGTGAACCCAAAAAAGAAGCACGGAATGATCAGGGTCCCGAAATCTGGCAAAATAGGCATGCGAGTATTGCAGCCAGGATCGCCGCGCCATCCAGGCGCCGAAATAGAAGCGACCGACAACATATGCGAACCAGGCGAAAAATGCGCCGCTGGCAAACCAGTCTAATCGTATCTGCTCACCCATTGCTGAGAGCCCAAGCGCTCAAGCTGCCAGAATGCGCCGCCCATTGACGCGCAAGAACAGCCTCATCGCTATAGGCAAGATCGAGCGGTGGTCCGGCAATGCCGAAAAGATGGCTGAGCCCCATAATGATTGGGCGGCCGAAGACCATGAGGCTCACTCCAATCATGAGGACCCACCGATCCGAGAGTCTCTGAACGAAGAAAAGTGATAGTGCCGCTAAGCCATAAAGGTGCAGAATATCCCAAGCAAACCATCCCCATAAGTGTAGAAACCCCAGCGCTGTTAGCAATGCGATCCGCCGCAGATAAATCGCGTTAAACCGGCCCCCGCGAACCGTGATCCGCTCTAATTGGATCCAGAAACCAAATCCGAACAAGAACGCAAACAGGCTGTTCGCTTTGTCTGTGAGAAATAAATCGACAAACCATTGGGCGACAGCATCCTGCGAAGCGCTCGCCAATCCGGCGAGTTGATCGGCCGTCGCCAAGACGCCTTCCCCTCCCAATTGGTTGAGATTGACCACCAGAACGCCAAACAGCGCAAAGCCTCTCAGAACATCGAGGATGGGATAACGTTCCGCAATCGTTACGGGTTCGATCGAAGACGCGGGTAGATTTGCGTCGGTCATAGCGAGGCCCCCTAGCCTGGCCGCCCGACGCAGCAACGAGCAGATTTATCTTAGTTTTTTCGTCCCATGGTTGAGTCGCTGATTCCGGGTTAATCCGCGGTAAATCTCAATAGTCCCGGTGTCTCGTTCTTCTGCTCTCGTTGAAGTTTCTGCCAAAATGACGTTTGTCGGACCGCGGTTTTTGGTTCCAGCCGGGGGTCAGTGCGTCATCGCGGTCGCAATGTGCGCGATCGTTCGATCCGTCTGATCTGTAAGGATCAGGTAGCGGTGCTGACCCTTCGAGTCAGGGGCCCAAGTGCCAACGCCTGCCTCATCCACAGACAGACGTCCTGGCTCGCTCAATGTCCAAAAGGTGCTGGCTTCTTGCTGCACGGCAAACATGACAGCTGTTTGGTCGAATGAGGCATTGTCCAAAATCGCGCCTTCATAGTTTTGCTTCATCCAAGGCGCGTGTTCGCTAAAGTATTTGTATCCGACATAGAGGGGTGTGTCAGGTGCATGCGCGTTCAGTTCAGACCCATATTTCAAGGCTTCTCCGACTTCATATCCGCTGAAAATCACGGGTCGCTCTAAGGTCGCCAACACCTCTTGCGTAACCCCTTTCATATTGCCATCGAAGTTCCACTCAGGGCCATTCGCGGTGATACCGTCAGGAAACTGCCCGCCCATAATAATGAACTGCTCAACTTTTGCGTCGACGAGCTCTGCGCCAGTCAGCTCTGAGATTTCATCGGGGCCGGAGCGCAATAGGTTTTGAATGTTCGCGAGCGGACCCACGGTTATAATGCGCACGGAGCGAGGCGCGGCGTCTGCGAGCAGCTCACGATACAGCTCGACCGCTGATTTAGTTTTCGCCAGGACTTTTGGATCAGAGGGAAATTGATCTGCGATTGGCTTTGTGTAGTTCCATTCCGTGCGCCAAATCCCCGTGTCGCGAACACCTAAAGGCACGTTTGGGCGTCCATAATATTGATTGACCGCGGCGAGCGCGGGCAACGCATACTGCTCGTTCGACCAGCTCGCGATGCCTAATAAATCGAGCTCTCCGCGATCAGCGTAGTAATGCAGCATTGCGATGGCGCCGAGATCGTCCGCATCTCCGCCAAAATCTGTGTCGAAAATGACTTGTGGGGTTGGGCCGGTCGCAGTGTTGGTCGGCGTCGGATCCGCCAGAGTGCAAGCTGCGAACAAGGGGATCGCGATCAGCGTCACTGCTGCAACACAAGCTCGGATCATAATGGGCTCCCTGATTGATATACTTGCCAGGTAACCAAACTCCGCGACGATGAGAAACCCCAAAAGCGCTCGCTCTTCGTCTCCGCTCAGGGTTAGCGCTCGCAGCGTGATGTTAGATTGTCAGGACAAACTCATCTTGAGCGAAGTCGAACGATGAGTGAGCGGTGAACCCTGTAAGTGACGCACCGCCGAAAGGCTTTGTCCCCGATCAGACTACATCCCTCGGATCGGTCCCTTGGGCGCGTCTTCCGGTTTGCTCGCGCCTTTGCCGTAACCGTACTTTTTCAAGAGCCCACGAAATTGATGATAGCTGAGCCCAAGGGATTTCGCCGCCTTGCCTTGATGTCCCTCATGGGTCGAGAGCGCGGTATCGATCAGGCTGGTTTCAAACACGCGGATCTGGTCTTCGAAAGGAATATCCAGCACGGGCGGGGGCGGCGCGGAGGCGGGTGTTTGAGGCTCATGCGGTGCAGCCGGCGCCGCGAGCGAGGCGGCCGGACGCCAAGGCGACGCAAACGGGTCCAAAGCCGTGGGGTCGAATTGAACGGGCGCGGCCAAGTGGTCTGTGATGGCGCGATAGGTGAGGCGTTGCGCGAAGTTTCGAAGTTCACGCACATTACCCGGCCAATCATGGGCTTCCATGGCCGCGATGGCGGAGGGTGAGAAGCCCGGAAAGTCCTCCGCCATTTCACGCGCCATGCGCCTGGCAAAGAAATCCGCTAACAAAGAGATGTCGGCCGGGCGCGCGCGCAAGGGGGGTAGGGTGACCACATCAAACGCGAGGCGATCGAGCAAGTCGGCGCGAAATTCGCCTTGGGCTGCCTTACTCGGCAAATCGACATTCGTAGCGGCGACCACACGCACATTCGTCGTCAGGACCTTCTCGCCACCAAGCCGTTGAAACTCGCCATATTCGACCACGCGGAGCAGCTTTTCTTGCACCTGCATGGATGCGGTGGCGATCTCATCGAGAAAGAGTGTGCCGCCATCAGCCAATTCGAACCGACCGAGCCGGCGTTCCGTCGCCCCGGTAAACGCCCCGCGCTCATGGCCGAACAATTCACTGTCCAACAATTGCTCCGATAGGGCAGCGCAATTGACTTTGACGAAGGGCCCATCCCAGCGCCGCGACAGAAAGTGCATGCGCTCGCCGATCAGCTCTTTGCCGGTTCCGCGCTCGCCAATGATCAAGCAAGGGCGATCGAGTGGCGCCAGGCGGGAGACATGTTCTTGGGCTTCTAGCCAAGCTGGATCTTCGCCAATGAGTTGGGGGCTTTGTTGACCAATCATGAGGCGAATATAGCCAAATAAATTGGTCAAAACAACCAATAATATCGACGAATTTCGCCAAATTAGATAAATTCCAATTCGCCAAATTGATAAAATATATAATTAAAACAGGGCTCTAACAATTTAATTCAAAACTGGCACGGTCCTTGAAATCAAATTGGCATGGCGGCCATTGGGGCTGCTCACAAGAAGGAAAGAAAAACAATGACTGAGCGCTCTTACGATAAAGGCTATGGCAGCGACCGTTATGACCAAGCCCGCCGTGAGAGTGGCCGTTTTGGCCGCTACCTCTCAACCCGTTCACCAGAGACTTGGATGTTCTTCGTCGCTGGTGTCTTTCTCGGCGGCTTCTTCTTCTAAGAGCTGAAAACAGCCAAAAGAAAAACCGCGTTTCCTCCCTCCCCCAACACCCCCAAAAGATACAAGGAAAAAATATCATGGGAATGTTCTCTCGCCTCGGCGATATCATTAACTCCAACATCAACGCGATGCTGGACAATGCTGAAAACCCAGAAAAGATCGCCCGTCTAATGATCCAAGAAATGGAAGACACGCTCGTTGAGGTGCGCACCGCTGCTGCCCGCGCGATGGCCGACAAGAAAGAAATGGAGCGTGAAATCACGCATTATACGGACATCCGTAATGACTGGGAGCACAAAGCAGGCCTCGCCATTGACAAAGGTCGCGAAGACCTTGCTCGCGGCGCGCTGATCGCGAAAAAGAAAGCCGAACAGGAAATTGTTCGTCGTCAAGAAGCGATGGATCTCGCTGATGAAGCCTTTCACAAGCGGCAAGATGATCTGACGCGTCTGCAAGCGAAGCTTGATGAAGCGAAAGCCAAGCATCGCGCTCTGATGATGCGCCGCGATGCCGCTGAACAGCGCATCCGCGTTCGTGAGCAGACTTATGACACCCGCGTCGATGATGCTCTGGCCCGTTATTCTGCGGTTGAGCGCAAAGTCGATGAATTGGAAGCCTACGCCGAAACCATTCGCGGTGCAGAGCCAACCCTCGAGCAGGAATTTGCAGCTCTTGAGCGCCATGACGCGATCGAAGAAGAGTTGAATGCGCTGAAAAAGCAGCGTGCAAAATCGACCCCAAAAGCGGTCAAGCCCGCTGAAAAGAAGGAGGCCTAATCCATGTTAGTTCCTTTCGCTATTCTCGCCGGTTTTATGACCGCCATCACCGCCCCGGGCTTAATCGCCCTTCACCTGGAAGACCGCCGCAAGGCAAAAATGGACGGATCTAAATAATGGACGGCCCTGAGCTACTCATACCGCTGATCGCTGTCATATCGATCTTCATCGTTTTGCCCGGGATGATTTTTCACTACATCACCCTGTGGCGGAAGCAGAAGACGCTGCTGCCAGATGATGAGCGGATGCTCGAAGACCTCTGGCGCTCGGCACGCTCTATCGAACGTCGCATCGAAACGATCGAAGAGTTGCTGGACGCACAGGAAGAGGAAACCCCGAGCCGTCGCCGTCCGTTATCTCCCCGTCGATTTGAGGATTAAACAATGACCTACAGAAGACGACATCACCGTCCACTCAAAGACGACCAATATACAAGCAAAGAAGAAGACCAAATGTTTCGCTCTCCCAACCCAAAACGCTTTTATCGCTCTCGGACCGAACGTGTCTGGCTCGGCGTATGTGGCGGGGTCGCTGAGCGCTTCGGTTGGGAACCGACACTGGTTAGATTGTTGTTCGTGCTCAGTATTTTCTTCATGGCCGGTCCCATTTCGATCTTCGCTTACGTCATCGTCGCGATCATTACGCCAAAAGAACCGATGGGACGCCGTAATTTAGCCCCAGAAGAGGAGCAGTTTTGGCGCAATGTGTCAGATCGCCCGCGGGTCACAGCATCTGGGCTGAAATACACATTCATGGACCTTGAAGAGCGGCTCCGGAACATCGAGCGCAGTGTCACCAGCGAAGAGTGGCGACTCAAAAAAGCGTTCAAGGATCTAGAACAAAACTAAGGAATGGGTTACAAGTGTAACCTGGGATCAGGTAAGTAAGGATAAGAAGGGGGAATTTCCCATGACTAGTAAGGCCATCAGAAGCGGGATCCAAACTGGACTGCTCGTCGCTGCTGCCCTCACCGTTGCCGCCTTTGCGAGTGTCAAAGGAGACAGCGTTCAACTTGAAGCCGGCGGCGTCGAAATGACCGTTCAAGCTTCGTTCGATCGAGGATTGATGATCAGCTTCATCGCTCCGGAATAGGGCAGAACACCACAAGAATTCTGATCAGGTTCAAACACTCTCTCTCCCTGAACGCACACCTGAGAGAACCCGATCAGAACACCCCGAATTCAAAGGGGGGAAGTCTCGCAAACGCTTGCGGGGCTTCCGGCGTAAGAGACAAGATCTCGACATTTGAGACATTGCACGCGGGTCCCAGCGCCAATACTCGCCGTTTGGACAGACCGCCCAAATCCCAATCATTAACCAAAAACGTCAAACTCACGCATCTGTGTGGTCGTTTTTTCATTTGTTTTGTGTCACATGGCCCAGAAGTGGCATAAGTATGTGGCATGTCAGACAAGCGTATTCTTCTGATCATTGGCGGGGGTATTGCCGCCTATAAGTCTTTGGAGCTGATTCGAGAGCTTTCGCGGCGCGGGATTGCGAGCCGCTGTATCGTCACCAAAGGTGGACAGGAATTCGTCACGCCTCTGTCCGTGTCAGCTTTGTCCGGGGAAAAAGTCTTCACGGAGCTGTTCGATCTCGATGATGAATCGGAGATGGGACATATCCAATTGTCGCGCTCCGCTGATCTTGTTGTCGTTTGCCCGGCGACGGCGGATTTAATGGCGAAAGCCGCAAACGGTCTGGCCAATGACCTGGCGTCCACGGCCTTGCTGGCGACCGATAAGCCGGTGCTGATGGTGCCCGCGATGAACGTGCGCATGTGGGAGCATGCCGCAACACAGCGCAATGTCGAAACGTTACGAGATGATGGTGTAACCGTCATGGACCCAGATGAAGGGGCGATGGCCTGCGGTGAGTTTGGGCCCGGGCGTTTGCCTGATCCGCTCGAAATTGCGCAGCGCATTGAAGCGCTGCTCGGCGATGGTCCGGTCCTTTACGGGCTCGACCCGAAACCGTTGGCAGGACGTCATGCCTTGGTGACAGCTGGGCCAACGCGGGAGCCACTCGATCCAGTACGCTTTCTGTCCAATCACTCGAGCGGCAAGCAGGGTTATGCGATTGCGGGGGCACTGGCAAAAGCTGGCGCCCGTGTGACCTTGGTGTCAGGCCCCGTGGAACTCGATGTTCCTCAGGGCGTGGATTGCGTTTCGATCGAGACCGCGCGGGAGATGTTAGACGCATGCGAAACCGCATTGCCAGCCGATGTTTTTGTTTCGGTGGCGGCAGTGGCGGACTGGCGTCCAAGCCGTGCTGCGGCCAAAAAGATGAAGCTCAAAGAAGGCGACGGGGATCCGCACCCCACTCTCGAGCTTTCGGAGAACCCCGACATTCTCGCAACGCTGTCGCGCAAGAAGAAACGCCGTCCGAGCCTCGTCATTGGCTTCGCGGCTGAGACGCATGATGTGGAAGACCTCGCAATTGCGAAACTCAAACGCAAGCGCTGTGATTGGATTGTGGCGAATGATGTTAGCGGCGATGTGATGGGGGGTGCGATGAACGAAGTGTCCCTGGTCACGAGACAAGGTATTGAGGATCGTTGGCCACGCATGACAAAACAAGATGTGGCGGATCGTTTGGTCGAGCGGATCGCGCGCGCGCTCGGCGATGCCTCGGATCAAATCGCCGCCGAATAGATTTCACAAACAGACGGTTCGAGATCTGCTAGTCTTTTCATAAGAAGACTGGGAGGACGATGGATGGCACGCCCCATTCCGACGGATGAAACACTGCTCGCAGAAATCTACAAACGGTATCTGAGAGCTTTCTCTGAGTGGTCGGAGGAGAACAAAACGCGAGTCACGAAAATTTGGGTGCCGATTGATATCGACGTTCTGGGCAAGAAGTTTCGTTGCGATCCTGACCTAATTTTCGGTCGCCTCTATTACCACATGAACGAAAAGTACGGCTCCAAAACTGGCGATGGCCAAGAGGTCAATTTCTTCAACATGCGGCTCGCCAACGATCGCCATGTGGTTAATTTTCCATTGCTGACCTCAGTTCTCGCGGATCTACAAGACAATAGAAAACGCTTCATTATTTCGACGCGCCTGGCCGCCTTGTCCTTGGTCGTCTCGGCGATTTCGATCGGAATTGCGGTGATGACTTAAGCCCGCGACTTGACTCCGGACTGCGACTCCGTGGCTTTGCGGAGTATGACTGAGATAACTGTTGCTGTGCGGCCTTTGCCGCATTTTGAAGGGCTCGAATTGCCTGCCTATGAGACGCTCGGCGCGGCCGGCATGGATGTTCGGGCCGCCGTGTCAGATGACGATCCACTGGTCTTGAATCCTGGGGACAAAACCATGGTCCCGACAGGCCTGAGTGTCGCCATCCCGCAAGGCTATGAGATTCAAATGCGCCCACGTTCCGGCCTGGCCGCGAAGCATGGCATCACCTGTTTGAATACACCTGGGACGATCGACAGCGATTATCGCGGCGAGCTGAAAGTCATCTTGATCAATCACGGCCGCGAAGCGTTCACGATCGCCCGTGGAGAACGCATTGGGCAAATGGTGCTCGCACCCGTGACGCGGATCGTCTGGCAGGAAGTCGAAACGCTCGATGAGACGGACCGTGGCAGCGGCGGGTTTGGCTCAACTGGAAGATAAGTCCTTGCGATTTTGTCCTGACATGATATATATCGAAAAACGATAAGTGTCAGGACAGAAAAATGGATATTGATAGCCCCTTCACTATGGTCGTCCTCATCGTGCTCATTGCCGTGGGCGCGGGGGTGATCAAAACCTGGATTGAAGCGCGTTCGAACTCAACCGCTGACGAAGAAACGCGCCTGCGCATGGAGGATCTTGAACGCGAGGTCTTGCGTCTGCGCGATCGTGTGAAAGTGCTGGAAAAGATCACAACAGATGGCGATAGCCGCTTGCGGGAAGAGATTTCCCGGCTCGCTTAGTCCTCTGCGCTATTAGCAAAGCCCTTGCTGATCACGTGTGCAGCGTATCCGGACACAGCAAATCCAACAATGCCAAGCCCTGACGCATAAAGGGTTGCGAGATTTGTGTTGCACTCAGGACCACCTTCAGTGCAGCCCCCAAAGTTCAATGTGTAATACATGTAAATCGCGGTCAGCGCTGAGAATACGGCCAGGGCGAACATCGCGCGGGCCATCCATTTCAAAGCAAGACTCACCATAGCAACATCTCCTGATCGGCCTGGCACGCTGACACTCTGAGCCTCATCGGTCAAACGAAACTGTGTTTCTGAAGTTCACGAGCAAGAATGTCATAGACGATGCGGATCCGCTTGCTCGTATGGAGCTCTCGGTGCGTGACGAGCCAGACCGGGATAGGAATGCGCAATTGATTGGGCAGGAGGGCGCGGACCTTATCCGAATAGACTTCAATATCTTTAGCGAGGATGCTCACCCCCAAGCCCTGCGCGACGAGTTCATACAAAACATGGCCGCTCGGCGAGTTAAACTGGAATTGCTCAGGTTTGAGATGAAGCCCAAATTCTTTCATCGCCTCAATCATTTCAGGTGTTCGATCGAGACCGATAAACGTCGCGTTCTCGAGATCCGACATGCTCTCAATCGGGCCGAAGCGCTCGAGATAGTCTTCAGAGGCGTAAAGATGAGCGCTGGTCTCGAATAAGAGCTTGGCGATTAAATCTGGCTGTTCTGGGCGAGCATGCCGGATGGAGATATCCGCTTCGCGACGCGTAAGATCCTGGACTTCGTTTGAGGGTAAAATATCGATCTGCAAATTTGGCGCGACGGCTTGGATCTGTTTGATGATGGGCGGCAATTGACGCGTCGCGACATTGCCGGTTGCTGTAATGACAACTTTGCCTTCAATGGTCTGGGATTGGCCTGAGGCTGAAAGTGAAATCCGTGTCGCGGCATCTGCCATGACCCGGACATGTTCGAGCAGACCGCGACCAGCGTCTGTCAATGACATTGCGCGACCAGCTCGTTCGAAGAGGGTCACGCCGAGCTCTTCTTCGAGCGCGGCCACTTGCCGACTGAGTGTGGGTTGAGTTTGCCCGAGCGCCCGCGCCGCAGCGGAGAGGGAGCCTTCCTCCGCAGTCGCGAGAAACGCCCGCACTTGGTTCCAATCAAATGAAATCGCCTGCCAGTTCATAGATTTTCGTATAGGTCCCTTTGAAGTTTCTGCAATTTCTATCTGATCTTTGAATAGATAGATACGGGACATGCAATTTGATCATACATGTATCCCGCGCCGCGCGGGACTGAACGAGGAGGCCAGCATGCCTGATAAAGCAAAATTTTGGGACCGGATCGCCGAGAAGTACTCTAAGCAACCTATCCGACAGCAGAAAGCCTATGAGATTAAACTCGACCTCACGCGAGAGTATTTCACGCCTGAGTCCAATGTCTTAGAGTTTGGCTGTGGAACCGGGTCGACGGCGATCCTGCATGCGCCTTATGTGAAGCATATCGACGCGATTGATGTCTCATCAGAGATGATCCGGATCGCGCGCGACAAACTCGCCTCTGAGAATGTCACGAACGTTCAGTTTGAAGTCGCAGACATGGACAGTTTTCAAACGCAACCGAGCAAATATGACGCCGCGCTGGGTCTTAATATCCTGCACTTATTGGACAATCGCATGGCCGCTATGGGACGCGTGTTCGAGGCCTTGAAGCCTGGCGGTTACTTTGTCTCCAGCACTATGTGTCTACGTGAGAAGATCATGTTTCGGCTGATGGAACCGATGTTTCCGATCATGCACACGATTGGTCAATGGCCTCACGTCCGTCGATTCACTGCCGCCCGGCTTCAAAGTGACATCGAAGAGATTGGGTTCAAGACGGTTCATTATTGGCAACCCGGCAATGGCCCGGTCGCGTTCATCGTTGGACAAAAACCGGAAACAGCTTGATATGTAGCGATCGCTACAATACGGTCTGGGCAAACTTATGGAGGTAATCAATGGCCCTGCTCAGACTGTATGCTTTTATCTTTTTGATCGTTTTGGTCGTCTATACTGGCATCGTGATGATGAATCATGGTGCCAATTTGATTCCGATCTTTTTTGGGGACATGGCGGAGCTAACCTGGCCTGGCCAGTTTAATCTCGATTTTTTGGGCTTTCTCATCCTGTCCGCTTTGTGGATCGGCTGGCGCCATGAATACAGCCTCACAGGTTGGCTCCTCACCCCGCTGGCTTTGTTTGGCGGTATGCTGTTCTTGACGATTTATATCTTGATCCAGAGCTTCCGATTGGAAGGAGATCTAAAAGCACTACTAATCGGCGAAGGGCGCGTCGCCAGCTAGATCAGCGCGTCATCTTCTTTCGCAAATTTCGCTAGCAGATAAGCATCATTGTCCTCGAGCGGTTCAAGCTTACCGAAGGCGAAGGCGTTTCGATCCATAACCATGTCGCGTGGTCTAAGGGCGCGCGAAATTTCAAGACCCTCCAGGCTACGTGCACGCGAAAAGGCGACATACGCTTGTCCGTGCGCAAACATGCCTCGGTCGAGATCGATATAGACTTTATCAAGCGTCAGACCTTGCGCTTTATGGATGGTGACCGCGTAGGCGAGCCGGATTGGCACTTGCTTAAACGTCCCAACGACTTCTCGCGAAACCTTCTTTGTTTCTGGATCGAGAGAATATTTATACTTCTCCCAGGCCGCGGGCTCGATTTCATATTTGTGGCCGTCCAGCTCTACCCAGACATTGCGACCGGACCAGCCCGCTACGGTGGCGAGCGAGCCATTCACCCAGCGGCCTTCAGGGTCATTTTTGATCAGCATTACCCGCGCACCTTCCTTGATTTCGAGATCCGCCTCAGTCGGGTAAGCCTTCTCTTCAAACGTCCCTTGGACTTTCGCTTCGAACACTTTCTCCGGGCCTGGTAGGTCTTCAAGGCGCGCTTGGTTGATGCGATATGCATTGGCATTGTTTGGCGTGAGCACGACATGCGTTTCGCTCGCTTCGACGGCGTCGCGATCCGATACCAAGTCTCTTAGGGTCTGATCGTCGCCAGGCGACAGCCGCCCTTGACGCATCGCGCCCAGCAAGGCGAGGAAACGCGGGTCTTCTTGCCGGAACACATGTTTTAGCGCCAGCAAGGCGAACTCGGCCTCTTTGAACGCGGGCGCGTTGAAAAAATAATGGCCGCCATAGCGTTCTTTGAGGATTGGGTCCTCATCACCGCGCACCACGGGTGGCAATTGGTGCAAGTCTCCGGACAAGATCATGCGGACCCCGCCAAACGGGCGCTTTGAGCCACGATTGAGTTTCAAACTGCGATCAATGGCGTCGAGCATATCTGCGCGCACCATAGAAATCTCATCAATGATGATCGTCTCTGCAGCTTTCATCAGCCGCGCGGTACGCAAACGCTTCACGTCTTGCGGCTCAATCAGGCGGGGCGGGAACTTAAAGAAAGAATGCAGGGTCTGCCCGCCGGCATTCATGGCGGCGACGCCAGTGGGCGCTAGGACGAGCGCGCCTTCGCCAGCATGGGCCATGAATTTCCGCAGCAGAGTGGTTTTACCGGTCCCAGCGCGTCCGGTCAGAAAAAGGTTGCCTTGGGCGCCCGCGCCTGTCGCCACCCATTCTGCGGGTTGCGCATAGATCGTATCAGGCGTCGTCTCACCAATGGGAACGGGCAAATCAGTCATGCGCGCTCACGCATAACGAGCTTTGGCCAGCTAGGGAATGTTTTCGCACTGCACAGTCGCCGTCGCGCGGCAAACACCCTCAATATCTTCCAGCGTAACCATGGTTTGAGAGGCAAGAATGCCACCGCGATCGAAGCATTGTAGGTTCGCTTGCGCCAGAATTTCGGTTTCGACGGCCTCTGGTGCATTTTCGCACGCGACGCCATTATCGCCATCCGCCGAAACCGAGATCGGAAAGGCCCGGAGTTGTCGCTGCAAGACCGGGACGGCAAACGATTCCGGCAAGCCCTGGTGCTCGATCATGAAGTTGCGCAGCAATTGGGTCGGATCTCCCACTTCGCGCTCGGCCGGTGGGATGTAGCAAGCACCGAGGGTGCGATACGCAAAGGCTTCCTCTTCTTCGGCCAAAGCCAGGCTAAAGGCCCGCTCAGCGGCGAGACGGCGTTGATGAAAATCCGCCGATTGCAGACCTTGGCTCGCTTCAATGTCTTGTCTGAGCCAATGTTGCCAATGCGCGCTTGCCGTTCCTTCCGTAAAATCAGGATGCTGCGCTTTCAGGCGCTCGGGCGTTTCGATGATCCGACCTGCCAGGTAAGACCAAGCGGTCATGCATTGCATTGGCGTCACCCGGTTTTCGACCGGTATTGTAACGGCATTGTCCCCATTCTCATTTGCTTCATCGTAAGTGGCGACGGGTAAGGTCACGTCCCTTAGATTGGCTTCATAAATTGCACCCGCGTCCGCGAAGCCCACAGTCGAAGTAGTCTGCCCGTCTTGGGCAAACGCTTGGGGGGACATTGCAATGCATGCGAGCGCCAAAGGACGCAGTTGGGCTCTGAGCATGGGGACCTTTATTGTGAAACTCTACACTCCCACGTAAGTCGTAAGCAGGATCGAAAAATGGCTCAAGAGCCTAGACTCGTTACTGGAGATTAACTCTTTTGCAGACTGATATTTATGCCGACGTTGATGCCTATCTTGGGCAAAACTTGCTCAAAGACGACCCAATTCTCGAAAAAATCACCCTCGCAAGCGAATCAGCAGGGCTCGTGCCACACGCCGTGACGCCGCTTCAGGCGCAGTTTTTGGCGTTTTTGATCAAGATTAGCGGCACCAAAACAGTGCTCGAGATTGGTTGCCTGGGAGGGTACTCAGCAGTGGCCATGGCGCGCGCGCTCCCCTCTAATGGGCAGTTGCTGACCACTGAAATCGATACGCGGACAGCCGACGTGGCGCGGGCCAATATCGACGCGTCCGGGTATGGTGATCGAATAGACCTTCGCGTTGGTCCTGCCATGTACGTGCTCGACGAGGCGATTGCCGAAGGTCGGACCTTCGATTTCGTCTTCATTGATGCGGATAAAGTGAATCATAAGAACTATCTGGAGCGCGCCCTCAAACTGACGGGACCCGGCGCGATCATCGTGGCGGACAATATTGTCCGGGGCGGGGCTGTGATCGATGCGGAGACCGAAGAGAACAGTGTCAAAGGTGTCCGGGAAATGATCGCGTACGCAAGCACGCTCAGTCATGTTGAGATGACCGCGCTACAGACCGTCGGCGCGAAAGGATATGATGGAATGGCGATTTTCAGGGTCGGTAGCTAGATCGCCTTAGAGGTCGCGCCAGGTGACGGAGACCCCAAGCTCGCGGAACACTTCGTCCCAATAATCCTTCAAAGCGCCGCGCTGCATATCGACATAACGCTGTCGCGGAATGAGCCGCACTTCAAGAGCAACACCATCTAGGCTATTGCCGAACCGGCGCATCGTGGCGTCGGCGACAGTCATCGCCTCGGGCATGTTATCAGGGATCGCTCCGCCACCACCATAAGCCGTAAAGACGTCAGAGTTTTGTAGCATGTCTGATATGATCACGATCCGTCGGCGCGGCGCGCGATCTGAAAAAGCTTCGGTCTGACCAAGGCGCGCCAGCGCTTCCAAGACCGGGCTGTTTGGCGCTTCTTTGGGAACCACGAGGTCTTCAAGGATGCGCTCCATGGGTTGATCAAACTTTTCATTGAAGCGCTTTTCGATTTGTTCGGGGTTGCGGAAGAGGGCGTTGACCTGATCGCCGCGGCCTGGGTTACAGAGCGAAAACTCACCGCGCGGGTCGAATTGCCCGTATTGGTCGAGCTCGAACAGGGTGAGCCGCTCGCCAATCTCCAAACGGTCCCGGGTGCGGCGGATAATTGCGGCGATCAAGCCAGCTTGTTGCTCACTATACTCATCGGTTTTGTCGATGATGACAGCGGTATGCGGCGGCAGCTCATCCGAGATTTCGCACAAGGTGAGCTCATCATATGGTTCAGGCTGCAGCGCATAAAAAGAAAACGCGATGATCGCCACTGCGAGGCCCGCCAGAACAAAATTCAGGATTGCCTGACGTGATTGACGTTTTGCCCGTTTACTCCGTCTTCGCGCCATTAGGCAGCCCCAGATTTATCCACTTTCAGGAGATCAATAATTTCTTTCTCCAGCCCAAACTCGTCTGACAGGATCTTGTCGCTGGTGCGGAGCAAATTCTGATAGGGCAGGATCATCTCCGTCATCGTATTCATCACGACCATTTTCTCACCTGGCGTCAAATCAGCACCTTTGATCTCTTTGACCAGTTCGAAAATGTCCTCATAGCTTTGCTCGAAATCGTCAAGCGCATCCTCGAGGTCCACGCGGGCGCTTTCAAGCTGTCTGGCAGCGTCGCTGAAGCCTGGGAAGGGCGAATCCAGGCGACGGCCTTCAAAAGCGGCAATCGCAGCGATTGCCAAGCCAAGCGCCAAAAGAACCATGGCGTCTAGTGAATGCAGCGCGAAAGGACGGCACATGGCATTGGTCGCGGCACTGCCAATCGTGTTGCCGAGATCTGAGGTCAGGATCGCTTCGCACACATCTGGACTGACCATAAAGTGCGGGAAGAACTGCGTGCCAATCCCTTCTGGAAGCTCCAAGCCCAGGGCTTGAATGTCTAGAATGTTGCGATAGTGCGCGGCCGATAAATTGACCAAAAGCACAAGGATTGACCCAACGATTATCGCGATCAATCCATTCAGAATATAGAGGTTTCGACGACCAAAGATCGTTTCCCGATCGATCGGCATCGAAATGTGTCGCAAGCCCCAATAGCCGATGATGAAAAAGCTCACGGCGACATTGGCGAGGGAGACAGCCGCAGCCTGGAACACCCCACCCGCGAGACCAAACTCACTCTGTTTGGCAAAAAAGTAGGCATTGGCCGCACTTTCGAACAAGATCATCAAGGCAATGATCGACATTTGCAGCAGCGGGACCTTTGGATGGCTCGACACATAGTGCACGCCGCGCCCAGTGGCTTCGCCGAGCCGTAGCTTCCGATTGCGCTCAGGTTCTGGACCTGTGTCTAAAGTCTCGATATTTGCGCCGCCCGCTTGTTCCGCGGCTTTTTTCTTTTCGGCGCGTCGTTTTTTGTGATCTTCATACTTCTCGTTTTTGACGCGATAATCGCCGCCAAGTTGGCGAAATCGGTAGAAGCTTAAAGAAGCGCGGGTGGTGTAATCGGCTTGCAAAACGACCTCGTTGAATGCGTCGCTTGGACGACGGGTGAGGTCGATTATGTCTTGTTTGCTCAGCGTGCCCGACAGGCGCGTCGTGTCTTCACTCATCAGCCATTCTCCCAAAAGGGACCCTAGTCCGTTGTTAACCTTTTAGTAAGGATTTGTGGCAGGCCTTTGATGAATTACGACGCTGATATGACGAATTAGGTCAGATGGTATTCAGGCTCGCCACATTTTGAGAGAGGGCTTACATACGAGAAATGGCTTTTTCGGCAAACCATCTTGAACGGCATAAGCGCCACATCTTGCTCAAAGAGATTGGTGGGCCAGGGGTCCAAAAACTGAGTCAGGCGCGGGTCTCGATCATTGGGGCTGGGGCGTTGGGGGGGCCGTGTGCGCTCTATTTGGCTGCTGCGGGCGTCGGTCAGATCGAGATTTGGGACAATGACCGGGTCGATCGCTCCAATCTCCAACGTCAGGTTCAGTTCGCAGAAGCTGATCTTGGCCAAGCCAAAGCCGAGGTGCTCGCAGACCGTCTCAAAGCGCTGAATCCGGATATCGCTGTGTCCACGCAAAACATGCGGTTTCCGTCGGACCAAAAGGCGGCAGGCGATATATTGATCGACGCGACCGATAATTTCGAGACGCGGTTTCGGTTGAACGAAATCGCGCACAAAACACGGCGCTACTTGGTGTCTGGTGCGGCGAGCCGGTGGAGTGGTCAGGTCAGTGTTTATGCCTCAGGTGTTTTGCCCGAAGCGCCTTGTTATCGGTGCTTTGTTCCAGAAACGCCGCCAGACGCCGAAGCCTGTGATGATGTCGGCGTGGTTGGCGCGTTGACCGGTATGGTCGGCACACGCATGGCCCTTGAGGCGATAAAACTCATCACGGCTGCGGGAAAACCACTGATTGGCCAACTCTTATTGATTGACGGGCTTAGCGGTGAAAGCCGAGTTCTAAAACTCCGTCCGAACCCGGACTGTTCCGTCTGCGGACGCTGAATCTTTTCTTTGACAGTGTTAATTTTTGACGGTTTTACGACATGGGGCTTTAGTGGAGTGTCTAGATCATGCGCAGAACGCTTGCTGTCGGACTCACTATCGTTGCTGTACTCGCCGCGGGATGGCTCGCGCTGCGCCGCGCCGATATTCCGTACGATACGCTCGAAACCATCTACACCGTCCAAGACACCCAGTTCATGACATTAGATGATGGGCTGAAGGTACATTTTACCGATACGGGCCCACAGGATCGCGCCGCAATCGTCTTAGTCCACGGGTATTCTGCATCTCTACACACGTGGGATGCTTGGAAAACTGATCTCGAAATGGATTACCGCGTGATCACGCTCGATTTGCCCGGCCATGGCTTGTCGCGCTCTGAAGATCCCAGCAAGGCTAAAATCGAGCGCTTTGCAGAGGTCGTCTATGAGGTCACGCAAGATCTGGGCGTCGAACGCTTTACGCTGGCGGGCAATTCCATGGGCGGAAACACCGCTTGGTCTTACGCGCTCGCCTATCCAGAAACGCTAGACGGTTTGATTTTAGTGGCGGCATCGGGTTGGCCTGAGGAAGAAGGGGAGGGTGACGATTCCCCGTTTATCTTCACGCTTCTTTCTAACCCGATCGCGCGTGCGGTGATGAAGGATCTCGATATGACGTCATTCGTCCGCTCGGGATTACAAGACTCCTATACCGATCAGTCCTTCGTCACAGATGAGCTTGTCGATCGCTATGTCGCGCTCTCGCGCGCGCCGGGACACCGCGAAACGCTGCTTGCCATCATGGCTGGGGACCGCGTTGAGGCCACCGCTGAGGCGCTGTCCGCCATCCAGATCCCGACTCTGGTCATGTGGGGGCGGGATGATAATCTAGTCCCCGTGTCGGGCGCTCAAAAATTCGCGGATGCGATTCAAGGTTCTGATCTCATCGTCTATGAAAATATTGGCCATCTGCCGCAAGAAGAGCACGCAGCTCAATCGATCCAAGACGTCCGAGATTTTATGATGGACGTTGAATGGAGTACGGTTGAGGACGAGGTTATCATTCCGGCCGGCGACCCTCGGATGACCGAGGATCGCGCAAGCCTTCAAGGCGGCAATTAAAGCCTTAGTCAGCGGTCTTAGACAGATCCGCGAAGATCAACCGCGTGAATCGCGCTTCATCGATAAAACCCCAAGCCCAGTCTTCGACCCATGGCGTCAGAGGCGCGGCATCTAAAACGGCTTCAATGTCTTTTCCGGCGTCGATTTCGGACTGTACTGCGGCCATCGTGCCTTCGAGCATGTCGACAATCAGGGCGATATCATCTTCGGTAGAGAGTGGGGCCGTGACCAGGGATAATGCGCGTATTCTCCGTGGCAAGGTCTGCCATCGCTTGAGAGGCCGCGACAAAGCCGCTGAAAGAGCCGCCGGAGGTGATATCCACGAATGGAAACATCCCGCTGAACATCAAATCACCCGTGTGCAACACATCGGCTTCTTCAAAATAGATGAACGTGTCGCCGTCGGTGTGCGCGGTGGGGGTATGGATCAAGCGCACCGTTTGCCCGTTTAGATAGAGCGTCATTTCATCATTGAACGTAATCACTGGCCAGGCAGCTTCTGGCAGCGCTGGTGTGGTTGAGTCTTGTCCAAAAAAGTCTCGGGTCACATCAACGGTCACGCGGTCGCGCACGCCTTGATGAGCGATAATCGTCGCACCTGTCTCACCGATGATCGCGTTGCCGCCTGTATGGTCGCCATGCCAATGCGTGTTCACAAGATAGCGTGGTTTATCGCCCGCGATTTCATCAATCGCGTTGAGGATTCCAGGCGCCATATCCGCATATTGGCTATCAATGACGAAGACGCCATCCTCGCCAACCAATACACCAATATTACCGCCGCGGCCTTGCAGCATGTACAAGCCATCACCGAGATCCGTGGTGGTGATTGTGACTGGTTGAGCTTGTTGGCTCAGTGGAATATGGGCCCCATGTGCAGATGCCATGGGGGTCGCAAGCAGCCCAAAGGCCAAAAGGCCAAGTGTGGTTTTCATTGTATTCATTCTCCCAAGTGAGGGGAGATATATGCGGATCAGCCGAGAAGACCAATCACGATCAAGTTAGGCAACGCTGACTTCCACAGCCTGCGGGCAAATCAGAGACATGAGCGCGTCTTTATCTGGCGCGGCCCGCAAGGCGTCGCGGAAATCTGCGTTGCGAAACGCACGGCTGACTTGGGCCAGTGCGCGCAGGTGATCTGCCCCGGCCGCGTTTGGCGCAAGGAGCATGAAGATGAGGTCGCACGCGCGGCCATCAATCGCGTCGAAATCCACGCCTTCGTGTAAGCGAATGAACCCGCCGATTGGGGTTTTGAGGTCTGGGATTCGCGCGTGCGGAATCGCGACGCCTTCGCCAACGCTTGTGGATCCAAGGTTCTCGCGCTCGATCACCGCATCAAAAATATCGCGGCCATCAATACCGTGCTTTTCGCCGAGTGCATCGGCTAGCATACCGAGCACCTGTTTGCGGCTCTCACTTGATTGAGGACCAAGGATGACGCCCTCCATGAGGAGGCTTGAAAGATCATTTGCCATGTTACTCTGACCTACAGGTTCAGTCCGCAGCCGAATGCCCAGCTGGATCGACCCAGCCAATGTTCCCGTCCGCCCGACGATACACCATGTTGAGGCCGCTGTGTTTCACATTTCGAAACAAAACGGCAGGGGTATCTGACAGTTCCAACTGCATTACAGCCTCTGATACTGACATCGTTTTCACATCCGACGCCGACTCCGCCACAATCAAGGGCGCATCGCCCTTTTCTTCAAGGGCATCGTCGTCCACCCCTTTGATAATAAAGGGCATTTGCCGGTTCACTGGGCAGCGGAGCGCGTTTGTGATGGTCTTTCAAGCGACGATGGTAGCGGCGGACCCGCTTTTCCATTTTCTCCAAAGAGTCCTCAAGGGACGCATACGGATCACTTGCGGCGCCAGAAGATTGTAAGACAATACCAGAGGGGAGGTGGACATTACAGTCAGTCAGGATCTGATGACCGCGTTTCTCGACAGTGACATTAGCGTCAAAACTTCGATCAAAATACTTTGTAACAGCGGCTTCAAGGCCATCGGAGATTCGCTCTCTCAGCGCATCTCCAACATCTAAATGTCGTCCAGCGATTTGTATTGTCACGGAATACTCCGGTAGTTAGGTCCCCAGTATAACGACGAATTCCGACAAGGCGACCCCCTTGCCAAAATTTCAGTCGTTTACCGATCCCTGCAAGATGCAGACCGAGTTTGTGTGAACCCTAGTCTCTAAGGAGTTCGTTGATCCCCGTCTTGGAGCGGGTCCGCTCGTCCACTGTTTTAATAATGATCGCGGCGGCCAAAGACGGTCCACCATTTTGTCCGGGGAGGCTTCCGGGGACAACAACGGAATAAGGGGGCACCTCGCCATATCGGATTTCGCCACTCTGTCGGTCGACAATTTTTGTCGATTGCGACAGGAAAACACCCATTGCGAGCACTGAGCCTTCCCGGACGATGACGCCTTCCGCAACTTCAGCCCGCGCACCGATGAAACAGTTATCTTCGATAATGACTGGACTCGCTTGCAGCGGCTCTAAAACGCCGCCAATGCCGGCACCGCCGGAGATATGCACATTCTTACCGATTTGCGCACACGATCCAACCGTGGCCCAGGTATCGACCATAGTGCCACTGTCGACATAGGCGCCGATATTTACAAAAGAGGGCATTAAGACGGCCCCCGGAGCGATATATGAGCCGCGGCGCACAGTGGCAGGCGGAACGGCGCGAAACCCGGCGGCTTCAAACTCAGACGCGCCCCAACCTTCAAACTTGCTCGGGACTTTGTCCCACCAGGTGCCTCGATGTCCGGGTCCGCCATCCATGATCGTATTGGCATTCAGTCTAAATGAGAGCAGCACGGCCTTTTTAAGCCATTCATTGACTTTCCAACCGCTTTGACCGTCTGGCTCGGCAACGCGAACTTCGCCGCTGTCGAGAAGCGACAGAGACGCATCGACCGCCTCGCGGATTTCGCCTTGGGTGTCGGTATTGAGCTGAGAGCGATCCTCCCAGGCATCATTAATCAAAGCGGCTAAGCGATCAGGCATTTTTTGACTCGTCTTTCTGGACCTTATTGTGTGATCGAACGCACGAACTGCGTAAGGTCGCGCGTCACATAGTCGATATGTGGGGGAAGGTCATCCCCAATTCCAGCCGGACGCGCTGACGCAGGCTCATGGCTCCAATCTTTGTCCGACTGCACCAAAACCGTCGCGAACCCCATATCCTTGGCCGGCGCGAGATTACGCGCGAGATCTTCGAAGAACACAGCTTGTGTCGGATCAACCCCGAATTGGCCCAAGAACGCATTATAAGAGGCCTGGTTTGGCTTCGGGATGAATTGACTGTCCTCGATCGCAAACTGACCGTCGAAGACCTGGTTGAGGCCCATATAATCCGTCACACGCGCCGCATGTCCGCGCGAGCCATTGGTGTAGACATATTTCTCGCCCGGTAGTGCTTTGATGGCGTCAGCGAGGTCTGGTGTTTTTGGCAGCGGGGACAAATCGATTTCATGGACATGCGCAAGAAACTCATCCGGCGCCATGCCGTGCATGGACATCAAGCCGTTCAGGGTTGTCCCATGTTCCGCGTAATAGCGCTTTTGCGTGGCCCGCGCTTCGTCGCGCGGCAGGCGCAAAAAACGCGCAACAAAATCCGTCATCCGTTGGTCGATTTCAGCGAACAAATCGCACTCAGCCGGATACAACGTATTATCCAGATCAAAGACCCAGACGCGACGATCGTTTAACTGATGCGCCGCCCGCTCACTATCAGCTGGCATCTACGGGGTCTCCGAAATCGCGCTCGAAGAACTCGAACACAAGGCGGCGATTGACCGGCGCTGGGGGTCGCAACAAATAGGCCGGCGCGATAAGCGGCTTCATCGCACGCCTCGCGGCCGGTAATGGCAAACTTGGCTTTGGAGACGCAGAATTGATCACTGCCGCGGGTCAGAGTGCGGATCTCACCGTCTCCGGTTTCCATTTCGGCATAAGCGAATAGCCCGGCTTGCAGAAGCGGCTCGTCGATCACGCGCGCGCAACCGCCGGCTTCAAGCAGCCACCAGCCGCGGCTTTCCCAGCCTTCGCCGCGCCGCCGCGCCATGGCGCTCCAAATACGTTTATCGGTGCGGTTGCAGAATGTCAGTCCAACATTGCGGGCGCGTTCAATTGCAGTTTGCTCCAAAATGTCCATCAGGTCGTCGTCTGAGGTTTCTGCATCCAAGCCTTTTGAAGTCAAAAAGTCTCCAATAGCTGCCCGCGTTTTGCGACCTAGAAACCCATCAATTCGACCGGAATAGACACCGGCATTGTCGAGCAAGCGTTGCACGCCGGCTGCGCTCGCTTGTTCCAGGTTCCGCTTCTCCGTTTCCGTGAAACTCGTGCGCCAGCGATTGGCGTCTTCGATGAGCACAGGTCGAAATTCGCGTTCTTCCAAACCCATAACGGTGCAGTCTGGTATGTTCTCGACAGCAAAGCTGCCAGTCGGATCGATGCAGAGCTTGCTCGAGCCACCCCACAGCTTGCGACCGCCTCTATGAGCATCCGAGGACCTCCCGAACAAATAGTGGATGCCCGGGCGTAAGTCGCCCTCAATGACCCGCTCACACGCACCAGGACGAAGGCGTGTCCATCCCTCAACGATAACTCCTTGGCCTTCATACCGACCGGTTGCCGCTTCGATGATATAGCTGGTTTCGTTGCAGACTTCCCAACCAGTCTGCGCCGTAGCTTTTGCGGGCAAAGCTATGGTTAATGCGATCGCGAAAAAGCCGAGGATGATCTTAATAGACAATGGTACCTGCGCCATGTTCTGTGAAGAGCTCCATGAGTAAGGCGTGGCGTTCACGCCCGTCCAAGATAACTGCCCCGCCAACCCCCATGTTGACCGCATTCGCGGCGGTTTCAAGTTTTGGAATCATACCACCTGTAATCGTTCCATCTTGCATGAGGCCGTCCACGCGGTCGCGTCGGATCTCGCGCATCAGCTCACCGCCTTTGTTGAGGACCCCTGCAACATCGGTCAAAAGTAAGAGGCGCTTGGCTTGAAGCGCTGCAGCGATCGCCCCGGCAGCAGTATCCGCGTTGACATTATAGCGGCGATCATCTTCGCCGACCCCCACCGGGGCAATCACGGGAATGATCGCTTTTTCGCTCTGCATCAGCGCATTCAGCACAGAGATGTCAATTTTGTCAGGTTCGCCAACATAGCCGAGATCGACCACCTTTTCGATTTCGCTCGTCTCGTCGCGGGTCATGCGGGTCGCTTTAGTGACACGCATCAAGTCGCCATCTGACCCAGATAGACCTACCGCCTTGCCACCCGCTGCATTAATGGCGCGCACGATGGATTTGTTGATCGGGCCAGAAAGGACCATTTCGACTGCTTCCATCGTGGCGTCATCGGTAACGCGCAGCCCTTCGCGGAATTCGGATTGAATGCCCAGGCGCTCGAGCAGCTTTGCGATCTGCGGGCCGCCGCCATGTACGATGACTGGATTGGCGCCGAGATGCTTTAGCAAGACTACGTCCCGAGCGAACGCTTCGGATAGCGCGTCGTCGACCATGGCGTGGCCACCATACTTGATAACGATCGTGCGCCCGGCATAGCGCTGAATATAAGGGAGCGCCTCTGAAAGCGTAGCAGCTGTCAATTGGGCCGGGGGCAACGGTGCATCAGTCATGGCGCTCGCTCTTAGACGCATTTGGCGCACGAAGGAATGGGGTTTACAGCGCGCGGGTCATGAAGACACTATTCGGGTCTTCTACATAATCCGCGAATGGTGCGCAGATTTCGAAGCCGCAGCTCTGGTAGAGCGTGCGCGAAGGCTTAAAGCCCTCCATGCTACCGGTCTCTAAGCTCAAGCGCTCATAACCGCGTGCATTGGCCTCGCCCATTACATGTTCGAGCATTTTACGCCCTAGCCCAGCTCCGCGTTTGGCGGCGAGTGTGTGCATGGATTTGATCTCGCCATGGCTTGCCGAGAGTTCCTTTAAACCCCCGCACCCGACCAGCTCCTCACCATCGCGCATTTCCCAAACTGTGACGGCGGGGTCGCGTAGGCCTTCCATTGGTAGAAAGTGGCAGCTGCCCGGTGGGGACAGGCTCAGCATGAGTTCGGCATGGGTCTCAATCAGTGCAACAAATTCAGGCGTATCAAGATTTGCGCTTTGAATTCTGATCGACATCTAAACCTCCACGAGCTGTCCGACCTCTGCACGTAGTTCGGGGATCCCATATCCTTTTTCGGAGCTTGTCACACGCACAACCGGGTGAGCTGCGGGGTTTTTCTTCAAAGCTGCTTCAATTTTTGCCGTTGCAGCGGTGAGCGCGGAGGCTTTCATCTTATCCGATTTGGTCAGCACGATTTGATAATTCACAGCGGCGGTGTTCAGCATGGCCATTGTCTCAAGATCTGTATCCATGAGCCCGCGGCGGCTGTCGACCAGCAAAAAGACACGCCTTAAATTGGCGCGACCGCGCAGGTAGCGTTTGGTCAATTGGACCCATTTGGCTTGTTGCTCGCGGGAGACCTTTGCGTAGCCAAAGCCTGGCAGGTCGACGAGCCAAAGTTTGCCCTGGCCGACATCAAAATAGTTGAGCTCGCGTGTCTTTCCGGGCTCGGCTGAAGAGCGAGCGAGATTTTTGCGATTGAGGAGCGCATTGATCAGCGAAGACTTGCCAACGTTTGATCGCCCCGCAAAGGCAATCTCGGGGCGGTTGCCCTCCGGCAATTGGTTCAGACTAGCGGCGCCTAGCACAAACTCGACCGGCCCCATGCAGAGCTTTCGGCCTTTTTCCAGCGCTTCATCTGAGAAGGCAGGCTGATCGCTCACTTATTCTGCCGGGGTCGAAGAGCCCCGCCCAAGTAATCGTTTGATCAGCTTATCAAGCTCGGTTTCGACACCGTTCCGCCGCATAATGAAGTATTGTTGGCCGAGCGAAAGAATGTTCGACCAGACCCAGTACAACACCAGACCCGCCGCAAACCCGCCAAACACGAACATAAACACAAACGGGAGCGCCATCATAATGGTCCGCTGAGTGGGGTCTGGAGGTGGTGGCGATAGGGCTTGAATGCCAGCCATGGTCACGCCGTACAGGATAGGCAGGATGCCGATCCCAATGATGAAGCCAAGGATTGGGATGGCTTTCACATCCGCGGCGGCCCAAGGCAGCAGACCGAACAGGTTGCCGATCGCGGTCGGGTCCGGCGCCGACAGGTCGTTGATGAACCAAAATTCCGTATGTCGCATCTCGATTGTGACATAGAGCGTCTTATAAAGCGCGACGAAGATCGGAATGGTCAACAGAATCGGCACACAACCAGCCAGCGGGTTGGCCTTTTCGCGCTGATAAAGCTTCATTATCTCTTGCTGACGGCGCTGCGGATCACCTTTGAATCGCTCCGAAATCTCTTTCATAGGCTCGGCCAGTTTTTTCATCTTGGCCATGGATTTGTAGCTTTGGTTATAGAGCGGCACGAGTGGCAGTTTGACCAAAACCACCAGGGCCAAAATCGCATAACCGAAAGACCCCACAATGCCCTGTAACCAGTTCAACACCCAAAAGAGTGGTTTGGTCAGGTAATAGAGAATGTTTCCCCAATCGATCGCATCTCCGAAGCGTGGAATTCCTGCTTCCTGGTAGGTGTTGACGACGTCGTATTCCTTGGCACCCGCGAAGATTTGGTTGGACATCGTTTTGGTTTCACCCGCCGCGAGCTCCATGGGAGCGGCTTGGACTAAGACTTCGAGGTGGTTCTCGAGGTTTCTCACGCGTGCGCGGAAACCTTCGCCTTGTTCGGGAATGAGCGCAGCCATCCAGTACATATCCGTCAGACCAAGCCAGCCATTGGTCTCAGCGACGCGAATACCGTCTTCGGATTTCTTAATGCCGCGACCTTTGAACAGATTGTTATAATTGCGCCAAGTGAGCGCGCTATCGAAACTGCCCATCAGACCTTGGTGGGCAAAGCCGGTTTTCCGAGAGGAACCAGGGTCGGTCACGTCCAGGAATTCTTTCCACGCGCCATAGCGACGGACCGTGCCGATCGGGATCAGAGTCCGTGCTTCTGCGCCGAGATTGGTAATCGAGTCTGTGAACGTGAACATATAGTTCTCGTCGACCGAGATGTTGCGCTCGAACAGCAGGCCATCTTTTTCTAACCGAAGCGTGGTGGCATCATCGCCGCCAAAGCTGTCTTCGCTGGCCGACCAAATATCGCGATAACCTGCAATGGCATCGCGGCCTTCGAACCAGTTCCAGCCGACCGTATAGCCGCTCTGTGCATTGGCGGGGCGCAACAGACGAAGCTCTTCAGTCTTTTCAACGGTGCGATAGTGGTCTTTGAGGTTGAGATCATCAATGACCGCTCCACTCAAATTAATCGAACCATCCACGCGGGTGGCGTCGAACGAGACGCGGGTGGTCTCGGTCAGCGCTTGATCAACGGTTTTGATGACCTCTTCAAGCGGTTGCGGCGTTTCAACCGGCGTCTCAATACCAGCTTCGGCAATGGCCGCTTCACGCGCCTCATTGGCACGCTCAGCTTGAGGTTCCAGAATGAAAAACTGGTATCCGAACACAAAAACAATCATCAACGCCATCGCGATGATGAAATTGCGCTGATCTTGCGGGTCCATACCGTTTTGTTGATTAGGCAACATTGGCGATGAGCATCCTAATATAAAAAGAGGGGTCAGGCCGGGCCTGTCCCCGCTGAAATTCGCTGCGCGTGGCTTATCAGTGCGCTTTCCATATCGTCAAGCAGCCGCTGCCAGCCAATAGTCGCAGTCTCCATTCGGGCTATGAACACATAATCAGTCCCGGGCACGCCGTGAAGAGGGAGAAGAAGGCGCGCGGCTTCTCGCAGACGTCGTTTGGCCCGATTGCGTGTGACCGCGTTTCCGACCTTTTTTGTGGCTGTAAAGCCCGCCCCCACTGCAGAAGACGCCCGTCTCGAACGCGCTTGCACGACCAGAGTCTTACGCCGCTCGGAATGCCCGCCCCGAACAAAAAGAAACTGGGGCCGTGTCTTTAGACGAACGACCCCAGTCTCAGATGTGTCTTGTTTTGCCATGGGACGTCCCTGGCAGGCGCTGTCTTAAGCAGACAGTTCCTTGCGGCCTTTCGCGCGGCGGCGGGCCAAAACTTTGCGGCCATTCTTGGTCGCCATACGAGCACGGAAGCCGTGTGTACGGGCGCGCTTCAGGCGGCTTGGCTGGAATGTGCGTTTCATCGGCGTCTCGCCTCAAATAGCTGTGTTAATCTCGAAAGCGCGGCTATTACGTGGGCGAGCCCGCCAGGTCAAGGGAATTCCCGCAGGATTTACACCTCAAGGCACGCTCACGGATCGGTGATAGATCGGGACCGGACTGTGACGTGCATTCACTCAGACCCCACCATATATCGGCGTCGAACAAAGTTTGTAAAAGGGATGCCAATTCTATGTTACGCACTGTGCTAACTGCTGGAGCTTTTGCCATGACGCTTGCGACCGGAACCGCCGCAGCGGACGATACTGAACTGCACGCGCCTTGGGATGAACTCCTCGGGACGTACGTGGTTGAAGGCGCAGATGGCGTAAACCGGTTTGATTATGGCGCTCTGAAAGCCAATGCGGCAGACTCTGCAAAGCTCGATGCCTATCTCGCGAGGTTTGCCGATTTTGACGTCGAAGCGCTCGATGACAATGAGCAGTTTGCTGCTTACTCCAACATCTACAACGCCCTTACAGTGCAGTATATCGTCGGGCGTTATCCGACCAAATCTATCCGCGCAGGCTATATCGTTGGACCTTGGAAGCGGGTTTTCACCGAAATCAACGGTGAAGAAGTGAGCCTCGATCACATTGAACACCAAATCCTCCGTGTGGATTGGGATGATCCGCGCGTCCATTATGCGGTCAATTGCGCGGCGTATAGCTGCCCGAACTTGCAGACGGATGCTTGGTTCGGTGAAACGCTGGACGAGGATCTCGACACGGCTGCAAGGGCCTATGTTAATGATCCGCGCGGTGTCACCATCCGCAATAATGGAACGCTGCAAGTCTCGACCATCTATAAATGGTTCCGCGAAGACTTTGGCAGCTCCAATGACGGCGTGATTGATCATTTGCTGGAATATGCTGAGCCAGAGTTGGCCGAGCAAATCCAAGCCAAACGCAGAATAACAAAACATGAATACGATTGGGATCTGAACGACGTCGAATAGACGTATCCCGAGCAGGAAGGATAATGGCCATGACAGAGACGGTCGAAAAGAAACAAAGCCCGATTTGGATCAAGCTATGGCCGGTCTATCTCATCGCCGCCGTAATGATCGGCGCCTGGCAACTGGGAGTGTTCCAATATCTCTCATTGGAAACGCTGCGTGAACAGCAAGAATTCCTGCAAAGCTTTGTGTCCGAAAACCTGATCTTGGCTGTTGCGATTTTCGTTATCGTCTATGCGGCGGCGACGTTGTTTATGTTGCCGGGCGCGCTTTGGTTGACCATTGGCGGTGGCTTTTTGTTCGGCCTCGTCGGTGGTTCGCTTGCAACGATTGCCGGTGCGACGCTTGGGGCGAGCATGTTGTTCTTCGCCGCCAAAACATCTATTGGCAGCGCGTTGCGGGATCGCGCCGGGCCGTTCATGTCGAAAATGGAAGCCGGGTTCAATGAAAGCCCCTTCTCTTACATGTTTGCCCTGCGGCTGATCCCCGCGGTGCCCTTCCCGGTGGCGAATATTGCGCCAGCCCTACTCGGCGCAAAGTATCGCGAATACGCTATCACTACGGCGCTCGGGATTGTCCCAGGCGTTGTTGCCTACACGCTGGTTGGAACCGGCCTTGGCGCGACCTTTGCCGCTGGCGAAGATCCGAACTTGGCCATCATTGCGAAGAATATGCTGCCGGCGCTTGCCGCGCTCGGCTTGGTTGCTTTGATCCCGGTGGCTTACAAAAAAATCACCGGTCGCAAGGCCGAGCCCGTGGAGGCGTAAATGTCAGAGACTTTATCCCCAACCGCGCGCGTCGCCGAAACAGACCTTCTGGAGACAAAAACAATGACAACAGCTCCAACGGAAACGGGCCAAAAACGAAAACTCAAAGCCGATCTGATTGTGATTGGCGGTGGGTCAGGCGGACTCTCGGCAGCGGCGGGCGCCGCAATGCTGGGGCTCAACGTGATCCTCTATGAGCGAGCCGAAATGGGCGGCGACTGCCTCAATTATGGCTGCGTCCCCTCAAAGGCTTTGCTGACAACAGCGAAATACGCTCAATCCGCGCGCGAGGGTGCGAAATATGGTGTCACTACCAATGCGCCTGTTGTTGATTGGGAAAAAGTCAAAGCGCATGTCCGTCATGCGATCGACACGATTGCCCCGGTCGACAGCCAGGAGCGCTTTGAAGGTCTCGGCGTCACCGTGATCCGTGAGCATGCGCAATTTAAAGATCCAAAGACAATCGTCTCCGCAACCACAGAAGCGACGGCGCGGCGGATCATTGTCTCAACCGGATCGGTCGCGTTTATTCCACCAATCCCAGGCTTGAATGAAACGCCATACATCACCAACGAAACGGTCTTTTCTCTGCCCGAGCAGCCTAAGCACTTAGTGATCCTTGGCGGCGGCCCAATCGGTATGGAAATGGCTCAAGCGTTTAAGCGCCTCGGTTCTGACGTCACAGTCATCGAAATGGGCAAAGCGCTTGGCCGCTCGGACGCCGAACACGCCAAGATCGCCATTGATGCCATTCGTGAAGAGGGCGTCTCCGTTCTTGAAGGCCACAAAGCGGTTAAGATCTCCGGCTCCCCCGGAAACATCTCTGTTGATACAGAGAGCGCGGACGGAACGAAAACGATTTCTGGCTCGCACCTGCTCGTCGCTGTCGGGCGCCGCGCGGTCTTGGACGGCCTTAATTTGGAGGCGGGCAACGTCGACTATGATGGCCGGGGAATTCAAGCGAGCGACAAACTCCGTTCGGTTTCAAACTCCAAAGTTTGGGCTTTGGGGGATGTCGCGGGCCAAGGCCAATTCACACACTTGGCAGGCTGGCACGCGAGCGTCTTCACGCGCCGCGCCTTCTTTAAGCAAGGCAGCAAAGCCAGTGACTTGCCGCTGCCAGCGGTCACTTATGTGGCGCCGGAAGTGGCGCAAGTCGGTCTGACTGAAGCGGAAGCCCGCGAGCAATATGGCGACAGCGTCACCACGTCTTCCTTCCCCTTCCACGAGAATGATCGCGCCATTGCAGAAGGCAAAACACTCGGTGAAGCCAAGCTCGTCATCCGCAAAGGGAAGATCCTTGGGGCCTCCGTGGTCGGCGAAGGCGCGGGCGATATCATCCAAATTGTCGGCTATGGCATGTCCAATAAACTCGGCGTGCAATCCCTCACTAATTTCATTTCGCCTTATCCAACACGGGCAGAAGTCGTGAAGCGCGCGGCGAGTGCGCACTTTACCCCAACTGTCTTCGGCAAAGCGTCTCGAACGCTCGTCGGGTTGCTGCAACGCATCCCATAAGCTAACTGCCAGAGGGTGAGTGAGGCATCTGAATCGCGAGCGCCAAAGCGCGCTTTGAGGTGGCGGGACAGTCTGTCTTTCAGACTGTTCCTGATCGCTATTGCCAGTGTTTTACTGGTCGAAGCCATGATCTTCGTGCCGAGTGCCACAGATGAGCGCAATGATTGGATCGAGGAACAAATCAATGCTGGCCGCTTAGCCGCGCTCGCGCTTGATGCCGCTCCCTCTCGTATGGTGTCGACCGAGCTTGAGCAAGAACTCCTCGATAGTGCTATGGTTCTAGCAGTCGCGGAGCTCTACAATGAGCAACGCGACATGATCCTGAATCCAGGACAAGAAATATGCTGCACCCGAAAAATCATCCTCTTCGATGAAAGCCCTGATTTGTCAGAAGTGGGGGACACGCTGGGCACATTTTTCGCGCCGCGCGACCGCTTTCTAATTATTCGGGCCGCTGGGTCTCGGCCGGGACGGGTGATTGAAGTTGTTGTCGATGAGACCGAGCTGCGGCGCGTCCTAGAGGAATATGCCCTTAATATTTTGGGGCTCTCACTAATCATCTCGATTTCGACGGGCGGGCTGATCTATTTGATGTTGCTTCTGACGGTCGTTCGCCCGATCCAGCGCGTGACCCAATCTGTCGAACAAATCGGCGAAGATCCTGGCAGTTGGAAGCGTCGCCTTTCCCCCACCCCGCGCAGCGATGAAATCGGGCGTGCTCAAAACGCTCTTTCGGATATGGAAGAAGCGGTGTCGGGCGCGTTTCGACAGCGCGAACGTTTGGCGCAACTCGGCGAAGCCGTGGCAAAGATCAATCACGATTTGCGCAACTCCCTGGCGACGGCGCAGCTGGTGTCCGACACCCTCTCTCGATCTGAGGATCCTCGCGTGGCTAAAAGCCTGCCGCGTCTCGAAAGGGCGCTTGAGCGGGCGATTGGACTGGCCAGCGACACGCTAAAATATGGTCGATCCTCAACGCCAGACTCGAAGCTGCAATCGGTCCGTCTGTTCGATATCGTCACAGAGGCGTCAGATGAGGCGCTTGCGGGTCACCCCGGAATTGAGTTCGCCAATGAAGTGGTGCTCGACGCGGCAGCGCATGCGGACCCAGATCATCTACACCGCATTTGCGCAAACCTCATTCGCAATGCGGCCGAAGCCATGGAAGGTCAGGGCACGATATCAGTTGGGTTCGATGGTTCGGCACTTAGCGTCGTCGACTCTGGTCCCGGGCTCCCAGCGCAGGCAAAAGACAATTTGTTTAAACCGTTCGCCGGATCGACCCGCCGTGACGGCACGGGGCTTGGCTTGGCCCTGTCGAGAGACTTGGCGCGGGCCATGGGCGGCGACCTTGAACTCGGCGAGACCGGTGAGGCCGGGACCCGCTTTGTGATTTTTCTTCCGAAGTCGGTTGATCAGGGCGCGTAAATCACAGCTACAATCGCGCCGATAATGGCTAGGAAAAAGCCCATCCACCCCCACCAGGGTGCAAAGCGTTCCCTTGGCAGGGGCGCTGGCTCAGGCGCGGTCAGCTTAGCTTCGATTTCGTCCATCACGTCTGGTAAGCGTTTGAGCCGGTCCACAACTTCTTTGACATTTTGAGCGACCAGTTTTGCCGCGCCGGCAGGGCCAAGGTTTTGTGTGATCCAGTCTTTCACAATCGGCTCAGCGGCGGCCCAGATATCGTGATTTGGATCGATCGCTCGCGCCACGCCTTCAACTTGAACCATGGTCTTCTGGAGAAGCACCAATTCTGGGCGCAAATGCATGCCGAACGTGTGTGTGAAATCGAGGAGTTGGAGCAAAAGGCGCCCCATCGAGACATCGCTTGCCGACTTACCATGAATTGGCTCGCCGACACTGCGGAGTGCTTGGGCGAAGTCGCCGACGGATTTGTCCGCTGGCACATACCCCGCTTCGAAATGAACTTCCGCAATGCGATGATAATCGCGGCGCAAAAAGCCCCACAGGATCTCAGCCAAGAATCGGCGTTCGTTGAGGCCGATCCGACCAATAATTCCAAAATCCACGAGCGTCAGACGTCCATCCGGCGTAACGATCATATTGCCCTCATGCATGTCCGCATGAAACACGCCGTGATGAATGGCATGATCGAGAAAACCGCGGGTCACCATGTTGGCGAGCGCTTCGCGATCGACGCTTGCCGTATCGGCCGCGCTTGGGTCTGTCAGCGGTTTGCCATCGATCCACTCCGTGGTCAGAACGCGCTTCCCGGACCGCTCCCAATCGACGGCTGGAATGTGATAATAGCCGGCTTTAAAAGAAAGTTCGCGCATTTCATCGGCGCCGCCTGCCTCAAGGCGCAAGTCGAGCTCTTTTTCCATCGACATGGCAACGGTTTCGGTGAAGGCGACGGGCTCCAAGCGGCGGCTCTCGACATTCACACGCTCGACCGTTCGCGCCGCGCGTTTCATCGCTCGCAGCTCTTTCCCAATCAGGTTTTCGACGCCGGGGCGCAGAATTTTGACCGCTTTCGCGCCATCTGGCGTATGTAATCGATGGACTTGCGCCAACGAGGCCGCGGCGATGGGATCAGATATTTCCGGGAAGAGGCGCTTTGCGGCCTCCCCGCCAAACTCGTCCGCCAGGGCTTTCTCTGCCGCACGCATATCAAACGGTGGGAGCTTGTCCTTTAGGCGTGAAAGATCATTGGTCGTCTCAACGCCAAACACATCGGGGCGCGTGGCCAGCAACTGGCCGAGCTTGATATAAGCCGGGCCCAGCTTCTCAAGCGCGGTCGCCAGGCGTTCCCCAGGGCGCCCTTTTGCGCCACCGCCAAACAGGCGTAGCGTTTTTCCCGCGATCTTTGCGGGAACTGGCAATCGATCATGGTACTCGCCGGGTAGGATCACATCATGGCGCGCGAGCGCGGTTCCTGCGCGCAAAAGCCGACCGTAATCTGCGAGCGCCTTGAGCATGATTTAGATCGCCCAGCCAAAGTGGAGCGCGGCGATGCCGCCGGAAAAATTCGTCACTGACACATTCGAGAAGCCAGCGGATTCCACTTCGGCTTTGAACGCGTCCTGATCTGGGAATTGGCGAATACTCTCGACCAGGTATTGATAGCTGTCGCGGTCGCCTGTGACCAGCTTCCCAACCTCTGGAATAACGTTGAAGCTGTAAGTGTCATAGGCTTTTTGTAGCATTGGCGCCGTCATCTGGCTGAACTCGAGCACTGCGACGCGTCCGCCGGGTTTCAACACGCGGCGAAACTCTTTCAATCCAGCCACCCGGTCGGCAAAATTACGGATGCCGAAGCTGATCGTTACCGCATCAAAGCTTCGGTCCGGGTAGGGGAGCGCCGTGCCGTCCGCGCAGACCCAGTTCAAGCGATCGCCCCATTCCGCATTGTCATCTCGCGCTTTGCCCGCCTCAAGCATCGCATCATTAATGTCGCAGACAATCGCGGTGGCCTCTCGAGAGTCTCCGCGGCGTTTGCCGGCGGCATCCGCAAGGGTCAAGAAAGCTCGTGCGAGTTCGCCTGTGCCGCCCGCGACGTCTAAGTGACGCTCGCCCGGTTGCGGGTTTACCCGGTTCATCGTGTCATGCTTCCACAAACGATGGATGCCGACAGACATAAAATCATTCATCACGTCATATTTGGACGCTACTGAGCGGAAGACGCCTTTGACCCGATCGACTTTCTCGTCGGGGCTAACCTCTTCAAATCCAAAAGAAACTGTGTCTTGCTCACTCATAAGGCCCATCTAAGCCGATAAGTCTTAAAGGGCTATGGGCGTGTGTGTCGCGGAAGCAGTTTCGCCTGCTCTTCGATGCCATCATCCTTCGACTTCGCTCAGGATGAGGTCCAGGCCGGTCAGTGCGAGAGGCGCTCATCCTGAGCGAAGTCGAAGGATGATGGCGGCCCCGGCCCAGATTTTGTTACGCAAATCTTAACACGCCCTAATTCGCCCGCATTTGGTGTGTTCTATTCGCGGCATGGGAGTGAGGACGCAATCAGTTAAGCTGTTCAAAGCGATCCACCAGGATGCCCGGCATTGGCAAATCCTGGCCCTGAGCGGCTTGTTTGCGATTTCGCTCACCACCAGCGACTTTGGCGCACGACCGAAAGCTCTACTCGCAGCGATTGTGGGCGCGATGTTTGCACAGGCCGCAGGGACGGTTTGGCTCAATGCTCGGCGCGCGCGACGCGATCCGGAATCGGGGAGCCATTGGCGGGCCTCGAGGCTGGAATCCGGACTGATCGGTTGGTTCGCGGGTTTTCAATGGAAGTCCGCCCTCATCACGTCTTTGTCCCTATCCATCCTTTTGCGCGCGAATTCGCTATGGTTCTGGCTGGGCGCTGGGGTGATTGCGATTACGGCGAAATTCCTGATCCGCTATCGCGGCAAACACCTGTTCAATCCCGCCTGTATCGGCATCGTGACCGTAAGCCTAATCGGAGGCAGCGCCGCTTGGGTCTCACCTGGCCAGTGGGGCCAAACCCCCATTTTTGGTGCGTTTGCAATCGGGTTCGCGGCTTTGGTTCTGTCCAGCGCGAAGCGGCTCGACATCGCGCTTGGGTTCTTGATTGGCTTTGCCGCCATGTTGTTTGGTCGCGCGCTTTATCTTGGCGACCCAATGACTATCCCGGTGCACCAATTACAGTCCGGGGCGCTGCTCGTATTTGCGTTTTTCATGATCACCGATCCGCGCTCAACGCCCGACTCGCGGATCGCGCGCCTCATCTTTGCGTTCGCCGTGGCCGCGCTCGCCACCTGGCTAAGCTGGGAATACCATATTCGCGGCGCCATGCTTTATGCCCTGGCGGGGCTCGCCATCCTCACCCCAATTCTCGACCGGCTGCTGCCTGCGCACCGGTTTCAATGGACAGCTCCGAAAGGACCCAAAAATGACCCTGAAAAACCTCGCGGCGGCGTGCGCACTCGGCCTCAGCTCGTTCGTTCTTAGCGCCCCCACGGCCTCGGCATTCTGCGGATTTTATGTCGCAAAAGCCGATACAGATCTCTTTAATGATGCGTCTAAAGTCGTTCTGGTGCGGGACGATGTTCGCACCGTGATCACGATGGCCTCAGACTATCGGGGCGAGGCGAGTGAATTCGCCATGGTCATTCCGGTGGTCGACATTCCCGAGCGCGAACAGATCAATGTCGCCAATCCGGGGCTCGTTGATCATCTCGACGAGTATACCGCCCCACGCCTGGTTGAGTATTATGATGATAATCCTTGCGACTTTGAGCGCTATCGGCGTGATATGGTCGCGATGTCTGCTCCGCCCCTAATGGCAACGTTAGAAGCGGCTGAAATGGCGCCAGAAGATCTCGGGGTCACGATCGAAGCCGAATATGAAGTTGGCGAGTACGATATCCTGATCCTCTCGGCTGAGGAGAGCGACGGCCTGATCACTTGGCTCAATCAAGAAAATTATCGCATTCCGGATGGCGCTGAAGAGGTGGTTGGCGCTTATCTTAAGCGTGGCATGAAATTCTTTGTCGCCAAAGTGAATCTGGAACGCCATGACGGCTCCGCCATGTTGCGGCCCATCCAGGTTGCCTATGAAGACGAGAATTTCATGCTGCCCATCCGCCTCGGCACGGTAAATGCCGAAGGCAAACAAGAGCTGTTCGTCTTTGCCATCACGCGCGAAGGACGGATCGAGACGACCAATTATAAAACCGTGAAGCTCCCGTCCAATATGGATGTCCCCATCTTTGTGAAGGACGAGTTTGGTGACTTCTACAAAGCGATGTTCGAACATCAAACAGAGAAAGAGAACGGAAAAGCTGTTTTCATGGAGTATGCCTGGGACATGTCCTGGTGCGACCCTTGCGCGGCCAATCCTTTGTCCCGGTCAGAGCTTCGCGAGTTAGGCGTCATGTGGCTTGATGAAGGGCCAGGGGGCGGGATTGAGCCGATGCCGCGGCCTGGTTTCGGCGGGCCTCAACCCGTCGATGCTTTCGTCACTCGATTGCATGTCCGCTATGATGGGCAGACCTTCCCGGAGGATCTGAACTTTCAAGTCACTGGAGATCGCGAGAACTATCAAGGCCGATATGTTCTGCGCCATCCTTGGCGGGGCGATTATGGCCAGTGCGAAGCGGCCGGACAGTATGCGGAGACCTTGGTTGCGCGTTGGGATGAAGAAGCCGAAAGCCTCGCCAAACTGACCGGCTGGGACTTGGACGAGATCAAACAGAAAATGGCGGATGGCGGGTTCTCTGCGAGTGCCGTTGGCGTGAGTAATCCCGCACCCCGCCGAAAATGGTGGCAACGCCTTTGGGGCAACTGATTTAGACAATAAGCGCGTTCTGACTCATCCTGAACGACTTCGAAGGATGTGGTTTTGATACGCTCCGCCCTCGTCCTTCGATTTCGCTCAGGATGAGGGCGATACAACACCCACAAATCCCTAGCGCTGGCAGGTGCTACAGAAAAAGGTGGAGCGCCCGGATTGGACCAGCCGCTGAACGGTCGCGCCACACGTTTTGCACGCCTCTCCTTCGCGGTCATAGACATCGAACTGCTTTTGAAAGTACCCAAGTTCCCCGCTGGCGCTCGCAAAATCGGAAATTGAGGACCCGCCCGCAGCAATGGCCTCAGCAATGACTCCATTGATCGCTGGCGCGAGGCGTTCAGCCCGTTTGCCAACAACGCTTGCAGCCTTGCGACGCGGGCTGATCCCGGCTCGAAACAAAGCCTCGCAAACATAAATATTGCCGAGCCCCGCGATCACGGCCTGATCCAGCAACGCAGCTTTTATGGGAGCAGCTTTGCCGCTCAAAACCTCATTTAGGTAGGCTGCGTTGAAGTGGTTCGAAAGTGGCTCGGGGCCGAGATGCTTTATCCGTGGATAGGCGTCGAGATCTTCAATCGGCCAGAGCTCCATAAACCCAAACCGACGCGGATCATTATATGTCACGGTCGCGCCATTCGACATATGAAAGACGACATGATCATGGGCGGGATTGGTGCCGGGATCATAGTGAAAGTCCGCCGTCGACGCGCCGCCCACTGTGAACCGGCCTGACATGCCGAGGTGCATGATCAGCGCTTCGCCATTTGAGAGCTCGGTCACCAAGAATTTTGCTCGACGCCCCATGTGGGTAATCTTGGAACCTTCGACGCGGTCTCTGAACCGGTCCGGAAAAGGAAATCGCAAATCGGCGCGATTGACCTCCATACGCTCTATGATCTTGCCCTCCATAGCGGGGGAAAGACCACGGCGTACGGTCTCGACTTCGGGCAGCTCAGGCATGGCGACGAGGTAGGCGTCTTTCTAAGCGGCGACAAGCACAGGTGCTGACACAGCCTGTCAGTTTGTGTGGGCGTTAAACCGTCACCACGACTTTTCCGAGCGCCTTGCGGTCGATCAGGTATTGGATCGCTTCACCGCCGCGCTCCAGGGGGAAGGTCTCGGAGACGTGGGGCTTGATCTTGCCTTCTTGGTACATGGCAAACATCTCGGCGAGGTTTTGCTGATTTGCGGCTGGATCGCGGGCCACCGCTGCGCCCCAGAAGACGCCGCGAATGTCACAAGACTTAAGCAAAGTGAGGTTGAGCGGAATTTTCGGGATGCCCGCCGGGAAGCCAATGACCAAGAAGCGACCTTCCCAATTCATCGCGCGGACGGCCGGTTCGGCATAAGCACCGCCGACACCATCATAGATGATGTCGACACCGCCACCGCTCACTTCTTTGATTTGGTTTGAGAACGCTTTTTGCTGAGCCCGGTCAAGTTCGCCTCGCTCATAGACCAACCCCTTATCGGCGCCTTTTGAGAGACAGAAATCAACTTTCTCTTGGGTCGAGCATGCGGCAATCACTTCGAGCCCCATGGCTTTGCCGAGTTCGACCGCCGCGATTCCAACACCGCCAGCCGCGCCGAGGACGAGGAGTTTCTCTCCGGGTTTCGGGTCGGCGCGGTCCTTCAGGGCATAGTAAGAGGTGCCATAGGTCATTACGAAGGCGGCCGCTTCATCAAAAGGCACCGTATCCGGGATTGGAATGCAACGCCCAGCATCCAGCGCTAATTCTTCCCGCATGCCGCCCCAACCGCAGGACCCAATGACGCGCTGACCGACTTGAAGATGCGAGACGCCTTCACCAACGGCTTTAACCACGCCAGAGACTTCACCGCCTGGGCTAAACGGGCGCTCTGGTTTAAACTGATAGAGGTCTTGAATGATCAGTGTGTCTGGGAAATTGACCCCGATGGCTTTGACGTCGATCACCACTTCACCCTTGCCTGGGGTTGGGCTTTTAATCTCTTCCAGAACCAATGTGTCTGTGCCGCCTGGGGCTTTGGAGAGCAGGGCTTTCATCGGTGTTTCCTCATCTCATTCGTTGACGTCAGCTTCGTAGCCATGGCAACCGGCGCTGTGAAGGTCTGACGTAGCGGAGATGCGCTTGGATAAAACACTGCTGTTCTGGATTGTGGTCGGCGCGGTTGGCTTTGGCTTCGCATTGGCGGTGCAAATGCGGGTTGTCACTGCGTTAGTGCTAAGGCGGGCACTTGGGGCCTGGCGAACTGAGCTGACGGATCGGGTAAAGGCGAATACCGCGGTGGTCTGGGCGGCCGGGGCACGACCGATGCCAGACGAGACCAAACCGTGGCTGGCGGATGCGGTCGCGCATTTGCGGGAGACCTATCCAAACCCGCTCAAGCATCTTCGTACCGCCCGGCGGTATAGTATTGTCATGCCGGTCCTACTGTTCGCGATTTTGGTTCTCGGACGCACAGTGTTCGGAGTGGTGTGATGAAAGGCTATTTTGCAATTGGGGCGGAAGGCATCTCAAAGCCGATGAATCTGGGTGCATTAATGCGCACAGCGAATGCGTTTGGGGCAAGCTTCGTATTTTCCGTGCAAGCCGCCGATCGGACCAAAATCGCAAATCTGTCAGACACCTCGCGGACGTTTAAAAATGTGCCCTATTATGCCTGGGAATCAATGGATGAGATGGTGTTTCCCAAGGGCTGTCAGCTGGTCGGGATTGAACTCACCGATGATGCGGTAGAGCTGCCCGAGTTCAAGCACCCTCGCATGGCAGCTTATGTTCTTGGCCCAGAGCGCGGTAATCTCTCAGACGCGATGGTCGAGCGTTGCGATCATATTGTGAAAATTCCGACCAAGTTCTGCATCAATGTTAGCCTCGCCGGGGCGTTGGTCATGTACGATCGGATTCGCAGTATGGGGGCCTGGCGGGATCGACCGATTATGCCGGGCGGGCCAAAGGCTTAATCGCTAACGACGAAGGTGGCGACAACCACGCCGAGCCCGATAAAGGCAAGAAACACCAGAATTAGGCTCACAATCGCCGCGCCAATCGACGCCCAGATTGGGTTGCCGAAACTGTGCCTGGAAAAACTGAAGATCTGCCAGGGGACAATCGTGCCGACAGCGATAAAGAAAATCGCGATCACAGTGCCGCCAACGCCGCTTTCGATGCCATAACGCTCTGATGCCATGCCGAGCGGGATGATCAGGGTCATCAGCGTCGACAAGCCATAGAGCCCAATTCCGAACGCCTGCCGTAGATCTGTTTTTTGACGGATGATCAGGTGTGAGGTCTGCACGATGAGCCCAAGTGTGAGGGCGACGAAATAAAGGGGCAGGGACAGGATAATTGACCGCCACAGATTGCCTTCTGCGATGGCGGCTCGGATCCCGCCCGCACCGCCCCGATCCTCTGCGGCAAGCTCAGCCGCTGCTGGGTCTCTCAGCACCATGCCGATGATCAAGAGCAGCAAGACCGCGAGGATAAACGTGATGCCGGGACCGAGTTTCAATCCATCCCGGCCATCCGGCATTTCACCGCGGAGCAGCGGAACCAAAGCCTTCGGCCGGAAAACCAAAAATAAAAGGGTCGGGAAAATTGCAAAGCAAACGAGACCAAAATTTACGACGGCTCGGTCCAGATTGCCGATAAAGTTCTTTTCTTCGGGATCTACTTCAAGATCATCCATTGGCGCCCTCCTCGTACGAACTTCCTGTCGCACAGAAGGACTTAATTCAACCTAATGGCTGGGAAACCTTAGCCTGCGAAGAGGGGGGCGCTTGGGGCGAATGCAAAGAGAAACAGTGTTGCGGCGGTGACGCCGGTGAAGATGACTGTCAGGCTGCGGGAAAGGATATGGTTGTTGCTCATCGTCTTGCTTTCGTCATTCTGGCGATCTCGCCGTTGTCTTTCGTTAACGGCCAGATGGGGACGAACGTCCTTGATGAACACTATGTATCCGGAATAGGGGCTATGCGTGTTTCGAATATGGCGATTTGAAGGTTAACGGATCAGACCCGCTTCCTTTGCTTTGGGTCTAAAGCTGCGAGACACAGGCACTTCAGTGCCAGACGGAAGCACTAAGAGGCTTCGCCCATCGACTCGCTTTTCATCTGTGATGCCAGACTTTGAGACCCACCAAGACCGGTGCACTTGCAGGCCATCAGCCCCAGACAATTCACGCACCGCGTCGGCAAGGCGCATCAAGATCAGTTCCTCACCGAGATTGGTATGCACGCGCAAATAATGGTCCTCCGAGGAGATCGCGTGCAGCTCGGCGGTCCGATACTTGACGGGAAGGCGCTCTAAGAACGTCTCAATCGGATTAGTTTCACTGGTGGGCGTTTCAGAGCGTTGTTCCAGTGTGTCTTTGACAAAAGCAGCGGTGGTCACGATCAATGAGATGACCAGGACATATGTGTATTGGATCAGGAAATCTGTCAGGCTCCAGGGGTCGATGGTGAAGAACAGCATCAACACAAAGGTCACGGGAACAGAGATGATCGCCGCCGCAACCCCGATTTTGAAGATCGCTGCGATGTGTTCGAACCTCGGCCCCCAAATGATCGGCGCAAGCAACACCGATGTGCTCGCGCCGACGGCCATGGTCGACGTCCAAAAAATGAAACTCTGATAAAAAGGAAGGCGCCCGGTATTGTAGACGCCGAGCCAGGCGAAAATCAGCCCAAGCCCAATAACGATAGCGCAAAAGCGGATGATGTCATTCGCGATACGCAAACTGCAAGACCCCTTTTATTGGCGTTTCGCGAATGACATTGGCGTCATTTCGCGAAGGATTTCTGTTCTCAGACGTAGAACGCCATGCAAGCGATTCCAATCCCTGTCATGTCTCCTCTCACAGCAGGCGCATCGCGTTTTCAAATAAAACTTGAGGAGACAAAACCCATGACCCGTATGTTTGCCCTATCCGGCTTGATCGCAGCTGGCCTGATGACGGCCCCAGCCGCCCTTGCGTCTGATTTGACCATAAATGTCGAAGGCATCGAGAAAGCCCAAGGCACGATCATGCTCGGCCTGTTTGATCAGGCGACCTATGACGAGTCAGGCTCCATCCAGGGCGCCAATCTCAAAGTTGAGGGTGATCGTGTCACCGTCACGTTTGAAGGACTGGTGCCCGGCGAATATGCCGTAAAGCTGTTTCATGACGTTAATGATGATGGCGAAATGAACACCAATCCGTTTGGAATGCCGACTGAACCATTTGCGTTTTCCAATGATGCCCGCGGCCGGTTCGGTCCGGCCAAATGGGACGCTGCGAAGTTCACTCTGAGCGCTGACGGCACCATTCACACAATCACAATGAACTAATCCCTCGCTAAGAGGACCAGGAGCCCATTATGGATTTGTCACGACGTCATTTTATGGAAGCCGGAGCGAGCATTGGCCTCGTTTGCGCGCTTGCCGGGGTTGGTCGAGCTTCGGCAACAGAGCCCAGCAAGTTGCCAAACTGGTACCTTGGCTACCAGAACGCCCCACGAAACGGCTTTGCGCCCGCCTCGATGCAACGGGTCTATGGCATGGCGCCGACGGATCTTAGCGGGAACTTTTACCGCAATGGACCCGCTCAGTTTCAGTATGGCGATCAGTTTGCCAGCCACTGGTTCGATGGCGATGGTCTCGTTCATAGGATCGCGATTGAGAACGGGCAGGCGACGCATATGGCGCGGTTCGTTGACACCAAGAAACGCCGTGAAGAGCAGGCGGAGAGCGCCTTCCTGGCTCCCGGCTTCGGAACGCTCGGCGATGAGCGCTTCTCCGTTGAAGGTCCCGACGATGTGAACGCGGCGAATACGTCGGTCTTGATGATCAATGGCGAGTTGCACGCGCTCTGGGAGGCGGGATCTGCATTCGCGATGGATGCACAAACCCTTGAGACCAAAGGACCGAAGACCTGGCGCGATGATCTGAAAGGCATGCCTTTTCTGGCGCATCCTAAAGTCGAACCGGACGGTCGCGTTTGGAATCTGGCTGTGGGCGGGTCTCGCGTTGGGATCTATCGGATCTCCGCGGCGGGGCAGCTTGAGGACTTTGGACTCGTGGACATTGGCCGCGCCGCCTACATCCATGATTGGACGATGACCGAGCGCCATTTGATCATTTTGGTGCAGCCCTGGATCAATAAGAATCTCCGCCCACCCGTCGTGGCTGGATTCGAATGGCAACCGCAGCATGGGTTGCAAATGCTGATCGTCGATAAGGATGATTTTACAGCGCAGCGATGGGCCGGTGCGCCAGCAAGAATGTTCTTCCATACCGGCTCCGCCTGGGAAGAAAGTGACGGCACGATCAAGTTTGACGTGGTCCTCTACAAGAAGCCTGTCTTGGGTGTGGGGGGCGGTGCTTCTGAAATTCGCGGAGAGTGGTCTGCGAGCGCGGCTGACGAACACGGCGTGCTCACGCAAGTCGTTATTCCTCCTCGCGGGGATGCACACCTAATTGAGACAGACATTCTGGGTGAGTTTCCGCAAGTCGATCCGCGGTTTCGAGGGCGTCGGCGCAGTCTCACGGCGCTTGTGAGTAATCCTTCATCATCTGGTCCTGGGAGCACCGGATTGAGTGTTCAGGACTGGCAGACGGGTGCCAGCGCTACTTTCGACTTTGGGGCGAACCGAATGGTCGAAGAGTTTCTGTTCGTGCCGAAAACCAATGGCAGCTCAGATAAAGACAGCTGGCTCATTGGAACCGTTTTGAACTTGAAAGCCCGCAAGAGCGAAGTCTGCGTGTTTGACGCAGCTCGCGTCAACGATGGCCCGGTTTGTATTTGGCAAGCGGACTATTCCTGGCCGCTCGGCTTTCACGGCACTTGGGTGTGAGGAGAGAAATAATGACAACAAAAACAGCGTTTCCTCCGACTCTCTCTCCTCACGCTCTCGTACGTCATATCCCCGTTTGGGGCTGGCAGCTCCTGATCGCTGGGCTCATCTACACGCTTGTCAGCCACTTCATTCTCCAAGCGTATGAGAATCCTGATGTACGGTTTCGCATCGATTTAGCGCCATATTTTGCTGAACCGATCGCAGTACAGATTCATGTAATCGCAGCCATCAGCGCCTTTTTTATCGGCCTGGTATTACTGCTCGCGCCAAAAGGGTTTGGGTTGCACAAAATGCTCGGCTGGAGCTGGGTGATTGCCATGGCCGTGACAGCCGTTTCTTCCTTCTTTATCACGGGTATTATGGGGAGTTTTTATAGCCCCATTCACGCTATCTCAGCTTGGACCCTTTTAGGACTGCCGTTCGGCGTCGCCGCGGCGCGTCGCCGAGATATCAAAAAGCACCGCCAATCCATGACCGGTATGTTTCTCGGCGCCATGGTGATTGCGGGCCTCTTCACCTTCTTGCCAGGTCGAATGATGTGGCAGATTTTCTTTACCGTTTAAGCTGCCAGAATCTTGTTACAAACTTGTCGTGCTTCCTGCATAAGGAAGCACGATATTTTTTGAGCAGGAGAGTTGCATGAAACGCGGAGTGTTAGCTGGAGCCATGCTGTTGGCCTTAGGGGGATGTGCAACAGAGACCGGTGGAGGGATTTCTCTATTCACGCCGAAGCCCGACTCCGCAGAAGCTGCGCTCGACCTTTATTACGATACGATCCCCAACAGTGCGCTGCCTAAAGCGCCGGCGGGCAAGGCACTTCCAGCCTCGGATGCCGTGTTGACCAAGATTCTATTGGGCTCTTGCTTGGATGAAGAACGTGGACCGTCAGCTGCGATGATGAGCATTGCTGACGAAAACGCAGATCTATTTTTGATGGTTGGTGACAATGTCTATGGCGATCGTGATGGCCGGGCTTACACCAATAACCAACCAAACTTGGATGAGCTCAAAGAATCGTTCGCGGATCTCGCCAAGCGAGAAGATTTCCAAAAAGTCCGCGCGTCGACGCCGATGATGGTGGCCTGGGACGATCATGATTATGGCGCGAACGATGCTGGATCTGAGTTCCCATTCCGTAATTTTGCTGAACGTATTCATGAAGTCTTTTGGGGGCTTGAGGGTGAGGATGTCGGTCAATGGCCAGGGACGTACTATGCCCGCACGTTCGGGCCGGAAGGCCAACGTACGCAAGTGATCATGCTGGACACGCGCTACTTCCGCACCGCGCTCACACCTACTGATGAGTGGGGCGCGCCTGGCAAAGAGCGGTATTTGCCCGCAGAGTCCGGGTCGATGCAGGATATGCTCGGCGCGGCGCAATGGACTTGGTTAGAAAATCAGCTGCAAGAACCTGCAGACATTCGTTTGATCGCGTCCTCGATCCAGGTCATGCCCACCACCCACGGTTGGGAGGCCTGGTCGACCATGCCGGATGAACGCCAACGATTGTTTGACTTGATCAAGAAGACCGATGCGTCGGGTGTAGTGTTTCTGTCTGGAGATCGCCATACTGCTTTCATCTATGGGGAAGACGGTGTGCTGCCTTACAGCGCGAATGAGCTGACCTCGTCCTCCCTAAATGTCAGTTTCCGCGATGAGGCGGATGAGATGGATGAACGTCAAATCGGAGCCGGTTTTGCGCCTGAGAATTACGGCGCCGTGGAGATTGATTGGGAGGCGCGCAAAATTGTCCTCCAGGTCAAAGACAATGCCGGGGATGTGGTCCGGGAAAGCACATTTGCGTTCTCGGATATTGGTGCGGGTTAAGCTTCGGGCGGGACAGGCTTTGCGATCTGCCTGAAGTCTAAGTTCATCGTCCGAACTCAGCCTATTCTTTTTCCGGTTGTTCCCTGTTGTCACGGGAAATGGCAGTGCTATAAGGCGCGCGACTTTTGGGGACGCAGTCGTTCGCCCCCAAGTGCTGGAAAAGGCTGATATCCTCATGAATATTCACGAATACCAAGCCAAAGCCGTGCTCAAAGAATTTGGAGCACCGGTGGCTGATGGCGTCCCGATTCTTACGCTCGACGATGTGCAAACCGCTGTCGACACACTCCCGGGGCCGCTTTGGGTCGTGAAAAGCCAAATCCACGCCGGTGGTCGCGGTAAAGGCAAGTTTATCGAAGCCGCTGCTGGAGACAAAGGCGGCGTTCGTCTCGCTTTCTCAAAAGAAGAGGTGATGGAGCACGCCAAGGCCATGCTCGGCCATCATTTGGTCACCGCGCAAACCACCGCGGAAGGCAAGCAAGTTAATCGCCTCTACGTTGAAGATGGCGCAGATATCGCGTCTGAGCTTTATCTGTCGCTCCTCGTTGATCGCGAAACCGGTCGCCCGGCATTCGTCGCCTCGACCGAAGGCGGCATGAATATTGAGGAAGTCGCGCACGATACGCCTGAGAAAATTCTCACGCTTCCGATAGATCCCGCAGAAGGGGTCACGCAAGCCGCAGCCGCGCAGCTCTGCGATGCGCTGGCGCTTGAAGGGGCTGCGCGCGAAGATGGCATGGATCTGTTCCCGATCCTCTACAAAGCCTTCACCGAGAAGGACATGTCGATGCTGGAAATCAATCCGCTCATCGTCATGGAGAATGGACACCTGCGCGTCCTCGACGCGAAAGTCAGCTTCGATGGCAACGCCCTGTTCCGCCACCCGGATATTATGGAGCTGCGCGATACGACGGAAGAAGACGAGAAAGAGATCGAAGCCTCGGAATGGGATCTCGCTTACATCGCGCTCGACGGAACAATTGGTTGTATGGTCAATGGTGCCGGCCTCGCCATGGCCACGATGGACATCATCAAACTCTATGGTGAAGAGCCAGCAAACTTCTGTGATGTTGGCGGCGGCGCGAATGCTGAGAAAGTGGCTGCAGCCTTTAAGATCATCATGAAAGACCCGAACGTTAAAGGCATTCTGGTCAACATTTTCGGCGGCATTATGAAATGTGATGTGATCGCCGAAGGGGTCATTCAAGCGGTGAAAGAAACCTCTCTTGCTGTGCCTTTGGTGGTTCGTCTGGAAGGGACCAATGTCGACAAAGGCAAAGAGATCCTTGCGCAGAGCGGGATGAACATCATTCCGGCCGATGACCTTGACGACGCCGCCCAGAAAATTGTTGCAGCCGTGAAAGGCGCGTAAGACACATGTCCATTCTTATCGATTCAAATACTAAAGTTATCGTCCAAGGGCTGACGGGCAAAACCGGGTCTTTCCACACCAATCAAGCGCTTGACTATTACGGCACGCAAATGGTGGCCGGTACACATCCGCGCAAAGCTGGCGAAAGCTGGACCGCCGACAATGGCGCGTCTTTGCCAATCTTTGCCAATGCGGCTGACGCTAAAGACGCAACCGGCGCCAATGCCACTGTGATCTACGTGCCGCCGGCCGGAGCCGCCGCCGCGATCGAGGAAGCGATCGATGCGGAGATCCCGCTGATCGTTTGTATCACCGAAGGCGTACCCGTGCTCGACATGGTCCGCGTGAAGGCCAAGCTCGAGAAATCCAACTCGCGGCTGATCGGTCCCAACTGCCCAGGCTTGCTCACACCAGAAGCCTGCAAGATCGGTATTATGCCGGGCAAGATCTTCAAAAAAGGGTCGGTAGGCGTTGTCTCCCGTTCGGGTACACTGACTTATGAGGCGGTGTATCAAACCTCTGTCGAAGGTCTTGGCCAAACCTCTGCTGTGGGGATTGGCGGTGACCCTGTGAAAGGCACAGAATTTATCGACGTGTTGGAAATGTTCCTTGCAGATGACGAAAACAGAAAGCATCGTCATGATTGGTGAAATTGGGGGCTCTGCCGAAGAAGAGGCTGCTCAATTCCTAATCGATGAGGCCAAGAAAGGCCGCAAGAAGCCTATGGTTGGCTTTATCGCGGGCCGCACGGCGCCCAAAGGCCGAACGATGGGGGCATGCAGGTGCCATCGTTTCAGGCGGAAAGGGCGACGCAGAGTCTAAAATCGCAGCTATGGAGGCCGCCGGAATTAAAGTTTCGCCAAGTCCTGCCCGTTTGGGCACGACCATGGTAGAGGTTTTGAAAGGCTAGGGCCTCACTATATTAAGGCAAAGGGCGGCCAGACGAGGCCAAATTTGACCCCGCCGGGCCGTCCGCAAAAAGGACGGTAACCTATGGCAGACGACGGATCCCCAGTCGACGGCGGTCGCAGCGCTCAAAATGCTGCGATGCTGGACACTTTGTTCTTGTATGGGGGGAGTGCGGTCTGGATCGAGCAGATGCAGGCCAAATATGCCGAGAACCCACATTCGGTGCCTGAAAGCTGGCGCGCGTTTTTCGATGAAGTCGGCGATGGCGGCGCGGATGCGACTCGCAACGCCGATGGCGCCAGTTGGAAGCGGACTCATTGGCCGAAACCTGCCTCGCCGGAAGAGGTGGCCCGCGTTCGATGGCAATTGGACCTTGCTCGAACCGAAGCTCGAAAAGAAGATCAAATCCTCTGCGCCCGCGGCCTCTGAGGACGACATTGCGCAAGCGGTTAAGGACTCTGTCAAAGCGCTAATGATGATCCGCGCCTATCGGATGCGCGGTCACTTGCAAGCGCAGCTCGACCCGCTCGGGCTCGAAAAACCAGATTATCAGCCAGAGCTTGATCCAAAGAGCTATGGATTTGAGGAAGCCGACCTCGACCGGGATATCTTCATTGATGGCGTCCTCGGTCTTGAGCGCGCAAGCGTCCGCCAGATCCTGGACATTGTGCGCCGCACCTATTGCTCAACAATGGGCATTGAGTTCCAGCACATTTCCGACCCAGAAGAGAAAAGCTGGCTGCAGGAGCGGATAGAGGGCCCCGACAAGGGCGTCGCGTTTACCCCTGAAGGAAAGAAAGCGATCCTGTCCAAGCTGATTGAGGCGGAAACCTTTGAGCGCTTCCTGCATAAACGCTATCCGGGCACCAAACGCTTTGGACTGGATGGCGGTGAAGCCGCGGTGCCGGCGCTGGAGCAGATCATCAAGCGCGGCGGCGCACTTGGTGTTGACGAAATCATCGTCGGCATGCCGCACCGCGGGCGCCTGAACATGCTCGCTGCCGTGATGGGCAAAGATTACGAAAAGATCTTCCACGAATTCATGGGCGGCTCGACGCAAGGAGCCGGCGAGTTTGGCTCGGGCGATGTGAAGTATCACCTCGGAGCCTCGTCGGATCGCGAATTTGACGGCAATCAGGTCCACCTGACAATGAACGCCAACCCCTCGCACCTCGAAGCGGTCGACCCGGTCGTGCTCGGGCGCGCACGGGCCAAGCAATTCATGCAATATGAAGATACCGGCACGCTCGACCGGGCAAAGAAACTACCGCTGCTTTTGCACGGTGATGCAGCCTTTGCTGGTCAAGGTGTTGTCGCGGAATGTTTCGCTTTGTCGGGCCTTCAAGGCTATCGCACGGGCGGGACCATTCACTTCATCATCAACAATCAGATCGGCTTTACCACGAGCCCGATGTATTCTCGATCCTCGCCTTATCCGTCGGACGTCGCCCTGATGGTCCAGGCGCCGATCTTCCACGTGAACGGAGATGATCCAGAAGCCGTGGTTTACGCGGCCAAGGTGGCGACAGAGTACCGCCAAAAGTTTGGTAAGGACGTGGTCATCGACATGTTCTGCTATCGCCGGTTTGGCCACAATGAGGGCGATGAGCCTATGTTCACCCAGCCGGTCATGTATACGACAATTAAGTCGCATCGCTCGACCCGCGAACTATACGGCGAGCGCCTGGTCGCAGAAGGTTTGATGACGGCAGATGAGGTCGCTGCAGAGGTCAAAGCTTTTGAGGATTTCCTCGATAAGGCGTTTGAAGCAGGCAAAACCGTCGAAACCAGCAAAGCGGATTGGCTGGAAGGCGAATGGAAAGGCCTCGGCCTGCCGGAAGATGATGATCGCCGTGGGAAAACCGGTGTGTCGAAAGCCAAGCTGAAAGAGCTTGGGGAGAAAATCACGACCATCCCAGAAGCGGTAAATGTGCACCGAACGCTTGGGCGGGTCATCAAAGGCCGCGCCGAAGCCATCAATAGCGGGAAAGGCCTTGATTGGGCGACGGCTGAGCACTTGGCATTTGCCACATTGCTCGATGAAGGGTTCCATGTTCGCCTGTCTGGGCAGGATTGCGGTCGCGGAACCTTCTCCCAACGCCACAGCCATATGGTCGATCAAAATACTGGCGATCGTTACACCCCACTGAACCATTTGCGCGACGGACAAGCGGAGTATGAAGTCATCGACTCGCTGCTGTCTGAGGAAGCGGTGCTCGGCTACGAATATGGCTACTCGCTCGCCAACCCGAACGCGCTGGTCATGTGGGAAGCCCAGTTTGGTGACTTCTCCAACGGCGCGCAGGTTTTCTTTGATCAGTTCATTTCATCCGCCGAGCGAAAGTGGCTGCGGATGTCTGGTCTGACAATGCTGCTGCCGCATGGTTATGAGGGCCAAGGACCAGAGCACTCATCTGCGCGCCTTGAGCGGTTCTTACAAATGTGTGCTGAGGACAATTGGCAGATCTGTAATCTGACCACGCCAGCCAACTATTTCCACGGCGCTGCGTCGTCAAATTCACCGCGACTTCCGTAAACCATTGGTGATTATGACACCAAAGTCGCTGTTGCGGCATAAGCTCGCGACCAGCACGTTTGACGACATGAATACGAAGTCGTCTTTCCATCGCGTCCTTTGGGATGATGCGGAAACCCCTGGCCGTCAGGGTAAGGTGAAACTGGTCGATGATGAAAAGATCCGGCGTGTGGTCGCTTGCTCCGGCAAAGTCTATTATGACCTGTTCGAAGCGCGTGAAGAAAGCGGCGTCGACGATATTTATCTGCTCCGCGTGGAACAATTCTACCCTGTCCCGCGTAAAGCTCTTATGGACGAATTAAAACGGTTCCCCCAAGCCGAGCTGGTTTGGTGTCAAGAAGAGCCCCCGCAATATGGGCGGTTGGACCTTTATCCGTGACGAGCTGGAATGGGCGGCAAACCGCGTCGGCATTCAGAACTCGCGTCCCAAATATACAGGCCGGCCACCCGCTGCTGCAACAGCCACTGGCTTGCTCTCCACACATAATCGCGAGAAGGATGAGTTCCTTTCCGCCGCCCTCGGCGACAAGCCTGTAGAAGACAGCCTGGTCACCTAACACAGAACAAAACAAGACGAAGACAGAGACCAAATATGACCGATATCGTAGTCCCAACACTGGGTGAAAGCGTTACCGAGGCAACGGTTGGAAAGTGGCTGAAAACCGCCGGGGACGCGGTCGCAAAAGACGATGTCCTAGTAGAGCTTGAAACCGACAAAGTCGCGGTGGAAGTGTCCGCTGAAGAAGCTGGCACGCTCAGCGAGATCGTCGCTAATGAGGGCGATACGGTTGAGATCGGCGCTTTGCTTGGCCGCCTTGGCGGTTCAAACGGCGCGGTCGCGGCACCAGCCGCACCGGCAAAAACCGAAGCGACTCCAGCGCCGGCACCTGCTGCCAGCTCTGGCGGCGCGAGCGTGGATGTCACTGTCCCAAGCATGGGCGAAAGCGTCGCCGAAGGCACAATCGGAAGCTTCTTGAAGCAAGTCGGTGATAGCGTCTCTAAAGATGAAACCATTGCCGAGATCGAAACCGACAAAGTCGCCCTCGAAGTGCCGGCGACCGCGGATGGCGTTATCGCCGAATGGCTGGTCTCAGAAGGCGATGGCGTGACCCCAGGGGCTGTCATCGCCCGCATTGCAGCTGGTTCTGGTGCGAGCGTGGCACCGGCGGCAGCGCCCGCGGCCCCAACAGCCGCACCGGCTCCTGCTGCGACGGGCGAGCGTCCGGTGGCGCCATCGGTTCGCAGAATATCTGCCGAAGCAGGGGTCAATCCTGCCGACATCCCTGGTTCGGGACGAGACGGACGCGCCACCAAGGCCGACGCGCTGGCTTTTGTGAACACACCAAAAGCGCCAAGCGCCCCCGCGGAAGCGAAAGCCCCACGCGAACTTGGGCCCCGCGAGGAACGGGTCCGCATGACCCGGCTTCGTCAAACCATCGCGCGCCGTTTGAAAGAGGCTCAAGACACCGCGGCGATGCTCACCACATTCAATGATGTGGACATGAGCGCGGTGATGGGATTGCGTAAAGCTTATAAGGATGCATTCTTCGAGAAGCATGGTGTGAAGCTCGGCTTTATGGGCTTTTTCACAAAGGCTGTCGTCTCGGCGCTGAAAGAGATCCCAGCCGTGAACGCTGAGATTGATGGCACCGACATCATCTATAAGAACCACTATGATATTGGCATGGCGGTCGGCACTGAGCGCGGCTTGGTTGTTCCGGTGATCCGTGATTGCGATCACTTGTCCTTGGCCGGGATCGAAGCGGAGCTTGGAAACGTCGCCAAGAAGGCGCGCGATGGCACGCTCTCGATTGCTGATATGCAAGGCGGCACGTTTACGATTACCAATGGCGGTGTCTATGGCTCGCTTATGTCAACGCCAATCCTGAACCCCCCTCAATCTGGCGTGCTCGGCATGCACCGGATCGAACAGCGTCCGGTTGCCGTAGACGGCCAAGTTGTGATCCGTCCGATGATGTACCTGGCGCTGTCCTATGACCACCGGATCGTCGATGGCAAGGAAGCCGTGACCTTCCTGGTCCGTGTCAAAGAGGCGCTTGAAGATCCAGAGCGCATGCTGCTCGACGTTTAGTCTCAGCGACCAATCGATTAGATTTGAACACTCCGTCATCGCGCGGAGTGTTTTCGTTTCTGGGGTCTTAATTCGGCTACCCGAATTGAACCATAGGGCTCAAGGGTTCCGTTCCAATTCCCGCTTAAACTTCACCTTGCAAACGAGTGGGACACGCGGGACATGATTGCCATCACAGAAATGGCGCGCGGCGGCGCGGCTATAGGGTCTGTCAAAACAGATTTGTATCGCGCGCGCGAAATTGCGTTCGTGTCTTTGATCGCGCCTGTGCTCTTCATGGCGAGCTTAGTCAGCGCGGCGGTTCTGATGATGAGCGATGTTGGCAGCGAGCTGTTCAACTATTGGCTCACCGCGCAGGTTCTCATTTGTGGGGCCCTTTTCTTGCTCAGCACGCGAGAGAAGGCTGAGCTGTTCGAAGGGGAACGCCAAGCCGACACGCTCATTAAGAGCTTTCCATTTGTTGCTTTGGCGGTCGCATGGGGGGTCGTTCCAGCGGTCCTGGCGCTGATTGAGACCCATGAAATGCATTTTGTGTTTGGCGCCATCTTATCAGGTGCGATGCTCGCGGCTGCCGTACTGCTTCAATATATGCCGCAGTTGGGACGGATCGTTCTTGCGGCAACTGTGGGCGGGTTTCTCGCCAATACGCTGATGCAGCCTGATCTCGTCTCAGCGCTCATCTCGATGATTATCCTCGCCTATTTTAGCGGCCTAGCCATTTGCACGCGGTGGTATTTCTCCCGGTACAACAAGCGCCTCACAGAGGTCGAGACGGCAGCCGAGCGTACGCGCGAAATCAATAGTGTATTGCGTGATGTTGGCTTCGCCACCGATACATTCTTCTGGTCGACGCAAGCCGATGGGCAGATCATTGAAATCAACAATGACGAGTTGGTCAGTGCGCCGCTTCGCGAAGCTGTTGAGGGGCGCGACTGGTTATCTCTCTTTCGAGCCTCGCCAGAACGTGATCTCCTGCGCGCTCGGATATCGCGAGGTTCCGAAGTGGTCGCGCTTGAGCTTGAGCTTGCCGAAGACGTAGAAGCGAGTTCGCGTTATTGGAAACTGTCGGCGAGACCCGTATTCGAGAACGGTACGTTCACCGGGTATCGAGGCTCAGCCACGGATATTTCGCAGCTGCGTATGAGTGAAAACCGCGCCGCGTTCCTCACCGAGTATGATTCTTTGACCGGTCTGCTCAATCGGAACTCATTCAAACAAGCATTGGAATCGCATCTCGATAGCGACGTCCGTGCGAGCTCTGAAAGTGCATTGATTTGGATCGATCTCGATAATTTTAAATGGATCAATGATACGTTTGGTCATGCTGGCGGTGATGAGATTCTGAAACTGGTTGCTAAGCGTTTGGAGCTTCTCTGTGAGCCGATGGACTTACTGTGTCGGTATGGCGGTGACGAGTTTGCATTATTGATCAGCCGATCGCACATGAGTGCTCGCCTGTTGAAATTCGTTGACGACATCACGCACGCTCTACAGCAGCCGCTCAGTTACAATAAGACGGATGTGCAGTGCGGGGCCAGCGTGGGCGTCCGCCGGATCGAAGCAAATGCAAGTGATGTGTCGACTTTGATGAGGGAAGCCGACTTAGCCCTGTTATCGGCGAAGTCGAGCGGCGGCGGAGTTTGGAAAGAGTATTCTGAAGGATTCCAAGCTCGTATCCGGGGTCAGAGAGAGTTGGCTCAGGATCTCGCAAAAGCGATTGAAACGAATTCTCTCAAACTCCAGTTTCAACCCATTGTAGATGCCAAAACGGGAGCGGTGACAGGTGTCGAGGCGCTCTCGCGCTGGTACCACCCCGTCCGAGGAACCGTGTCGCCCTCGGAGTTTATTCCGATTGCTGAAGACAATGGGATTATCATTGCCCTCGGGGACCGCGTGATTGAGAATGTGATTGAGTCGGCGATGGATATGCCGGCGCAGACCAAGGTCGGGATTAATGTCTCGCCGCTTCAACTGCACAGCAGCCGCATTCTGTCTGTGATCCAACAAAAAATCGAAGAAACTGGTATCGCTCCGGAACGGATTGAACTTGAGATCACCGAAAGCGTGTTCCTGTCCGACAATGCCTTCATTCTCGATCGTCTGCGCAGGCTGAAAGATCTCGGAGTCCGCATTGCTATGGATGATTTTGGAACGGGCTTCTCTTCGCTCGCTTATTTGCAACGCTTCCCGTTCGATAAGCTAAAACTGGATCAAGCCTTCGTGCGCGGGCTCGAGACCAGTGATCAAAGCCGCGCGATTGCGCGGGCCACGATTTCTATGGCGCACGCGCTGAATCTCACGGTCACCGCTGAAGGCGTTGAGAATGACGCGCAGGCCAGATTCTTGAGAGAGCAGGGGTGCGACGAGCTGCAAGGTTTTCTGTTTAGCCGTCCGCAGGATCAAGTTGCGCTCATTCCGTATCTACGCAGCATGGAAATGGTCCACGAAGCGAAGGCGCTTAAGGGCGACAATGTCGTTGAGATGAAACGCCCTTAAGGACGCTGCGCAAGACCGGCACGGATCAACTGTTCCAATTGACGCGGAAACGCCGTGTTCAAAGCGGCGTAGCCTTCATTTCCAAAAATCCCGGTCAGAGTTGGCTGAGAGATATCAAAATAATTGATTGCGCCGAGCAACTGATAGACCAAGGCCAATGCTTCGGCGTCGCTCGCATCGGTCCAATTGGGAACCGCTTTGACCATGGCGATCAGGCCTTCGAGGAACGCTTTTAAGTGCCACGTTCCCGCCGTATCAGCGCGTCTTTTATTGTCGAGCAGCTCTCGTATCAGAACGCGCGTTGCAGCCTTTCTGGTGCCATCATGGCTATGCAGCGCAAGCAGAAACGAGGTGAGCCTCTCCGTCGGATCCATGGAACTGGACGCCGTTTCGATAGTTTCAAAGCGCATTGAAATGCGTTTCAAAACCTCACCATAGAGTTTTTCTTTGCTGCCGAAATGGTGGAGCAGGGCTTGTTTTGAGAGACCCAATTCGCTTGCGATCGCAGCAATACTAACCCCGTAGAAGCCGCGTTCAGCAAAGAGCGGTTCAGCTTGATCGAGCAATCGTTCGCGTGTGTCTTGGGCCATGATGGGTCTCTTATCGCTTGACAACCTACCATATGGTAAGTATCAGCACTTACCAAGCGGTAAGTTTAAGAAACCGCAGCAAACGCACGCAAGGGAGGCCTGCCATGGATCGCGACACAGAATTGCAGCTGATCGATGAGCTTCTATCGATCAAAGCGCAGAAGACCTTTTACCTCGACGAGGCCGTCGCCCGCAGTCCGGTGGAACATTATACCAGCCAAACTCGGTTTGACTTGGAACGCGAACGGATCTTCGCCGCTTGCCGATGATTGCTGCGCATACAAGCGAGATGTCAGAGCCAGGTGCTTTTGTTCGCCGTGAGATTGCTGGTGTCCCGGTTCTGCTGACGCGCGACAAATCCGGAACGGTCAACGCCTTTCTGAATGCTTGTCGGCACCGCGGCACGCGGCTCGTTGATGATGAGGCGGGCTGCAAGCACCGCTTCACCTGTCCCTATCATGCTTGGACCTATGCCAATACCGGCGACCTCCTCGCGGCCCCGCATTTTGATCAAGGCTTTACCGGCCTAGACAAGAGCGAGCTCGGCCTGACCAAGCTGCAATGTCAGGAACGGTTTGGCTTCATCTGGGTCACCGTCGATGCCGATGGCGAGACCGACCTCGACGCTTTCATCGGCGATCTGGCGGACGAACTCGACGCCCTGCACATGCAAGACCTTTATGTCGCTCACCAAGATCTGCCGGAGCATGATGCCAATTGGAAAATCTTGGTTGAAGGCGGGATTGAAGCCTACCACTTCAAAGTCGCGCACCGGTCGACGATCGGGCCGCACTTTGAGGACAATCTGTCCTCCTATCGGATGTTCGGCTCAAATATGCGTTCTATCTTAATGCGCACGAGCATGGCGAAACTCGCGCCTGAGACGCGCGACACCTGGCGCCTGAGAGATCATGCGCAAGTGCTCTACACGTTGTTTCCAGGCTCTTCGCTGCTCGTTCAGTCAGATCACATTTCCTGGATCCAGTCGGAGCCGATCGGCCCAGGCAAAACACGCCTGCGCCTGTCCACGCTCGCGCCGAAAGCAGATGCCGAGAAAGCCGATCATTGGAAGCGCAATCATGAGATTACCCGCACCACATTGGACGAGGACTTTGTCATCGGTGAGAGCATGCAAAGCACGCTCGCTTCGGGCGCCAATCAGCACATGTTGTTCGGCCGGTTCGAAGGCGCGCTGGATACGTTTAACAAGGTCGTGGACGCCTATGTGACTCCCCCTGAGCCCCAGGCTGTGGCAGCAGAATAGGCATGACCTCTCAAGCCATCGCCGCGCAGGCCGACCTCCACCACCAGTACTTTCTCGGACTCCAGCTCATGGTCGCGGTCGAGGAAGGCAAATCCACCGTCTATGATTGGATGTTCCGCCTGTTCCGGGCCCAGCATGAAGCGAAATTCCTCTCCAGCTTTGAGAAGCTCGGCCTTGCCGGACAGCCGCATGCGGTCGCTTGCGCCAAGTATCATGTCCTCTCAAACGGCATGGGCGGCGTCGCGGTGGAATATATGGAAGAGTCAGAAACCAAAGCTTGGGTGCGGTTTCGCTATCCCCGCTGGATGTATGCCGGCCCGGCCATTTGCGGCATTCCGGTCGAGGCGAGCCGCGGCTTCTTGCACGGCTGGTACGCCCAGAATGGCGTCAGCCTCGGCAATCCGCGCTTGGGCTATGTTTGCGTCTCAGAAGATGTGACCGGTCAGTTCGGTCTGTGTGGTTACTTTAAAGAATATGATCATGACCTCACCGATGAGGAGCGGTTGCAATTTGCGCCAGACGAGCGCCCGCCCGCTTTTGATCCGGCCGCTCAGCCCGCCCCGCCAGCCTCAGAATGGACCGAAGAGCGTCTCGCCAAAGCCAATCGCAACTATGCGATGGAATACATTCGCAATGGCTTGTGGGCCCTGATCGAGGTGACCGGTCGCGAACGCGCGTTGGAGCTCGCCAAGCGCGCAGCCCGGCTCACGGGTCTCCAAAACTACGCTCAAATGGCGGCGTCCATCGGTGTTGAAGACGCTGGTTCTGAGGCCGCAGCGCAATTCTTAGCCCGGATGCTTGCGGGCATGGGTGACATCGCATCTATTAAGAAAGGCGAAGGTGGAAGCTTCGAGGTTCACCAAGCAGGATTGCGGATCACACGAGGCATGGACGAACAGCTTGCCACAGACCTTCTCGCTAGCTGGAACGAGCTTTGGCGCGGCGCCATCAATGCACAGCGCGCCTTCCTAGAGGTCAGTTGGGAGCACCAACCGGACGGTCAAATCTGGACCATTCGACCACTCTAATCAGATTGCTTCGGCAGAGGCATTAGCTCGTAAGCGATGTAACGCTTTCAGGCGGCAGAAAAGCCTTGCTCCCACACAGATTTTGGCTGCATCGCTTCCATCGGTTCATCGAGGAAACCGACAATTTCGCTCACGGTCTCTTCGGCCTGTGTCACGAGGAAGAGATGACCTCCATCTTCGACGACGTGCAGGCGGGAGTTTGGCAGGGCAAAGTTCAAGATGTGCCCATTCGCCAATGGCACAATCGCATCATTGTCGCCCGCCATAACCAATGTTGGCATCCGCAAGAACCGAATGAATGGGAGCGAGGACCAGCCTAAAAATGCGAGAAGCTGATAAACATATCCCATAGGGGCAGGCGGTCTCAGGTTTTCGATGTGCTCGCCCGCGCCTTCGTCAGCCGCTTCACCATACAACTTCTGGAAGTTCTCGCGCATATAATCGGGGTCAGTGTAGCGGCGTGCATCCGCCATCTTTGAAATCGCACTCACCTTGCCGGGCACCATAGTCATACCCGCGGTCGTGGCGCAGAGGATGAGCTTGCCGACGGAATTGCGATACTGAAACGCATATTGCTGCGCCATGGCGCCGCCCCAGGAGACGCCCATGACATCGACATCGCCCATGCCAAATTGATCGCAGAGCTTGCGGGCCAGACGGGCCATCATCCAGGGACGATAAGGGAATTTGGCGGGCGGGCTTTCACCAACACCGGGCATATCGAAGGTGATAATCTCTCGATCTCGGATCCATTCGCCGAGACCAAACGCAAGTTCCATATTCGCGCCGATGCCATTAAAAAAGAGCAAAGGGCGCTTGTTGGACGTGCGTTCTGCCTTCCAATAGCCCACCCGCACTGTGTGCGCGCCAATGGTTTCCATACTGATTTCAGGCAGGCGCGATGACGCTTTGCCGGCATTCCTTTTGGTGGCCATCCTGGCCTCCTTCTCCTGTCAGTGCCGCGCGAAGGTCTTATTGCCCCTAGTCGAACACATATTTCCCCGGAGAATCATAGAGCGGTGGAAATTGCTCCGATCCCCCTTCTTTTGGCGCTGGCTTCATGCTGCCAGACCGTTCGTGAAGCCACTCTGCCCAACGAGTCCACCAAGAGCCAGCAACTTCTTCAGCTCCGGCAGCCCATTCGTCAGCCGTTGCCTCAATACTCGCATTACGAAAGTATTTTGCTTTTGGATTAACGGGTGGGTTGAGTAGCGACTGAATATGTCCGGAATTCGAAAGAATGAACTCCTTATTCTTCGAACCGAGCAGGTGCACGGTCCGGTATGCGGCTTTCCACGGCGTGATATGGTCCGTGACGCCAGCGACGATGAAGGAATCAACATCGACCTTAGTGAGGTCTGCCATGTGTCCGGCAATTTCGACTTCGCCTGGATTGGTGAACGGCTTCTGGATGCCAAAATCCAGATAGTCCGAATGCAGCTGCGCTGGCAGGTTCGTGGTATCATCATTCCAGAACAGCACGTTATATGGCGGCGGATCTTCGCCCATCAGGTAATTGTTGACGACATAGTTCCAAACCAAATCGTTTGGACGCATCCAGGCAAACATCCGTGCCAGATCATCGCCTTTGAGTATCCCTTTGCGGCGCGAATAGCGACGGGCAATTTCAAGGCTGCGTTCAGACACCATCTGACCGAGTTCACTATCGTCTTGCTCAGGATCAAGCACGCAGACTTGGAAGGTCAGAGAGTTGATGCGATCATCGCCAGCCGCGGCGAGTAAGCTCGCAAAGGTCGCGGTTGTGATCCCACCGGAGCAAGCGCCTGAGACATTGACCTTCTCAGAGCCGGTGATCTGCTTGATCACTTCGGTGCATTGGATGAGGCTATCGACATAGTCGGATAATCCCCAATCCTTATGCTCTTTGGTCGGGTTGCGCCAAGAAATGATAAAGGTCTGGAAGCCTTCTTTCAGCAGGAATTGAACGATGCTGGTGATCGGGTCCAAGTCACTGGCGTAGAATTTGTTGATTTGCGGCGGGATGTTCAGGAACGGAATTTCGCGCACGTCTTCGGTAATCGGCGTGTACTGAATGAGTTCCATCATCTCATTCTTCCAAACCACTTTTCCGGGCGTGATCGCGACATTCTCACCGACCACGAATGGGCTTTTGTCGACGCGGCTCGGCATGCCGCCATTCTGGGTCAGATCTTCATAAGCGTTTTGAAGACCCTTAATCAGCGACAAGCCGCCACTATCAATGGCGCGCTTCTTAGCGGCTGGATTGGTCACAAGCGAGTTGGTTGGCGCGATCGCGTCTGTGATCATGTTCATCACAAAGGTCGCTCGCGCATGCTCCATCTCGCCGAGTTTGAGATCGCCGACCCAGTCTTCAAGATGCTCTTGCATGGCAAGGTAAGTCTGCATGCCGCGCTTATAGAACGGATTGTTCGCCCAAGCCGGATCTTTAAAGCGTTTGTCCTTGCGATCAGGCGCCCGCTCTGACTTGCCCATAGCAATGTCATAGCTTTCCTTCGCCATCTTGCCGGCAAACTTCGCGTTGGCCATTGGCGAGATGCTGGTTCGGCGCAGCATCATCGCGACAGAGCCTAAGAGCTCCTGTCGATTTAACCCACCTAGAAGGGGGTTCAACGCATTGGTCGAGTCAGCCGCAGCCTCCCCGATATAATCTGCCGTTTTGCTCATCAAAGCCTCCGATTTCCTCCGAGGACGAGGCGCCCCTCGCCCGGCACAAGGCTTGCTCTTATGGTTAAGAGTCTAAATTAGAATAACCTTGGCCGATCAAATTCGTTCCATATTGACCTTTTACTGTCAAATAGAGTGTTGAGACAGCCAATTCAGCCGAGACGCGAACCGCAAACCATGAAGACACGTGATCGTATTCTGGATGTCAGCCTTGAGCTGTTCAACGCGGAAGGCGAAGCCAAACAAACGGCTGTCGATATTGCCAATGCGCTCGATATGTCGCCTGGCAATCTTTACTATCACTTCAAGGGCAAAGAGCCGATTATTGAAGCGCTCTTTGATCGCTTTGAAGAAGAGATGCAGATCATCTTGGGCGGCTCTCACGGCGCTGTGACGTCCATCGAAGACAATTGGATTTTCGTCTATATTGTGCTCGAAGAGATTTACGATTTTCGGTTCTTTTATCGGAATGTCGGCGACATGATGGAACGCTATCCGGGCCTGGCCAGTCGCTTCCGCAAGATCCTCGCAATGAAACGCCAAGCGATTGAGAATGTGCTGGGTCAGTTAGAGAAATCAGGATTTGTACAAATCGATCGACGCTTGCGCGCGCCGCTGACACAACAAATGCTCTCAACACTGACTTTCTGGCTCAGCCACGATTTGATTGAGGGCGGCGAGAAAGATGGCCCGACATTGATTCATGACACGGTTTTGCAATTCATGCTTCTGGTCGTGCCCTATATGGGCGAAGCCGGGGCTGAAGCCTTAGATGGTATGATTGAGCGCCGCCGCGATCTGATGAAGGCTTAGGCCTTATTCAGGCAAATCGCTGACGGGCATGCCAGTCTCCTTCCGCGTACTAAACCGCTCCTCAAACGCAACAATCAGACAGGCGGCGATAATGATCACGGCGCCCACCCAAGTTTGCCAGCCTGGATACTCCTGAAAAAAGACTGACCCAAACAATCCGCTCCAAATGAGCGCGGAATATTCGAGCGGCGCCAAGCGCTGAGCTGGGGCGCGAGCATAGGCGAGCGTCATTAAGTACCAAGTGGTGTATCCGAGAACCCCAAACATCAAGAATAGCGGGATATCGCTCCAGTCTGGCATGCCGAAGACTCCGAACGTAATCGGCAATAGCGCGATTGCGGGGACGACATTGGTGAACATGGCAATCGTTGTCGCGTCCTCATGGGTGGCGCGCATGCGTAGGAGCACTAAGCCAAATGCGTAGAGGAAGGCTGATAAGAAGCAGCTCGCAACACCCCACGCCCAGAGCTCGCTGATATCTCCTGAATCCGGGCGGCCCATTACGGCTAGAACCGCGCCAGCAAATCCAATCACGGTCGCAAACAGCGCTAAACGTGTGACGCGTTCACTCAGCAGCACCCGCGCAACGAATGGCACCATTAGCGCCGCCGTAAACCCAATAATCGTTGCCATCGCGAGTGGGATCGTGATGAGCGCGAAAAAGAATGTGAAGGCGCATGCCAATTGCACCAAGCCGCGCATTGTGTGGAAGCGAATGGACGAGACGCTCGGCATCGGACGCTTTTGGGCGCGGAACACCGCAAGCGCGATCAGTCCACCGAATAAGAAGCGCCAGGCCAACAAATGATGCAATCCGGCATCCGGTGCGATGGCTTTGACCAAGGCATCAATCCCGGAGCCCATCGCGATCGCAAAGACGGCGATTAAAACAGCTGGTGGTAGGGATCTCAGCGCCATCGCCGCGCTGTAATGCCTCTCAACTCACAAAGCTAGTGAAGAAACAAATTTTGAAACACGCGTCGAAACGGCCAGCCTCGGTTTAGGATTCGGATTGCGCCGCTTTTCTGACCAACGCCTCATCGATTTTCTCAACCTTGCCGCGCGTCATTTCAAATGGTCCCGTCCACTCATGCGGCCAGCCAAAATACCATTGCCCTTCAATCCGCCGTCCATCTTGCGTGAGCTCTCCTTCAAAATAGACGGGCTCATGCTCGAACGCGCGGTAGGATTTTATGAACTCAATATGCTGATCGGCGACATGTCCGCGAACGGTGGCATCGAGTTGTTCGTCATGGATCAAGGCGAACCGGTTAGGCTCGAGAGTAGAGCCTTCTAAGCGCCCTTCTTTGATCGTAAACCAAACCGAGAATGGGACCCCCTCGCGATTGCGGTCCTTGAGCCAGTATCGGCCGACCCAGACGCCGTCCAGGTCCGTAGAGTCACATCTCATCCCCATGCCGCCACTATATGCCAACAGTTCTTCCCGATCCGCAATACTTAATATTATCCAATTCAACGCTCGGATAAAAAAGAATGTAGTTGTCTTCAAGATGAAGAGTGCACAGAATGCGCTCTATGCTTGCGGATTGCAACAGACTACCAATGTAGTCTTGTGTCGTGATATGGAGGGACATTATGCCAGCACCCATTGTTTTCTTTGATATTTCAGGACCAAATGCGGAGGCCTTACGACAGTTTTATGCACAGGTTTTTGATTGGCCATCTGCGGGCGGTGGTACATTCGCGCCGGGCAACGCTGCGAATTTGGACGGGTTCATCCGCGAAGATCCAGCCGACAAAGTGATCTACCTGGGCGTGCCTGACGTGACGGCCACGCTTGCCGCGGTTGAGCAGGCTGGAGGCAAGGTTGATGTGCCGCGATTTGAAACACCTGGCGTCGCCGTCTTGGGACTCTTTTTTGATCCTGCTGGAAACCGTATGGGCCTCGTCGAAATGGACGGCGACACCCCGGTAATACCTTAGGCGCGCTAGACGTCGACTTCGGCCTCAAGCGCATTGTCTTGAATGAACTGGCGTCGCGGTTCGACCACGTCGCCCATCAAGCGTGAGAACATGTCGCCGGCTTCCATGGCGTCATCGACCTGAACCTGTAACAAAGTCCGGGCATTGGCATCCAAAGTCGTTTCCCATAATTGGTCCGCGTTCATTTCGCCGAGACCCTTATAGCGCTGGATCTTTAGACCTTTGCGGCCAGAGGCCAAGACTGCTTCGAGCAAGCTAACGGGGCCAGTAACTTCAACTTCGCCCGCCTTTTCATTTCGTAGAATGGAGGCTTCGACATAAATCGGTCGGATCGATTGTGCGATGGCGTTGAGCCGCGCAGCATCTGCGCTGGCAAGCAATTGCGCGTCCAAGATGGCTTTCTCTTCTACACCACGCACTTCGCGTGACAGAATGAGACTGCCATCTTCAAAACGACCTGCCCATGTGTCTTCGCCTTCTTCAGCGATGATGTTCAGGCGGCTTGCCGCACGGCTGGCCTCTTCGTCGGAAGCGCCTGGGGCGAGCGCACCAGCGATCGCGGCTTGCTCAACGATTTCACCTGGCGCGCGCAGGCTCAAGCGCCAAAGCGCCTGCTTGAACTGAGACGCCATGCGGACGCGTTCCCGCAAGTCCTCGCCTGCGATTTGCGTGCTGTCAGCCAAGATCAAGACTTCGCCATCAGTACCGGCTTCGATCAGATAGGTGTTCAGCTCATCATCGTCTTTGAGATAGCGTTCGGATTTGCCGCGAGAAACTTTGTAAAGCGGTGGCTGTGCGATGTAGAGATAACCCTTCTCGATGACTTCCGGCATCTGGCGATAAAAGAACGTCAGCAAGAGTGTTCGAATATGCGCACCGTCGACGTCGGCGTCGGTCATGATCACGATTTTATGGTAGCGCAGTTTTTCGATATCGAACTCGTCGCGTCCAATCCCTGCGCCGAGCGCCATGATCAGTGTGCCGACTTGGTCGGACGACAACATCTTATCGAAGCGCGCGCGTTCGACGTTTAAGATCTTACCGCGGAGCGGTAGGATCGCCTGGTTTGAACGATCGCGGCCTTGCTTCGCAGATCCGCCAGCGGAATCACCCTCCACGATGAAGATTTCAGATTTGGCAGGATCTTTTTCCTGACAATCCGCGAGCTTGCCAGGCAGTGACGTAATATCGAGCGCGGTTTTGCGACGGGTCAGCTCACGCGCCTTCCGCGCAGCTTCGCGGGCCGCAGCCGCTTCAACGATCTTGGTCATCACCGCGATGGCTTCTTTAGGATGCTCTTCAAACCACTCGGCGAGTTTTTCGTGGATCAAGCTTTCGACCACGGGGCGAACTTCAGATGAGACCAATTTGTCCTTGGTCTGCGAGCTAAACTTCGGATCAGGCACTTTTACCGACAGCACGCAGGTTAGACCTTCGCGGGCATCATCGCCGGAAATGTCGACTTTCTCTTTCTTCGCAATCCCGGTTTCGGCGGCGTACTTGTTGACGATCCGAGTTAGCGCCCCACGGAAGCCGGCCAAGTGGGTTCCGCCATCGCGCTGGGGGATATTGTTGGTGAAGCAGAGCACATTCTCATGGTAGGCGTCGGTCCATTCCAGCGCCGCCTCGACTGTGATGCCGTCTTTTTCTCCGGTGACGAAAATTGTCTCGGGAATGAGCGCATTCTTGGTTGTGTTGAGATGCTGCACGAAGGCCGCGACGCCGCCTTCATACTCGAGCACAACTTCATAGGGTTCGGCTTCGCGAAGATCCTTAAAGACGATCCGTACCCCAGAGTTCAGGAAAGCGAGCTCGCGGAGGCGATGCTCAAGCGTCTTGCGATTATAGACGGTCATCGTGAAGGTTTCAGGGCTCGCCAAGAAGCGAACGGCTGTACCGGTGTAAGCGGATCCGTCTGCCGTTGTTGGGCTGGTCCCGATGACTTTTAGCGGCGCTTCTGTGCGCCCGCCATCGACGAAGCGGACATGGTGTTCGGAGCCGTCGCGGTGGATGGTCAGATCCAGCCAAACCGACAGGGCATTCACGACAGAAACGCCCACGCCGTGCAGACCGCCAGAGACCTTGTATGAGTTGCTGTCAAATTTGCCGCCCGCGTGCAGCTCGGTCATGATGACTTCAGCAGCAGAGCGTCCTTCCGTGGCGTGTTGGCCGACCGGGATGCCGCGACCATTATCGGTGATTTCGGCCGATCCATCTGGATACAAGGTGACGGTGACCTCATCCGCGTGACCGGCGAGCGCTTCGTCGATCGCATTGTCCACCACCTCATAAATCATGTGGTGCAGACCTGAGCCATCATCGGTGTCGCCGATATACATACCAGGGCGTTTCCGAACAGCTTCGAGGCCCTTCAGAACCTTAATGGAATCGGCGCTGTATTCTGGATTATTTTCGGCCGCGTCAGTCATGGGAGATATCCCTGCAAGTGATTCGTAAAACTCCCTATTTTTATAGGGGATTTCGGGCAAAAAGGGAAATCCAGAACTGGTATTTTTGAGGCAATATATTCTATATAAAACAGTGTTTTAGCGGGATTTTCGGGATCCGGAAAAACTCTGATCGTCTTGCCCCGACGAAAACGCGCTAAAACCGCTCGGAATGAGCTTGAGTCTGGAGGGTGAAATGAAGTGGGGATTGAGAGTGTTGAGCCTCATCATCCTGGTCATGCTAGGGGCTTATTTGCTCGTAGATTTGCGACTGAAACCGCTCGATGACGATGCGCGGACGGGCGCACCCGGGGCCTTTGTTGAGCTCAGCGATGGGCGATTGCATTATGTTTGGTCTGGTCCGGAAGACGGGCCGCTCATCGTCCTCGTTCATGGATTCTCGACGCCGAATTTTATCTTCGAACAGAATGTCGAAGCGCTCAACGCAGCCGGGTTTCGGACTCTTCGTTTTGACCATTTTGGCCGTGGTTGGTCGGATCGCCCTCGCACACGATATGATGTCGAATTCTATGACCGCGCAATCAATGAGCTTCTCGATGAAGTGGGGGTGAGTGCACCATTTGGACTCGTCGGGCTCTCGATGGGAGGACCGATTGTGTCGGAGTATGCGGCGCGTTATCCGGAGCGGGTTGAAAAGCTCGTTCTTCTTGTTCCGGCCGGGCTAAATACAACAGGATCGGATGGCACTACTGCCGCGCTTTTGCGCACACCGCTGATCGGTGATTGGATCTGGCGTATGTTCGGTAAGAGCGTTCTGCTCAGCGATCGCCAATATGATGAGACCAACCGAGCCCCGGAAGACAGACTACAAGGCGATGTCACGGAGCAGTTCGAATATCGCGGCTATTTGCAGGCTCTACTATCTTCCTATCGCTATATGCCGATGACGAACCGCGAGGACACATTCCAAAGACTGGCTGCGACAGAGGTCCCGACGCTGGCAATTTATGGTGATGCGGATGAAACCGTTTTGGTCTCAAGCGCGGCGAAACTCGAAGCGCTGATGCCTGGCGCGGATGTCCGGATCGTGGAGGGTGGTGAGCATGGCTTGAATTACCAAATGCACGACCTGATCAATCCATGGTTGGTCGCGTGGTTCTCAGACGGTCAATAAGCTGCTGCGATTGCAACGAGCGCGGCATCCATTTCCGGCGTCGCCGAACGCGTCGTGGCCGGGCGATCATTGGCAATAATAGAGAACAGCAATCGTTTCCCACTCTCAGCCACCAGCACGCCCGACAGCGCATTGGCGCCATTCAGGGTTCCTGTTTTCGCAAAAATCTTTCCCTCTAAAGCTGTGCCGACGAAGCGCCGTTCCAGCGATCCATCGACGCCGCCAACGGGCTGATCCGCCAGCCATTGCTCGAACCACGGTTGTTTGGCGGCGAATGCGAGCAATTGGACCATGCTCCGTGGGCTAATTCGATTGTAAATCGACATGCCCGATCCACCATGCAGAGCGTATCCCGTCTCTGGAATACCAGCGTCCGACAAGAAGGCTTCCAATTGTGCTACGCCAAAAGCGCGCGAGCCGGTACCCTCCAGCAGGCCCAGCCGGCGCAGGGCTAAGTCCGCGTGTAAGTTTTCGCTGTCTTTTGACACGCGTTTGAGGCTTTCGGGGAGCGGGGCGCTTTCGAGGACCGCGATCAGTGTCGGGGCAGGGGGCGTTTCTGAGGCCTCCTCGGTCAATGAAATATGAGCGACGTCTTCAGGCTTACCTTTGCTTGAAGCGGTTTCCGCCAAAAGCTCTTCGCCAGGATCCGGGGGAATGTCGGCAAGCGACAGACCGCGATGCCGGGTATCGATACCCTGAACGGACACCCCTCGCGCTTCCAAGAGGTGCTTAAAGCGGAGCGCAGTGAATTCCGCGGGATTTTCGATCGCGAGCGGGAAGCTCAAGGGGGCGCTGCCGGCAACAACCTCTCCATAAATTCGAACCGTCTTTGCGCCGGGGTATCGCTCGACGCCGAAATCAGTTTCGGCTTCGGCGGAAACGGTGTTCAGTTCGTTCTCTAAGGCCAAGTAAGCGTCTCCCTCGCGCCACTTGATGTGTGCGGGGGCTCCGATCGTTGCGCCCGGCTCAATCTCAACCCAGACCAAGTTATCGTTTACGCTGAGCGCTGAAATCGCGGTGCCATAATAGAATTGAAGATCTTCAACGCTCCAGCCGATGCCCCACCGCTCAAAGGGCATCCAGGTATCATCTCCGATCACAAGCCCGAAAGCATCAATCCCGAGGTTTGCAACTTGGTCCGCCAAGTCTGAGAGACATTGCGTCTCGCAGTCTGGCGCGTCACTAAGCATCGCATCGCCGCCACCTTTGAGAATGAGATTGGGCGGTAATCGCGGCGGCGCGTGCTCAAGCAGGACCTGCGTCCCGGGCGAAAGCTCATTCGCCTCCAACAGATCTAAATTGTGATAGGCGGCCATCGTCGTGATGATTTTTGTATTGGAGGCGGGCGTGAATCGATCGTCTGCGCGCAGTGTCAGCAGCTCGGTGCCATCCATCTCCGCAATGACGACGCCCCAGCGAATACCGGTTTGATCAGGGTTAAAAAGCGCTGCTTCGACATCGCTCACGTGCAAGCTCGATTGGCATGCCGCCGCGATGAAACCACAGAATGCAATCAGGGTGCTTTTCATCTTCATCATCGAGAAAATCCTCCACTCTGCGAAATCGTACGCTTGAGGATCGCGCGTGTCACGCTCGGTTGGCTAAGCGCGCAAGCTCAATTTGTGGCCGCCTGAATTTCGACCCTTTGAGCACGGTCTTCGAACGCTTCGAACAAAAACGCTTCTGTTCCTGTCAGCCAAGCCTGACCGCCAATTTCGATCAATTCATCGAACAAGGCCGCACGGCGATCGCGGTCGAGATGTGCAGCAGCTTCGTCCAGGAGAATGAGCGGACTGGGGCCATCACCATCATCGCAAAGCGCCCGCGCGCTAGCGAGAATGAGACCAATCAGAAGCGCCTTTTGCTGCCCTGTAGAGGCGTCCCCTGCAGGGGCGCCCGTCGGTCTATGGATGACTTTCAGGTCACTGCGATGCGGGCCGGAAAGCGTGCGCCCCGCGGCCTGATCCCGGTAACGCCCTGCTGCAAGCTGCTCGGCGATCTGATCCTGCACATCAAACAGACTCGCCCCTTCGGCGGCAGCGGCTTCGGCCTCGCCTTCCAAAGAAAGATCGCCCTTTGGAAAATAACCGTCCGGGCGTGAATTAATGGCATCCTGAAGCGCGGTCAAAATGCGGGCGCGATTGAGAGCAATGAGAGCGCCAGACTCGGCCATTCGTCCTTCAATCGCATCGGCCCAGGCCGGATCGACGCGGCCGCGCTCCAACAATGCGTTGCGTTCGCGCATGGCTTTTTCATAGCGGCTCGAAACGCTGCCATGGCTAGGAATATGCGCCATGACTTGGCGATCAAAAAAGCGCCGCCGTTCGCTCGCCCCGCCGCGAAACACGCTGTCCATCGCTGGGGTCAGCCAAACGATCCGTATTAAGTCGGCGAGGTCGGAGGCCGTTGCCGGGGCGCCATCTAAGCGGATGGATCGCTTATTCCCAGTGCTACTCGAGTCCAGACCAACCCCGAGTTTTTGTTCATTGTCGAGCGTGGCAGACACGGTCCAACCGGTCTCGGCCCCGTGACGGGTCATGTCCGGAAGCGCGGCGGCCCGCAAGCCGCGGCCCGGACCGAGTTGGCTGATCGCTTCCAGGACGTTCGTCTTGCCGGCGCCATTTGCGCCCCACAAACAAACCGGACGCGTATCGAGCTTTAAATCGAGTCTCGCATGGCTGCGAAAATTGGTCAGGAGAAGGCGGGTAAGGGCGGTCACTAGACCCGTAGCGGCATCAACACGTATTGCGCGCTCTCATCGCCTGGATCCAGAACGAGGGCGGGAGATGCGGGATCATTAAACAGGAACCGCGCATCCTCGGCTTCGATCTGAGCGGTCACATCGAGAAGATATTTAGCGTTAAAGCCGATATCCATCTCATCGGCTTGGTAATCGCATTCGATTTCTTCATGCCCCTGGCCGGTTTCAGCGCTGTTGACGGCGAGCGTGAGGCGCCCTTCTGCCAGTGAGAGTTTGACCGAACCGTGAACGCTCAGCTGAGACGGTAGCAACCCGGTCAACAGCCGCTTCGAACAGCTTATTGTCGATGATCATCGCCTTCGCATTTCCTTTTGGGATAACGCGCGCATAGTCCGGAAAAGAGCCATCGATCAGCTTGGACGTGAGTTGCGCCCGACCCGACTTGAATACAACCTTTGTGTCCGACACGGACACAGAAACATCGCCATCTTCATTGTCGATTAAACGCCGAACTTCGCCGACCGCTTTGCGCGGAACGATCACGCCTTCTAGCGAATCCGCGCCGCTTGGCGCGTCCACTTCTGACAGCGCGAGACGGTGACCGTCAGTTGCGACCGTGCGAAGTTTCTTTCCCGCATCTGTCTCGGCAGTGTGCAAATACACGCCGTTCAAATAATACCGAGTTTCTTCTGTCGAGATCGCGAAACGGGTTTTGTCGATCAATCGACGCAAATCGGCGGCTTCGATTTCGAACTCTGTCGCGTCTTCATCGGGGACCATGGTTTGGAAGTCGCCTGCGGGCAGCGTTGGCAGCGAGAATTTCGAGCGGCCAGACCGGATCGCCAATTGGCGGTTTTCCGGATTGAGCTCAAGCTCGATATCCGCTCCAGCCGGGCAGCTTTCGGACAACGTCAAAAAGCGTTCCAGCAGGCGCCGTAACCGCTCCCTCAGCATCGATCTTTGCATCCGCATGATCGACAGCTTCAATGTCGAGATCCGTTGCCGTGAACTTCACGGCGCCGTCCTTCGCATCGATCAAAATATTAGACAGAATGGGGATCGTATTGCGACGTTCCACGACATTTTGGACATGTCCCAGCGCATTTAGGAGCGCACCACGTTCAATCGTCAGCTTCATCTCATCATCCCTTTGCCGGGGTCCCGGTCTTGCCCACTATCTGTACTCGCCATCGACGAATCGGCCCGCCCCCGTTTGGGGAGCGGGCCGCTAAAGTCACGAATTCGTAGTGAATTGCAAGTCTTACCGCTGATCGGCCTGTGGATCAGGCCTGGTTATGACCGGCGAGACGGTCAAACACGGCGTTTTTCACGCGCTCGATTTCTTCACTCATGTCACGATCGCCTTTGTCCAGGGCTTTCTTGACTTTGCGATAGGCATGAAGAACCGTTGTGTGGTCCTTTTTCTTATATGCCGTCGCAATTTGCGGGAAGGATTTGTCGGTCATCACGCGCGACAAATACATGGCAACCTGACGGGGATGGCAAATCGTCCGCACTTTGCTTGCGCTTTCAATGTCGGCTTTGGAAATCCGATAAAGATCCATGCAGGTCCGCTTAATGTCATCCAGCGTGGGTGTGCGAGGTTCCCCAGCAATCCGGCGGATCACGGTTTCCAGCATTTCTGGCGTCGGCGCCATTTTCACCGTAACCGGTTTCCAGCTGTAGGCTCCACAAAACACCGCAAAGCTCGCGGGCCCGCACCGCGCACCGGTCGCAACGATCCGATCGACCATGGCGTCACTCACGACGAAGTTTGGCGTGTCTTTGGCGATGAGATCTGCATGACGGCGCACAATGGCCTTCCGCATCTCATTGTCCGGTGCCGCCACTTCGACCGACGCCGCGCCTTTGATCTCACCCGCAAGCTCCTTGGACAGGCCAACCATGTCACCCGGCGCCGCATCGGCAGTGATGATCACGTGTCCGCCCATCGACGTCACGGCGCGTAAGGCCCCGAAGAACGCCTTGTCCGTTTTTGCTTTGCCCGCAATCCAGTGAAGGTCATCGATCATGAGCAGATCGTTTTGCTTCACATAGGCCTGCAAAGCGCTGGTATCACCCGCCCGCGCGTCATTGACGAAGCGTGTCATGAATTCCTCAGCGGAGATATAGGCGAGGCGACGCGTGTCTCCCCTTAGTGCCGCTTCGGCTTCAATGGCTTTCAAAATGTGGGTCTTACCTGTGCCGGGTTGTCCGTAGATAACGATCACACCAGCTGGAATGGGAGCCCCTTTCGCCACACGCTTTCCAAAGGCCCACCGCCCGCGCGTTCGATGGTCCTGAAACCAAGGTCGCGAAGGTCATTGTGTGATCCAAATCCAATTCCGAATAATCGGGTTGATCGTCTTCGGACACATTTACAGCGTCATCACTCTCGGCGAGCCAAGGATCGCCCCACCATTTCGCGAACGTCGGCGGGGACGCGATCCCAACGCTCGAACTTCAGGCGTCGCTGTTTCTTGTCGATTTTTAGCCAAGCTTGCTGCAAAGGCCGCGCGAAATCAGTCGTCACGCGATCCAAAGGTAAGTTGGTCGGGTGCTGCAATCACTATCGACTTATTCACTTCGGCAACAAACCTGATGGCTGTCAGCCATTGCTGAGAGTTGTCTGGCTTGGCTTCGGACTCTACTGCTTTCAAGGATTGTGACCAAAGTGCTTTGGGCGCCCAATTGATCCCCTTGTTGAACTGTGTCGGTTGAAGCTTTCTGCCCATCAACCCCATACGTCAGCCCCATCAGATGTTCCTTTCTTTTTTTCTTGCTTTAGTTCATCCTGGCGACCGAACGGAAAGGACACACGACCTCTGTTCAGACTGCAATAGCCTGACCCCAAAATACGCTGTACACAGAGGACATTCCGTCGATGGGTTTAGTTAATCAGAGACGGTTTTCCAGTTGCAACTGAAGAAAGTTTACACAGCCCCGAAAAGCGCAGGTTGACTCGGGCAAAACCCTTGAAGATTCACGTAAAAAAAAAAGAAAAAAAATCTGCACTTGACAGGTTTCAACCTATCGCCGCCATTGGGTATTCGAGCTTTGTTCTGTCAACGCTTAAAACCCTGTTTCCTTGTGGATTTTTCGACATTAAGACACTGCGATAATTTTGCAATAATCAACAAAAAACAGCCCGCATGGCGAGGCCAGCGGGCTATGCAATAATATCCGTGTAAGGACAGGATTTGGTCGTCTAACTCATCGCCTTTACGCGCGCAGACAAGCGCGAAACTTTGCGTGCAGATGTGTTCTTGTGGATGACACCTTTGCCCGCAGCGCGCATGATTTCAGGTTGCGCGGCTTTGAGGGCTTCTGCGGCGGCAGACTTGTCACCAGCCTCGATCGCTTCTTCGACTTTACGAACGGAAAGTCCGCATGCGAGAGCGCCGGGCTTTGTTCACTTCGGTGCGCGTCGCGATTTTGCGCACCATCTTTTTGGCTGATTTCGTGTTCGCCATCAAAAACTCCTTTGGTCGCCCTATCTGGCGAAGAGGCGGTAAGTACAGAATGCGCCAGCTGGCGTCAACCGCTGTAACGACGCAGACATGTAGATTCTGCAGACCCGTTCAATAAGCCTTTGGTGCGGCGTGACTTATTGATTTTTGAAGTGGGCCTGACGCTTTTCAACAAAGGCCGCCATGCCCTCTTTTTGGTCCTCAGTCGCGAACAGAGAATGAAACAGGCGGCGTTCGAAACATAACGCCTTGGCTGAGCGGAGTTTCATAGGCGGCATTGACCATTTCTTTGGTCAGCATCGCCGCGGCTTCGAGGCATCGAAGCGATTTTCTTTGCGACGGCTTTCGCCTCTTCAACCAAATCATCGACGGGGACAATGCGCGAGACCAGTCCACAACGCTCTGCCTCTTCGGCGTCCATCATCCGGCCTGTAAGACACATTTCCATTGCTTTGGACTTGCCCGCAAAGCGCGTCAGGCGCTGCGTGCCACCGGCGCCAGGTGAAACACCGATTGTTATCTCAGGTTGGCCAAACTTGGCTTTCTCACCTGCGAGGATGAAGTCGCACATCATCGCCAACTCGCAGCCACCTCCAAGCGCATATCCGTTCACAGCCGCGATGAGGGGTTTTCGAGTGCGGGCTGCGCGTTCCCAATTTCGGGTGATGAAGTCCTTATAATAGGCCTCCATATAAGACTGCTCGCGCATCTCTTTGATATCTGGCGCCCGCGGCAAAGGCCTTTTTGGATCCGGTGATCACGATGCAGCCGATTTCGGGATCCTCATCAAAGCGGTCTAAGGCCGCTGTCAGCTCATCCATGAGCTGATTGTTGAATGCGTTGAGTGCATCCGGACGATTCAGCGTGATCACGGCCACTGCGCCGTCCACCTCAGTTAAGAGAGTCTCATAAGCCATGGAAATCCCAGCTTCCTTATCTTTCCCAGTCGAGCCCATCTTGCGCGGCTACCCATGAAGAATCTGTAGATTATATTGCGGCACGCGTCGATAGCGCGCCTCAGGTCTCGCCTTTGAGCTTATTAGATCAGGTCCAAAGCTTCGCGAGGTGTGAGGCTGTCTGGGTCAATCGTATCGAGAAGATCTAAGGCAGGATGATCGGGGGCTGAAGTGACGATCTCGTCATCTTCAACGGTCGCGGCAAACAAGGGAAGGGTCTCAACCGCATCAGGCGCGGCCTCGAGCTTTTTCAAAACTTGTTCTGCTCGCCGCACGGCTTTGTTCGGTAGCCCCGCGAGCTTAGCAACTTGAACACCGTAAGACCGATCCGCCGGACCTGATTGCACATCGTGGAGGAAGACCAATTCGTCTTTCCACTCCTTTGCCCGCAACGAAAGATTGGTCGCCGCGCTCAAATCATCCGCGAGCCCTGTCAGCTCATGGTAGTGAGTGGCGAATAGGGCGCGGCACTTATTTGTATTGTGCAAATGCTCCACCGCGGCCCAAGCAATGGCGAGTCCGTCATAAGTCGACGTCCCGCGACCGACTTCATCAAGAATGACGAATGAATTTGTGTGGCCTGAGTGAGGATGGCGGCGGTCTCGACCATCTCGACCATAAAGGTCGAGCGCCCGCGGGACAGATCATCGCTGGCGCCGACCCGAGAGAAGACACGATCGGCAAGCCCCATCGTGAAACTGCGCGCCGGCACAAACAGTCCAGCTTGGCCAAGATGACGGCTAAGCAGGCTTGCCGGAGATAGGTCGACTTACCGGCCATATTCGGCCCCTGTGACCAAAGCCAAGCGCGGGGCGTGTTCTCCATTTGCGTCTAAGCTTGTGTCATTGGCAGTGAAGCCATCGCCTTGCTTTCTCAATGACGCTTCAACCACTGGGTGCGTAAGCCTTCGGCCACAAAGACAGGCTCATCGGTCAGTTGTGGACGAATGGCCTCTATTTCGTTGGCCCATTCAGCATTGGCGCTTGCGACATCAAGCTCAGCCAGAGCCTCGGCGGCCTGGCTCAGAGATTCGGATAGCGCTTCGATCCGCTGACTGAATGTCTCGAAGATTGCCAGTTCTCTCCCCTTGGCGATATCATCTGCTCGCGAGATCTTGCCGGCCAGTTCAGGACAGCTCAGCCGTTGAAAAGCGGACATTTGAGGCGAGCGTCTGACGATGGATGAACGTCTCTGCCAGCGGTGGTTGCATCATCGGGTCTGCGTGACGCGCGGGCACATCGATAAGTAGCCCAGCACATTGTTAAACTTGATTTTTAGAGCACCAATCCCGGTTTGCTCAGAATAATTGGCTTGCAGGTCAGCGATCACGCGGCGGCTGTCCGATTTCAGGTTTCGCGCTTCGTCTAAAGCGGCGTCCTAACCCGGTGCGATGAATCCTCCGTCTCGGGCAAGGGTCGGCAGATCGTCGCTGAGCGCGCGTCCGAGATCGGCGGTCAGGCTCGATAGGTCGGTTGATTAGAGAGCGTCAGCGCTTGAAATGCACGTTCGACGAGATCTGGTGGGTTGGTCTGGACCCGGCGGCTTCAGCGACCGCTTGTTCTCCTGCTTTCAAGGCACTGCCGATAGCCGCCAAATCGCGCGGTCCACCGCGTCCGAGCCTGATCCGAGACCGCGCGCGCTCTAAGTCTGGAGCGCGCTTCAGCTGGCCTCTAATGGCATCCCGTAAATGGGCATTGGCCAGGAAATAAGCGATCGCATCATATCGCTTCGAAATGGTCTCTAGATCCGTTTCTGGGCGCGCAAGCCGATCGGCTAAAAGCCGCGCCCCTGGGGAGGTTAGGGTCCGATCGACGGTTGATAAAAGCGTGCCTTGGCGCGTGCCGTTCAGAGCGATATCAATTTCAAGGCTGGCGCGCGTGGCGGGATCGATACTGAGCGCGGTGGCGCGCGCCGTACGCCGCGGCGGGGTCTAGGCGAATATCAGCGCCCGCCTGGGTTAAAGAGAGATAATCTAGAAGGAGGCCACAGGCCGCGAGTTCTGTCTTAGAAAACACGCCAAATGCATCCACGGCCGCGATCCGAAAGGCTTCTTTTAACAAGCGTTCCCAGACTTCGCGCTGGCGGCATTATTAGGCCGATAAAGTGGTTGGCAGACTAAGCGCCTCATGAGCCAGGCCGAACAGCGGTCGCTCGGCATCCCGTTCGGTGACCAGACACTCCTTAATCGGCAGCGCGCCAAGCGTTTCCGAGAGTGTCTCAGAGGCAAACCCACGCACTTCAAATAGCCGGTCGAGACATCGCAAGCGGCGAACGCGGCCTCTGAGCCGCCCGCGCCAAACGCGATTGCAACCAAGGCCTGGCCTTGGCGCGCGGGAAGTAGGCTCTCTTCTGTGATTGTACCAGGCGTGACGATACGCACGATCTCTCGATTGACAATCGCCTTAGAGCCCCGCTTTTTCGCCTCAGCCGGGCTTTCGGTTTGCTCGCAAACGGCGACGCGTTCGCCGGCCTTTATTAAGCGGGCTAAATACCCCTCTGCGGCATGATAGGGTACCCCCGCCATTGGGATCGGCACACCCTCATGCTCACCCCGTGCGGTGAGCGTGATATCGAGGATTTCGGCCGCGCGCACAGCGTCTTCGAAAAAGAGTTCATAGAAGTCGCCCATTCGAAAAAACAGAAGTGCGTCTTCATGTTGCTTTTTATAGCAAGGTATTGCGCCATAAAGGGGGTTGGCGCTTTTGGTTTTTTCATTGATCCAGCGGTGTCGGGGCAAAGTCTTGCGAATCCTTCAACAGCTCATTCGAATAAAGCAATCACAACCGCTTGTCCCCCTTGCGGACAGGCTTATGAGGCTGCAGAAATTTGAAAAGCCTTGAAAGGCGACTCGTTCATGACCATCAAGCGTCCCAGCTTCACCGATCAAGAAGCGCTCGATTTCCACGCCCAAGCCGACGCCCGGCAAAATCTCGATGATGCCGACAAAGCCAATGCAGACGCAAAGAGATCTGTCTTTGGCCTACAGCCCCGGGGTGGCTGTTCCGGTTGAAGCGATCGGCAAAGACGAAGATCTGGCCTACGATTATACCGCCAAAGGCAATACGGTGGCGGTGATTTCGAACGGGACGGCGATTTTGGGGCTTGGTGATCTTGGGGCGATGGCGTCTAAGCCGGTCATGGAAGGCAAGTCGGTTCTATTTAAGCGCTTTGCCGATATCGATAGTTTCGACGTCGAAGTTCAAACCAAAGATGTGGACGAATTCTGCACGGTGGTCCGCAATATCGGCGCAACCTGGGGCGGGATCAATCTCGAAGACATTGCGTCTCCGGAAGCGTTATCATCGAACAGCGTTTGCGCGACGAACTCGACATTCCAGTCTTCCACGACGATCAGCATGGCACTGCGATCATCGCAGCCGCGGGTATCATCAATGCCTGCGCTATCACTGGACGCCGGCTCGAGGACTTAAAGGTCGCGGTTTCGGGCGCTGGGGCTGCGGGCCTGTCTGTCGCGGGGGCTCATCCGACACCTAGGCGTGAAGGCCGAGAACATTTTCATGTGCGATAGCCGCGGGGTTTTGTTCGAAGGCCGAACCGAGAAGATGGACCAGTTCAAGTCCGCCTTCACGGTCAAGACGGACAAACGGACTTTGGCCGAGGCAATGGATGGAGCGGACTGTTTCTTGGGTCTGTCCGTCAAAGGCGCGGTCAACCAGGACATGGTCAAATCCATGGCTAAGAACCCGATCATTTTCGCGATGGCCAATCCAGACCCTGAGATCACGCCGGAAGAAATCAAAGCCGTCCGCGGGGATGCAATCATCGCCACGGGTCGCTCGGATTATCCCAACCAAGTGAACAATGTGCTTGGTTTTCCATATATCTTCCGTGGGCGCACTCGATGTCCGCGCGCGCAGCATCAATGAAGAAATGAAGGTGGCGGCCGCGCGCGCACTTGCTGAATTGGCGCGCGAAGACGTCCCGGACGAAGTGGCGGCCGCGTATCATGGCGCGCGCCCGCAATTTGGACCGGATTACATTATTCCAACCCCATTTGACCCGCGTTTGATCAGCTTCATTCCACCCTTCGTGGCGCAGGCGGCCATGGATACGGGGGTCGCCCGCAAACCGATCGAAGATATGGAAGAGTATCGCCATTCATTGGCGCGCCGCCTCGACCCAACGGCCTCCTTCCTTCAAGGGATTCAGTCTTCGGTGCGGCGACGTCAGAAACGCATTGTTTTTGCCGAGGGGGGAAGAACCCCAAGTCGTCCGCGCAGCCTGGACCTTCAAACAACAAGGCCTGGGGCACCCCGTTCTGATTGGGCGCCAGGGCGCAAGTGGAACGGTCCCATGCAGCAAATGGGCGTGCCAGAGGGGGCGTTGGAGATCGTCAATGCGCGGCTTTCTGATCGGAATGCAGACTATACAGATTATCTTTATGAGCGTCTGCGCCGCCGGGGCTATCTTAAGGCGCGACGCGCAGCGCTTGGTGAACCAGGACCGCAATATTTTTGGCTGTTGCATGCTCGCCCATGATGATGCGGATGGCATGGTGACGGGGGTCACGCGGAATTATGATGTTTGCCTGACCGATGTTCGATTGTCGCTCGATCCGCTTCCCGATGCGGACGTGATCGGCATGTCGATGGTTATCAATCGCGGCAAAACCATTTTCATCGCAGACACCAGCGTCAATGAACTCCCAGATGGGGAGCAATTGGCTGAAATCGCGAAGGAAGCGGCCACAGCTGTGAAGCGCCTCGGCTTTATTCCGCGCGTCGCCTTCCTGTCTTATTCGACCTTTGGCAATCCGATGGGGGAACGGGCTGAAAAGGTCCGAGAGGCTGTTTCCATCCTCGACGCCTGTAATGAGTGTGACTTTGAATATGAAGGCGATATTGCCGCCGACGTGGCTTTAAACCCGATGCATAAAGTCTTGTATCCGTTCTCACGCCTTTCCGGCGAAGCGAACGTGTTGGTGATGCCGGCCATCCATTCGGCTTCCATCTCAACCAAGCTATTGGAGGGCATGGTCGCGTGCGACCGTGATTGGGCCTGTGCTCTTGGGCATGTCTAAATCGGTACAAATTGCGTCTCTCGGAGCAACCGTGAACGATATTGTGAATCTCGCGACTGTCGCGGCATTTGATATAGACCGGGTGGGCTCTTAATCGGCTTTCGCCGCGATCTGCTCGTTAAAATCAGACTCTCGCCCGCCTCACCCGCGCGAGATTGGCGGATCCATTCGAGGACACAGAGCACAACTGCGATCCCGCCCAGCCAGAACGTTAAGACGAAGACATAAAAGAAGCCTTCGGTTTCCATCAGTTCGCCCAGCCAGGCTCGTCCGAGCGTGCCGAGCAACATGGTCAGCGAGACGAGCAAAGCATATTGCATCGTCGCAAATCGCGGGTTCACCACGCTGGTCAAATATGCCGTGATGGCGACGAGCGCCAAGCCGCCGGCGATATTCTCAGCGAAAATCGTCAACATGAGCCGCGCCATCCGCTGGCCTTGATCTGGCGGAATAGTCACTTGCTCGGGTTGTAAAACAGCCGCCCCACTCCGCAACGCGATCAGAGGGATGTCGAGCCGGGTGAGCGCCAAAAACGCGTCCACATTAGCGCCGCCGACCGCCAAGTCGGCGTAAAGCAGGTTCGTCACTGCGGCGACGATGGCGCCAATGAACAGAATGGGCATTCGTCCCAAAAGCGTGATCAACGCGGCTCCAAGGAAGGCACCAAAAATCGTCGCGATGACCCCGGAAAACTTGGATGCGATTGCGACATCATCCATCGAATGCCCGAGCGCTCCATAATTCTCACCGAGGTAAAAGGCATAGG
>CBDIHJ010000041.1:0-111859 GCA_965279045.1 Henriciella sp. | reverse complement strand
ATTTGAGCCGGGCCTCCTCTACGATGGGTCTGACACAGACTATTTGGGCTTTGATGATGGTGCGCGGGATATTCCGAGCCTCGCCAATGGCCTCACCGCTGATTTCGGGCGCGAATTGGTCGATAATTCATCGCTCCTCGTCGTTCAGCGCGGCGATATCCCCGGCAACTTTAGCTTTGGCGCAACCGGCGGGAACATTTTCGATCTAAGTGAAAATGTTGCTGTCGGTTTCATCACTTCGGTGGCTACAGCAATGAATGGGTGTCTAAAGAAGGCCGCCGCGGCAATGCCTTCTTGGCAGGTCCGGGTGAACTCGGGGCGTTCGACGATTTCGAACGTGAAAGTACCGAAAACAATATCGGCATCGACGCATTCGGCTCGCTCGGGTTCAACCTCTTTGACGATCACGAGATCGCATTTAACGGTTTGATCACGCGGTCCTCTGAAAAAGAGGCGCGGACGAATATCGGTATCAACGATACAGACGAGCCGCGTCGGGTCGACGCGATCGAGTGGATCGAGCGTGAGCTGTGGACCGGTCAGGTCACCGGTGAGCATTTCTTCGAAAACCTTATGGGGCTCGAAGTGAACTGGCGGGGTTCTTATTCTGAAGCTACGCGCGACGCGCCATATCAGATCACCACGATCTACGTTTTGGACGATGATCTCGCCAATCCGCGTCTGTCGAGCACGCAAAGCGGTAACCAGTTCCAATTCTCTGAAATTGCCGACGATACGACCGATTTTGGGATCGATCTTGCGCTGCCATTAGAGAGTTCCTCTGGCGATTGTTTCTTCTTCTGCGAAGTCGAGCTGAAAGCGGGGTATTCTTACGTTGAGAATGATCGCGAAGCGACGTCTCGGACGTTTGGACTTGTCGGGATTGCAGGGTCGCCACAGCAAGATATTCGCGTCGATTTTCTCTACAATTTCATCTTCAACAATACGGACGCAAACGGCAACACGTTGGGCGGGGTTCGTCAGGTCTCTGACACAGTTCAGCCCTCCAAGTATATCGCGACCCTTGAAGTCGATGCGGGCTATGTCGGGATTGACGCGCAAATCACACCTTACATTCGGGCTGCCCTCGGGGGTCGCTTCGAAGACGCCATTCAGGCTGTTGTTGTCGGTGGGTTCGATGAGGACCTGTCTATGGGACCGGTCGACGGTCTTATCGATGAGGAAGACTTCCTTCCAGCGGCGACCCTGACCTGGAACCCGATCGACGATGTTCAAGTCCGGTTCGGGTATTCTCAGACCATCACGCGGCCTCAGTTCCGTGAACTCGCTTCAGCGATCTTCGTAAACTCTGAAACCGACGTGACCTTTATCGGTAATCCCTTCTTGGTGAATGCCGAGATCGACAATTTTGATGCGCGATTTGAGTATTATTACTCCGCCGATCAGTTCTTCACATTGGGCGTGTTCTACAAAGACATGATCAACCCGATCGAGGAAGTCATCGTTCCGACCGAGAACATCCAAACGACCTTCTTAAACGCGCCCGCGGCGACGCTTTACGGGGTCGAGGTCGAATATGAATCGCCGCTCGATTTTCAGAACTGGTTTGGATGGGACTTCCTCGGTGATGGCGAAGTCATCGTTAAAACCAACTATACGTGGTCGGATTCTGAAGTTGATGCAGACGGAGAAGTCGCGATTAATGTTGGGACGCCGCTTGCCCCCGTTCGCGGGACCACGAATGCTGCCGGTCGAATTGAAGATGGTCGTCGCCTGCAAGGTCAATCCGAGCACTTGTTTAACTTGCAGCTGATCTATTCCGACCTTGGCTCAGGCGTGGACGCAAATGTGCTGTTCAACTTCGCGAGTGAGCGGATCCGGACCGCAGAAACCTTGGCTCGAAACCTACCAGCGATTATCGAAGAACCTCCGGCCACGGTCGATTTCGTTCTCACAAAGCGCTTCGAGGTTTTGCAGGGCGATTACGACTTCTCGTTCAAGATCCAAAACATCTTCGGCGACGATTACCAAGCTTATCAAGAGCTTGGTTCTAGCCGCATTGACGTGGATACTTACGATGTCGGAACGATTTTTTCTGTTGGATTAAAGCGATCTTTCTAAGGCAAAAAGTCACGCGTTTTTGTGACTTGTAGAGTTGTATTATTAACTGTTGGGCGGCACTGTCGTGTCGCCCAATCGTATTTATAGGTCCGTTGAATGGATTTAGGACAGCAAAGCATTCTGGCCGCGATTTCGCGCTTTCATGGTCCAGTGAGAGCGGCGCTTGAAATTGTCCTAAGCATCGGACTGGCAATTATCATCGCCCGAATCATTTGGCTGCTTGTGTCGTCTGGAGATGCGGTGGCCACCTATGTCGATCGTCCGCTGCCGTCGCCCATGCAGGGGGCGTCATCGGGCCTATCTGTTGCAAGTGACCGCTTCTCTGCTTTTGACAGAAAATCCCTTTGATCAAGGGGCTGTAGAGCAGGTCCTTGAAGAGGTTCCTGAAACCAACCTGAATCTGAAATTAAGTGGATTGCGCATGTCAGGTGAAGGGGGAGTTGCGGGCAATGCGATCATCCAAACGCCGAGATGGCATAGGTAAAAACTATCAGGTCGGGAACGAAATTCTGCCAGGCGTCACACTCGAACGCATCCTCACGGATCGGGTCATCATTAACCGCGATGGGGCGACTGAGACTCTTATGCTCGGCGGGCGCGGGGCTGGTTTGTCGGTCATCAGCGATGATTCGCGCGCAGTCACGACGCCGGCGCAATCGAGCGCTTCTAGTGCCTCGAATAATGACACCTCGCAGACGATCACCGCGCGAATTGCGGGTCCCGATGTCCTGTTTTCGGCCCTCAGAGCGCAGCCCTTGCAGGATAGTGGCCGCGTGCTTGGATATCGTTTGAGTGCGCAAGGAGATGCCGCCTTGATGCGCCAGGCGGGGTTTGAGCCAGGGGATCTCTTGATCAGCTTGGATGGGAATAATGTTGGCGACTTAGACGTTGAAGAAGTTTTCGAGCGTCTGTCCAGCGCCGACCAAGCCGTTTTGGTCGTAGAACGCGACGGAACTGAACGAACCATTCGTTTAGAGTTTGGCGAGTAGGAATGAGAATATGAAGAAACTGATTGCCGCCTCTGCGCTTGCGTTTGGGATCCAGGGTGCAGCGTCTGCGGAGATGAATTCCCCGCAAGCGGCACGCCATGTCCTCAGCTTAAATGATGTCGATATCACCGCGCTGATCGATGATGTCTCCATCATCACTGGCTATACATTTATTCTGCATCCGGATGTGCGACGGACCAAAGTGACGGTAATGTCGCAAGCGCCGATGGACACGAACGAAGTGTTCCAGGTGTTTCTCTCGACCCTGCGCGTTCATGGATTCGCCGCGGTGCCCGCAGGTCGAGGGGTTTACCGAATCGTTCCTGAGCAAATGGCGATTGGGGATGCAGCCGTGTCAGGATCAGGTCCTAACGCGTTCATCACGCAAGTCTTCAAGCTGGACAATTTTAGCGCCATTGAAGCGGCGCAGATGGTCAAGCCATTGGTCGATGCGCAAGGCCAGGTCGTGGCGAATGCACGCTCGAATACACTGGTTCTAGTCGATTATGCCTCGAACATGCCGCGTCTGCGCGACATCGTTGCCGGTCTGGACGAAAACGATCGGACGAAAGTCGAAACCGTTGAGTTGAGCAATGTGCCTGCGCGCGAGGTTCAGGGGATTCTCTCCGATTTGCTGTCAGATCGCGACGATAATCCAAACAATCGTTTTGAAGTGTCTGCGTCTTCGAGCTCAAACTCGATTGTCGTGAAAGGCGATGAGGCGACGGTAGCCCGCGCTATCCGCGTGGCGCGCGAGCTGGATAATAGTGATCCCATCCGTGATAGCCTGCGCGTGATTGAGCTAAAGAACGCCAAAGCTGAGGACATTGTTCCGATCCTTGAGCGTTTAGGGCAAACCATGGCGGAACAAGCCGCGCCTGGGGAAGGGCAGCTTCCCGGCGCGACCATTGCGCATCACCAACCGACCAATTCTCTCGTTATTAGCGCATCGCCGGATACGATCTTAGCAATGGAGCGGGTCGTGGAGGCGCTCGATCAGCGCCGCTCCCAAGTGTTCCTGGAAGCGATTATTGTCGAGATTTCCGATTCAACGGCTCGTGATCTCGGCGTTCAGTTCTTACTGTCTGGGACAGGCGACTCCTCGGTTCCATTCCTGAGCACCAACTTCTCCAATTCGGCGCCGAGCCTGCTTCAGCTGGCTGGAGCGACGATCAACAATGACGTTTTCGGCGGCACGAACCCTTTCACCTCAAGCGCGGTGACATCCTTGGTTGGCCAACAAGGTATTGGCTTTGGTGGGGGCGGTCAAAGCGGCGACTCGCTGTTTGGGGCGATTGTGACGGCGTTGGAGGAAGACGAACAATCGCGTGTGCTTTCAAAGCCCTTCAACATGACTTTGGACAATGGCACGTCTGAATTGCTAGTCGGTCAACAAATCCCCGTCGCAACGGGCGAGACACTTGGGGCTGATAATAGCAATCCGTTTCGGACGGTGACCCGGCAAGATGTCGGAATCAAGCTGAACGTGACGCCGCGGATTACCGCTGACGATACAATCCACTTGGACATTTTCCAGGAAGTCTCCAGCATTTCGCCGACGCTGAGTGATGGGCTTGATGATTTTGTCACCAATCTGCGTCAAATCACGACCAACGTGCTGGCGGATGATGGTGAAATCATTTGTGCTTGGCGGTCTGATCGAGCAGAGCCAAAATACGGTTAGCCGAAAAGTGCCGATCGCGGGCGACCTTCCTGTGGTCGGCAACCTATTCAAGTCTGAAAACACCGACAATCTGCGAACCAATCTGATGGTCTTCATTCGTCCGACCATTGTACGCGACCGCGAAGATGCCCGTTCGGTGACCCAGCGCAGTTATCGCTACATTCGCGCCGAAGAGCTATTGAACGAAGATGTGGATGGCGAGCGTATGTCCGAGCTCGACGCGTTTTTCTCGGACGTCTTAGGAACTGAAATTCCAAACGAGTAGGGCGCGCGCAGCGCCTCTCAAATCGTTGGTAGAGTAAAGCATGAGCGCTACGAAGACAGATTTATCTTATGCCTTTGCCCGCGACAAAGGGCTCGTGGTGCTGGAAGGATTGGAAGATCAGGTCCGGGTCGCAGTGCGCCATGGCGCTGACCCTTTTTCGTTGATTGAAGCGCGCCGCGTCCTGCGTCGGCCATTGCAGCTTCAGGCCATGGCGCCGCAAGAGTTTGAGCGCGCTCTAACAGAGCATTATGCCCGCGAAGGTGTATCCGGCGATGAGGCCGAAGCGGCTTTGGATAGCCAAGGGCTTGCCAGTCTCGTCGATGGTATCCCCGAGACGGCTGACCTTTTGGACGGCGATGATGATGCTCCGGTTATCCGGCTGATCAATGGCCTGATCTACGAAGCGGTCAATCGCAAAGCGTCGGATGTCCATATTGAGCCGCACGAGGAAACGCTTTCGGTGCGCTATCGGATTGATGGGGTGCTTCAGGAAGTCTTGACGCCGTCGCGCCGGCTAGCCGCGCCACTGACCAGTCGGATCAAGGTGATGGCGCGCCTCGATATTGCCGAAAAGCGCGTGCCGCAGGATGGGCGGATCTCTCTATCCATCGGTGGGCGTAGCATTGATGTCCGGGTTTCAACCTTGCCAAGTCGCTATGGTGAGCGTGTGACCATGCGTTTGCTCGACACGCGCAATGCGTTGTTGGGGCTTGATGAGCTCGGCATGGATAAAACCACGCTGACGCGCTTCCGTGAAATCTTGGCCCAACCCAACGGGATCACTTTGGTCACGGGTCCGACAGGGTCCGGGAAAACAACAACGCTCTATTCTGCGCTGTCCGTGCTCAATAATGGCGAGCGGAATGTAATGACGCTCGAGGATCCGATCGAATATGGTTTAGAGGGCATTAGTCAAACGCAGATGCACCACAAAGTGGGCCTGACCTTTGCGGCAACCCTACGCGCCATTTTACGCCACGATCCGGACGTCGTGATGGTCGGCGAGATTCGAGACTTGGAAACCGCGAAAGTCGCTTTCGAATTCGCTTCGACCGGCCGCCCCGTTCTATCGACCGTCCATACAAATAGTGCCGCGGGGGCCATTCAGCGCCTGAGAGATATGGGCATTGAGCCCTATGTCTTGGCGGCGACCTTGAAGGCGGTGATTGCGCAGCGGTTGGTCCGCAAACTCTGCGAGCATTGCCGCCAACCGCATGATTCAACACCAGAAGAGCTCGCAATGTTCGGCTTGCAACCGCACGAAGCGCCCCAGCTCTGGCGCCCCGTCGGTTGCATGGCATGCGGAAATAGCGGGTATAATGGCCGGCTCGGTGTCTATGAATTGATTACCGTCGATGGCGGTTTGCGTGACCTTATTCGTGCGGACGGTTCTGAAGACGACATCCAAGATATGGCGTTCGCACAGCATGATACGCTGTTTCGGAATGCAGCACGCTATGTGATGACTGGTCAGACCAGTGTTGAGGAGGTTCTGCGAGTCTGCCGCCGTGAGGAGGAGCGCTAGGCGATGGCGGTCTTCGACTATGTTGCGATCGGAGCAGACGGCAAACGTGCCACGGGTGTGATTACGGCCGATTCGGCGCGATCAGCCCGAAAAGAGCTTCGGCTCAAGCAATTGTCTCCGCTCGAGGTCAAAGAATCCAAACAAAAGTCAGCCGGCATCGGCCAGCGTAGCGGCTCGCTTTCGGGCAAGGATTTGGTCCTGGTGACCCGCCAACTCGCCATGCTGCTCAAATCGGGGGCCACGGTCGAAGAAGCCGTCGGCGCGATTGCAACAGAGGCAGAGAAACCGAGCGCTCGCCGAGTGCTGATGAAGGTGCGCGGCAATGTTCAAGAGGGCTTTTCCTTCTCGGAGTCGCTGGCGAAATCATCCAAAGCTTTTCCGCCATACTATCGTGCCGTTGTCGGAGCAGGGCAGGCTTCCGGGCGTTTGGGCGATGTCATGGATCGCTTGGCGACACATTTAGAAAAGTCTCGCAAACTGCGGAGCAAGCTCCTCTCTGCCTTGATCTATCCCGCAGTGCTTGCCGTCGTCGCGCTGGTGGTGGTCGTATTGCTTCTGATCTTCGTGGTGCCTGCCGTTGTTGAGCAATTTGAAACCGTTGGACAAGATCTGCCGCCCTTAACCAATGCCGTAATTGGGGTCTCTGAATTCATGAGAGGGTGGGGGCTATTGGTTTTTCCGGCCATAGGGATCGGTATTTGGTTACTGCGCGGATTGTTCCAAACGCCCGCAATCAAAATGGGCTGGGACAAGTTTGTTTTGCGCCTGCCGATGCTGGGTAAAGTGATCAAAAACGCCAACGCCGCACAATTCGCGCGCACATTTGCGACCTTGTCCGGCAGTGGCGCGACGGTGCCAGATTCTTTGGTTGCAGCGCGTGGTTCGGTCGGAAATGAAGTGTTTCGTCAAGCCGCTACAAAAGTGCGACGCCAAGTTGAGGAAGGCCAACCATTGAACCGGGCCATGCGCTCGACGGAGGTGTTCCCCCCAATGCTCGTCCACATGGTCGCGAGCGGCGAACGCGGCGGAGACCTACCGGCCATGATGGGGCGTGCAGCAGATTACATGGAAGACGAGTTAGACAGCAGCGCGACGGTTGCTCTTGGACTGTTGGAGCCACTCTTAATCGTCTTGCTCGCCGGGGTTGTGGCGTTGATTGTTCTAGCGATTATGCTGCCCATTCTGCAGCTCAATACGATGGCCATCGGAGCCTAAGGAGAAGAAAATGACGGATCAGCAGAAAAAGCGCCTGAAACGCCAACGCGGATTTACGCTTACAGAGATCATGGTCGTGGTTTTCATCATCGGTCTGTTGTCGAGTGTCGTCCTGTTTAACGTCCTTGGCGCGCGCAGTGATGCACAAGTCAAGACGGCGCAAGTTAACATCACCGCGCTTTCGCAGGCGCTCGAACAATATGCGCTTGATGCCTATGACTATCCAACCCAGCAGCAGGGTTTGGAAGCCTTGGTCGAACGCCCAGACAATTTGCCAGATGGCGCGAGCTATCGCACGGGCGGCTACTTGCAAAAAGGCTCTGTGCCGCTCGACCCTTGGGGACGCCCCTACGTCTATGAACGCCCAGGCGACAAGTCGGGCCGCCCATATGATCTCTATTCGCTCGGGGCCGATGGTAGAGAAGGTGGGGAAGATCTCGACGCTGATATTGGCAATTGGGACTAAAGAAGAGGCGATATCGTGCAATGGCCGCATCGATCTGATCGCCGAAACGAACGCGGCGCGACAATTGTCGAAGTGCTGATGGTGGTCTTCATCATTGGCCTCACCGCTGGCATTGTCACGCTGACAATCCCACAACGGCCGACGATGGAACAAGCGAGCGCACAAGCCTTCGCGACCGTTTTAAGGCAAGCCCAAGATCAAGCGATTTTGTCGGGTCAACCGGTTGGGCTAAGGCTCTCTGATACCGGCTATGCGCTCGTCCAATGGCGCCAGAACAGATGGCTGCCCGCGGGGCGCGCAGAGGTGTTTCCGCGGCGTCTCGATATCACGCCAATTCTCGAGACGCCTGAAATGCCCGAAGGTTGGCCGGAACTCGTTTTCGACCCAACCGGAATCGTACCCGCCGCTGAGTTTCAATTACGCGGCCGCGGCGTTCGGATCGACATCGCGCTCAATGAAAACGGCGAGGTCAGTCTTGTCGAACGCTAAACGCAAGTCCGAAGCCGGGTTTAGCCTCGTGGAAACCGTCGCTGCGATGGGCATTCTTGCGCTTGCAGCGATTCCGCTGTTGCAGATTTCGTCCGATGCCACTCGCAACTCTGCGAGTTTGGAGGCGCGCGTGTTGGCGCGCACAGTCGCGGAGAACATCATGGCCTATTCTCTGGCTGAACCGGGCGCACTAGATGCCGGGATCCAAGTCGGCCGCGAGACGCAATTGGGGCGTCCCTTTGCTTGGACGAGAACCAGCAGCCAAGCCCGCCAAGGCGAATTGCAAAACCTCGAGATCACCGTTCGCCGCGAGGGGGATGAGCAAGTCTTAGCGCGTCTGGTCGCGCTCAAATACATCCCTGCGACGCTGACCGCAGTGGCTGATCCTGATCCAGTGTCGCCACCAAATGAGGAGGGCGATAATTGACTGGACGCGCTCCCGCTTCGCAGGCCGGGTTCTCATTGGCCGAAACCCTAGTGGCCCTGTTCATCCTCGCTTTGGTGTCCTCAGCGGGCGCAAGTCTCCTGATCGGGGCAACCGGCGCGGGCAAGCAAGTGCGCGAGCGGGAGGCCGAGGCCCGACAACTCGACATCGCGCAGCGATTGATCCGACAGGATATCGCGGCGCTCAGCCAACGCGCGATACAGCCTGCTGATGGCTTTTCGCCCGCCGGAAATTTATTTGGAGAGGCGCCGCGCGGGGAAGAACCGTTCCTTACGTTCGTACGCGATGGGTGGATCAATCCTGGTAATCTCGAAGCGCGCAGCTCTTTGCAATCGGTCGCCTACTCCTTGCGTGAAGGTAACTTGGTACGCGAAGTGACTTTGCGCCCGGATGCGACCCGTGGGACGCCCATCATTTCACGCGTCTTATTGGAAGACATAAGTGCGATTGAGTTAGGATTCTTTCGCGGGACCGACCGGTCCGAGTTTTGGCGCGGTGATGTCCTTCAAAACCGGTCAATTTTACCAGATATTATTGAGCTCGGTATCACTTTTGAAGACGATACTACGCTGCGACTGGCAGCGATTACGGGAGGCCGATCATGATCGGCGCGGGGCGCAATTCAGAACGCGGTGCGGCGCTCATCACGGTGCTGATGATCATTGCGGCGATGTCGGTTGCGGCTTTGGCGGTGACGCAAGCCGTCACCAACGCGACCCAACGCGCGCGCGCCCTAGATGCACAGGCCCAGTTGAGCTTTCATGCCATCTCGGCTGAGGAAGTCGCGAAAGCCCGCTTGATGACCATTCTGGAGCCCTTGCAGAGTCGCTTGAATGCAGATTTGCCAGGGTTTGGAGAGCCACAGATCGTGCCGATTGATGGCGGGGCTTTCTCCGTCACCGTTCGTGACGCCACCAATTGCTTTGATGTCAATCAGTTGACCGCCGGAGGAGAAGGAGGCGCACGGGTCGCAGATCAAGAGGCGCAGGCGAATTATCGACTGCTTTTAGAGGCGGTTCTGAATGATGGCTTCTCTTCTGATATTGTCTCACTCGTATCCGCATTAACCGATTGGATGGATGACAATTCCGTGCCGGGTGATGGTGGTGCGGAGGATTCCTATTATCTGAGCGAGGTGCCCTCTTATCGCACGTCGAACCAACCGCTCGCGACAATAGAGGAGTTGCGGGCGATCCGGGGATACTCGCCAGACGTGGTGGCCGCGCTTCGACCTTTGCTCTGCGCGCTACCACCAGAAGCTCAGCGCGGCGTGGCGGCGCTCAATATCAATACGCTTGAGGAGCGCCATGCGCCTCTGCTTCAGCTCGCCTTTGATGGCGCCATCGAGCTCGATCAGGCGAGGGAGCTGATTTTGACCCGTCCGCAGGGCGGTTGGCCGACTGCGCAAGATCTGCTTGAAGACCCGATCGTCCAACGCATTGACCCTGAGAAGATCAATGTCGAGCGCCTTGGTCTCGTCACAAGCCTAGTGGAAGTTACGGCCAATGTGTCTTATCGCGGACATGACATGACCATGCGCTATCTCTTCGAGGCCGAGGCCGGACGCCCCATTAGCACCTTACGACGCGAGCGGATCGGATAATGGCGCGGCTTTACACGCTTCTGCAGCCAGACGGCTCACTGCTTTGCGCCCGCGAAAAAGGCGGAAAGTGGGTCCTTGTGTCGGGCTTGCCCGGATCGGAGGCGAATGGTCGAAATGTCACCGTTTTCCTGAATGGTCTGGATGTTCTGGGCTTGAGCGCGGTCATCCCGGCGCGCAATGAAAATCAGGCTCGGCGCGCTGCGCCTTTCGCGATCGAAGATGATTTGGCAGAAACCGTTGAGGTTAGCCATGTCGCGCTTTCAACGCCCGATAAGAGCAATCCTTCGGCACCTCGCCGGATCAATGTTGCGTCGATTGAGGCTCTAAAAGACCTTGTGAGCCACTTGTCGGGGCTTGGACTGAGCGAAGCGGAGATAGTCGCGGCGCATAGTGTTCTGCCTGATCGTGATATGTTGTTCGAAGCGCCTGGGATAATTCTCGGGCGTCTTGGTGCGCGGAGTTTTGCAGTCGACGCCTCATTGGGGCGCGACGTAATTGTTGGTCTGCTTGAGCCGCATCCCGAAGCGGAAATTCACGGTGCGCATCTCGCGCAGGCGGTCTCGCGCCCGGCACAGGGTGATGGCGCGGGAACCCTGGAAGCGTTTTTGCTCCAACTGGCCAACTGGGCTGAGACGGGTCGTCGCGGAATCAATTTACGCCAAGGGGCTTTTGCGCCGCGCCGCAGTGTTGAATTTGCGGGACTAGATCGGTGGCGCTTTGTCGGTGGACTCGCTGCGGTTGCTGCTTTGGGGTGGTTCGGCTCCGTCACACTTGAAACAAATGCCATGAACGAGCGGGCCACAGAACTCGAAAACTTAACGGCTGAATTTGCCCGCGTGGGTTGGCCGGAAACAAATGGCGATGTCCAGCAAGTGCTCGCGCTAAATGCCAATACACGCGCCAGCAATGTGCAGAACTTTCCTTCGGTGCTGGATGCCAGTGCCATTCTTTACGATGGCTTGTCGCAAGTCGAAGGAAGCGAGTTGCGGACCATCCGTTATGATCGGTTGCGGGGGCAGATGACGGCCAGCGTCGCGTTTGAAAGCTTCGCTGATGTCGACCGATTGACCGCGATCATCAATTCGAGCGGCTTGCAAGCGCGCTCCGGTGATTCACGACAAAGCGGATCAAAAGTTATTGGCGACTTGACGCTGGAGAGCGCCTCATGAGCGCGTGGTGGTCCGGACTCGAAGCGCGAGAGCGTTTATTGATTGCGATTGCAGGCATGCTAACCGTGCTTGTCATCGTCTGGCAGTTCGTTCTTGTCCCGAGCCTAAACGCGCAGGCGGAAGCACGAGCGAATCTCGCGGATGCCGATCGGACGCTTTCGAGGATCCAAGAAAGTTATATGCTGAAGCGAGCCATTGGGGCAGCGACGCCGACGAACGCCCGACCAACCTCTGCCAGCATCGAGGACTTCAAAGCCGCCGTAACCGGATCGGCGGGCGATATCGGTTTATTGATCTCACGTTTACAGGGCGATGACACCACATCCGTGCGCTTGGTGTTCGAGAATGCTGACCCGCGCTTAGTCTTTTTATGGCTCGAAGACATTCAAGCCAAACACAATGGGCAAGTCTCGCGCTTCAATATGGAGCAAGCAGGGGGCGGCTTGGTGCGCGTCAATGTTGATTTGGTCGCCGGAGGATTGTGATGCGCAAACTGCTTCTGCTTTTGATCTTTATTATCGTGTTAGCGGGCAGTTTGATCGCGTTCACGCCGCTTGGATTCATTCTGAGTAGTTCCGGGATCGGCGCCGCAGGCGTCGGTTGGGCGAAGGCTGATGGCACGCTCATGAAAGGGCGTATCACCGGTTTGTATGTGGGGAGCCAACCTTTAGGGGATGTGAGCCTCTCACTTCGGCCAGGGTCGTTGTTAAGTCTGCAACCATCCTATGACATTCAATGGGGCGGCGCTGGCGGGCGCGGAACGGGTGTTATCACACTGTCGCGGTCAGCCGTTACAGGAACCGATATTCGGATGCAGCAAGAGATTGGTGCCTTGGAAGGTTTGGCGCCGCCAGTCCGCGCCATGGGGGGAAGCTTGCGTTTGAACGATGGCGCGTTCCGGTTGACCCAAACGGGCTGCGAAAGTGCCAGCGGAACTTTGTCCACCAACACGCTGACAACGCTCGCGGCGCAGTATGGACGTCAGTTTGGCGACGTCTCAGGGCCCATTTCGTGCGACGCGGGTGCTTTTGTCATCGACTTAGAAGGCGAGTCAGAGGCCGGAGATCGCGTCTTTATCGACGCCCGCGCAGCGCTGACCGGTCAAGGCGAGTTCGCGACAGAAATTGAAACTCAGGATACGCAAATCATCATCGCTCTTCAGCAAGTTGGATTTGTCCGAGAGAATGGTCGGTTTGTCTATCGTCAATCACGCACAGGAGCGCTGCAAAGATGAAGTCTCTCTCGATTACTGCCTTCGCTGCATTGTTGCTCGTGGCGGGCTGCCAAACGACACCTGAGCTGACTCCAGAAGAACAACGAGCCCTTGTCCTGTCGCAGCGTCCTGCGATCGACAGTGTGCCCATCTCAGGGCTCGGGCCTCAAGAATTACCTGCTGGTGAATGCGGGTTGTTCCTATGGAGCAAAACCGATCTCACCAAGTTCATCTTCTATTCTCGAGCGCTAACCGGCCGAGCTACCTTCGCCCAGGATGAAACCCCCATTACGCTGACACAAGCGACGGCGGGCGGAGATATATTCGGACAATTCAATACGCGCATGTCGTACTTGTCTGAGGACGGTCGCACCGTATCGCTGACGATTGTCCCAGGCGAGCTTATGAATGGCGGCCAGCGACTTGAGAGCGGTCTCATCAATTTAGTGGATGCCGAAGGCTGGCAAACCGTATTGCCTGTTCTCGGCGTGCGAGCGTGCCAACCCGAATGATCGCGGGCGTGTTCAATAAGCTGCTCACCCATGATGCGCCGGGTGAGTTTCGGGCCGTTCTGTATGATGCCGAAGACCGCCCCATCGCTCTGTTTTCGGAGCGCTGGGGGGGAAGCGGCGACCGTGTTCGGTTTGGCGACATTATTCCAGCCCGAGTGCGGTCAATCTCGGAGGATGCGGGCGGGGCCTTTTTGGAGTTCACGTCCGGCGAAGAAGGCTTCCTGCGGCTAAAATCCCGCGCCGGCATAAGCCAGGGAGAGATCATCAATGTCGAGGTCCGTAGTGAAGCTCGGCATGGCAAACTTGCCCGTGTAAGCTTGACCGAAGGTCCCTCGCGTCCTGGGGATACGTTCGAAAACTGGCGCAAAGTGTTCCCTGGAGCCAAACTTCTCATTCCCGATGAGGCGCCGACGGCTGTCGAAGACGCTTTCAATGATGCCATGTTCAAATCTGTGGTCTTGCCGGGAGGCGGGCAATTGCACATTGAACGCACCAGAGCGCTGACAGCGTTTGATGTGGACACTTCAGGTCGGGTCAGCGCCGGGAGCGCCGGGGCGCGCGCTTTAAAGATCAACCGAGAAGCTGCGCAGGAAATGGCGCGTCAAGCGGTATTGCGTAGTTTAGGCGGTGCCTTGATTTTAGATTGTATCGAGCCGTTAAACGCGGCCTCAAGAGATCACATTCGCGATGTCACGCGCGAGGCCTTTTCAAGTTATGGTTTAGCTGGTGCGAAAGTCCTAAAGCCATCGCCTTTGAACCTCCTCGAAGTGGCTATCCCCTGGCGATTCATGCCCGTGGAAGACATTATAAACAGGGATGCAGGGGAGACGGCCTTGTTTCGAATTTTGCGCCAATTGCAGCGTGAAGCGAAGGCCAATCCGACGCATTTATACACTTTGGCGCTTGGCGGGTCGGCACACCAAGCGTATCAATCGCACAAGGCAGAAGCCGTCCAAGTCATGGATGCCCATTTCGGCGGGCGGGTGACGGTCGTTCGAAATGCCAATAATGCCAGCGAGTTTGTAAGACGATGAGTCAAAAAAAATGTCCGGTTTGTGAAACCCGCCTCGTGGTGCCTGAGTTTAAACCGTTCTGCTCAAAACGCTGCGCCGATGTCGACCTCTCGCGCTGGCTGAAAGGCGGCTACGCCATTCCCGGTCGCCCGGCCGATCAAGCCGAAGAAGTTCCGGGGCGTCCTGATCCTTCGGACGCTTGAGGCCTTCACTTAGCGGTCGCAAATTGCGTGTCTTCCAGCAATGGATCGCCATATACCCAACGCATTGAGTCGCGAATGTAATCGGTCTCCATGGGCTTATCAGTCTGAGCCATCGCGATGAAAATAATCTCATTGACGGGATCGACCCAAAACCACGTTCCGAGCGCCCCGTACCAATAGTATGAGCCTTTTGGGGCAGCCATACCTGAAATGGCTGGATCTTCGATGGTGCCGACTCCGAACCCAAATCCGAGTCCCTGACGACGCCCGACACTGCCTATTGAACTCGGACGTCCGCGGTAACGAATGGCGTTTTTTCCGAACGCAGCCAGCGTTTCCGGTTTCAGCAGGCGCCCTGATCCGGTTTGTCCATTATTCAACAAAAATTCGAGAAATCGATAATAGTCAGCCTGCGTGGAGAATAATCCATGCCCACCCTCATGATATGTGCGCGATTGAACCGCGTTCTCTGGGTCTTCATAGTTCTGGAAGACATCGCCCTTTGGCGTGCGCTGTAAAACACCGCTGAGCCGAGCGATATCCTTTCGGTGCACAAAGAAACCGGTATCGTACATCTCTAACGGCTCAAACACTTCGCGCTTTAGGAAGCTCCCAAGGCTTTCTCCGCTGACGCGCTCAATAATCGCGCCCTGCAGGTCGGACGCGATTGAGTAGTTCCACTCCGCTCCTGGCGCGGCGATGTAAGGCACGCTGCTCGCGATGCCGATCACCTCATCCACAGTGCGAGCGGAAAGTATCCCTGACTGCCAGAGTTTGGTCTCCACCGGACTGATGGATGGACGCGCATTGCCAAGCCTGGCCGTGTGGCTGAGCAATTGTCGAATGGTTGGGGGACGGGGCGGCTTATACGTAAACAGATTCCCATCGGTGTCCTGATCCGCAATGACTTCCACGTCTTCGAATTCAGGTAGGATGTCAGTCATGGAATCGTCCAACTCAAACGCGCCGCGTTCGACTAAAATGAGTATTCCGATCGCCGTCACGGCTTTGGTCATGGATTGGATACTAAAGATCGTATCATCCGAGACTATATTGGGATTCCGGGGGCTGACAGGACCGAAATATCCGTCGCGCACGAGGTCCCCGCGCTGCCACACGCCATATGTCAGATTGGCGGTTTGACCCGTTTGAACCAAGTCGTTTAGCGCGTGGTCCAACTGGTTGAGATCGTCAGACGCGAGGGTCTGCGCCTCGTCAAATGGCAGTGTTTGGGCGATCGAGCTCTGAATTGGCGAAAGTAATCCCAGCCAACCTGCGAGAATTACGGCGGTTTTTGAGGAAATCATACTGCATCGCTTTCGGGTCTAATCCAAAATCAACGCAGTGGAGTTGTGATCGCGAACACCACATCTTGGTCTTCTCTGCAATGAAATTGCTGAAGAGTGGAGGAAATGTAATGCGCAATTTTTGGCTCAATTATCCGTTACACTTCCAAGTTGCACCGCTTGGAGAAACATCACCAAACCGTCGCACAAACAGGGCTTGCCCTTCGGAAGTGACTCAATTAGGGAGCCAAAAAGGGAGCTCCCCAAATGAACATCCGACAAGCGATCACTTTTGATGACGTGCTTCTTCAGCCCGGCGCGAGTGAGGTGACACCGTCCGAAGTCAACGTTTCGACACAGCTTACGAAGGCGATCGGGCTCAACATTCCATTGATTTCTGCGGCCATGGACACGGTGACCGAGGCGCGGCTCGCCATTGCGATGGCGCAAGCGGGCGGCATTGGTGTGGTCCACCGGAACTTCTCGATTGAAGAGCAAGCGGCGCAGGTCACACAGGTCAAAAAATTCGAGAGCGGTGTGGTCATGAATCCTGTGACCATCGAACCCTCAGCGAGCTTAGCTGAATTGAAAGCCCTGAAAGACCAAACCGGATTTTCTGGCATTCCTGTGGTTGAGAATGGCAAATTGGTCGGCATCATCACCAATCGCGATATGCGATTTGCACCGGATTTGAATCAGCAAGTGGGCAGCCTGATGACCCGCGAAGTTGTGACGGTGACGATGGATGTGCCCATCGAAGAAGCGCGGACCCTGCTTCACAAGCACCGCATCGAGCGTCTCGTTATTGTTGATGAGGCGGGCAATTGCATTGGCCTGCTCACGGTCAAGGACATGGACAAAGCGGCGGTGAATCCGAATGCTGCAAAAGATGATGGTGGGCGTTTGCGCGTGGCCGCCGCATCGACCGTTGGCGACGCGGGGTTTGAGCGGACTCAGGCGCTGATTGAAGCCGGTGCAGACGCGGTTGTCATCGATACCGCGCATGGACATTCCAAAGCCGTCGGCGAGGCGGTCACCCGAGCCAAGAAAATCTCGAACGCGGTTCAGATCATCGCGGGAAATGTCGCGACCGGAGACGCGACCAAAGCCCTGATCGATGCGGGGGCGGACGCGGTTAAAGTTGGGATCGGCCCAGGCTCGATTTGCACGACGCGTATCGTTGCTGGCGTCGGGGTGCCACAACTCACAGCGATTGAAGATTGCGCCAAGGCTGCGCAGGCGACGGGCACACCGATCATTGCGGATGGTGGGATCAAATTCTCAGGCGATTTTGCCAAAGCGTTGGCTGCTGGCGCGTCGACCGCAATGATGGGTTCGATGTTTGCCGGCACCGAAGAAGCCCCCGGTGAAGTGTTCCTCTATCAGGGCCGCTCTTACAAAGCCTACCGCGGCATGGGCAGCCTCGGCGCCATGGCGCGCGGGTCGGCTGATCGCTATTTCCAAAAAGACGCGGCGAGCGACAAGCTCGTGCCGGAAGGTATTGAAGGCCAAGTGCCGTTCAAAGGGCCGATTGCGCCGATTGTTCATCAAATGGTGGGCGGACTTCGCGCTGCGATGGGCTATGTCGGCGCGCCGACAATGGCTGAACTGCACAAGCGCGCTGAGTTTGTTCAGATCACCGGGGCCGGGCTTCAAGAAAGCCATGTGCATGATGTCCAAATGACCCGGGAAGCGCCGAACTATTCGCTCAGCCGGGGGTAACCTTGTCTGACCGGAGAGGTCCAATTCGAAAATGAGGTACAGTCAGGAGCGGCTCTAGGGTCTAGGCTCTCGCCACATCGGCTCCATAATCGGGCTGCCATCTCCATCGATTTCGAAGATGCCCATGCGCTCAAATCCATGCGCACCATAAAAGCCTGAATTGTTCGGATTGGAATTCTCTAAGTAGACTGGCATGCCAGCCGCATCGCAGGCTGAAAGAACAGGCGCCAGAAGTCCTTTCCCTACGCCCTTTCCGCGCGCGCCGGCGGTGGTCCCGATCGTAAACAGATAGAAATGCGGCTCGCTTGGATGCCACTTTTGCATAATCTCGGATAGCGCCATGCCACGCTTAATCGCACCGGGCGTTCCATTCTTGAGCTGGCCAAGGGCAAATTTCAAAAGACCGAACTGAGATGGCGCGGCCTCGACCCCGGGGGGCATCCACATGGTCGCGCCGCCGGCCGGATGAATGTAGCTGACACCATGTGGCAGATACATTTCACGCGCCATCACCCGAAACATGGAGCGGATTGATTTTGGCTTGCCAAAGATATGCTGATTGACCGGGTCATTTGCGAACGCTTCGGCAGTGATATCCGCCACCAGGCGCCAATCGTCTTGACGGGCCTGTCGTAAGTCAGTGTTTGAAAGGTCGATTTCCATGCACGCCATCATTTAGAAGCACCGCTCGATTGCAAGAGATATTCGGGACTTTCACCGCGCGCTGCAAAAAAATCAGCCACGCTATCAAAGAAGGTTGCCAGCTCTATCGCTCATAGCTATATCGGCCCCTCAACCGCGCGCTCCCTTCGTCTATCGGTTAGGACGCCAGGTTTTCAACCTGGAAAGAGGGGTTCGATTCCCCTAGGGAGTGCCACTTTTACAACGAGTCCGAAAACTTCCGTGCGTCCACTGAGTAATTCAGCGTGACAGAACCCATTCGTGAGTCTAACAAAATGGTTAATGCGGGGTGGGCCCATGAGTAACGCGGCTGAGCAAGTATCCAAAGTGAGTGCAGAACCAGGAGTTCGCCTGATCGGCCGTGTGAAATGGTTTGATACGGTCAAAGGCTATGGATTCGTGGTCCCAGAATCTGTCGAAGGCGTGATTCTGCACCAGGATGTGATGATGCATGTCTCCTGTTTGCGGGCTTATGGAGAAAGCGCTGCTGATGAGGGCGCGCGCATCGTTTGTGATATTGTTGAGCGTGAGCGTGGCTGGCAGGTTCTCAATATTATAGAAATGGACCGCCCAAAGACCTCGATCATGCGAGATCAAGGCGAAGCTGTTGTTTTTGAACGTGTCATTGTGAAATGGTTTAACGCTGCGCAAGGCTTTGGCTTTGTGAACCGCCCCGGAGATGGAGCGGATATTTTCATCCATATTTCCGTGATGCGCAAAGCTGGGATCGACGTCCTCGAAACCGGCGCGGAAATCGACGTTGTGACAGGGCGCGGTCAAAAAGGCGAAAACGTCATTATTGTCAAAAAGTAAGCTCGGAGTGTCTGACCGGCTTGCCGCCATTCTGCGCTGCGGTTAGACCAGCAGGCATGAAACGTATCCTTCTTGCTGCCGCCGCTTACCTCACAATCGCGACTCCATCTGCGTTCGCCGATCCGATGGAGGTTACGCCCTTGACGATAGTCGGCGCGGACGCATCGCATTCGTTTACGGTTGAAGTCGCGAATGATCGCGAAGAAATTAGTTTTGGGCTGATGGAACGTGAGAGTCTCGATGCCGATAAGGGCATGTTGTTTGATTTCGATCCGCCGCGCGAGCCCTCAATGTTCATGAAGAACACATTGATTCCATTAGATATGTTGTTCATTTCTGAGGACGGGTTTGTGGAGATGATTGCGCGAAACACGGTACCAGGATCACTTCGGACCATTTCACCGGGCGTGCCGGTTCGCGCTGTTTTAGAGATCAATGGCGGACAAGCGGCAGAGCTTGGCATTCAACCCGGCGACGTGGTGCAGCACCCGCTTTTTGACAATGTAGTGGTCGACACACCAGCTGAGTAATCCTGATGCGTGAAGAGGACCTTCCCGCACATTTGGTCGTGCCGGAAGGATTCGCGCTCTCGCGTTCTCGTGGGGCCTTCAGCAACCATAATGGCCCGGTCTACGAAGCCGTGGCGGACGGCGATGTCCGGTCCGGTCTCTATGTGCTCGATCGACATTGCAACAGTATGGGCTTTCTGCACGGTGGCATGGCGAGTGCGTTCGCAGATCGCTCGCTGGCCATGGCCGTTTGGGCCAAAGCCAAACGGGCTTCTGTCACGTTGAAGCTGACCTTGCATTTTCTTGAGACCGTTCGCTTGCACAACTGGCTTGAAGCGCATCCGCGCGTGGTCAGCTATGAGCATGACTTGGTCCAGGTAACCGCGGATATGCTGATCAATGGCGAGAAGCTTGCGGCCCGCGCTGATGCGACATTTCGGGTCCTCCGTCGCCGCTAAAGGGCCGTCTGAAAATGGCTGAAAAAAGCGCTTGAAACGGAAAATTTCGCCGTTATACCGGCAGGCCGGAGCGTGGCGCAGTCTGGTAGCGCATCTGGTTTGGGACCAGAGGGTCGTAGGTTCGAATCCTATCGCTCCGACCAGTTTCTTCTCTGGGAGATGGTCTAAAATGGATGCCCGTATCTACAAGCCTGCGAAGACTGCCATGCAATCCGGCCGCGGCAATACCAAGGAATGGGTCCTAGAATTCGTCTCCGGAGCTAAGCGTGCCAGCGACCCTGTGATGGGCTGGACCAGCATTGACGACACAACCGGCCAAGTTCGGTTGCACTTCGATAGCCGCGAACAGGCGATAGCTTACGCCAAGCGCGAAGGCTTGACCTTTTCCGTCGAGGAGCCCCGCAAAGTGAAGCGGCTCGTCAAATCCTATTCGGAAAACTTCGCTGCCAACCGCAAGCAGCCTTGGACCCACTAAACGAAGGCGGGGCCACCGCTAAAGTTCGAGAGATTAGGCAGCGCCTCTGCGATTTCCGCGTCGGTTAAGCCGAACCACCGTCCCAAGGGCTCCGCAAACTGCTCTACCGATGTGGTTGGGATCAGGCGCCCGCTGCCCGCGTCTTGCTCGTGACCGAGCGTGGAGGGCGGTATGTCGCCATAGATTTGTCCGCCTTGCACGGCATCTCCAATGACGAAGTGGTGGCTGCCCCAACCATGATCGGTTCCGTCGCCATTGATCGCTAGAGTGCGCCCAAAATCCGACGCTGTGAATAAAGTCACGTCGCTCCCGAGCCCGAGTTCTTGCATGGCTTGATAGAAGGCGACCACACCGCCATCAATCTCGCGTTGGAGGCCCGGCAGGTCATTCACTTGGTTGGAGTGTGTGTCGAAGCCGCCAATTGCGACAAAGAAAACTTGCCGATTCACCAGAAGCGCGTCGCGGATGGCGATGGTATTGGCCACCGCTTGCAATTGTTGTCCGAGAAAGCTCTCAGGAAATGCGGTAGAGAACGGTTGGATCGTTTCATAGGCTTGATTGAAAGCTTCATTGGTCGTCAGCGCGGTGCGCATGGAATTGGCGACATCTCGATCAATCAAATTGGTGCTGTTAAAGTCCATGGCTTCGAAATGATCGCGGAGCTTCTGGTAGATTTCATCGCCAGCCGGTGTCTCTCGACCGCTCGCAAAGAAGTTCAAAGCGTCGATCTCAGGCGCGCCATCCAATCCGATCTGGTAGGGCAGGGCATTCACACCCGTGAGAAAGAGCTCATTGCCGAGGCTGGTAATGGTCGTGAAATCGCGGCTGCCAGAGTTTGCGCCGGCCGCCAAAGCTGCATCTGCAAACCGACCGCCCCAACCAAACTGAGCCCCCTCTGGGGCGCTCGACATCCAAGTCGACTGTTGGTCATTGTGCGAAAAGAGTCGCTTCGGTTGCGGGGCACTGTCATTTTCGAATTGCGTGCGATTGATGGGTTGGATGAGCGGCCCGACATTTCCGACGATGGCGGCATTTCCTTCATCAAAGAGGCCCTTAATGCCGCTCAGTTCCTCTGGAAGTGCAAACTGTCGTCCGCCAAAGTCCGCCGCGTTGCTCGGATTGAGTTGTAACAAGCGGTCGCGCGCCCGCGTCGAGCCGCCCTGCATATTGGTGTACTGGTTCAAAAGCGGCGCGCGGATGGTGGCGTACTGATCATACGACGCCTCGTCATAAGGAAAGACGGTATCGTGACCGTCGAGTCCGCCTAAGAAGAAGAGACAAACAATCGCTTTGTAACCAGAGGTTTCAGCTGCGCTGGCTTGGAAGGCAGAGAGCGAACTGCCAAGCCCCGTCAATGTCGCGGCGCTCAGCGCGCTGGCACCAGTGAGAAAAGTCCTGCGGGTCGGTTTCATCGTCTGTCCTCCTAGCGCTGTACGGTGTAATCGGGCGATGTCATCATCATCAGAATCGCCAGCGAGACCCGGAGATACGGGCCATCATAATCTGGGTCGCTCGGATTCTCGAGCGCGACGTCGTCAATGAACGTGACTATTGTCGCTTTCGTTTCTTCCGAGGTTGAGCCATGCGTGAGCAACAGATCGAGATGATCAATAAGAGCTTGTGGATCATCTGCGAGTACCAACTCATCGCTATAATCCGGAATGAAACTCGCTGCCGCGTTCGCGTCTTCGCCGCTCGCCGCAAATGCGAAGATGAAATAGGTCATAAAGTTCGCATAATTCGAAATCGAATTGGCATTGACCAGTTGTAGCTCCGGCATGGTCAAGCCGGCAGCCCCTGTCTCCGTTCCGGGGGCGACATAACCTGGGCGGTAGAAATTGAAGACCGAGGGGGACTTGTAAGGCGCTTGTGCTAAGCCGCCACCAAAGGTCGTGTTATAGAGCGGAAAGGTATATTCCGGCGTTACCGTTCCGGCGTCAAACGCGCGCGCCCATTGGATGAAACGCAGAATGGGCTCGCGAATTTTCCCAAAGCGGTCCTCGTCTCGATTGGCGGCGTCTCTCGCGTCCGGGTCGAACAAGACCGCAGCGATCGTCGCCGAAAGGTCTCCGCGCCGACCATCACCCACTGTGGTCCCGTTTGGCAGCGTGTATTGGCCACTTGAGAAGGCGGATGAGACCCGCCCGATATAATCGGATTCAGGATGGCTGGTGACAAAGCGTTGGATCAATTGCCGGGCAATGAAAGGCGCCGTGTTGGGGTGATCCACTAAGGTATCGAGTGCGAGGTCTATGCTTTCTGCGGGCCCTGTGCCGGCGGGGATGGTGATCCCCAAAAAGGACTTTTCGAGCTCTGAATGCCACTCAGGATAGACCTCCATCGGCGAATGCAGCGCATCATCTGGTAAGTCCCTGAAATCAAACCAAAACTCGCCGCCTTTCAGGCTGAGCCCTGTAAATACTTTGGCGAGACCGGTCACATCGGCATTGTCGTAGGTCTCAACCGGAACCCCATTGCTTGTGACGATATCACCGTCTTGCTCCAACTCGACCAGCCCGATTGAGAACAATTGCATGATCTCGCGCGCATAATTCTCATCTGGCATCCGGCCAGAGTTTGGATCGCCTTTGATGTTCTGAAGATAGGTCAGATACTCGCCCATCGCCGGCGAGTAGGTCACCTCTTCGAGCAAGTCGCGATAGTTCCCAAACGCATTGCGTACGAGAATATCCTGATAATGCGCGACCGTGTTCGGGGCTTCGAACAAGAAATTCCCTTCAGCGTGCGAGATCACCAGGATTTGTGACAGTGCGAACGCCATGCGTTGGCGCAACTGATCTTCACCTTCGATCGCGTTGATCCAGAAAGAAAAGGTTGGCGTGTTGCGTTTCTCATATGAGAGCTGGCCTTCATCGTCGCGCGCGCCGGGCTCAGTAATCTCCGTCAAAACGTATCCAAGGTTTAGGCTGGGCGCTTTGTTGAACTCCTCGACCAGCCACTCTGAAGGAGATGTTCCGGTGAGTTGATCAATGTCCGTCTGGGTTGGACCGAATGTCGCTTGCGACAGGAATAGTGCGGTAGACGCCGCCGTTTCAAACGCTGTGCTGCTCGGCGGGGGAGGCGGTGGCGGAGGAGGAGGAGGAGGAGGAGGAGGGGATGGTGGCGATGTCCCCGTACCGCCTGGCAGTGTCCCGCCGCCGCTATCGCTGCCTCCGCCGCCGCCACAAGCGGCGAGGCCGAGCACCAAAGCCAAGGCTGCACTCTGCATCAATCGCGTCACATTGCGTGGTCGCATGCCGTCCTCCCTAGTCATGTCTGCAAGTGTCCCTCGAATTCTTTAACGAAACCCGAGGCGCCTCGCGAAGTTTTTGTCGTCGAAATGACAAAGGTTTAACGCTGTCCGGCGCGAATTCCGTCGCTGTTAATTTTAAGATGCGTCACAGCCTGTGTTTGGATGCAGTATTCTCGGCTTTTAATCTTCCGACTTTCAGATTAAGGCAGGCGCTCAAACGGCCCCTTAGCTCAGTTGGATAGAGCACCCGACTTCTAATCGGACGGTCGCAGGTTCGAATCCTGCAGGGGTCGCCAGCCGCTCGATTGACTGCGAGCGGTAAGAACTGGTCACCGGTTGTGCCAGGTTTGTCCAAGTCTTCATCCTTCGACGTCGCTCAGGATGAGGAAGAGACTCGAGATATCGCCATGGGTCGCAAACCTAAGTCAGCGGATCCAGGTAACCCTTGAGATAATCGAAGTGCCGGATGGTGTCCGGCGGTTCGAGCGGGGCGCCGAAAAGCTCGGTCGGCGCCGTTCCGAAAACGTTGCGAATAGCGCGATTGAGCTGCAAGCCAGAGGAGAGTCCCCAACGCTCGGAAATGCGCTTAATCTCACCGCGCCGCGTTCTGCGGGCGGCGAGATCATAAGCGGCTCGGAACATGCGATGATGGGCAATGTAGGCATGGACGCCGCCATAGGGCTGGAACATACGATACAGCGTTGGGCGCGAGACGCCGAACTGACCGACAATATGGGCTGAACCCAATCGCGCGTCGCTGAGATTGGCGCGGATATAGTCACGGATCTGGTCAAACACGGCGTCGCGCACAAGGGACTCATCTAGGCCGGAAAGAGTCCGACCGCGCACCGCCATACGCACGCATGCCATAAAGCGTAAAACGGCACGCTCAGGAAAGACGGGCGGCGATTTGTCATCCAAGGCGGCAAACACCCGATCCATTTCAGCGTTGAGCAAAACGGCCAGCGGCGTACCGGGCAAAAACCGGCGGGCGGGCACGTGATCCGTCTCCGCGAGCCCGAGTGCGGTTTTAAGGATATACATATTCTCGAGTTCGGCGGCGAAGTGGAACGTCTTATAGGAAACGGCGTGATCGAACAGAAAAAGGGTGCGCGGGCGCATTGCGGGGGCGAGCCGTACGTGTTGCTCAACTGGGCCGCCCCTGGGATAGCGAGCGACCGAAATCAGACCGCGTGCGGCCTCTGCGTGATGCCCGGTATGATCGAACAAGACGTCGCCATAACGCGCCCGCTCGATCGCGCCGCAATGATGGACATAGACGTGTGTCTGAAACTGTGTGCTCTCATCGGTTGAAAGAATGGGTGCCACGTCAAACATGGCGCCAATGTGCTGACGCCACAACTCAAACGAACCATCAAAGTGATGTTCTATATATTTCAGACTGCGAGCCATGATTAAATATACAGTTCCCGTATACTTCTTTTCAAAATTAAAAGAAGTTCAGATCAATGTAATAGATCTGTCGATTAATTAGAGGTGGAATTCCAGGCTAAACCGTCAGACGCGCTTGTTCGGGGCGCTCATGTGCTTGCTTTAAATCTCTAGGATCGCGTGGAGGAGGCGATTTTGGTGACGCTCAGCGTTCAACCAAGAAGCTGGCGCCTGTATTTTCGGAAGATTTGGTCGTGTGGCCTGTCTCAGGCCGCTTTTGTCATGCGTGTGAACGTCCCGCTGCATTCTCGTCTCCAATCAATGCATCCTTTGCCCGGACCCCGGGCACGCGGCGAACATTTATTGCCATGCGACCTCCCGCAAGACCCTGATCCATGGTGGCAACCACATTGAGACTAACTGATATCTGAACGCAAAGTTTGAGACATAGTGACAATAAACTTCTGACTGGTTTCGAAGAGAAACGGACAGGAAGGATAAGACAAAGCGGGAATCAAGACGCAGTGAGACTGGTAAAGCAGCCTGCATCTTTGAACAGATCATAGCGGTGTCAGGTCATCGCTATGGGTGCGGCTCAACCATATTTGAGACGCATTTACTTGCGCTTCGAGCATCGCTCAAACTGGTCTCAACGAATATTGGAATCTCGCTCAAGTACGGGGCAGGAACGGTCGAACGATCGCGGAAAGCACACAGAGAAATTGGCTGGTGCCGCGAGGGGGCACAAGAATAAAGTCTCAGGCTGTCTCAAGCTGGCAAAATAGTATCGCATCATCAATTGATTAACACGCTGATTAGGTGCATGCGATATTAGATTGTCTTGTTGCATCTCATCCAAGAATGTACACTATTATGTACATAGGAGTTGAGCGATTTGCCCCACTCAAGGAACAAACTGTCGGTGAAATTGATCCGGGCCCTTGGACCCGGAGCGCATGGTGATGGCGGTGGGCTTTGGTTGAGAAAAGGACCAAACGGTAACGGTCAGTGGATTCTTCGGTATAGATATCACGGGCGGGCTCGTCAGATGGGTTTGGGTAGCTTGTCAAAAGTCAGTCTTAGTCAGGCAAGACAACTCCGCGATGAGTTTCAGGCGACGATCGCCAACGGGGAAGACCCTATTCGGCAGAGGCAGAAATCGAGAAAAGCAGCTCGAGATCAGCTACTGTCACTCCAGAGCGTAGCAGAGGACGCTTTTAGAGTAAGACAGGCGGAACTGAAGGCGGATGGTAAGGCGGGCAGGTGGTTCAGCCCGTTGGCGCTTCATGTTCTGCCCCTATTGGGCACTACACCAATCGTCGATATCAACCAGAAAGATATCCGCGACGTCCTTGAACCAATTTGGCATGACAAAGCCGATACAGCTCGTAAAGCGCTGAATCGGCTGAACATAGTAATTCAACACGGTGCAGCGCTCGGATTGGATGTTGATGTCCTTGCAACAAAGAAAGCGCAGGCGTTGCTTGGCAAACAAAGACATCAGTCGAAAAACATACCATCCATGCCATGGACCGACGTCCCAGCTTTTTTTAAGTCACTTGACGAGCCAACCCCAGTCCAATTGGCGCTGAAACTTCTCATCCTTAACCCAGGGCCTCGCTCCAGACCCATCAGGTTTCTACGCACAGATCAAATATCGAATAGTGTTTGGACTGTTCCGGGTGAGGTGTTGAAGGGTGCCAAAGGCAAAACTGATGATTGGCGCATCCCACTGTCCGATGCGAGCCTTGCCATAATCGGGGAAGCGAAACGCCATGGACGTAATGAGTACCTATTTCCAAACGTCTCTGGTCGCGGTGTCATATCGGATGCGAGTATGAGCCGACTCATGGAGCGGCGGCAGCTTGCCTTTCGTCCACACGGGTTTCGGGCCTCCTTTAAAACATGGGCAGCAGAGACCGATCAACGACGGGACATCGCAGAGCTTTGCCTTGGGCACAAAATCTACGGATCGGTCGAAGCAAGTTACCTGAGGACCGATTTTCTGGATGAACGCAGGAAGCTTATGGATGCTTGGTCACAGCACGTGACGTCGGTAGCCTAATGTCCGCTTTCGGCGTCAAAGCGGACATTGGGGAGCAATGAGTTCAGGTCCGCTAATCCCCAAAAGCGGACATTTTGCTTCAGAGCAAAAAATGGTCGCAAAGCAAGGGATGACCGATTTGAGGCTCTGCCTCCACATCCACATTTAAGTCGTGGTCGTCAGGGATAAGCAATTGCAACGTCAATCGCGGGCGAGCAACATAGGTTACCGGGCCCCGCGCGCCGAGCATCATAACCATACTGGTATACCAAAAATCTTCGCCGTCACGCGAGATTGGAACTTTCCAACTCGCGTCCGGTTCATACTGCGTGGCCAGTTTGCGCCAGTCTTTGGGCAAACCATAGCGAGAAGCGAGCCGCGTCATCATTTCGCTTAGATCCGGTTGTCCCCAAAGGACGGCTTCCTGATCTACCGTCATCAATAAGCCGCAACGGGTCTGAAGCAGGCGGTCCGCCAGAGGTGAGTTTTGCATATCTTCTAGCAGGGCTCCGAAATAAGCCTCCAAAGTGATTTCAATTGTCGGTGCAAAACGGTCGGAGAACAGATCGAGCCAAGGTCGATTGATCATTAGAACGCGCCCGTGATCATCAAAAACCAAGGCTGGTGCAGGCGATAGAAGCGCTAAAGACTGGGCAACGCTTTTTCGAAACCAAGCAAGGCTTTCATCCTCAAAAGTGAGGGCACCAGCGGTTGATGAAAATCCAGCAGAGAAGAGTAATTGTTGCGAATCTCGCTCACCAAGGCTCAACGTTGTTGTGAGTTTCTCGACAAACACCCGACTGGGTCTGACCCGACCGTTTTCGAGCCGGCTGATATGGCGAGGAGAGCTTTCAAGCGAGAGCGCGAGCTCTTCTTGGCTTTGCCCGAACACCTCTCGCCAGTAGCGTAAGAGGCGCGCAAATCCGGAATCAGAATCAGGTGTTTCCATCGTTCTCATCTGCTAACCCGGCTGGACGCTCGACCATGACCTGACAGGTCATAGCCAAGCACTCGCTAAGTTGTAGACTGCCTAAAAATAAGAACAAGGGAGGATGCAATGCACGACGTGGTTATACGTGGCGCGACGATCGTCGATGGAACTGGTGCCGATGCATTCGAGGGCGATGTTGCCATTAAGGACGGCGTCATCGCAGAGGTTGGCGGTAAAACCGGTCCGGGACAACGCGAGATCGACGCAAATGGCGCGCTCGCAACGCCGGGATTTGTAGACGCGCACACACACTATGATGGTCAAGTCTCGTGGGATCCTGATCTCACACCGTCCTCATGGCATGGGGTGACAACGGTCGTAATGGGCAGTTGCGGCGTAGGTTTCGCGCCAGCCCGTCCGAAAGAGCGCGAGTTTATGATCCGGGTCATGGAAGGCGTCGAAGAAATTCCTGGTGCAGCGCTCGCCGAAGGCATGAAATGGGATTGGGAGACATTTCCAGAGTATCTCGATAGCTTGGACCGTATGGAGCGTACGATCGATATTGTCGCCCAAGTCCCGCACTGTGCCTTGCGTTGTTACGTTATGGGGGAGGAGCGCGCGCTTGACGATGACGCGACAGAGGACGACATCCGCCAAATGACCGACATCACGCGCGAGGCGATGGCAGCTGGAGCACTCGGTTTTTCGACGTCCCGAACGCTCATACACAGGGTCAAGGATGGGCCGGTCGTTCCGGGAACACATTGTCAGCCAGAAGAATTGGTCGGAATAGCCGACGCATTAAAAGACGTCGGATACGGCGTTTTTCAGATGATCTCTGATCATATGGGTATGGACCCCGACCTGCCATGGATGAAGCGGATTGCTAAGAAAACAGGGCTCCCGCTAGTTTTTACGTTGGCGCAGGCGAACAAGCGCCCAGATCAATACAAGGATGTGCTGAAAGGGCTTCAGAAGGCCTATGATGAAGACGGCGTAGACATCCGCGCCGCTGTACCTTGGCGTCCACCGGGCGTGTTGCAAGGACTGCAGGCAACTCTCAACCCTTTCATCTCCCATGCTGCGTTCAAACCGCTGTTGGATGCCTCTTTGGAGGAGCGAATGAATGCGCTGAGAGATCCTGAGCTACGGGCGCGGCTTATCAATGAAGAGGCGCGCGTTCGAGACAAGGTCACACGATACATGTTCACGGGCTGGGAAAATATGTTCCCGCTCGGTGATCCGCCGGACTATGAGCCAGGAAAATCCGCGAGCATCGCTGAGCTTGCCAAAGCCAATGGCGTAAGTCCCGCGGAATATGCACTCGACGTGCTGCTGCGAGATGATGGAAAGCAATTTATGTACTTCCCACTCGCGAACTACTCCGGCTACAATTTCGATGCTCTGCACGACATGCTGAGCCATCCGCGATCCACAGCATCTCTTTCAGACGGTGGAGCGCACGTTGGCACGGTCTCAGATGCGAGTTTCTCCACCTATATGATGACGCATTGGGCGAGAGACCGATCGCGCGGGGACACCCTTTCTCTACCCGAGGTCATTCGCAAACAAACGAGTGAAACAGCGCAGCTTTATGGTCTCAATGATCGGGGTGTCTTACGTCCTGGCATGAAGGCCGACGTGAATGTCATCGACTATGAAAATCTGCACCTGCACGCACCCTACATGGCGTTTGACCTGCCAACCGGTGGCAAGCGCCTGCTTCAAAAAGCGGATGGCTATCTGCACACGCTCGTGTCGGGCAATGTTATCGCTTCACACGGAGAACTCACAGGCGAACGGCCTGGCGGCTTAGTGCGTGGCCCACAGACAGTGAGTTAGAAATTCGACCTTCGGAGGTCAGGGGCTACTTCAGTTCGCTTAAAGGCGTAGAGCGAGCGTCCGCTTTTGACCCAAAGCAGACATAACAGCGAGCGTCCCTAATGTCCGCTTTGGGTCAAAAGCGGACATTCAGTTGATGTCAAATTTTACTCGTACCTCGGTCCGGGCTGCCCGAGTGTGAGGTCCCGAGTGAAGGACCGTGATCATTAACTTTACCGCGATTTGGTGCTAATTTGGGCATGGGAGGACGGTTATGAGAAAACGTATATTGGGATCGGTTGCGGCAGGTTTGGTATTGGCCGTTTCGCACGGGAACGCGGCCGCAGAGACGCTTTGGTCCCTCTATGAAACGGCCTGCACAGCGCACGGTATCGATCAAGAACAGTGTTTGTGCATACTGGGACAAGTATCTGACAATCACGATGATGATGCCGTGCGGTATCTCGCTCTTGATATGAACCTGCGCTACGATGATGCGGCTTCATTATTGGAAAAGATCGGCGAGGACGAAGCCTTTGCCGTGGGTATGACATTTGATGAAGCACTAAACCTGAACTGTTCCTTAAACCGATTGGCGCAACTCGCAGGGACCTATCAGAACGCCGGTTCGGGAGAAGCCAGTTCAGCGGCCACAGCGTTAGAAGAAGCAAGCGATGCCACGCTTACAGAGATCGTTGCCGAGCCTTTGCAGGTCTTGAGAGGGCCGCATCCCCACCTCGATTTCAGCGCCATCGAAGGTGATGTGGATTTAATCATATCGGTGGTCATGCAGTCTGACTTGGTGAGTGCGAGTGCTGGAAAAGATTTAAGACCATATCTTGCCTGGTACGAAATTGCAGACTCGGCTGGGGGCATCGACGTCTCCGGAAACGGTGAAGTCGACATTCGCGCTGACGCTCCTGGCTATGCTTCAGCGGTTCAGTCGCGTGCCCTGTCTCCGAAAATGTTTTTTCCGGGCCAGACTGGTAACGAGCAGGTGGTTGGCCAAATCCGTCTGAGCGGCGGTTCGATGTACGCGCCCTTTGTGCGATACGAGCCAGCGAGCGCCGCAGCAGGCTCTCTTTCGCTAGAAGTGCTTTCCAATATGACCTCTGTGGAGGCGCTGACGCAGCAAATGAGTCAGCCGCAAAACTTGCATTTTGTATTTCCGACCGACGCGCTTAGTCTCGTAAACGCATTCACCAAACTGGACGAGAAAACGATTGGGTTTACCGCCAGCGGCGTTAACAGAGAAAGCGGCGTAGACGCTCAAGATGTATTGGTGGTTATAAATTCACTGGGAAGCTCTGTTTCAGAATAATCAAAACAGGTCTTTGAACCTTGCGTCAGTGAGTATCTCCATTTGCTTGCTCAACAAAAGTTGGTCAGCGTTCGACCAATTCAACACGTCGGTTTTTGTCGCGTCCCGCTTCTTCAGCGTTCGAGAAAACAGGAACGAGCGGGCCGACACCATGCGGCTCCAATCGCTCGTTAGCAATGCCGTGTTGCTCTTTCAACGCCTCAGCGACCGCTCGTGCTCGGTCGCCCGACAAGCCGTAATTGTAGCTGAACGTGCCAACTGAATCGGTATGCCCAACGACATAGAATTTTTTATCCGGGTTCGTATTCAGGTAAGTCGCAATGTTCGCCAAAGCCTGGTTGGATTCTGGTAGGAGGGTTGCGCTGTCAAAGTCAAAGACAATGCCATCAAGCACCACGCGGCCATATTCCAACATATCAGAGCCTATTGCCTCGGCGTCCACGACGACGAGGCCAGTCTCAGCCGCTTCGACTTCTATGATGTCGATCAGAGCGCCAATGTAAGACGCTGAATGCTGTTCGACAGTGATCACGACATAAGCCGTTCCGGACGTCCGATCTTTTCGCGCGACAATCGAGCCGGCGCCTCCGGAAGAGGAGGTGCCCGCAAATAGATTGTTCTGTGGTCCCTGCTCGGTGATTGGGTTGGCTGCGTACGCGACGCCGATCCAGTTTGTCGAACCGATATCCGTCCCTTTACGATCCGGCGAAACTCCTTCAGCCAAGATCTCAAAATCCTGAGCGTTTAACGCTTCGAGATAGTTGAGATAGACTTCTGAGAACGTCCTCTCTTCACCTTCGAGCGCATAGTATGTGCGGGTAACTCGACCCTGCGTTTCGATCCAGTCATCGATTTTGCGGTACCCTGTGACTGGCCCAGTTGCGATTTCATAAGGCATGTAGTTTTCGATTTTTTGCCAGCGAATATCTTGGCCTGGATAGCGTTCAATCATCGGGTGTTCCTGCACGCCCGCTACGTCTTCGGCTATAGCCATGCTGGCACCTATAGGTGCCGCCGCAAACAAAATGATGGTTGATAGAAGTGCTCTCATAACGTCCCCACGCTTTTGCGAGACACTACATTAACCATAACGCTAGGGAAACAGGAAGCGCGGTTCCATGTTCAAAGAGCTCCACCTGACGCGCTCTAAGCGTCGCTGACCAAAAGGCTAATGACTATTTTGCCCGCTGGGTGAATGTTCGCTTCGGACCAAAACCGTCAACACCGCGAAGTAGATGCGACCAGTCCCGGTTTTCTGCCCCCCCTTATCGTGATCAGTCACAGTGATCAGAAACGCATTTGCGGGAGCCTGTAGGATCATTGGGAAAATGAACAGCACAAGAAGCTTCTACTTGACCGCGAGAAACCGGCTGACCTTCATGATCATAGTAGCAAATCGCGCCATCCGGATCGGGTGTTGAGGCAACATTGTCTGATGCATCGCTTGTGCCTGAACCGCTTTGATCACCATCTTGTTGATCGCTGTCTGTGTTTTGGTCATGCGCTTTTAAGTCATCTAATGAGATGACGCCCTGAATCGGATCAGTTGATGTTTCGGTATCGGACCCAATCGCCGGTTCTAGGTCAAAATCCGGGTCAGGATTTTCAGTGTCTAAGGCGACCGGTTCATCCGTAACGCGGCATTCAGGGTCACTTTCAGTACACTCGGTAACATCAGGCTCGATTAAAACCGGGACGTCGGCTTGAGGGGTTTCCATTGCGTGACACCCCGCACAAAGCACGATAGCGAGACCTAGTACTCCAACGGATTTGAACTTGCTCATCGCTTCTCACTCCCAGGAAATTTAGCTTTCACGTTGCCCGTCACTATGAACGGCGTTTCTGAGAGGTTGGGTAATGCGTGTTCACCTTCTCGGATTGATTAGGATCAATTTCAGAAAAGACATCCGCTTAGGGTCAAAAACGGACATTTCGGAGGCTTTCCAGTTACGTGTCGCGCTGGGATAAGTGGTCTCCACAATTCTATGTTGGTCGTTTGCGATTAAGTTGACGCAAACGAGGCGATTAAGATGCCAGCTGCTCAATCAAAATTGGAACTGTTGTCAAAAACTCGCGAAGAGTTTCAGAAGCTTCGCAAGACAATCGGCAATGTAGCCGAGGCTCAGGCGAACATCAAAGATGAAGACGATACATCGATAAAAGATGTCGTAGCGCACAGAGCGCATTGGGTAGGTCTATTTCTTGGTTGGTATCGAGATGGGCAAGCAAACAAGGAAGTGTTTTTTCCGGCCCGCGGCTACAAGTGGAACCAGTTAAAGGAATACAACCGCAACCTACGCGAAGAGCAGCGCGACCTCAGTTGGGTTGACGCAATCGCCTTATTGGACCGCGCCCATAATGGCCTACTCGAATTGATAGAGGCGATGAGCGAAAGTGATCTCTATGGTGCTCCTATGAAGGGTGCGCGTAACACTTGGACGACGGGAAGATGGGCCGAAGCCAGTGGCCCTAGCCATTACAGGTCAGCGAACAATTACGTACGCAGCCGGATAAAGAACTTGTAGGACTTTGGGGCCGCTTTGGGTCAGAATCGGACATAAGCTCAGAGCCCTTTGGGCGTATATATGTTACTTATTCATACAATTCTTCCGTAAATACCTTTCTTCGTTTCAGCGGATAAAGGAAGGATCGCAGGCCAGTGGTCTCAACGTAAGAGTGACTGGTAACAGTAAGAAACGGGAAACTCACGTATGCCTCAGCCTCTATTCGTTCGTGCTATCGCCCTAATTGTTGGCAGCTTTGCTTTGGCGTGCTGTGCCACTAGCGCTGATGAAACGGTCATAAATGCGATCGCTGAAACCGACGGCAGCGAGTTTGAAACCATCGACGCACGCCAGCTATTAGGAACTTGGGATGTATCTTTGTTCTTCAGCGCGAGTTCGCCCCCATCTGCAACGCTAATGGAAATCCGAAGCGTAAATGAAGACGGAACGATCGAGGGTACGTTCTACAATACAGAGTTCGAGGTTGGGCGCTTTACAGAACAAGAAGATGTCGTTGCATTCAGCATCATCACGAGTGATGGAAGCGGACAGTATGCGACCTCTGGCCGTCTCCGGGGTGACGGGCTCGTTAAAGGACAAACGCTGTCCACGGGTCGCGACTTCCTAATGCTCTGGGAAGCAAGACGCCGGGAAGGAGACTAAAGAAAATCCAATCAATCCCTCTGATTAACCACTTCGGGTCAGAAGCGGACACAACACTCGGTCTGAATGACGCTTTAGCCGGGTCTGTTGCCTGCTCCACCTGGCCGATCCAGGGCAAACGCCGAGGCAGCGCGCCGGCACTGAGAGTTTTTCATGACGCAGGCTGACTTAACTTGCCCCGCTTGATTTGTATCAACGCCACCCGTGCACTTACCGAAGTAACCTGGAAACAAAACGGAGCACGCAATTGGGAGGTGCAAGATGCCGGTATTGAAACACTTTCGGCCTCTGAGTTTGGGACTAGTCTTAGTCAGTGGTTTTGTCGCTACGGCGTGTGAACGCTCGCAATCTGCCGGGTTTACGCTGCCTGCAGGGGATGCCGAGCGAGGCAAAGAAACCTTTGTGGATTTGGGGTGCGGCTATTGTCATACCGTGGCGGGGGTCGACGGTCTAAGGGATAACATCCCAAATCCTGAACGCACCGTCGTGCTCGGCGGAGAAAAACCGCGCGTCTACACTTACGGCGAACTCGTCACCTCCGTGATCAATCCCTCGCATAAAATCTCCCAGCCCGAACTTAGTGACGTCGTTGACGAGGACGGCAATTCTCAAATGGTCAACTACAATGACGTTATGACGGTGACCGAGATGACGGATCTCGTGACATTCTTGGAGCAACACTACGAGCTGGAACCGTACAACCGAACGCACTACTCGCCTTATGGACCGTTCTAGGTCGACGAGCAGACTGCGCGCTCTGCCGATGGAGTGCGAGATTTGAGGACCCACCCCATGAAGCTGTTTATTGGCTATGCCACGAAAGAGGGACAATCTCGAAAGATCGCAAGGCATATTGGTGATTTTGCATTTGATACAGGTCATTCTTTCGAGATTTGCGCCTTGGGGGACGCAAGCGAACTTGACCTCGGCCGGTTCGATTCAGTGCTCTTAGTGGCGCCAATTCACGCCGGCCATTATCCAAAATCCTTGAGCCAGTTCGTGGCGTTTAATCAGGCGCAATTGTCGCAAGCGGACACCCGATTTGTGTCTGTTTCGTTGGCGGCTGCGGGATATGATTCAGAAGACTGGCGCGGGCTAGACCATATCGTGCGCGACTTCTGCGAGGCGACCGGCTGGCTTCCTTCGGACATTATGCATGTCGCAGGCGCTTATCAGCCGGCCAAATATGACATTCTGACCAAGTTTCTGATGCGGCGCATTCTGGCCAAGAAAGATCCGGACGCCGATCCAAATCGGGACCATGAATACACCAACTGGTCCGACCTGAACGCATGGCTCAATGGGTGGCTTAATCCATAGAGCTGAGTTCAGACCAATCCGAACATAAACAATAGAAAACAGGTAACAAAGCCGATCATCGGAACAGCGATGGGTACGGTGAAACCGGCATCGTCTTCTTGCTGCCGCCGCTTCAAGAAAATCAAGGACACATTCACCGTGGCAAAGATTGCGAGCGCGATCTGAGACGTGAGTTCGGCCAATCGCTCAATCGGTAGAAACAGACTCAGCAGCAGCACAATAGCCGTTACCAGAGCGGTCGCCGCGGCGGGTGTGTTGGTGCGTGGATACACATAGCCCAACGGCTCGGGTAGCTGATCTTGTTTGGCCAAGCCATAGATGACGCGCGACGACATAATCATTTGGATGAGGACCCCATTCAGGGTCGCGACTGAAGCAATGAGATTAAAGCTCGTGCGCAGCGGCGGCGAGGCGTCTGTGAACATCAAATTCAGCGGTGCAGCCGACTCTGCCAACGCCTCGATCGGAACCGTTAGAACGACCACGGAGACGACGGCAAGATATAAGACGGTCGCGAGGATGAGCGTCCAAATAATCGCCTTTGGCATATTGCGATCAGGATTAATGGCTTCCTCGGCAATATTTGCGAGGTCCTCAAATCCCACGAACGCAAAGAAGGCCAAAAGACTGGCAGCGCCAATGCCGAGCCATACTTCACCATTCAGAGGTGGGATCAGCTGATCGAGTTCTAAGAGGAGCTCCGGATGCCCGCCCAGGCCAAAGGCCAGTACTAAGAGCAGACCAAGAATCTCAACGACGGTAAACACGGCGGCCATGGCCACTGATTCTAGCACGCCAAGAATTGCAACGCCGCAAAGCAATAGAGCGATCAGGATGGTTAGGATCTTAGAGTTCACCCCCGTCAAATCCTGCAGATAAGCGCTGGCGCCCACCATAATCGCAGAGGCTGAAATGATGCCAACGATCGCGACCGCGAGGCCCACGATGAGCGCGACACGTTTGGACTTAAGACCGGCTTTTACATAAGCCGCTTCTCCCGCGCTGACCGGGAACCGTGCACTTAGCTCGGCATAGGAAAACCCTGTGAACGCAACCACAATCGCCGCTGCAAGGAATGCGACAGGAGCGTAAACGCCTGCATACGAAGCTGTGGTTCCGACAAGAACATAGATACCGGCGCCCACAGTGACGCCCAAACCATACAGAACCAGAAGCGGAAGCGTCAGGCGACGGCGTAATTGGGCATCCTGTGTTTCTGATCCTAGCGGTGACGACATATGCCTCGATCCAGGGCGCTTCGGCCAAGCATTGGTTGTGGCCCGCACTGTCCATTAAGCGCTCAAGATCTGATTTGATGTCGATCAAGTCACACGCTGCAATACATTAATAAGGTGAAGACCTACCCGCTTATCCTGTCGATACGACGTCCGCATCTTTGCCAGAATGGATACAACAACATGGGTGAGCGGGAGGTGATGGCGCGTGTGGTCGATTGGCGCGCCCAGAAAGCAGTTAGGTGCCAACCTGCCACATGCCGTCTCATCAAAGACTCGAACGGCAGGGCTACTACAAACTTATGAGAGGATAAGATGAGTGTTACAGGCCTGAGCCAAATCGATGATACCGTTCACACAACAAATGCGTGGCTGAAACAGATCATGGTTGCGTGCCATTGGACGGAGCGAAGTGATGCTTATCGCGCCCTGCGCATGACTTTGCATGCGCTGCGGGATCACTTGCCCATCGAAACCAGTGCGCACCTTTCGGCGCAATTGCCGACGCTGATCCGGGGAGTATTTTTCGAAAGTTGGAGACCCGGCCGCGTCGATGCCCTGGAGCGAGATGTCGAGTCTTTCACCGAGCCCATCCAAGAAGCCTTCAATCATTACCCAGGGGTCGATGCAGAGCGCGTTGCCCGCGCGGTCTTTGACACGATGAGAAGCCATATTTCCGAGGGCGAGATGCGCCATGTCGAACTTGCTTTGCCACGCCGGATCCGGCGAATTTTCGAAGTTCACGCTTAAGGGTTGATCCGACCATTGGCGACGATTGCGCCGGCGATGCTCCCAGCGATATTGAACCCGGTGATCGGACTCAGAACACTATTGCTCGCGGCGAGACTGCGAATGCCGACGGCTTTTAGCTGGTCGAGGGTTTCACGTGTGGCCAAGCAGTGTACGGCGCAAATATGGATTTCAAGATCTGAGTAATGGCTGCGAATAAACTCAGCGGCTTTCAGCATGGTCGACCCGGATGAGATGATGTCGTCAACTAAAACGACCGACTGAGCGCCATCAAGTTTTAAGTCTTCATTGGAGACGTCTACGTTGTGATCGCTATGACGGACTTTTCTCAGAGTCGTTTGCGGAGCGCTGAGGGCGCGAGCAATTTTGCCAACCCACTGTTCACTCTCGCTATCTGGTCCAATGATGATAGGAGATGCGGTGTTCTGATCGATCCATCTTGCCATCTCAGAGGTTGCCGAAAGGCTCTGGCTTGGAATGTCGTAAAGCGCATTCAGCGTGTCGAAACGGTGCAGGTGTGGGTCGATGGTCACCAGCCCATCGAAACGTTCTGAAATCAACCTGGCGAAGACTTTTGCGCTGACCACCTCACCGGGCCGAAACGCAATATCCTGGCGCATGTAAGGCAGATAGGGAGAGATAAGCTTGACCGAATTTGCTCCATTCTGACGCAGCCCTCCAGCGAGCATGAGAAGCTGCAGGACGACAGCATCTGGATTGTTGAGCCGAGCGACCAAGTGCACATTTTGGCCTTGAACCGGATCGAGGATGCGAAAGAGGGTTTCTTGATCGGGAAAAGTATGACGCTCAATCTGAGCAAGTGGTAGTCCCGTTCGCTCGGCAATATCGCGGGCAAGATCTTCCGCATTTGGCATAGCAACAATAATCGAGCTCATGGCGAAGTGAGCTCCACGATGCCCGGATTGGAAGAGACATAATCTAAGACATAGGCCATTTCGCCCGGCGATTGGGTGTGCAAGGTGAACAGTGGATCGCCCTGTTCTACAATGTCGCCGAGATAGACGTGTAAATCGATACCCGCTGCAGCATCCTCCGGTGCTCCCGCAAGTTTGGCCGCCTTGGCCAAGCGACGATTATCGAATTGAGCGACGCGGCCTTTGTGCGGTGCTGTGACCGCGCGTAAGTGTTCCGCCATAGGGGGGTCGCGAAAACCGCCCTGCGCTTCGCAAATCGCGTAGAACCGCTTCTCGGCTGCGCCTGATAGGAGCGTTTCGCGCGCCATCTTTGTGCCGCACTGCGGCTCTGCGATACCGGTTAATTCGAGCAAAGCGCCAGCGAGGAGGCAAGCGCGGTCTCTGAGCTCTGGGGGGGGCGTTTGCAGTGTTCCGCAAAACCGCCAGCACATCGCGCGCTTCGAGCGCTGGGCCAATCCCGCGGCCCACGGGCTGATGCCCATCAGTGATTTGTACACTCAGGTGAATGCCAAAATGCGCGGCTGTCTCTTCAAAATGTTTGCACAAGGACTCAGCCGCTTCGACGCTGCGCACTTTAGCGGTCGGGCCCACAGGAATATCAAGCACCAAATGCGTTGCGCCCGCGGCCACTTTTTTTGACAAGACGGACGCGATAAGCGGGCCTTCGCTGTCGAGATCCAAAGCTTTTTGAACGCGAATGAGTTTATCGTCTGCAGGGCTAAAGGAGACGCTGCCGCCCCAAATAAAGCAGGCCTTTTGCGCGTCTAATACAGTTTTCATCTCCTCTATTGAGAGCGCCACATTTGTGATCGTGCTCATCGTATCTGCTGTGCCCGCCGGCGATGTGATCGCTTTGGATGAGGTCTTGGGCATAACAAGGCCGTTCGCTGCGGCTATAGAGACTACAATCGGTGTTGTCCGATTTCCAGGGAGCCCGCCAACACAGTGTTTGTCGGCGATAATGCTTGCGTCCCAGTCCAGTCTCCGACCTGTATCGACCATGGCTCGGGTCAGTGCGATGGTTTCATCTCCATCCAGAACCCGAGCCGAGCACGCTGTGACGAAAGCCGACAATTGGATGTCGGAATAGCGGCCCTCGACAATGTCTTGGATAATCTGACGGCTGGTGTTCTCAGTCAGACGCTGCCCAAAAATCTTCCCACGCACGTCAGCGAAAGAGGTCAGCGGGGCAGGGTGAGAGATGGCCAGCGGCGTGCGTTCTGTTAAATTGAGGCGTCGCCAAGCAATTTCAGAGAGCCCGATTTCTTCCGGCCCGACCAAGTCTCCCGTCACATAATGCAATGTCGCAAAAATCTCTGACGAGCCGTTCTCCAAAAGCACGCGGGAATGGGCTGAAAAACCTTCCGATTTACACGCCGGGCAGCCTTGCTGAACAAAGGCGATCGCCTCGTTTTGAGAGTCGATCCCGAGGCGGCGTGCGAATAATGTGGGTTTTCCAGCCTGCTCTGCCATTCAAAGCTCCACGCATTCGTTGTGTTCAGCGACGGTTACGGACCAGCCTTTTTGTTCTTCGATGCGAAGTCGCAAACTGTCCGCGGCATCCGGCTCGCCATGAATGATGAAGGTTTCTTTCGGTGGCGCTTCGAAACCCTCCAGCCATGCCATAATCTCAACCCGGTCAGCATGCGCAGACAACATGTGTAGGTTTGCGACTTCGGCCCGGATGGGGTGATACTGACAATGGATCTTAATCTCCCGCGCGCCTTGCAACATGTGCGCCCCACGTGTGCCGCCGGCTTGAAACCCCGCAAAGAGAATTGTGTTCTTTGGATCGCCAATATAGGATTTGAGATGAAATAGGATCCGCCCCCCGGTCGCCATGCCGCTCGCGGAGATGATGATCTTTTGGGAGCGATCCATATCCAAGGCCTTTGAATCCTCAGTGCTCCGCGTAAACGTGGCGAGCCCACACGCCGCTCTCGCTTCTTTCGTTGTAAGGCGCAATCCGTCTGTGTAGCGGCAAAAAATATCGCTCGCATCGATCGCCATGGGACTATCTAGGTAAACGGGCAAATCAGGGATCTCCTGACGCAAGAGTAGATTCTGCAAATGGTACAAAAGCGACTGCGCGCGCCCCACCGCGAATGAGGGGATGATGATTGAACCGCCCCGTTTCGCAGTTCGACGAATGATATCTCCCAATGCCGCTTCAGGGTCGGTGTCCGGATGGTCCCGATTGCCGTAGGTGGACTCCAGGAACAAATAGTCGGTGCGATTGATCGAAGCGGGCGGCTGCATGACCGGATTACCAGGTCGACCGAGATCACCCGAAAAGACCAGCCGCTTCCCACCGGCGTCGACTTCAACAATCGCTGCGCCAAGGATATGACCAGCAATGCGGAACCGAGCTCGGATATCGGGCGTCACCTCTACCCAATCATTGAATGCATGGGCCTTAAGACTAGGCAGGGCCTTCTCAGCTTGGTCCTTATCGTAAAGCGGCCGCGCGGGCCTATGCCTTGTGTACCCCCCGCGATTGGCGGCGCGGGCTTCGCGCTCTTGCAAGTAACCGCTGTCGAGCCACAGCAATTCGCACAAAGCTCGGGTGCCTTCTGTGCAGTGGACTGGTCCTGAGAATCCATTCGCAACCATCACGGGAGCGTATCCTGAATGGTCGATATGGGCATGCGTGAGCACAATGGCGTCTACGCTCGCCGGATCGACCGGCAGTGGTTTCCAATTGCGCAGTCTCAGCTGTTTATAGCCCTGAAACAGGCCGCAATCGATGAGCACGCGCTGGGTGTCGACCTGGATGAGGAATTTCGACCCTGTCACTGTTCCTGCGCCGCCGAGAAACCGGACTGATAGAGCCATGTACTTGCCTTCCCATTCGTGACCCATCTGTGGATGATACCAATGTCTGCGCGCTTCTGAGCTTGATCAGGATCAATTCTGTATGGTGCGTTGCAACCCATATGACAAAGACGTCGACCGCCCGAGGTGCATGCATGATTGATCTGAAATCCATAGGCTTCATTGCCTTAAGTGCCGCGAGCGTTGTCGCTTGCGCGCAAGACAATACGCCTGTCGGTGATCCCGCCCATAGCGCTGGGGCCGCCTTGGCCGAACGCTTGTGTGGCGCCTGCCATGCGGTTGGCGCGCGTGATAGAAGTCCGCACAGCGATGCGCCGGCGTTTCGAACTTTAGGAGATGCGTATCCGATTGAACATCTGGCTGAAGCTTTAGCCGAAGGCATCATGGTCGGGCATCCGGATATGCCTGTGTTTCAGCTCTCAACAGATGAAATTGATGCCTTATTGGCGTATCTCGAATCCGTGCAAATGCCATCGAAAGACGGATCCTAATCGGCAGGGGGTGTAACCACGAGGACAGGAACACCTAGAACTGCGGCGAGGCGAGAATAAGAGGTTTTGTCTGAAATGGTTGTCGTTTCTTCTATCAGGATCATTGCGGGCGCTTGAGCTTGAATATCCAGTCTTAACGCGCTTTGCGGTTGAACGATTTCGGCGAGTTTCTCGATTTGGATGGTTTTCAGCGACTCATTTGAGACCTTCAAACGCGCCGCCAAACGGGACTGTGCGACGCGCCGTGAAGGCGCGAATGAAATAATCGTATGATGTTCCAACCAGGCGCGCCCTGGCGCATATAAGACGTCATTCGGCAGCGCCGACAGGAATTGTTCGACTTTACGAAAGACCAAAGTCTGTCGGTCGAGGGCAGAAATGGGCTGGCTTAGGATGAGAACATCTCCAGCGGGACGTGTCCGCAAAAGATCGAGGCTGGTTTGCAAGGTGCCGACCGTGATTTTTAGATCGAGCCCGACTTTGCCTGCAACCTGTCGGAGGGCGTTGGATCTTTGGCGCGCCATTGCGGGCGCCCGCGCCTCGCGTATGCCTCCTGGCCCCTCCTGGTCTTCGATGAGTAGGACCTGACAGGTTTGCGACATCCGGCGTGCCAGTGTCAGTGCGGCGACGTCGGAGGGCTCATCTTCTTGCGATAAGAACGCAATTAAAATGGATTGGGGAGAAGGCGTTTGAGCGGTCACTTTGAGTCTTACTTAGGCTTGCTTTTCGGAGGCGATTTCGGTGGAGAGTCGGGCGGGTCTTTTGGAGGGGCTTCATCAGGCAGAGCAAAAGGCGCCGCTTCGATTTGTGTTGCAGAGCCGTCAGCCCGATTTTGTCTCCCACGGATCGCGCTTGCATAATCAAGTAGGCTGGCTTCCACTTTTTCATGCATATCCTCAGCGCGGCATCCGAACAAAATGGGGATAGCCTGGTCGACATGTTCGATCCCATAGACTGAAAATTCGCCAGTCTCACAGGCGCGCACCAAATCCGGCTTTTGCATGAGGTGCTGGACATTGCTGGCTGGAATGAGGACCGCCTGATCACCGGTCAGTCCGCGGTCTCGGCAGAGATCGAAGAAGCCTTCTATCTTCTCATTCACGCCGCCGATCGCCTGCGCATCGCCGAGCTGATTGATAGCGCCCGTGATGGCGATGGATTGGTTGATGGGCAGTCCTGAGATGGCCGATAGGATTGCGATCAGCTCTGCGAGCGACGCGCTATCACCTTCGACACCGCCATATGATTGTTCCAACACGATAGAGGCGTGCAGCGAAAACGGCGCTTCTAAAGCATATCGCCCAGCAAGAAAGCCCGATAGTACCAACACACCTTTAGAATGGATGGGACCGCCCAGACGGGCTTCGCGCTCTATGTCGACGATTTGACCGTTGCCTGGGCGTGTTCGTGCAGTGATCCGGTTCGGCTTGCCAAAGGCAACACCGGCAAGCTCATACACACTCAATCCATTGATTTGGCCGACGCGTTGCCCTGTCGTTTGGACCAAAGCGATCCCGCGCGATAATTGGTCCTGCATCCGATCTCGCACCCGGCTCGCGCGATAGATTTGTTGCGCGCAGGCTTTTTCAACATCGGCGTATGCGATCGAGCTTCGAGAGGCGCGCGTGGCATAATGATGCGCTTCTTCCAAGACATTTAAGGATCTTTCTGTTTTAACAGACAAACGATTGGCATCGCCCGCCTCGCGTGCGGCGGCCTCAACAAGAGACGCCAGGGCAGCCGGTTCTGGTTCCGCCAAATGATTGGCGCGCGCGAGATGCTTGAACGCGGCCGCGAGCAGACTTTCAGTGGCTTCTGTTCGGTCAATGGATCCGTCAAAATCTGCAAACAGTTTGAACAGGCTGGTAAAGTCCGGATCATAGGTCGAGAGGACATGATAGATCCATGCGTCTCCAAGTAAGATAATTCTTGCCGACAAAGGAACCGGCTCTGGATCAAGCGTGATCGTGCTGGTTAGATTGAGCGCTTCTGCAAGGTTTTCGGTTTTGATGCTTTCACTTTGCAAGGCGCGTTTCAGGGCGCGCCAACTCATCGGCTCTGATAGAAGGTTGCGCGCATCGAGGATCAAAAATCCGCCATTTGCATGATGCAGAGCCCCGGGTTTGATCAGTTTGAAGCTCGTCGTGAGGTAGCCGCCTTCGCTGCGATGTTCGACCCGACCGACCAGATGAGAGAGTGTCGGATTTGTTTCCTCAATCACTGGCACGCCTGGTTCGTCATGAGACCGCGATATGAGAACGTTCAGGCTGTAGCGCTCAAACGGATTTTGAGCGTCCAGCACTCCAGATGGTGAACCAAGCTCGGTCCCATCGACATTAGTGATCGCAAAAATATACTCGCCGTTCTGAATTAGGTCCTGCTTGACCGCTTCAAGATGTGCGCACGCCGTTTCAAGCTCGCAAAGGTCTTTGCGAACCGCTTCAATCGATTGTGTGATCGCAGCCTCAATCGTCTCCTGTTTGAGTTTTCGCAAATCAGATCGTAGGGCACGTTCCCATTCAGGAATGGCGCTTACAATATCTTGAAGCTTTTTTTGAAATTCTGACAGCGTCGCTTTTCGCTCATCTTGATCGGCTTCATCAAGCGCCTTCAAATCCGAGGGCTGCAGAACTTCATTGTCTTGGGTGGGAACCAGAGAAAACCCCATCGGTCCGCGCATAATAGCGATCCGTCGCTCCTCGGCCTCTTGGCCCAAGGCTTCAAATGCGCTCTCTTGTCTGTCTTTGAACGTGTTCTCGAGTGCGCGCCGGCGCGCTTGGATCTCGGGTTTTTCAAACGCGGCTGGGATCGCTTCGCGCAAATCCTCAATCAGCTCTTCAAAGGCTTTCGCCACCTTAGCCGCCGACCCTTCAGGCAGGGTGAGCAGTTTCGGGGCGGATGGGGTCTCGAAATTGTAAACATAGGCAAAGTCGAAACTTGGTTGTCTGGTTTCTTTTGAGATGGACAAGAGCGGCTTCAACGCGTCTCGAACAGGAATATCTTTCGGTGCGGCCACGAACAGATTATAGGTTTTTTGCTGCATTTCAGTCGCTAGGGAGACGGCTGAGAGCGCACGATCTTGTCCGATCAAGGGCGTGACCGGCGCGTTTAGATCGAGCTTTGATGGATCACAAATGCGTCGCAGGTTTTTCGGGGCAAGTCGGAGCGCCTCCCTTACGTCTTTCGTTGGAGGATTTGTGGTCGCGGCGCGGTCTTTGTTCGGCATAGGCAAGTCACACGATTTTATTCGACCTGTCTGAAAGCACCTACTCCCCGGTTCAGAATTGATGCGCATCAAATGATCATAAATTTGCAGACGCGGGTGGACTCCCAGCCTGGCTTTTTGGGCGCTATTTGAACTGGATCAAATTGCAACGCGCAAAACTCCCGCAGACTTTCGCCAAGACATCAGGGAGGTCATGAAAATGGACTATAAAACCATACTCGCGCCGATACAGTTTGAAGAGACCGCGAAACAGGTCATGGACAGTGCGATCCTGTTTGCTGAAGCGTTCGGCGCGCACATACATGCAAAACATGTCCGCGCGCCTTTCGTTGCCTACGCTCCTTATGCCTATCACACGATCAATATGTCATCCGCGCCGGTGGCCGTAGCCGAACAGTTTGAGGCCGCGACGGCTGAAAACGCCCAAAAGCTGAAAGCTGTGTTCGAAGACTGCTGTGCGAGCGCTGGTGTTCGCGTCATGCCGTTTGCCGAAGCGAGCGCGAGACCAAAGAAAACAGCTTGCTGGAGCGATACGACAGGACTGGTCATCCAAGCCATGGCGCACTTTGCGCGCGTCTGCGACCTGTCCATTGTGACGCTGCCCGATCAAAGCCACGAACCGCGCGATACACCGCTTTTTGAAGGACTTTTAATGGGCTCAGGCCGACCAGTTCTTGTTGTGCCGAAGGACGGCCTTACCAAAATGCCAAAACACATTCTTCTCGCTTGGGATGGCAGTCTGCCAGCCACCCGCGCGATGCAAGCAGCGTTGCCGGTGATGAAGCTCGCAGAGCAAGTGCACGTTGCCACTGTGGGCGAGGTCGATTTTGGAATGCCCTCGGCTGAGAGCGCGGCCCACTATTTGACCAGTCATGGGATCAAGTCTGAAGCCCGCACTGTCGATTGGCCGAAAAAGCCGATTGCGGAGCGCCTGCTCAACCAGGCCGATGCGACAAATAGTGAGCTCATCATAATGGGCGGCTATTCGCATGCGCGCCTTTTTGAGACCCTGCTCGGAGGCACGACTCGGCACATGTTGCATCACGCGGATCGCGCGCTGTTTCTCGCGCACTAAAAGATGGACGAGGTCGAGACACTTCCCGCGCACACCATGTCAGCTGACACGCTCCTATCAGTGCGCCGGATTGACCAAAGTGTATCAAACAGGCGCCGTCAAAGTGCACGCGCTGAGAGGCATAGACCTGACCGTCAAAACCGGTGAGCTTATCGTCATGCTCGGCGCATCCGGCAGTGGGAAGTCAACGCTTCTAAACATTATTGGTGGGCTTGATACACCGACCACCGGCAGTGTGACCTTTATGGGGGAAGACATTACACGGCTTCGTCCATCCGGATTGACGCGGTTCCGCCGCGCGCATGTCGGGTTCATTTTTCAATTTTACAATCTGGTGCCGAGCTTAACCGCGCGTGAAAACGTAGCCCTGGTGACGGAGATTTCCAAAACCCCGATCGCACCAGAAGAGGCGCTACGCATGGTCGGATTAGGAGAGCGCATCCATCATTTCCCAGCGCAACTGTCGGGCGGTGAACAACAGCGCGTCGCAGTGGCCCGGGCAATCGCTAAACGTCCCAACCTGCTCTTATGTGATGAACCGACGGGGGCGCTCGACAGCCGAACAGGTGTGCAGGTGCTTGAGGCCCTGAAGACCGTAAATGAAGAACTGGGCGCGACCACGCTCATCATCACCCATAATGTTGGTATCGCTGAAATGTCAGACCGCGTCATCCGACTTTCAGACGGCATGATCTCGCAAGAGCAAGCGATGAACCGACGTCGCATACCTTCGGAGCTCTCATGGTGAGCTTCGTGTCAGCGCTCGATCGAAAAACTCCTCCGCGACCTCTGGCGATTGCGAGGGGCAAGGGCTCGCCGTCGGGATCATTATTGCCTGCGGAGTCGGCATTATGATCATGGCGCTTGGATCGTTGGCCTCTCTCGAGGAAAGCCGCAGCACTTATTACGAGCGCTATCGGTTTGCCGATATCTTTGCAGACGTCAAACGGGCACCTGAGCGTCTGCTCGCGGATATTCGGGAGACGCCGGGCGTTAAGTCAGCAGAGACCCGTATCACAAGGATTGTGACGCTCGACATCGAAACGCTGCAAGAGCCCGCCAATGCGCAATTGGTGTCTCTGCCGGATGAAGGACGGCCGCTTTTGAATGATCTTATTCTGTATGAAGGACGCTGGCCAAACCTGTCGCGCTCTGAGGAAGCGATTGTCAGCCGGGCATTTGCCGAAGCGCACAACTACCATCCAGGCGATAGGGTGCGCGCCGTCTTAAATGGGCGCGCACGGGACATCGAGATCGTCGGCATTGGGGACAGCCCTGAATATGTCTGGACGCTCGGCATTGGCAGCCTCCTGCCAGATGATGAACGCTTCGGCATATTCTGGATGCGACGCCAGGGTTTGGAGCGGGCATTTGATCTCGACGGGGCCTTCAACAATATAAGCGTCTCTCTTCTACCGAATGCTGTCGAACAGGACGTCATCGATCAGTTGGACCGTCTCTTAGCGCCATATGGCGCGATCGGAGCTTATGGACGCGATGCTCAGTTTTCTAACGCATTTGTCGAATCAGAGATGGGCCAAATGGTGGCTATGGCGCGGATTATCCCGCCAGTATTTCTGATCGTGTCAGCGTTTTTGATCCATGCGATATTGTCTCGTTTGATCGCAGTCGAACGCCAGCAAATTGGACTGCTAAAGGCGTTCGGGTTCACCAATTATGAGGTTGCAAGCCACTATATAAAAATGGCGATTGTGCTGAGCTTGTTCGGTGTTTTGGGCGGTATATTGATCGGCGGGCAATTGGCGCGCCTGACGACGCACATTTACTCCGATACGATGCGGTTTCCCGAGATTGTTCAGGTCATTGACTCGACTGCATATGCCAGCGGAACAAGCGCCGCGACCGCCGCAGCTGTGTTGGGGGCGATGAGCGCAGCGCTCAATGCCGCGCGATTGAAGCCTGCCGAGGCCATGAACCCCGCGCCCCCTACAATGTATAAGCGCGGCGGTATTCTGCCCACCTGGTTGTTAACCCGCATTGATGAACCCACGCGCATGATCTTGCGTCACATCACGCGTTGGCCTGCCCGGGCTCTTATGACGGTGTTTGGAATCGCAGCCTCGATGGCGCTTCTAGTGGGGACCTTATTCGTGTTCGATTCTACTGATGAGATGATCGACACGATCTATTATCGTACTGACGTGTTTGATGCCGCCGTCACCTTTGCCGAGGTGAAAGGGTATGACGCGATCTCTGAATTAGGACGTCTTCCGGGCGTACTCGATGTAGAACCTAATCGCGGGGTCTATGTGCGGTTTCGCAATGGCGTCCGTGCGGAGCGTGGCTCGATCACGGCTATCCAGTCAGAGTCAAATTCCAAGCGGCTGCTGGATCAAGACGGAAATCTTCTCGGAGTCGCTGATGCGGGCCTGACGCTGTCGTCGCAGCTTGCCGAAATGTTGGCGGTCGACGTTGGGGACTACGTCATCGTTGAGGTTTTGGAGGGCCGTCGGCCGACGCTTGAGCTTTTGGTCATGGCGATGACCGATGAATATATTGGCTTTGCCGCTTACATGGATTTCGCCACGCTCGGTCGCTTGCTCGGTGAAACCCGCGTTGTGTCCGGGGCTTACCTCAAGCTCGACCCGGACCGTTCAGAAGAATTTAGTGATGCGGTTCTGGACAGGCCTCAGGTTGCGAGCGTCGCAATGCGCTCCGCCGTTATCGATACATTCAATGAGACGCTCGAAGACACGATCACAATTATGATGACGATTTATTCTCTCATCGGAGGCGCGATCGCTGCGGGCGTCGTTTACAATGCGGCTCGGATTTCTCTGACGGAACGTAGCCGCGAACTGGCGAGTTTGAGGGTGTTAGGATTCACACGCGGCGAGGCGGCCTATATTCTCTTAGGAGAGCAAGCCCTTTTGGTCTTGTTCGCTATTCCGATCGGCGCGCTTTTAGGCGCGGGCTTTGCGCAATTGATTGTGATGGGCATGTCGACCGACCTCTATCGCGTGCCGTATGCGCTCACCCCTGCAACGCGTGGGTTTTCCGCCGTGGTGGTACTGATTGCCTCTTGCGGTGCTGCGGTACTGGTGGCGCAGCGGATTCGCAATCTCGATCTCATCGAAGTCTTGAAAACACGGGAGTAAACCATGTCACGTTCTCGCATTGTGATCTGGGCAATTATTGCATTTGTGGTCTTTCTCGGCGGCGCCTGGGCATTTTGGCCTCGGGCAGTTTTGGTGGATACCGCGACCGTTACTCAAGGGCCGATGGAGGTTGCGATCACGGAAGAGGGCGAGGCGCGCGTGCGCGATCTTTTTGTGGTGTCGGCGCCAGCGTCCGGGTATCTCAATCGGATCGAAATCGACCCAGGCGAATGCGTCTCGGCTGGTGAAACGCGCTTGGCCGATATCCTTTCGCCTGCGGCTTCGATCCAAGATGTTCGAACGCAAGCGCAGCTTCGCGCGGCGGCTGAAGCGGCGAGAGCCACTTTGCGCATGGCGGATGCTGACGTCCAATTGCGGCAATCGGAGCTCGAACAAGTCGTCGCCGATCGCGACCGGATGCGCCGTTTGGAGAGGAGCGGCACGGTTTCAGCCCAAGCTGTCGAGCGCGCCGAATCTACCGCGACATCTCATATGGCGGCCCTCGCGGCGGCGACATCTGCGCGAGACGTCGCCCGCTTTGAAAGCACACGCGCTGAAGCAGCTTTAATCCCGTCTGGTGCCCCGTCGAGTAAGGGCGTGGTCGGTCTCACCTCGCCTGTCACGGGGATGGTTTTGCGCGTGATGCGCGACAGCGAAGGGCCGATCGTAGCTGGCGCCCCGATCATGGAAATTGGCGCATCGACAGATCTGGAAGTCGTCGTGGATGTCTTGTCGGAGGACGCTGTGCGCATTCGTGAAGACACAAAGGTGCGCGTGCGAGGGTGGGGCGGGGCGCCTCAATGGGCGCGCGTCGAGCGGGTGGAACCCTACGCGTTCACAAAGGTCTCCGCGCTCGGGATTGAAGAGCAGCGCACAAATGTCATCGTCCACTTCGATACAGCGATGCCAGGTCTGGGGCATGGCTATCGTGTGCGTGCGGACATCCTTGTCTGGGAGGCAAGCGACGTCGTGAGTGTCCCCATGTCGGCTCTGTTCAAGACCTCAAAGGGTTGGACGGTCTACCGGGTCGAGCGCGGCAGAGCCTGGGTGACGCAAGTGTCGCTCGGACAGATGAATGGGCAATATGCGCAAGTGCTAAGCGGTTTGTCAGCTGAGGATTTGGTCGTGCAGCACCCGTCTTCCGACCTGAATAATGGGATTAAAGTCAAAGCGCGTGAAGCGTCTGAGGAAACCGAGATAGCCATTCCACCCCTTGAGACCGCTGCAGAAGCGCCCGCCGTTCCCTTTGACCCATGCGGGGTGGCAAGCATCGCGCCGCCGCCAAATACGACGCTCGATCCCTCGCGATTGGTAGAGCGCGACACAGAGCTTATGAGCCCGAAACCGAGACCATAAACCATGTGCTTTTCTGCGACAGCGAGTTTTGTAGCGGCGGGCGTGACCGGGACGATTGGACTGATCGCCTTGGTGCGGGCGCCAACGCTGCGCCATATTCCATTTGCGGCCATCCCGATTGTCTTTGGCCTCCAGCAATTTGTCGAAGGCCATATTTGGCTGCGTTTGGAGGCGGTCGAAGCGCTTGGTGTCTTGCCTTCGATATATGCGTTCTTTGCCGAAGCTTTATGGCCATTGCTGATCCCGATCAGTGTTCTGCTAATCGAGCCAGACATGCGTCGTCGATACGCGATGATCTTTCTGGCAATCCTTGGGGCGCTGTTCTTTGTCGGTTTCTCGATGGTCGCGCTGAACGGCTTGTATACCGCGCAAATCGAAGGGGACTGTATTCGCTACACAATCTGCTTTGAGTGGTCATCGCGCTATAGCCTCTACCCGTTTTCGACCGCTCGAACGATTGAGATCAGCGGGCTATCCTGGTTGGTGTTGCCTTATGCCCTCGCAACAATTGGAGCGCTCTTAATCGCTTCGCGCCCCAGTGTTCGATGGTTCGGCTATGCGTCGGGTTTTGGACTAGTTCTAGCGGCCTTTGTCCAGCGAACGGCTCTTGTCTCGGTTTGGTGTTTCTTTGCGGCTGTTGCGGCACTATTGGTCGTCATTGCGATCGAACACGAACGACGCGCTATAAAAGGTGTGCCAACCCAATGACCCAAGACATAGCTGCACTCTATCGCGCCAAATTGCGTACCGCTTCGCAGGCGATGGAGGCCGTGCGTCCCGGCGAAAACGTCTCCATGGGGATGGCGCTCGGCGAACCGCCAGCTTTGCTTGCGGCCTTGGCAAACCGCGTCACGCGAGGCGGGCTCTCTGATCTGAAAATCTGGTATTTTCACTCCATGCCGGAAGCTGCGCAGACCGTCCTAAAATATGAGTTGATGGATCGGATTACCCCGCACTGCATGTTCATGGGGCCGACCGAACGCGAGCTCGTAAAACGTGGCGAACAGGATGGTCGAAAGGTTGTTAACTTTGTCCCCGTCGCGTTCTCCGATGCACCAAAGCTTTTAAGCCAGCACGTTGCAATCGATACTTTTATCACAACCGTTTCGCCGATGGATCGGCACGGTTATTTCTCATTCGGTGCTAACAATGACTATGCGTCGACAGCGGCCCGGGCCGCACAGCATACGGTGCTCGAAGTTAACGAGCATATGCCGCGCGTGTTTGGTGATTCGATGATCCATATCAGTGAAGTGGATGCGATCATTGAAAATCATTTGCCGCTCTTCGAGATGCCAGCCCGTCCGCCATCGACCGATGAAGAGCAAATCGGAGAAATCGTTGCGAGTTTCGTTCCGGACGGTGCATGTTTGCAGATGGGAATTGGCGCGATCCCTAACGTTGTGTGTCAGCACTTAAGATCCCGCCGCGATCTCGGCATACACACAGAGCTACTCTCGCCAGGCCTGGTTGATTTGATTGATTGCGGCGCCGTCAACAACCGTCGAAAGAAGACCTTTCCGGGCCGCACCGTCTTCACATTCGCACTCGGCAATCGGCGTATGTACGATCTGATCCATGATAATCCCGCGATCAATAGCCACCCGGTCGATATTGTGAATGATCCGCGTCACATCGCTAAGAATGATAGTGTTGTCTCCGTAAACGCGACCCTGCAAGTGGACTTAACCGGCGCATGTAACTCAGAAGCTTTAGGACGGCGTCAATATAGCGGGTCGGGCGGGCAGCTTGATTTTGTACGCGGTGCGCGGCGCTCCAAGAATGGGCGATCCATCATTGCGACATGCTCCACGGCCAAAGACGGAACGGTCTCTACGATTGTCCCAGAGCTCACCGGTGCGGTCACCACGCCCCGCAATGACGTCGACACAGTGGTCACCGAGTTCGGGCATGCGAGGTTAATTGGGCTCAGCGCGGAAGAACGTGCAAGAGCCCTCATTGCGCTCGCCCATCCTGATCATCGCTCTGATCTTACTGCCCAAGCCAAAAGCCACCGTCTGATCGATTAGACCAAGGTTAGGCCGCCATAGGTTCAAATTCGTCCACTTCGCCGGCCATGGCGATGAGGTGAGCGCGTTTGCATATGGCGAAGCGTGTCGCTTGAGGCAGGTCGATAATGCCCATTTGCTTTAGCTTGTTCATCATCCGACTTACTGTTTCCAAGGTCAGGCCCAAATAGTCCGCCATATCGCATCGGCTCATTCTGATCTCGACATATCCCGTTTCGGGATGACGAAAGCGCTCGTCTAAGAAGATCAAAAAAGAGGCGGTCCGCTCGAGTGCATTTTTCCGGCCCAAGAGGAGCGCCTGTTCACGTGCCCGCTGGAGCTTATCGCCCATCATGGTCAGGACGCTGCGTCGAAATTGGGTATCGGTTTCCAAGCGCCGATCAAAGGTAGCGCGTGGGGTGCAAAGCACCTCTACTGGCGTGATCGCTTCAGCGCTGACATCGTGTTGATCGGCGAAGGTGATGGCAAGGTACTCACCCCCGGAAACAAAAGATTGAATTTGCCGACGCCCATCGGCCATTAATCGATATGAGATGATCGTTCCTTTCAGGACCTTATAGATCCCTTTTGGCCGGTCGCCTTGCATGAAAATGTGCTCGTGCGGCGCATACTTTAACACATTCCTGGGCGATGACGGAGCATCGTTTAAAACACACCGACACGGCTCACGAAGGATCCCAGAATGGGTCTCGAGTGCGTTGATTTCTTGTGCTGCCATTGGTGTCTCCGTCGCCCTCGAGCGGACATTATTGTCTCTACTCATACCTATAGAGGTGAGAATGAGAGGACCGGATTTGAGTCGGTAAAACTACCTAGAGGCCTGAGATTTTTTCGAACTCTTTGTAATGTTCAGGCGGCAACCGTGCCGGGTGAGCGATCGAGCGGATTGTGAAGCGCCTTGCGACGATGACCTTCTGCGTCAGCGACTTTTAACGCCCACACGACGCGCTCGGGTGAGATTTCGTGCGGCTCATTATGGATTGTTTCACCGGGGGCGCAGGCGGCTGTAGCGATCGCCTTTAGTTTCTCTTCCGTAACCGGTTTAAGTCCGATATCGGTGAGAGTTACCGGCAGACCGATATCGAGGCAAAAATCATAAACCTCATCGATCCGAGCACTGTCTTGATCGGTTAAAAACAGACCGGCGAGCACGCCAATGGCAACTTTCTCACCGTGCCAATAGGAATGGGTACCTTCAATGGCCGTCAGCCCGTTGTGAATGGCATGACAAGCGGCGAGGCCGCCTGATTCAAATCCCAACCCAGAGAGTAATGTATTAGCTTCCACCACATGCTCTAGGGCAGGCGTGACCACCTCCTGCTCGCAAGCTGTCACGGCGATGCGTCCATAATCCATCAACGTGTCGTAACAAAGCTCCGCCAAAGCATAGGCGGTCATCGAGCCCAGTCGACCCGTCATGTTTGCAGCGCGGCGGATACGGCAGCTTTCGGCTTCAAACCAGGTCGCCAGAGCATCGCCCATGCCGGCTACTAAAAAGCGAACTGGAGCCTTGGCGATGAGCTCAGTATCGACCAGCACTGTATCAGGATTGTTGGGAAGCAATTGGTAACGCTCAAATTGCCCCTCTTCGGTGTAGATCACAGACAAGGCCGAACAAGGCGCATCTGTCGATGCGATGGTCGGGACAATCATAACTGGCCGGCCCATCGCATGCGCCACCGCTTTCGCCGTATCCATCGTTTTACCGCCGCCGACCCCAATGATCAGATCGACTCCAGCGGCCGTGGCGATTTCGAGCAAGCGGTCAATCTCGACCTGACTGCATTCACCACAGAACTTTTCCAAGATGGGGTTGAGATGATTGAGAGGATCAATCACCTGAGGCTTCAAATAATCGGTCACATAGGGATCTGCCAGGACCAGGGGACACTCTCCTAATCGCTGCGCTTCCTCGCCGAGGCTTTCTAAAGCATCGGCGCCTTGAACATAGCGCCCCGGAAAAATTGATGTTGTGATCATGAGAAACTCCCGATTTCGCGCCCCAGTCTAAAAGCGGTTTTTGGTGATGGTTTGAGGAGGATCAAATCAAATTGCGCTTCGAACGATCACATTGCACCGAAAAACGGAGACAGATGATGCAACTCGAATATGAGACTTGGGTCGCGGTCTGCGATGGCGGCAAGTTTTTGCTCCTGCAGAACCGTGGCGATAAAGACAATTTGGACCTGCACGTGATTGCGCATGAGATTCTTGACTCGGAAAGTACGCCTGGGCGCCGTATCCGAGGTCCTTCACCAGATGGCGCACAGGCGCGATTGGGACGGGCGCACATGCACACCGTCGAAGACGCGGCAGAGTTTCGCTTCGTGCATGCAATTGCAGATCAATTGGACGAGCGTGTGAGCCGCGGTGCCATCGATAAAGTGGTCCTCATTGCAGATCCCAAAACACTTGGCCAGTTGCGGGCGCTCATAAGCGATCGGACCAAAGACGCAATCTATGAAGAAATCGCTGGCGACTTTGTTCACAACACTGTCGCTGACGTCGAAACCTTGCTCAAGCGGTATCAATTGAAAAGGAGCGGGCTGAAATAGAGTCCTGATCCACCGACGGCAATTGTTGCAATGCTCAAACAGCCGACCGAGTATCGGTTTCGACCCCTGGAAACGATTAGGAACAGCGCTGCTTTGAACGCCGTGTTGGAAATGATCGCAAAGGTGATCGCCATGACGCCGGCTCGCTTGGAGATGACTGACTCAACGAGTTGCGGCACAGTCAAGGAAACGGCCTCAATATCAATCGCGCCCGTGATGGATGAAACGAATAATAGGGCTTGGCTGCCAAACACGGTCGCCGCGCCTTTTGAAAGCAAAAGTGCAAGCGTCAAGATGATCGCAAACGTCGCAGCTTCGGTAAGGTCCAGCGGGTTCTTTAAGGTAACATCATCTGCTGTGTCCGACTCATTGGCACGACTGAATGAAATCAGAAATCCGACGCCGATCATGGCTAACATACCAACCAAAGTCGGCGCCAGGTCTTTGAATACGTTCGGGGCCAGCACACCGACAACAAAGCCTGTTCGGATCAACATCATCATCCAAGACAAACTGATCGCCGACAGGTCTACTCCACGCGCCAGTTTTTCTTCTCGCGACATACGGGCAATTGCAACCGTAACAGCTGTTGAAGACACCAAGCCGCCGAGAAAGGCGGTGAGCAACACGCCACTTTTTTGTCCGAACCATTTGGCGGCGACATAAGCAAGAAAGCTCAAGCCGCTAATCAAGACGACCATGAGCCAAATCGTTCTCGCATTCAGCGCCTCGAACGGACCGAAGTCCTGATTCGGCAGCACTGGTAGGACAACAATTGAGATTAAAAGCCATCTTAAAAATGCACTGATTTCCGCTTCACTCAAGCGATCTAGAAATGCGTGCAACGGCACGCGGATCCAAAGCAGGAAGGTGGTTATGACGCCGCCCATCGCAGCGATTTGCGGGCTTGCTACAATAGCGACGGCACCAAGAACATACGACAAAAGCGCAGCCATCAATGTGGTAACGCTGACTTCATCAGAGGTTTCGAGCTGGCCTTTATAGCCTTGTCTAAGCAAAAGAGCGATGCCAACCAAGCCGCCCGCCAATACAAAGCCTTGGCCTCGATCTATCAAGGCGCTGAGACCACCAAACAAACCAATCAGACCGATTGTGCGAAAGCCCGCGACACGGCTGCCTTCAGGATCTTCCCGGTCTTTCCAGCCGCGCTCAAGACCAATAAGCAAACCCACACCGAGCGAGGTGGTCAGACCTATAAGTGTGTTGAGATCGAGCATTAGTCCTCCGAATGCGGACGATGTAACAGTTCGAAACTGATGCGTTTGACCTGGCTCAAAGTGCGTTCGGCAAAACGCCGCAAAGTCAGGTTCAGCTGCCCGCTGGGCAGACCCTTATAAAGAAAGGAGAGCACAATGTTGGTCCGTGGTTTTACGGCTGTCGTCGCGTTGATGATCGCAGCCTGTACGTCTGTGCCGGTGTATCAACCCGTCACTGACGAGAGTGGATTTGGTTATTCACAACAGAAGATCGAGGAGAATCGCTATCGCGTATCCTATAATGGCGACGCATCAACTCCGCAGAATGCGGTTGAAGACTTCCTCTTGTATCGCATGGCCGAGATCACGCTCGAGCAAGAGTATGACTATTTCCAAGTCATAAACATGGGGACCGAATGCCACACCGAGTATCACAGCACCATCGATCAGCCATGCCCCACAGGCGGCGACTATGGACAAATGTTTCCATATTGCGGCTATGGCTACATCTGCAATCCGTCGGGTACGCTGCAGGAAACCAAACGATATGAAGCCATCGCTTTTATGACTTTGCATCATGGTAATCCGCCCGAAGATGAAGCCTTAGCGTTCTCGGCACGCGATCTGGAAGAAAGCCTGCGCGCCAAGATTATACGGGAGTAATTGGGAATGGTCCCGCGCCGATTGCGGTGCCAAGCTTATCAGGAGGCGATTATGATTGATCGAGGTATCTGTTCTGCCAGTGCAATATCCGCGATGGTCGTGATCGCTATGAATGTACTGGCCGCCTGCTCGCAAGAGTCTGCTGAGCCTGCGCTCGAGATGGAGAACGAGACCCCGGTCGCGGAGCTTATGGGCCAAGGCGAAGCGATGGTTGAAAACCTTTGCGCCAGCTGTCATGCGATCAAAGCAAATGACCAAAGCCTGCACCCAGATGCGCCTGCGCTACGGGATCTTTCAAAACACCTACACTTGGAGGACCTTCGCGGGCCGCTGACGGAAGGTACCATCACCGGGCATCCGGACATGCCGGAATGGGCCTTTGAGCCACATCATGTGGATGCGCTGCTGTATTATCTGGAGCGCTTACAATCAGAGTAGAGCGCTGTCCTGCAGATGCCGGACCGCTCGTCCTAAGACCAGTCCTGCGTGATTCTACTTATAACGATCAGGCGCGCCCTTCCTATCTCAATGGATGGCCGATTGTGGCCAAAACTATATCGCACGAAAGGAGAATTATCATGCGTTTCAATCCTTTAGTGCCGTTCAGATCTAACGCGATGACGAGATCTGGCAACGGCCCTCGTTCCGTCTTCGGAACCGACATTGATGACTGGTTCAACCGGTTCTTTGAGCTCGATGCGACAGATCGGTTTGGACGATTTGCTGATTTCGCTCCCAGCATCGATGTCAGCGAAAGCGAAACTCATTTCACTATGAAAGCAGACCTGCCTGGCATCGAACAAGAGGATGTTCATCTCGAGCTGCACGACGACGTGCTGACTTTGAAAGGCGAACGTCACTCTGAAACCGAAGAAGGTGAAGGTGAAAATAAGCGCGTGGTTGAGCGCAGCTATGGCAGCTTCCAGCGGGCGATGCGCTTGCCGTTCACACCGTCAGAAAATGATGTCGAAACACACTATGAAAAAGGTGTGCTAACCGTGAAGATCGCCAAACCGGAGGATGCCGAAACGGCAGCGAAACGCATTCCCATTAAAGGGAAGTGGGTATAGGCTGCAGCCCATGTCGGGCGAGGCCAGTGCCGTCGCCCGACAGGCATTTGCGAGGCTCAAAACTGCGCTGCTCGCGAGTGTAAACGCTAATTGATCGGGGCGTAGGATCGATAATCCGTGCGATCAAATGGTTCGAGCGTGTAATGCTGTTCCAGGAACGTCACCAAGTCAATCAACTGATTGATCGTTAAGATGTCATTATAGTTACGCATCAAGGTCTCACCATCCGCCTGCACCATCGTGCCGAGCCGGGTTTGCGAGACTTGATGTGATGGATTCACGATAGACGTCATCAGCTCACCATACGTGTAAGTGCGGTCTTTCTCGCCGCCTAGTACGATCGTCCGTTCGGCCTCATCCATGCCATCTCGCAAGCCGCGCGCGCCATCGACCGTGTGACAGGAAATACATCCCATATCGATGAAAGTTTGACGGCCTTTCCCGAGATCCCCTTCTGGAAACGTATAAGTCCCGCTGGCTGGTTGGCAGGCGGAAAGCACCAACGCCAAGACGCTGGCAGCGAGCGCGTAACTTAAGTTTGACTGGATCGCGCATTTCATGATTCAAGCTCCTCATTAGGCAATTGCCAAATTGAGCTTTCTCAGGCTTGCTGGCGTCGCGCCTTGATGCCGATCAAAGCCGCCACTAACTCCTTGCTCAAGCAAGCGTTCGAGCGCCGATATGGTCTCCATCCGTGATCATGAATGCGCATTCAAGACAAACGTTCCGCATACGCTTTGGTTACGACCAAAACCGCACATGGGGCATGGCGGAGCATTTCTGCAGAGACGGATCCGCTGAACAGTTTTTCCAGCGACCCTTTTTGATGAGACCCTATGACCAGAAGATCCGCCTTCTCGTTTTTAAGATAGGTTTCCAAAGTGTCGGACTTGTCACCCACTGGAGCCATAACGATCGCGTTGGGCGAAACCCGCGCTACGCGCGTCTCAAGCGCTGACAATCGCTCTTGTCGCTCGGCTTCATGCTTTTTGATCTCTACAATTTCTGCTCGGCGCGCATACGGGAAGCCGATATCCACCAGTTTCGGCCAAGCGTCGATGACGTGGAGTTTCGCGCCATAACGACCGGCCAAATCCACGGCTGTCTGCAAAACCGCATGGCCAAGGTCATCATCGATATCAATGGCCGCAACTATCGTTTCAAATCCTTTACTCATGGTGCGATCCTGTTTTGCGTTACCGCAATGATTACTGGCGCACGGACTGGATGCATTGACCCTGATCAAACCGCTGTCTTGGATTTGTTGATCGAGATCAAAGCTCGCCCGTTTCAGCTTTTTACGCAGAGACGGACGCACGATAGTCTCTGGGAGCCCAAGCGAATGTTCATTGCGAAACAGCTAAACGAAAGGTCCGATCCACGTCCTTTGATGGAGAAAGCTCGGTGATACCCGCGACTTTGCGTACGACTGAGGCGGCAAATTCAAACTTCGACGAGACCGCCATTCGCGCCGTTCACACCTTCTCTACGGGGCGCGGATTTCAACATAAAGAGCATCGCAATGGCAGCATCCTGCCACAACTCTGGTGGGTGCTGACTTCACAAAGCTGGGTTGGATTACCTATCAGCGTCTTTCTGTTCGAACATAAGAACGGATTGGTCTTATTTGATACCGGGCTCGATCCCGCGATTGTGAGCGATCCAAACTATATCTCACAAGCAATTGGCCGTGTTCTTCTGAAACGCATTTTCAGGTTTGAGATCGAGGCGTATGAGAAGCTCGGGGCAAAACTGCGCGCCGGCGGTTTTGATCCGCATAAGGTTCGCAAAGCCATCATCTCTCATTTGCATTTTGATCATGTCGGGGGCATCTCCGATATTCCCGAGGCGGAGCTCTTGGTGAGCGAAGCAGAGTGGGCGCAGGTTTCGCAACCGCACCCCGAACGCGAGTGGATTTTAAAAGAGCATCTCGCGATATCCGAGTCGAACTGGGTGCCGATCGAATTTAAAGCGAGTCAAAGTCCGCTACTCTCGAATTTTGAAGGGACTTATGACGTCATGGGCGATGGCGCATTGGTCCTTCTACCGACACCCGGTCATACGCCAGGCTCGCTCTCAATGTTGGTGCGCTCATCGCTGGGACCGCCTTTGCTCTTAGTAGGCGACTTGGCATATAGCGCGGATGCGATTCTTCAGGATCGCGTGCCTGGAACCGGTGATCCGAAACAGTTGCGCACCACATACGCCAAGGTTCGTCGGTTAAAGTCTAGTCTTCCAGACCTCTTAATCATCCCGTCACACGACGATGCGGCGATTGCAGAGCTGAACTCTATTCTGGACCTGGAGGCGCGACATGCACACTCCTGAAGCAATAAATCGGATGCGCCAGAAAGCCTTTCTGCTCTGCATTTTTCTATGGTGTGTGTGGTTACTCATATCGCCGGTCGCAGCAGCGCAGGCGCCGTTCGATGTCGGAACAGACCGATTCCTCGGAGGCCCATCCCCTGTCCATGAAGTTACCGGCATAGATGATTTGTTCATGTCTGGACACGTGATCCGCAGCGAAAGCGCGATTTCGGGCTCGGGTCATTTTGCAGGGCGCCGAATACTTGTGAATGGTGCCGTCGGAGGAGATCTATATGCGGCCGGCATGGTCATCACAATCGGCGCTCCTGTGTCCGGTGACGCAACGCTGGCGGGCTATGATATCGCAGTGAGTGATGTCGGCGGGGATCTGCGCATCACGGGCACCAAAGTTGCTCTAACGGGCGAAGTCGAGGGATACACTCTGATAACTGGCGACCGAGTGCAATTTGAGTCGCAAGTCAAAGGCGATGTCAGCCTGTCTGCCAGTCAGGTCACCTTCTCGGAAGATGCCATCATTGAGGGCAACCTCGTGGTGTTCGAAGAAACCACCGGATCCACTGAAATCCCCTCGAGCGTGATTTCGCAAGATCGAATTGAACGTCGCCCGGCGCCCGGGTCGAGTGCGGCAGTCGAAGACCTCGAAATCTGGGACCGCGATCATCCGGTTATGAAATTTCTGACGCGATTGGTGTTTGTGTTGATCGTCGTTTCGATGATTGCAGTCCTATTGCCAACTCCTGTGACACGCTCACGCGATGTTACGTTCCGTCGTCCGTTCTCAACTTTTTGGCTGGGCTTCTTGGCAATGTCAGCCGCGATCGGGTCAGCCATCGTGTTGTTGATTACAGGGATCGCCTTCATCCTCGTGCCGATATCGCTGCTCATCGCAGCGCTTGGCGCGCTTTTGGGTTATTTCCTTGGTGTCTATGTACTCGGCAGCGCCGCTTTGTTCGTGCTCGGAAGAGGCGGCGAAACCCGGGTCTCGAACCGCGTTATCGCAGCCGCGTTTGGCGCCTTTCTGGCCACAGTGATTTCGCGGGTCCCCGTATTGGGCTGGGTCGGCACGTTCACAATCATACTTTTAGGTGTTGGCGCGCTCGTCGTCTGGCTCTTCCGCCCGAGATTTTTCGCGCCACAAAAGCTTGAAGCTTGAAAAACAGCGGGCTTCGGTCTCCTCGGACTGGAAAAAGTAGCAACAAGCGTCCCTACTTGCCACGATGAAACGGATGTAAATTACCTTGGACAGTATGTGCTCCGGTACACCCTCGCTTATTTGTGCTTCAATTCGGTTATAGGCGAGAGAAACTTTATTAGCCGTCCAATCCAGACTTTTTTGACACTGAGCTGATGTCCAGTTTGACGCTGGCAGCAGACATTAGCTGAGCAGCTCAAAATCGTCCCAAACTGGACGCTCATCCAGTGTCCGCTTTCTGACCCATTCCGGCCGTTACTCTGGCGATTGAACCATGTACCTCGAATTTAGATAGCTCCCGTCTGCAAGCGCATCTCTGACGACAAAAGGGCGAAGTTCGAAGGCGCTGATTTCGTCAAGCGGAAGCCAGTGTTGTGTAAGCTGATCTTCCCGACTGACGATATCGCTCCGGTTCAGTGTAACTGCGAAGTAATGCTCTACCTGTTGGATGAGTTTACCGCGGTAGTGGAAGTGGTTTTCGACACAAAACAGGTATTTTAAATCAACGATTTGAGCGTTGGTTTCTTCGTCAAACTCTTTTCGCAACCGACTCTCAAATGTGTCACCGACTTCGTATTCACCGCCAATGAACGCATAAAACGATGATGGATCATCGGCTGGTTGTTGAACGAGAACAGAATTTTCGTTGATCACGATACCCGCCAGCCGGATCCGGGGTATCTGTCGCGCGGCGACGGCCTTAAAGAATACATCTTGGCTCATTGTCATTCTCGACTCCCCGATTCTGACGGTGCTATTAGTACAACATTGTGAACGGCAACAAAGTCCGAACTGCGGGCATCTGCGAGCGGCTTAAACTCGCCCCGAAGCAGACATGACGAGCGTCCGTTTTAGGGCGGTTTAAGCCGTTCAGCTAATGTCTTCTTTTGCTCGCGTTTCTGAAAATCCGAGTGTCCGCTCTGGCGCGAATTAAGGATACCCAAATCATATTAGTCTGCGTACTTCATGCCTGTTTTAGATTTCCGAGAAATCAATCGTCTTCGCTCCGGCACTTTGATTAAATCTTCGAGCTCGCGGTAGGCGCATCTGCCAACCCAAGCCATTTCTGCGTGACCGCTATCGATAAGCTCCACAGCGAAAATACAAGCTTGTTCGTGGTTATCGGTGTTACTCTTTCCGAACTCTCTAAGGGCCCAGCAAGACGCCTGGCGGACATGATCTCTATCATCCGGTGCGGATTGCCGGATGGTGGATATTATCAAAGTTGAAATATCATCGTCGAACATCTCCGCCCGCATACAATAATTGGCGATCAAAGCGAGGCCTGCTCGTTTCGTGTAGAGGCGAGCATTAGAAGCCCATTTCACGCCCCAATCTATTGCATCTGCTCGACGCGCCATAATGGCTTTGACGAACAGATCACAGGTGCTCCAATCACTAAGTTCCGCAACCCAAGTCTCGATTAGGGCGTTGTCGATGCGTTTGGGTGGCAACAATAAAATTGCTAAAGCTTTGGCCTCGATAAATTGTGAGGACCATAACTCCTCTGCAAGCGAGCGGTCTTTGGCAGTCGTCTTCGCGAGCGCGCGAACATCACTTGTTGAAACTCCTATGACCATCTCCGCAGGGACCATTCGTTTTGCCGCAACGTCGAACGGGTCTTTACTGCTTCGTGCTCTCAGTTGCTCGATAAGATCGGCTGCGCTCGTTTCCATTTGCCGATCCTATTGTGGTGTTCTTCACTCGGCAAATAGCAAAACTCGTTTTCAGCAAGCGTCCATTTTAGGGCGTTTTGAGACGCACAGCTTATGTCCGCTTTGACGCCGAAAGCGGACATAGCACCAGCTACAGTTTTGACGGTCCATGATCTCAGTGCTTCAAATAAACCCTAAGCGCCTGGAGCACACCGCTATGACTTTGAACGACCGTTTGGTTGCCTTTTTCGATCAATTCGAAGGACCGACACTTGCGGGTTTAGACCCGCCCGCAAAGGTGAATTGGCTCGACAAATACCCTGGACTCGGTGAATTCGTACCGGCCGACTTGGACCGGGCCATACATCTTATGAACACTCTAGACGGGCTTTTCCTTGAGTTGGTGGGAGGAGTGAATCCAATCGAAAATTGGCGGGCAACGGTGCTTTCAAAGACCATCGAGGCGCTAAAAGTCGAGCTGCAAAAGCCAAAAAACGGTAGGTACCCAGACGCCTTTATGCCGCACAATCATTTACCACCGAAGTCATCCATCTGCGAGATGATCAAGAAGGATGCGGTTATTGCGATCAGTTACTTTGAGCGGATTTTTGAAGGCCGAGTTGATAAGTCGCGGCGAAACGTGTCCAAGGTCATGGGGCGATATGGTGTGCCTCGGTCCACCCGTACTTTAAGCAAGTGGCAAACCGAGTTCGAAGCTGATAACCCAATCTCGTACCAGGACTCGCTATTTGTACAGCGACTGCCATTCCGATGTAAGCGCCCTTACTTGGCCGAAGCATGTGATCGAGATGAGATCGAAAACGCCTTTTGCTATGCAATAAGAACTCGGGCGGGGCAGTTGGCGCAAATCGACGACATGGAATCTGCGATGGAAACCAAGACAAGGCGTCGAGCGAACTTGGTCTGAAATTTCACAGAAGAAAGAAGTAATCAATAAAAATCAATATGTTGTGCGCGCACTTTTTCGGGCCTGCACCGGAGTGCCGTCGGCTGATATCTCCATTGCATCACTAGATTTCATGACTTCGCATGGAGGTGCAAATGGTCAAAGACGGCTCGAAATCATTCCAGGTCGTTGAAAGGTGGCTCACAGTCAAAGATTGCGCGGCCTTACTGAATTGTAGCGTGCCGACAATCTGGAGATGGGTCGCGGCGGATACGTTCCCAAAGCCGATAAAGCTCGGTCATCTTACACGATGGTCTGAGAGTGAGGTCACTCAGTTCCTTTCTCTCGCCAAGGAGGCAAGAGATGCAGCTTAAGGAGCGCAGGCCCCCAGATTTCCGTCAGCCTTGTCCCGAATGCGGACCCTGTCGGAATGAGGCTCGCAATCGAGTTCGTGAGGTTCTGGGCGTTTGGGTTCAGCCGGATGGAAGCGAACGGGTGTATTGTATTCGATGCGGGTTCAAAGAACTTCGAAGCGCCGGGAATATCACGCCCAAACGACGCACCGTAAGAACGCCAAAAGACAAATCTGACATTGCGCGTTTCCTATGGTCCAGCTCTGTTCAGGCATACGGAACACCAGTTGAGCAATACCTAACGACTGGAAGAGGAATTGGCGCAACCATTCCAAGCGTTATCAGATACCTGCCGCAGAAGGATAGGTTTCCACACGCCATGATTACGGCGTTCGGTCAGGATCCGCTTTGCGACGGTGTCAGGGCGATTCACTTGACGCGTCTCTCTGACGACGGGTTGCGTCGCCTCGATAAACGGATGCTCGGGCCCGTTTCTGGTCTGCCCCTCTCATTGGCTCCCATCGGCGTCGATAAAGCGTTGTATATCGTCGAAGGCATCGAAGATGCACTTTCCGTAAAACATGCGACAGGCAGCGGTGTCTGGGCCGCAGGGTCGGCTTCTCATATGAAAGGCCTGGCAGCAGCAATCGCGCGTATTGAATGTAGCCCCATAATCCTCGCGGACGGCGACAAAGCTGGCGTCGATGGTGCGACCCGGCTGATCCGCGCACTCACTGGTCTAGGCGTGAGCGCCGAGCTGAAAGTTCTCTGCGATGACTGATGCCAACGACATTTTGCGCAGGGGTGGACCAGATGGCTTACGCAAGGCGATTGAGACCGCTGAAGCTTGCGACATTGTACAGATGAAACTCGAGCTCGGCTCCGATCAGGAGGTGGCGGAATGCGTTGCACGCGACCTCAAGGTCAAGTTCAACCAGGTGGTCTTCTCGGAAGGTGATATTTATGTATGGGCTACTACCCATTGGGTTAAGCTCACTGAGCGAGAATTCCATGTCTTCTTGAAACGATACGATGGCTGCGAATACCGCACCGATAGTGGCAAGGACGCGCGGTACAAGCTCACCGATACGAAACGTAAAAGCGTGATGAAGCTCTTAGAGCTTGAACTAAGCGAACCTGAGTTTTTTGCTTACGCGTCTATTGGCGTCGCCTGTGCGACCGGGTTCATATCGATCAATGAACATGGCGAGCCCGAGCTTGTTCCGCATAATCCGGATCAACGACAGCGCCATTTTATCGACGTTGCTTGGGTGAATGAGAAATTCGGCCCAATACCAGCGGAAAGCCTGCTCTGGCGGCTTTGTGAAGGCTGCTTCGGCGAAGATATAGAGTACTCATTGAAGGTGGACCTGATGGGAGAACTCATAGGCGCTGCATTGTTTGCACTGTCAACGCGTATTCCATCGCCGAAGACGATCATCCTGCTTGGTGAAACAGCTGCCAATGGTAAATCGCAATGGCTGGAGTTGATGCGATCGTTGCTGCCTAGACACTCTGTGTCGTCTGTTACGCCCGCGGAAATGGACAAGGAGCAGCGACGAGCGCAACTGTCGGGGGTCTGGTTGAATACAGCCGATGAGCTCGGTCACGAGGCCATCACATCCGACAAATTCAAAGCGGTGGTTTCTGGTGATCGCGTCAGCGGCAAGGTTGTGTATCGCGAGCCATTTGAGTTTAACCCTGAGGCGCTTCACGTCTTCGCGACAAATGTGCTTCCGACCTTCAAAGACGGCATGGATCGCGGCGTGCGGCGACGGCTTCAAGTGCTGACATTTGAGCGAAGAATTCCGTCCAGCGAGCGCATCGTTGATATTGGGCGTAAGACGGCGAAGAATGAGGTAGAGCTTTTATTGGCATTTGCCGTCGACGGGGCATGTCGGCTGATGAAGCAACGCCATTTCACCAGCACACACTCCGGTCAGCGCCGATTGTCGGAATGGATTGTTGAAAGTGACCTCGTCGCAGCGTTCTTTGAGGATGAAGATGTGGTGGAAATCACCGGTCAGAAGAGCAACAGATACAACGCCAAGGACGTCTATCGCGTCTTCAGGGCTTGGGCCCAAGACGTTGGCGTATCTGATTCGAAGGTGCCAACTCAATCACAGTTCACAGGACGCGCGAAGGTTCACCAGGTCGATGGGTTGTCGGTCTCTAGGACTGGCAAGTCTGGCAATCACTTTTATGGCATCAAACTGACGCCGCTGTGCAATCAAGACAGACGAGGTCGTAGATGATGCCAGTGTCTGACCTTCGCGAGTGTTTCCAGTGTCGCCACATTGCTCCAACCACATTATGTGCGTGCTTGGCAAAAGTTATTCAGGTTTTGCAGAAACCGGCGACACTGGGATCACCGATTGATATCTCGGGTTCTGGAAGTCGAAGTAACCTACGGGATCGGCCCGGAACGATTTTCGCGGGCATTTCGGCAAACTCGACCGAACATTTCGACAAAAGGTGAGGCCATGGGCGGCTGTGGCAGCGGTGGCTGGAACCTTAAGTATGATCTTACGACTGATGAGGTGCGGCGGCTGGACGTGCACGAGCTCCGCCGTTTGGGGTATTTCAGACAAGGCGCAGAACGCAAAATAACATGGTCAATGAATGGTATGGTTCAGCTCGAGCTAGCCTTTCGGTTTGATCGAGGCCGGTTATCTGTTGCCGACGCAACGGCTGTGGGTAGTCCATATCCCGACGAATATGCTCAAGACCTGAGCTTCGTAGCGCGGTCTAGAGCGATCGGCGGTGACGCGAACCTATTCCGGTGTCCGCGCTGCGGGACGGCGCGCTGGCACCTGTATTTACCCCGTTATCGTCTGATCTGCCGAGACTGTGCAGGTCTGACCTACAAGTCGAGGCGAGAGCCACAAAACATGAAGCTCTGGAGAGAGTGGGATAAGATCAGCGCCAAGCTAGGAGGCGTGCGCTTTGACGAGTGCTATGGCATGGCCAAACCTAAGGGTATGCACAGCACAACCTTTGAGCGTCTACGTTTGAAGTTATTCAGAATCGAGCGCGTAATCGAACGTGAGTTACATCAGTCTTTCCGGCGCTAAATATGTACATAAAAGGTAACACGAATTGAGCGCGATTTATTTAATGCGTTTGAAAACAGGTGTTTGGGATAATTGGGTGGTGCCGCGAGGGAGAATTGAACTCCCGACCTCATCATTACCAATGATGCGCTCTACCACTGAGCTACCGCGGCCTTTTCATGTTGGCCGGGATTAGCTTAAGCAGAACCAGATGAAAAGATGGTTTCTGGACAAAGACTGCAATCATGGCTGACAAAACCAAAACCCCAGAGCGTGAGGCACGATTGAAGTCGGCGCTGCGCGACAATCTCAAACGGCGCAAGGCCGCGACCCGTAAAGCGAAAACCGACGAAAAGCCGAAACCTGCTGCGGATTAGCGTTTGTAGCCAAACACCATATCAGCCAGCGTGCGCGCGGTCGCAGATGCGATTTGGATCGAGGTCGGCTTCTGGCGGTGACTCCAACGCGAGAGGTGCGCGCAATTTGATTCGGCGAGGTGATATGATTTTCCCTTGGCCCGCCGGGCGCGATTAGCCGCAACCACCCCTTCCAGGCCGCCAACGCTTTCGCACAAACGCACGCGCTTGCCATCGGAAAACTCAGAAAAGCTCTGTTCGATGACGCCGCCATGTTTTCGAGAGTTTGAAATCACCGTGCCGGACGCGGTAACAATGCCATAATGCGAGAGTCCGATGCCAAAGGGAATCGCAACAACGTCGCCAGGTTCAAAGCCATTCATTCGTGCTGTCATGGCGTTATACATATCGATATTCGATAATTTGTCAAAGCCTATTTCCAGCCCGCTGCGAAGCTGCCGCAATTGCGCCTTCCGTTCGCCGTCTGCCCCGCTATAGAAGCGCAGCATGGACAGTTTAAGAATCACCGGCGGCCAGAGGCTTAGCGGAACGATCCCGATCTCTGGCGCTAAAAATTCAGCGTTGAAGCTCATGGCGGCTTGCCTGCTGACGCGCGAGCCCTTGACGCTCACCAATATGCCAAATCTCGCGGATACCCGCTTTCTCAGCCAGCTGCTGGCGAGTTTAGGGGTCGAAGTGTATTGGCCGAAAGGGGACAGTGAGTGCCGCCTGAACGCGGCGGAACTGACCTCCACGATCGCGCCTTATGATCAGGTCCGGAAGATGCGGGCGAGCTTCAACGTGCTCGGTCCGATGCTGGCGCGTGAGGGACACGCAACCGTCTCATTGCCCGGAGGCTGCGCCATTGGCGCCCGCCCGGTCGATTTGCACTTGAAGGCGCTGGAAGGTTTGGGCGCGGACTTAAAAGTCGAAGCCGGGTACGTGAAGGCAGCCGCGATCCACGGGCTAAGGGGCGCGAAAATCGTATTCCCGTTCGTCTCTGTGGGGGCGACTGAGCATGCCATGTTGGCAGCAACCCTGGCGAAGGGCGAGACCAAGCTTGAAAACGCCGCCCGTGAGCCTGAAATCGCTGATCTTGCAGATTGCCTCAACAAGATGGGGGCAAAGGTGAGTGGTGCGGGGACGGCGACGATCCTGATTGAGGGCGTCGAGTCGCTGTCCGGCACGCAGCATTCAGTCATGCCAGACCGAATTGAAGCCGGCACCTATGCCATGGCGGCGGCCGCGGCGGGGGGAGATGTGACGCTCGAAGGCGCACCGGTCGAAGCGCTCGGGGCCATGATTGACGCCATGCAGCGCTGCGGGATTACCGTTGAGGCGAGTGAGGCAGACGCGACGATCCGCGTGCAACGCAATGGCTCGGCTTTGCAAGCGATCAATGTCGACACGCAGCCGCATCCTGGCTTTCCGACGGATTTGCAAGCGCAATTTATGGCGCTGATGACGATTGCTGACGGCACGAGCGTGATCCGCGAAAATATCTTCGAAAACCGGTTCATGCACGCACCGGAACTGTCGCGTTTGGGCGCTGATATTCAAGTCCGTGGCAAGGAAGCGATTGTCAAAGGCGTCAAACAACTCCGCGGTGCGCCAGTGATGGCGACAGACTTGCGCGCCTCTGTCTCACTTGTGATTGCTGGACTCGCAGCGGAAGGTGAGACACAGGTGAACCGGATCTATCATTTAGATCGCGGGTTTGAACGATTGGAAGAGAAACTCTCCGGCTGCGGCGCTCAGATTGAGCGGGTGGACGGAGACTAGAGGACGGAATGGCTGAGGGCAGGGCATTGCGATTAATCGCAGAGGACATGGCTGACTTGGAAGTGATTTCCAGCGCTGTTCAAGACGCTGTTCTTAAAGCGGAAAACCTGAAATTCGATCGCAAGCGTCGGCGTTTTACGCTGGAACTCAATCGGTTCCAATGGGAGGACTCAAAGTCTAAGCGTGGTCCTCAGGGACGCGTTCGCGCTTTGCTCGCCTTCGATGGTGTTTTGAGCGTCAAAACCCGCGCCGTCACCAAAGCGGATCCGGATATGGTTTTCTCAGTCCTGGCGCTCTCATTTGACCCGGCAGAGGAACCGCCTGGCGGTAAGATTTCAATCCTTTTCGCAGGGGATGGCGAACTCGCGCTTGAAGTTGAGGCCATTGATGCCACTTTGCTCGACAGCGCATATGAGTGGACGACCCGGCAACGGCCGGATCATGATAAGAAACGGCGATAGCCATGGCCCGCACCTTTGATGCTCGCAAAGCGAGCTTTGACATTGATTTTGCAGCCTTTTTGGCCGAGCCCCGCGGCGCCGTTGAAGATGTCGCGACAACGGTTCGTGACGTCATTGCGGATGTCCGAAACAATGGCGGAGAAGCCGTCGCACGCTATACGGCGAAGTTTGACGAACTGGTGCTCGATCCGACCACGCTGCAATCTGATAATGTTGATTTGCATCGCCTCGCGCATGCCTGTCCGGACGATTTGAAAGCGGCCGTCGATTTTGCGGCGGATCGGATCGCCGCCTATCACAGCCAACAACGGCCAAGTGATCACCAATTCACCGATGATACAGGCGTGCAGCTCGGTTGGCGGTGGACCGCGCTCGACAGTGTCGGCGTCTATGTTCCTGGCGGTCTCGCGTCTTATCCGAGTTCGGTTTTGATGAATGCTGTGCCAGCCAAAATCGCGGGGGTTGAGCGCGTGGTTATGGTTGCCCCGGCCCCCAAAGGACAACTCGCGCCAGCCGTCGCTTATGCTGCACTGAAAGCTGGCGTCGATGAATATTATCCCGTCGGCGGCGCGCAGGCCGTGGCGGCACTCGCTTATGGGGCAGGGCGGCTAAAGCCTGTGGATAAAATAGTCGGGCCTGGAAACGCTTATGTCGCCGAGGCCAAGCGCCAAGTTTTCGGTCAAGTTGGGATTGATACGATTGCAGGGCCGTCCGAGATCCTCGTGATTGCTGATGAAACCGCTAATCCTGCTTGGATCGCCGCCGATTTGTTGAGCCAGTCCGAACACGATACCAGCTCGCAATCAATATTGATCACCACTGATGAAGCTGTGGCCAAGTCTGTGGATGAGGCTGTGGAAAGCCAGTTGAAAACTCTATCGACGGAGGCGCGTGCCCGTCAGGCGTGGGATACGCACGGCGCCTTCATCGTCACGGAATCGCTTGAACAGGCCGCATCTGTGGCGAATCAGATCGCGGCCGAGCATTTGGAACTGGCGATTGCCGACCCTGAAGCGCTCTTGCCTTCGATCAAACACGCCGGTGCAGTCTTTTTAGGGCACCATACACCCGAGGCGCTCGGCGACTATGTCACTGGTTCTAATCACGTTTTACCGACCAGTCGGGCTGCGCGATTTAGTTCCGGACTCGGTTTGTATGACTTTCTAAAAAGAATGAGTGTACAAAAGGCGGGTCCGGAAGGATTCGCCGTATTGGCGCCGGCAGCGCTTCGTCTCGCCGAGGCAGAGGGCTTGCCAGCGCACGCGCGGTCAGTATCGATCCGGACGAACGAAAGCTAAGACGCGAAAGCAAGAATGACCGAACATCGACTGGTCAGCGTGGATATTGATGATGATACGCTTGCAGCGTCTGGTCCCGACGCTGAGCATGAACGGCGCGTCGCGATTTTTGATCTGCTCGAAGAAAATAGTTTCGAAGTCGAAGGTAAGAATGACGGCCCGTACAGCCTGAAATTGTCGATGCAAGAGCGTAAGCTTGTGTTCGAGATCAAAACCGAATCCGGCGATCCCGTGCATGTTTTCTTGCTCTCCATGACGCCGTTTCGCGGCGTGATCCGCGATTATTTTATGATCTGTGAGAGCTATTACGATGCAATCCGCAGCTCGACGCCGCATCAAATCGAAGCGATTGATATGGCGCGCCGAGGGATTCACAATGAAGGCTCAGACCTCGTTGCCGAACGGCTCGAAGGGAAGGTTAAAGTCGATTTTGACACGTCTCGGCGTCTGTTCACATTGATCTGCGCTTTGCACCAAGGCCAAGTGCGCGGGCAAGTGCGCTAAGCGTGCATTGCGGCGAAGGCTTGCTCTAGGTCGGCGATCAGGTCCTCGGGATCTTCTAAACCCACATGTATCCGCAGCAGCGGCCCCTGCCGGTCGTGAATTCGGTCACCTTCAATACGATTCAATTGATCATCACAGGGGATGAGCAAGCTTTCAAAGCCTCCCCATGAGAACCCCATCCCGAACAATGTCATAGCTTCTAAGAACTGATCGAGCTGTGTTGTGGATGTCTCGTTGAGGATGATCGAAAAAAGCCCATTCGCACCGTTAAAATCGCGTTTCCATAGCGCGTGTTCTGGGTGGCTCTCCAGTCCTGGATGCAACACGCTCGCGACTTCGGGACGCGTCTCCAGCCAGCGCGCCACGTCAAACCCGCTCGCTTCGTGCTGTTTCAATCGTGTGTGCAGACTGCGCAGCCCTCTTAGGGCCGAATAGGCGTCATCAGGTCCAAGTGAAATGCCCCAATCCTCGCTGCACATGGCAATCCGATTGCTCAAACGGGCATTGTTTGTCAGCACGGCGCCGCCAAGAGCATCGGCATGGCCGACCGGATATTTCGTGAGCGCTTGCATGACCACGTCGACGCCGAGGTCGAGCGGGCGATGAAAAACGCCTGCGCCCCAGGTGTTATCGAACAAGGTGAGCAAACCGTGCGCCTGCGCGACCTTCACGATTGCAGGCGTGTCCATGATATCCATGGTCAGGGAACCCGGTGATTCCAGCAAAATTGCTTTGGTATTGTCCTGCACTAAGTCCGCTATCCCGTCGCCAATGGTCGGATTGAAGCGCGTCGCAGAGATCCCCATCGCGGACAAGCGACGTGTGCAATAGCGGCGGCTAGGGCCATAGGCGCAGTCCGGAATGAGAATATGGTCTCCGGCCTCTAAGACGGCGCCCACGGCAAGTGCGATGGATTGCAAACCATTGGCGGTCAGACGGCAGTATTTTGCGTTTTCGAGCGTACACATGGCCGCTTCGAGCTCTCGATGCACGGTGAGCCCCATCCGACCGTAGACTTTGCCATCGCCATAAAGAATTTCGCGGGTTGGAAGAAGCACGGTCGAGCCGCGCTCAATAGGAGGGTTTACCGTGTTAATCGGGCCGCGATCGATGCGGGTGTGGATAATCTTGGTATCGTCTTTCATGAGGTCGTCGCGATCGGATTTTCGGGGTGGGCGGCCCATTCACTCCACGAGCCATCATACACAGCCGCGTCCCAATTGCCGAGACGGGCAAGGGCGAGAGAGATCACCGCGGCTGAGACGCCGGATCCGCAAGATGTTACGACCGGAGCCGTCATGTAGTCGGAGAGCAGAGGGACGAGTGTTTCTTGGGATTTTAGGCGGCCGTCTTCTGCCAAGAGCGATGTGACTGGAACGCAAAAGCTGCCAGGCATATGCCCTGAGGGCAGCTCAGGTCTTGGCTCAGGAGCCGTCCCGTCGAACCGCCCTTGGGCACGCGCATCTAAAATGGAGATGTCGCCACGCTCTATATGATCTTGCATTGCACTCATATCGCGGACCAAGTCTGGTTTCGGTTTGGCGGAGAAGGTTGCGGGAACGGGCGATGGGACTTCGGACGTTGCCGAGCCCTCCGCGGCGATCCAGGCGTCTAACCCACCATCGAGCACGCTAACTTTGTCATGTCCCATCGCCCGAAACATCCACCAGACACGCGCGGAGGCGAAGAAGCCATTGCTGTCATAAATGATCAGGTGCTGATCGTTATGGATGCCTAAGGCCCCAACTTGCTGACCGAAAACGGTTGCACTTGGCAGCATATGTTTCAACGACGTGTTTGGATCCGCGACCTCGTCGATGTCAAAATACGGCGCGTTCGGAATGTGCCGCGTGGCATAAAGCGCTTTGCCACTTGGTCGATCCGTCAAAAAAGGCGGCACCCAAGTGGCGTCGAGCACCTGGATGTGTGGTGATCCGATATTGTCCATAAGCCAATTGGCTGAGACCAGCGGATCGGTTCGCGCCATCGACTAGCCCTCTAACCACGCTGGAACGGGTAGGTCTTTGGAGCGCAAAAACTCTGGATTAAAGAGTTTATCCTGATAGCGATTGCCATAATCACATAGAATGGTCACGATCGTGTGGCCGGGTCCCATATCCTTCGCCATTTTCACCGCGCCTGCCATATTAATACCCGCCGAGCCACCGAGGCAGAGCCCTTCCTTTTCGATCAAGTCGAACAAGATCTCCAGCGCTTCGCTATCATGCACGCGGTAGGCATAATCGACGGTCAGGTCCTCCAGGTTTGCAGTGATCCGACTTTGGCCGATGCCTTCAGTCATCGATGTGCCTTCAGATTTGAGCTCACCATTTTTGTAATACTCGTAGAGCGAGGCGCCGCCAGGATCAGCAATACCGATTTTAACTTTGCCGTCGGACTGCTCGCGTAAAGACATAGCCGTACCAGCCAAAGTGCCCCCTGAGCCTACCGCGCAAATAAAGCCATCAACTTTTCCGTTCGTCTGTTTCCAGATCTCTGGGCCCATCGTCTCGTAATGGGCTTTGCGATTGGCTTGGTTGTCGAACTGGTTCGCCCAGATCGCACCGTTGGGTTCGCTCTCATTCAGCTCTTCGGCCAAGCGCCCGGAATATCGCGCATAGTGATTAGGGTTGGAGTAAGGCACTGCGTCCACTTCGACGAGCTTGGCGCCGAGATTACGTACGGCGTCCTTCTTCTCTTTCGATTGCGTCCGCGGCATGACAATCACGACTTTATACCCGAGAGCCGCGCCAACCATGGCGAGGCCAATTCCAGTATTCCCTGCGGTGCCTTCCACAATGGTGCCGCCGGGCTTGAGACGTCCAGACGCTTCTGCATCACGGACCATGCCTAGGGCTGGGCGATCCTTCACCGATTGGCCAGGATTGAGAAATTCACATTTGCCAAGGATCTCACATCCTGTGGCTTCAGATAGCCGATTGAGCCGCAAGAGCGGTGTGTTTCCGATGAGATCGAGAACAGAAGTCGTAATGGTCATGAGGGGCCTTTTTTCGTTCCGCGCCACGCTAGGCTCAGCGCTGCGGAAATTCAACTGACGTAGAGTGATCCAAATGGGGATACGTCGCGTATACCGCTATAAAACAGTCATATGAGTTTTGCTGAATGAATTCTGACGCTTACCACGCCTTTATGCTCGATCATGCGAGCGGAGCCTTGTCGAAAGATATGGCGATTGCCGCTGAGCTGCATATTTTGCTCTCGGAAACGGGCCGCGGCACAGCTGATCTGTGGCACGTGACCCGCGACGCGATCGGTCTTTGGGCCAATGAAACCAAGGCGCTCGATCATGAATGCCTCCCAGAAGCCCTCGAACTTGCCGTTGGTGATTTCGAGACTGTACCTTGGAAACGCGGACTTTCGGGCGTGCACTATGCCAAGCGCGGTCGCGGGAAGGGTAAGCTGATGCGCCTTGACCCAGGCCAAGCGGCCCCAGAGCACAGCCACTCCGCGTTAGAAGCTACCGTCGTGCTTGAAGGTAAGTTCGAAGATGGTCACGGGGTTTATAATCGCGGGGATCTTGTCCTCGGAAGACCAGGGCATCGTCATCGTCCTGCCGCATATGGCGACGATATGTGTGTCTGTTACGTAGCGCAGGACGCGCTATCGTTTTGGAGATTTAGCTAATGAAGCGATTTGCGATTGCGGGCATTTTGGGGGCCTTTATCGCATTGAGTTCACAGGCAGATGAAACCGCCGAACTGACCTCTTTGCCAGCCCCTTGGGTGGCGACTGACGGGGCTGTAATCGACTTTACTGTCTTGCGTAAGGGCAAACCGTTCGGCACGCATAAACTGTCTTTTGATCGCACTGATGATGGCCGCCTCGTGGTCACCACGGATGTCGATTTGCAAGTGAAGTTTGGTCCGATTACCGCTTTCCGGTATCGATTGGACAGCGTCGAAGAATGGGCGAATGGCCAATTGGCTAAACTCAATGGCACGTCGAACAGTGATGGGCGCAAAGGTCAAGTCTCAGCAGAGACCGACGGCGAACAGCTGCGTGTCGAGAGTACGAAGTTCGATGGAAGGTTGCCACGCTCGATCATCCCGTCGAGCCATTGGAACCGGCTTCAAGTCTATCAAGACCGCATGCTGTCCACTGAAACGGGCGAGGTACTCGACATTGAAGTTGAAACCATCGGCGAAGAGATTGTCGAGGTTAACGGCGAAGCGCTCGAGACGACGCATTACCGACTCAAATCCGATCTGACGGTTGATCTCTGGTATGATGATCAATCGCGGTGGGTGAAGCTCGCCTTCGAAGTGCGCGGTCAAGAGATCGAGTATGTTCTCAACGAGCTGTACTAGAGCCGGCCGACATCGTCAGACTTATGATTTTGCCAGCGTGAAATGGCCGACATTGATGCGGCCATTGTCGAAGCCCGCTTCGCAATAGCTCAAGTAGAAACGCCACATCCGGCGGAATCGCTCATCAAAGCCGAGGGGGGCGATCTGGCCCCACTTTTCTTCGAAGGCTTTGGCCCAAAGGCGCAGGGTTTTGGCGTAGTCGCGGCCGAAATAATGGGTTTCCTGGATCTGCAACCCAGCGCTCATGACTTGCTCGCGCAGCGCTAATTCGCTGGGCAGCATACCGCCCGGGAAAATGTAGCGCTGAATGAAATCAGCCCGCTTGCGATAGCGCGGAAACAATGAGTCCTGGATGGTGATGATTTGCAGCGCCGCCTTGGCACCATCATTCAAACTTTCGGCGACCTTACCGAAATAGCTCGGCCAGTAGCTCTCGCCGACCGCTTCGAACATTTCGATGGAGGCAACGCCATCATATTTGCCGCGATGATCGCGATAATCCTCAAGACGAATGTCGACTTTCTCACTCAGTCCTTCGCGGTGCATCCGCTCCAGGGCCCATTCACGCTGCGAGGGCGAAATGGTGAGACAGGTGACATTCGCACCGCGCGTCTTAGCGGCATATTCAGCAAACCCGCCCCAACCACAGCCAATCTCGAGCACGGACTTTCCTTTGGATAGCTCCAGCTCGTCCGCGATGCGGGCATACTTGGCCGTTTGAGCGTGCTCCAGGCTGAGGTTTGGATTGGTGTAAAGCGCTGATGAATAGGTCATCGTTTCGTCGAGCCAGAGCTCATAGAACTCATTGCCGAGATCATAATGCGCTTCGATGTTTCGCTTCGATCCAGCCTTTGAGTTTCGATTGAAAACGTGGCGCACCATATTGCTCATGCGCACCATGAATCCGCCGACCGCTAACTGACCCGCCGCCTCAAAATTCTCGGAGAAGAACTCGAGGACAGATGTCAAGTCCGGGGTCGACCATTCCTGATCCATATAGCTTTCGGCAAAGCCGACATCGCCGCCCGCAATCGCGCGCTTCGCAAATCCGAAATCATGGACTTCAACCACTGCATTCGGTCCAGGTTCGCCATGATCAAACAAAACCCGGCGACCGTCAGGAAGATCAAACCGGATGGTTCCGCGCTTCGCCCGGAGCAACATCATCCCCGCTAGGCGAAATCCCGCGGGCACGCCTGAGAGGCGGCGAAGCGTCTCCGCTGAGGCCAGCACATGGTTCGACTGTTCTTCGATATCGCGATCCAGGGTGGTAAAGCTCATGCGGTGGTCTCCGGAATAGGCGCGGCTTTTGGCGCTGCGCTTCTTGGTGTTGCAATCGTTGTACGCACAGACGATTGCTTTGGTTTTGAATGATATTTTGCACCTTTGAGCCACAGCTTCAGGGCCTGCCAATGAATGGCGGCGGTGACCCCAAGGCTTGAAAAGGGCTTCGTCAATGCAAGCCCAATAAAAGCGGGCGTGGTCGCAGGCACAGCCTTTGCTGAGATGGTCGCGACGTGAGATTGAGCGCCGTCTTTGGTCGTGGCGACGATGAGGCTCAGCTGATCCGCGGTCCGTTTGAGCGTGAACTGATAGGCACCCGAAATGTCAAAGAATGGCGAGACGTGAAAGACTTTCTCCGTCGCGTGCTTATGGCGGTCATGGTCAGGCGTGGCGGCTACATAGACATGCGTTTCGCCGAACGTGTTGTTGACCTCATAGAGGATGCCACGCAACTCGCCATCTGGGGCATGTCCGAGCCATAGCGAAATTGGGGCGAACTTGTAAAACGCGTGGCGTGGGAAGGTGACTAAGCGAATTTGGCCACCCTCCAGATCGATGCCTGCATTTGAGAATTGAGCTTCCGCCCAAGGCCGTAGCGATGTGTTCTCGCGTCCACCGTGATCCCGGCGATTGAATGAGAACAGACCAGACCGATCAATGTTAAATACGGAGGATTGAGCGTGGGCCTCGTCGAGCCGATCAATATCAAGATCGATCAGAGCGAGATCGTACTGGAAGCGGTGCGTAAACGGTTGCGACCGTTGATGAACGGTGTGTCCTTTTAAGAGTTGAAGGGCAGGTTGCTCCGTCACGATCTAATGGCTCCAAGGGCGACTTTATCAGTTTTCGGAGCATTCGTCACGGAATCGGCCAGGTCCACGCCTTCTGCCGTCCATGGCACGCGCCCGCCCAATGATAGCGCGCAGGACAGCCCAGACTTCAGGCCGTCTTCGTGAAAACCGCTGCCCATCCAGGCCCCGGCAAGCCAGATATGATCTTTGCCTTGATCACGTTTCAGCGCGCGAACGGCGGCTTCTGCTGGCGCATCAAATTGCGGATGCGCCTTTTCCATCGTCGCGAAGGTCAGCTCTGGCGCGGGCGGAGTTTCGGGATTGAGCGTGACGAAAAGGGGTTTTTCCTTCGGCAAATTTTGCAGGCGATTCATCCAATAGGTGAGGCACATTTTTGGTGTATTCTGCTTGATCACATTCCAACTCGCCCATGCCGCCTTCTTCTTTGGCATCAGGCTTGGATCGCGGTGCAGATAGATCGTGTTGGGGCGATAGCGCACCGAGCGCAGCAAGAAGCGTTGGTCCTCAAAACTGTGGTCGAGCATCGACAGCGCGGTATCGGAATGCGTCGCGATAATGACTTCATCGAACACGGAGGTCGGTCCGTTCTCGATGTCAATTCGCACCTTATCGCCGAACCGCGTAATCGCTTGCACCGGCGCGTTGAGTTGTAGGCGGTCGCCGAGGAGGCCCGCGACCGCGTTGACATAATTTCGAGAGCCGCCTGTAACCGTCCGCCATTTCGGGCGTTCTTTGTGCATCAGGCGATGGTTCTCAAAGAATTGGAAAAAGCTACGGGCGGGATAGTCCAGCATTTCAGCTTCTGGCGTAGACCAAATCGCGCCGCCCATTGGCAGGATGTAATTATCGAGAAAATCCTGTTTGAAGCCGTGCTTGCGGAGCCAAGACCCGAGCGAGACGTCGTCAATCTTACCGGCAAGAAGTTCCTCGCGCGCAAGATCGTTGAATTTCAAGATTGTGCGCCAGAAGGTGTGGAATTTCGGCCGGAAGAAGTTCCGTCGTTGTGCGAAAATACCGTTCAGCGTCGACGCCCATTCATAGCCATCGGGATTGGACACCGCAAAACTCATATCACTGGCTTCTGTTTCGACCCCGAGTGCGTCGAAAAACCCGATCAAATTTGGATAGTTGAGCGCATTGTAGACGATGAAACCAACGTCCACGGCCATCGAAGTGCCCTCATAATCGACGTCCATTGTATGGGCGTGCCCGCCGGGGCGATCGCCTGCCTCATAGACGGTGATCTCTGCCGTATCTTTGAGCGCGTAAGCGGCGCCGAGACCTGAAATGCCAGATCCGATTATTGCGATGCGTTTCATGCGGCGTCTCGTCTTTCTTTGAGGGTCTCGTAAGCGTCGAGCGCGCGTTGGCGCCCGGATTTATGATCTACGATGGGGTTCGGGTAGGTCTCGCCAAGTTTGATGCCAGCTTGATGAAGGATCAGCGGACCCGCTTCCCAAGGCTGATAGAGGTATTTGCGGGGCAACTCTTTGAGCTCTGGACACCATTTGCGGACATAGTCGCCTGTTTCATCGAACTTTTCACCTTGGGTGATCGGATTGAACACGCGGAAATAGGGGGCCGCATCTGCGCCGGAGCCCGCGGTCCATTGCCAACTTGCGCTGTTCGAGGCGGGGTCTGCATCAACCAACGTGTCCCAAAACCAGTCTTCACCATTCTGCCAATGGATTAGGAGGTGTTTGGTGAGGAAGCTCGCAACAATCATACGAACGCGATTGTGCATCCAGCCTATGTGCCAAAGCTGACGCATGCCCGCATCGACGATGGGATATCCAGTCTGCCCTAACTGCCAAGCGCGCAAATCCGCCGCGGCATCGCGCCAAGGCATCAAGTCAAAATCAGGTTTGAAGTTTTGCGTGGCGAGCTCGGGGTTATGGTAGAGCAAGACGTATGAAAAGTCGCGCCAAACGACCTCTGATAAGAATACATGTGCGCCCTTTGGATCAACTTCGCCGGCATCGATTTTTGATTTCGTCGCGCGCCAAATCTGGGCCGGGCTGATCTCTCCGAAGGCCAGATGGGGCGATAAGCCTGACGTGCCGCGGTCCAGGTCCGGGCGATTGCGATCATCATCATAAGCCGACACGGGGCCGTCTAAGAAAACGCCCAGACGCTCCTTTGCGCTCTCTTCTCCTGGCGTCCAAGGGCCGTCAAAGCCCTCAGACCAGTCTGGTTTGTTGGGGTGTAAGCCCCAATCCTGTAGATCGTCAGAGGTAATCTCCAAGGCGGCAAGCTTTTGCGGGGCCGGATGATGCGGCGGACACTCATAGTTCGCTTGCACCGAACGCCAGTAAGGCGAGTAGACTTTGTAATAATTGCCCGAGCCGGTCTTTTGGGTCCAAGGCTCCGTCAGAAGCGTGCCATTGAAGCTCTGAACATCAAGGCCATCTGCTTTCAATTGAGTTTTGAGCCGCGCATCCACGTCTCGACCCGCTTGGTCATAGCGCCGGTTCCAAAACACTGCGCGCGCGCCGGTTTCGGTGATCAGTTCTCTTAGGACTGGCTCCGCGCCGCCCGTTCGCAATATGAGTTTGCCGCCGATGGCTTGCAGCGCTTTTTCCAAGGATCGTAGGGATTTATCGAGCCACCATTTCGAGGCGCCGCCTAAATCGCGACCACCTTCAAGCTCTTCCAGGATATATAGGCAGATGACATTGCCGTCGGAAGCTTTCGCCGCCGCGCTGAGAGCCGGGTTGTCATCGAGGCGCAGATCGCGGCGAAACCACATGATCACTGGCGCTGTTGACGAGCTAGAAATGGCGGATCCTCCACGCGCGTAAGCTGTATGGTCTTGATACGACACACTTTCCCAATCGGATTTCAAAAATTCACGATTGAGCTGCATTTCGATGAAACTGATTGGTGGCGCCTCAGGTGGAAACCGATTAGGCAATCACAATGACCAAGACCGTGATCTGCATGAAATGGGGGGAGCGTTACCCAGCGCATTTCGCCAATCGGCTGTACAACATGGTCAGGCGAAACGTGACTGGCGACTTGCGCTTTGTTTGCTTTACAGATGACAAAGACGGTTTGTTGCCAGAGGTAGAGTATCAGCCGCTCCCGCCGATTGAACTTCCGGAAAAGTATCGCTGGTGGCCGTGGCGAAAGATTTCGCTTTGGCAGGCAGGCTTAGGCGGCTTGGAAGGGGAAGTGTTATTCCTCGATGTCGACCTGATCGTGACCGGCAACATGGACCCGTTCTGGGAGTTCCATCCTGGTGAAATGTGCATTGCCGAGAACTGGACTCAAAAGGGCATGGGGATCGGCAACACATCCGTCTATAAATGGACGATCGGAGAACACACTGAGATCTTCGAAAAATATATGCGCGATAGCACGCCTATCCACGCCGAGTTTCGTGCGAGCCAGCAATATGTTTCCGCGATGATCCCGAACAAGATCTATTGGCCCGAAGACTGGTGCGTGAGCTTTAAACACTCTCTGATGCCGAAATTCCCGATGAACTGGTTTCAAACGCCAAAGCTTCCGCCCGAGACGAAGATCGTCGCCTTCACTGGACGACCCGATCCAGACGAAGCGCGCGACGGCAAGTGGCAAGCGCCGCTGCACAAGAAAATCTACAAGCATGTCAAACCAACCCCGTGGATCGCGGAGCATTGGCGATGAGTGACGAGACTACGAGCGCACGGGATGCGGCCATGGCTTTGCTCACGCAATATGGCGAGGATGCTAGCGTGATCGCGACGCTCCGCGCTGCAGAAGTTGCTGCGATGGGCGATGCTGAAGCGCTGGCGCATTGGGACGCTGTGATCGCGTTTCTTGAGGATGGACCCAGCCCCGATCAGCTCAGCTGATCTGAATGGCAGCCGCTAACAGGTTTGTGACTTCGCTTTTGCAGCGAACCAGTTAGATACGGCCTATGCCAGACACGGTTCTTATCGATAAATTCCAAGATCCGCACTTCACCTTAAAAGGCGAAACGCGGGCGACAGTTTCCTACACAAAGACAAAAACGCTTTGGTTCAATACCGGTACGCTCTGCAATATTGAGTGCGTGAATTGCTACATTGAAAGCTCTCCTACCAATGACCGGCTGGTCTATTTGACCGTCGCCGATATCACGCCTTTCTTGGATGAGCTTGATCAAGCGGGCGAGCAGAATATCGAAATTGGGTTCACCGGTGGCGAGCCCTTCATGGCCCCCGAAATGCTCAGCATCCTGCGGCTGGTTTTAGAGCGCGGGCATTCCGTCTTGATGCTGACCAATGCGATGCAACCGATGATGCGACCGCGGGTGAAAGGGGGGCTCATCGAACTGCGTGAGCGGTTTGGCGACCGGCTCATTATGCGCGTGAGCCTCGATCACTTTTCTGAAGAGTTTCATGATCAAGAGCGCGGGGCAGGCGCTTTCGCTTTGGCCCTTAAAGGGCTTAGGTGGCTGTCGGAAAATGGCTTCAAGCTCGCGCTCGCAGGTCGGACGATTTGGGGTGAAGATCAGCAAATCGCGCGTGACGGCTATTCTCAGCTGATCGCAGAAGAGGGCCTAGCGATTGATCCTGAGAATGCCAGCGAGCTAGTCCTGTTCCCAGAGATGCGCCCGAATGAGGACCCGCCAGAAATCACCACGGCATGTTGGGGGATCCTGAATAAGGACCCTAACGACTTGATGTGCGCCTCCCAGCGAATGGTTGTGAAGCGAAAAGGGGCGGAACGCGCCTCCGTCGTCGCCTGTACGCTGCTTCCCTATGATAAGCGGTTTGATCTTGGCGAAACACTTCAGCAGGCACGGCAAGACGTGTCGCTAAATCACTCTTATTGCGCAAGTTTTTGTGTCTTGGGTGGCGGGAGCTGCTCGGCCTAAGATTTGGCGGTCTTGAGACCAGAATAGCGCGGTTGATCAATTTCAACTTGCGCCATCGCGGTGCGTTTTAAGTGTGCAAGCAAGCCTGGTGTTTGCACCGTCATCTCACCTAATTTTATTTTTTCGCTCAGGGTCCGATTGAGCGCTTCAAGTGTGTCTGCCTCTGAGGGACCCAACAAGGCCGACAATCCTTCTCGTTCCGATGTCTCAGCGCTTGGGCGCTGTTCGAGGTCGCGCATCGCGGTCGCAAGGGCATTGCTGGCCACGCGGGCGTGAAAGGCGGCATGGCCTTTAAGTTGCGGAGCGGCGCTATCATCGATGAAACTTTTGACGGCCTTCAGCAACTCTAGGACGCTCGGTTGATCATGCATGCGCGGCCTCCAATAAGTTGATCAAATCGATTTCGGTTTCCGAGACGCGGCGGCCAATTGCGGCGCGTTCGACGCTGGGGTCGGCGCCGGATCGGAAGGCTTCATACATAATCATGCACATAATCCCCCATTTCAGAGTGCCGAGCGTTTCCCACCAATCAATCTCTTTGGGACCAAGGGCGCGCCCGGTCTTTGCGTTATAAGCGCTGAGTAAATCCTCTAGGTTCCCAAAGCCACCGACGCGGTTCTGGGATTGTCCGAACCGCCAGGAATTTACACAAATCCATGCAATGTCTTCCCTCGGATCGCCTAAATGGGCGAGTTCCCAATCCAAAACAGCGACCAGTCCCGTCTCGTCGATCATCAAATTGCCTAATCGAAAATCGCCATGAACGAGAACAGGTTCGATGGGTTCGGGGGCGTTCGCCTTGAGCCATTGCAAGGCTAATTCAAAAACGGGGCGAGGGATGTCGAAGCCGCGATAGATCTCTTCATATTGCGCAATCTGTGCGCGCCCATCGCTAACCTGAAGCGCATCGGGCAACCCCTCAAGCGGAATGGCATGGATCGCTGCGAGCGCGTCTCCGCATTGCGTCGACAGCTTTTCGCGCGCTGATTCAAACTCAGCATTTCTGAGTATGGGACGCGCAATCGTTTCGCCTTCTACGCGCTCCATCAAAAAGCCATCACCAAGGCCGTCGGCATCTTTCAAGACGTGCAAGACCTTGGGTACGGGTACGCCAGTGGTTGCCGCGGCCTCGATCAGGCTGGCTTCTGCCGCCAGGCCGATTGCTGCGGAGGATCGTGCGCCGCTAGTGCCACCCGGCGCGCGGCGAAGGATGACCTCAAGCTCGCGTCCTGAGAGAGCCCAAGTCTCCTGACTCGCGCCTCCGGAGAGTCGCTTGAAGCTCTCGAGCGTATGTGACTCTCCAAAAACTCTTGTGAAAAGAGTGCGAAGATCGGTTTCAAAGTCAGAATTGCTTCCCATCTTCGCCACAATTAACGTCAAACTAGGCATCGCCAAGCTATAACGGCGCGGTAGGCGTGGCTGAGGACCGAAACATGGCTAAGAAGGGTAAAACCCCTGAAGAAATGATCCCTGGCATGAACAAGCCCAAACCGGTGGGCCTATTTGCCTGGCTGCGGGGGCGGTTTTTTGCCGGCATGGTGATTGCGGCGCCGCTCGCCGCGACCTTTTTCATCCTGCAATTCCTGATCAATTTCATTGATAGCCGCGTAAAGCCGCTGCTGCCTCCGCTCTTGCAGCCTGAGACCTACACCAACTACGCCATCCCTGGCTTTGGAGTGCTGGTTCTCGTCATCGCACTGACCATTCTAGGCGCGATCACGGCGAATTTGATCGGGCGATCTTTGCTGGCCGCGACAGACCGGATTCTCAGCCGCATTCCGATTGTACGAAACGTCTATGCCGCTCTGAAGCAATTGACCGAAGTGTTGGCGAACAATCAGCAAGCAAGCTTCGATCGCTGTGTGATGGTCGAGTACCCGAAAAAGGGCTCTTGGTGTATCGCCTTCGTCTCGTCGCATGCCAAAGGAGAGATTGGGAGTAAGCTCGGCACAAGCAAAATTGGGGTCTTCGTCCCGACCACGCCGAACCCGACTTCTGGCTTTTTGATCTATGTCGAAGAAACCGAAACCATTGAGCTCGACATGACGGTTGAAGAGGGAGCAAAAATGATCCTGACAGCGGGTCTCGTCGTGCCCGATTATGAAGGCATGACACCTGAAGCTTCAGTCGCTGAACCGAAGATCGGGACTGAGAAGCTGGCTGAGCAAGCTTAGTCCATCGGCGCGTTCTGGCGAAATCGTCTCTGCCGTTTCGACCGCGAGCTGCGCATCCTTTCGAGCGATGTCGATCAGGGCCTCGTCTTTTGGGAAATCAATCAAGCGATAGTTTACAAGCCCGGATTGCGCTTTGCCGAGCAGGTCGCCCGCGCCGCGCAGCTTGAAATCAGCTTCGGCTATCTCGAACCCATCTTCGGTCCGGCGCAGCGTGTCTAAGCGCTCACGCGCCATCTCTGTGAGCGGTGAACGAAACAGCAGCAAGCAATAGCTCGCTTGGCTGCCGCGCCCGACACGGCCCCGTAACTGATGCAATTGCGCTAATCCAAAGCCTTCAGCGCGCTCGATGACCATGATCGTGGCTTCCGGGACATCGACGCCGACCTCGATTACTGTGGTTGCAACTAGGATTTTCGTGTGTCCGGTTCGGAAGGCGTCGAGCGCCGCGTCCTTATCTTCGCCTTTCAGCCGTCCATGGACTAGACCAACATCCGTCTGCAGTGCGTCGCGAAGCATCGCAGCCCGTGTCACGGCAGAACTGCCATCTTCATCATCGGCGTCTACACGCGGACACACCCAGAAGGCGCGCTCGCCGCGTTCCAGCGCGCGCCCTACGGCACCGATCACATCTTCAATGCGTGTATCCGGGATTGCACGCGTTTCGACGGGTTGGCGACCGGCCGGCTTTTCATCCAAGATCGAAACATCAAGATCGCCGTGAACCGTTTGTGCCAATGTGCGCGGGATCGGGGTGGCAGACATGACGAGCATGTGCGGGGCTTTGCCCTTGCTCATCAGTTTTATACGATCGGCCACACCAAACCGGTGCTGCTCATCGACGATCACCATAGCAAGCTTTTGGAACCCGACGCCTTCTTGGAATAACGCGTGTGTGCCTGCCACAATCTGGATGCTGCCATCCGCGAGGCCCATGAGGGTCGCTTCACGTGCCTTTCCCTTATCTCGACCCGTGAGCACAGCGACTTCATACCCCAATGGAGAGAGTAGCTGGTTGAGCGTATCATATTGCTGTCGCGCTAGGACTTCTGTCGGCGCCATAAACGCTGTCTGAAACCCGCCCTCAGCAGCCTGCACGGCTGCGAATGCCCCAACCAGAGTCTTACCAGCGCCGACATCGCCTTGAAGCATTCGCCGCATGGGGAAAGGCTCTGCGAGATCCACCATAATCTCTTTTGTGGCCCGGATCTGTGCGGCAGTCGGTTTGTAGGGCAGGGTTGCGACAAGCCGGTTGAGCGCTTCGCGTTGTTCCGGAACCGTGTTCGCTTCGGTTGTACGGCGGGCGGTGCGGGCGCGAGAAAACGTCAGCTCACGCGCGAGCGCCTCATCGTACGACAAGCGCGTGCGGGCCGCTTCAATTTTAGCCTCATCAAACTCGGTCGGTGCGTGAACCCAAGTCATGGCAGATTTGAAGTCTGGCCAACCTTCGCGCTTGAGCAGGGCGGCATCGATCCATTCCGGCCAGTTGTCATCGATTAAGTCGACCGCGGCCTGTGCTGAGGCATGCACGCGTTTATTGGTCAGGCCCGCGGTAAGCGGATAGATAGGTTCAACCGGGGGCGGGAATTCACCGCGGGCTGGATCCATGACAAAATCTGGATGGCTCATTTGCCGTTCGCCTTGCCATTCAGTGACTTTGCCGGAGACGATCCGCTCTTTGCCCACCGGGAACTGACTTTGCAGCCACCGGCTGTCGGCGCGAAAGTAAGTGAGGGTGAGAAAACCTGATCCATCGAACATCAGAATTCGAGTGGGAGCCCGCTCATTATAAGGCGCTTTCACCGCATGAATCTCACCACGAACGGTCGCAACTTCTTCCGGGACAATGTCATCAAAGGAGTCGCGAGGGCGGCGATCCAACCAACGCTCCGGCATGTGGAGCAGCAGGTCCCAAATTGTTTCACCCCCGACGAGTCGTTCCAAAACAGGTTTCAGCTTTGGTCCGATACCAGGCAAGGCATCGAGAGGTTCAAACAAAGAAAAGAGGCGTTCGTCGCGCATGCCGTCTTATGGCGGCAACTGAGGTGGCCTTACAAGTCGCAATCAAAGACGCGACAGGATAACGCTGTGCAGACGCGTTGTGATGACATAGATTGCGCTCAACAGGAGACGATCAGATGAGCGCTGACACATTGGACGAACGCCGACGAAAGCTGAAGTTTCGCGCTTGGCGCCGCGGTTTTCGCGAGATGGATTTGTTGATGGGCTCGTTTGCCGACGCTCATATCGCCGGTCTCAGCGAGGAAGATTTATCGGAGTTCGAACGCCTGCTATCAACGCCTGACTGGGAAGTGTACGCTTGGTTGATCGGCCAGAAAACGGTGCCGGGAAACTTTGAAAGTCCGCTGCTCACGCGCATGATGGAATTTCGCTATGAGGCGCATGCAGGCTAAAGGCGGATGATCGACGGATCGATAAAATTCAACCTATCGGTTCAACCTGATCTTCTACAAATTCGCGTAGAAATGGAGAATGCGCGGGACACAATCACTCTTTGAACGACTATGGCGGTCCGAACGCGGCAACGTGGTGATGATCTTTGCGCTTTCGCTGCTACCGATTTTTGCGGTTGTGGGAACTGCGATCGATATTTCGCGGATCCAGACCGTCAAAATACAAATGAGTTCGCTATTGGACCAAGCTGTGCTCGCAGCCGCGAACTTGTCTACATCTGAAGATCCGCAGCAATTGATTGAAGATTGGATGGAACCGCAAGTCGCCAATTTCGGTCTGTCGCCGGATGATATGGAAATCACGGTTGTCTCAGACGTTTCGTTCAATTCGCGCAGTGTCGTCGCCACTGCGTCGATCGAAGTTCCGACGCTGATGATGTCAATGTTCGACCAGAACAGCACCACCCTTGAGGTCAAAGCAGCCGCGCTTCAATCGATCACTAATATTGAGATCGCAATGGTGCTCGATATCTCCTCGTCCATGCGCGGCAGTCGACTGACCAGCCTCAAGCAGGCTTCGACAGATTTCGTCGATATCATGCTAACCCCAAGTACAAGCGCGACGACGTCCATCAATGTTGTTCCATTCGGAGGAACAGTGAATATCGGGGATAGTCTGTTTGAAAAGTTTTCCGTTCGCAGCAGTAATCCGTCGACCATCTTAGATCCGGACGAAGACGATTATGATATCGGGACAGCCGTCGAAACCAGTGCTTTCCTTTTTTCAGATGGCGAGACCTGTATCGAAGCGATCCAAGATGATTATGATATCGATATGTTGCCAAGCTTTAGTCGCGCGCAAGTGCCGGACTTTTGGCGCTGGTGGAACAATCATCCCTGGTGCCCTGAAGACCAAAGCGCCGTGTTCCTGAATTCCAATGACAATGGCGCGTTGAAAACGCATTTGAACAATATGGTTCTGTCCGACGGGACCGGAATGGATATTGGCACCTTGTGGGGGTTGAAGACGCTCTCACCAAGTTTTCGAGGTGAACTGGGAGGGGATTTCACAGAGCGCCCACTCGATTTCGAGCCGGAGGAAGTCAAAAAGGTCATGATCGTGATGACGGATGGGGCGATTACGGCGCAAAATCGACCTGAGGATCCTGAGATTGGCAATGTTCACACCAATCGCCCCGCGAATCGACCACCGCACGCGAACGCCATTTCAAATCAAGGAAATCGTGAAAATATGCAGACCACGCGAACGCGGGGAAGTGCGACCACCTCGGCTCTGAATGACAGCGCCGTGGGGCGTTTCAAAAAGGCCTGTAACGCCGCCAAAGCTGAGGATATTCAAGTCTATACGATTGGCTTTCAGATCCGGTCCGGATCATTGCCCGATCAAATTTTAGCCGAGTGTGCGTCCGGGCCATCGTATTATTACCATGTAGAGGGCTTGGACTTGACCTCGACGTTCCAATCGATTGCGGCTCAAGTAAATGCGCTGAGAATCTCGGAATAAAAAAGCCGCTCCATCGGAGCGGCTTTTCTAATCTCAATAGTTTGAAACCGACTATTCGTCGCCCTCAGGCGCAGTGTCGAGTTCAGCAGCAGCTTCTGCCATTTCAGAGGCTTGCTCATCGGCAGCCGCTTGTTGCTCGGCTTGCATCGTCTCAATGATGTTCTCACCAGCCGCTTGGCGCTCTGCTTCGTCTTCAGAGCGGGCGACATTGATTGTCACATCCACACGAACTTCAGCGTGCAAACGAATGCCAACGTCATGCAGACCGAGGGCCTTGATCGGAGCGTTGAGGCGAACCTGCTCACGCTTGACTGTGTGACCGCCTTCAGCCGCTGCTTCGACGATGTCGCGAGCGGAAACGGAGCCGTAAAGTTGACCAGTCGCACCCGACTGACGGATCAAGATAAAGGTCTTGCCATCAAGGCTCTCGCCAGACTTGGTCGCTGCGTCACGCGCTTCAGCGTTACGCTTTTCCAGTGCATCGCGTTCCGCTTCAAACCGCGCGCGATTTTGCGTGTTGGCGATCAGCGCCTTGCCTTTTGGCAAGAGGAAGTTCCGGGCAAAGCCGTTCTTTACGCTGACCTCGTCACCGAGGCCGCCCAGATTTTCAACGCGTTCGAGGAGAATAACTTGCATCGGTCGTCTCCCTTACTTCACGGTGAATGGCAGAAGCGCGAGCATACGAGCCCGCTTGATGGCTTTTGCCAGTTTGCGCTGGTTCTTGAAGTTCACAGCCGTGATCCGAGACGGCACGATTTTGCCTTTCTCAGAGATGTAGCGCTGCAGAAGCTTCACGTCTTTATAGTCGATTTTCGGAGCTTTCGCGCCGGAAAACGGATCAACTTTGCGACGTCGACCGAATGAACGGCGCGCTGGAATGTTGGTGATGTTCATGCCCGTAGGGGATCTAGAAGCCATAATCAGTAATCCTTCTTCTAGTCGTCACGACGGTTTTTGCGGCTCATCATCGGAGAAGGAGTCTCATCGAGCTCTTCTACTTTGATGGTCATGTAGCGCATGATGTCGTCGGAAATCCGGTGCTGACGTTCCAGTTCGTGGATCGCTTCAGCAGGTCCGTCGATGTTTAACAGGGAATAATGTCCCTTACGCTGTTTATTGATTGGGTATGAAAGATTGCGAAGACCCCAATACTCGGTCTTTCCAACTTTCGCGCCTTGCTTGTCGAGGAAGGTCGACAGCTCTTCCATCAAACCTTCAACTTGTGCAGGTGAGATGTCCGGCCTCGCGATGAGGACGTGCTCATATAATGCCATATTGTCTTTCCCTAAAGTTTAGCTTGCGGCGCAGACGGGCGGGAAAACCCTTCCACGATGGCCCCTCTTGTCCGGCTCATTCCGAATTCGAGGACCGCAAACCTTGCGAAGCGCGTCGTAAAGCGCAAAACAGCGTTGGAATCAACCCGCTTGCACTGTTCAACGCAGCAGATTAAGCGGGCGCCAAATTGAGTACAGGAGCGCATATGACCAAGTTTGCGTTTATCTTCCCCGGACAGGGCAGCCAGTTCATCGGCATGGGTAAAGACCTCGCCGACACGTTTGCTTCAGCCAAAGCGGTATTTGAGGAAGTTGATGAGGCCCTCAATCAGGATCTATCCGGATTGATCTGGAGCGGGTCCGAAGACGATCTTAAGCTCACCGCCAACACGCAGCCGGCTTTGATGGCCGTAAGCGTCGCCGCGATGCGGGCCTTGGAAGAAGCGCATGGCATTGGCGCGGGGCAGGCGGCTTTTATCGCCGGGCATTCACTAGGCGAATATTCAGCACTTGCATCGGCTGGCGCAATCTCGGTCGGCGATTGCGCGAAAGTGTTGCGGATCCGCGGCAACGCTATGCAAGACGCTGTACCGGCAGGTGAAGGGGCAATGGCGGCGCTCTTGGGCGCGAGCCCGGAGCAGGCGGCAGACTTGTGCGCAGCTGGGGCGTCAGAAGGTCCATGTGAAATCGCCAATGATAACGCACCGGGCCAAATCGTGATTTCTGGTGCGAAAGCCGCAGTTGAACTGGCGATCTCGGGTGCCAAGGACGCGGGCGTGAAAAAAGCTGTGTTGCTTCCGGTGTCCGCGCCGTTTCATTGCTCGCTGATGCAGCCCGCCGCAGACGCGATGGCCGCTGCGTTATCAGAAATAGAAATCAAAGCGCCTTCAGCGCCACTCGTCGCGAACGTGACGGCGACCGCCGGGAGCTATCCTGAAGCGATCCGGACTCAATTGGTGGAGCAAGTCACAGGGCAAGTGCGCTGGACAGAATCGGTTCAGTACATGGCCGCTGAAGGGGTTGAACTGACCATTGAGGCTGGCGCAGGCAAAGTTCTTTCGGTGATGAACCGACGGACAGTCCGGGCGCTCGAAGGCCTGACCATGGGAACGCCAGAAGACATCACAGCCGTTGCAGAACGGCTTAACGGATAAAAGAAGACAGGAGAGGGCAAATGTTTGATCTCAGCGGAAAAACCGCATTGGTCACCGGGGCAACGGGCGGAATAGGCGAGTCGATCGCGCGGACTATGCACGCGGCTGGCGCCGATGTCGTTCTGTCGGGCCGTCGCGTCGAGAAACTTGAGGCCCTGGCTGCAGAGCTTGGAGAGCGGACCCACATTGCTGCGTGTGATCTTTCCGATCCAGACCAAGCGGATGCGCTAGTCGGCACGGCGATCGAACTTGGCGGTAAGTTGGACATTCTCGTCGCCAATGCGGGCGTGACCCGCGACAAGCTCCTCATGCAAATGAAAGATGAGGATTTTCAAGATATTATCCGGGTAAATCTGGAAAGTTATTTCCGTTTGTGTCGCAAAGCCGTTCGTCCCATGATGAAAGCGCGTGGCGGGCGAATTATCGGTATTGCGTCAATTGTTGGCGTCACCGGTAATCCAGGCCAGTCGAACTACTGCGCCTCGAAAGCTGGTATGATCGGCTTCACCAAATCACTCGCCCAGGAGGTTGCCAGCCGCGGGATTACCGCGAATACGATCGCACCTGGATTTATCGAATCACCCATGACGGATGTCTTGCCTGACGCTCAAAAAGAGCTGCTCTTGGGCCAGATTCCGTCCGGAAGATTGGGGCTTGGAAAAGATATTGCAGCCGCAGCTGTATATCTTGCCTCTGACGAAGCTTCATATGTGACGGGCCAAACCCTACATGTGAACGGCGGAATGGCGATGATCTAGGGGATAACCCCATAATCATTGCATTTTCCACAGTATGCGGGGCTTGGCGTTGTCACAAAGTGTGTGCTAACGGCAACACCATGGCCCACAGAAGCCTATCCATCAGACAATATCAGAGAGGTATCCATGTCTGACGTTCTTGAGCGTGTTAAAAAAATTGTTGTCGAAAACCTCGACGTGGAGGGAGACAAGGTTGTTGAGAGCGCAAGCTTCATCGACGACCTCGGTGCAGACTCACTCGACCTGGTCGAGCTGGTCATGGCGTTTGAAGAAGAGTTCAACATCGAAATTCCAGACGATGTGCAGGAAAACATCCGCACCGTCGGCGATGCGGTCTCTCACATCAACGCTCACGTCGGCTAGAGGTAGCTAGATGCGTCGCGTTGTCATCACAGGTATCGGGATTATCTCGCCGCTCGCTGCGAATCGAGAGGCGTCCTGGGAGCGTTTGATTGCTGGAGAGTCCGGGGCTGGCCCGATCGATACGTTCGATCCGGAAAACACAGCCTGCAAGATTGCTTTCCAAGTTCCTTACAAAGATGGCCGCGGCGGCGGATCTGAAGATGATCCGCATGCGTTCGACCCGGATGCCGTGGCGAGCGCGAAAGAAAGACGACGCATTGATGAGTTCATCCTCTACGCGATCGGAGCTGCTGAAGAAGCGGTTCAGGACGCGGGGTGGGTGGCTGAAACCCAAGAGCAACAAGAGCGCACAGGCGTTCTGATTGGCTCCGGGATTGGCGGTCTACAAAGCATCTATGATTCGTCGATCAATCTTTACGAGAACGGGCCACGCAAAGTGAGCCCATTCTTCATTCCATCTGCATTGATCAATCTGGCCTCAGGTCAGGTCTCGATTAAGCACGGCTTCAAAGGCCCAAACCATTCGGTCGTCACAGCATGTGCCACCGGGGCGCACGCGATCGGCGATTCTGCCCGCCTCATCCAATATGGCGACGCAGACGTGATGGTGGCTGGCGGTTCGGAAGCCGTTATCTGCGAGCTTGCCATTGCGGGCTTCTGTGCGGCGAAAGCCATGTCGACCAAATATAATGATGAGCCGAAGCGCGCATCTCGCCCCTATGATGAAGGCCGCGACGGCTTCGTTATGGGTGAAGGGGCAGCCGTCCTCGTCTTGGAAGAATATGAGCATGCCAAAGCACGTGGTGCCAAGATCTATGCGGAAGTCGCGGGATATGGCCTCACAGGCGACGCTCACCACATCACAGCTCCGGCCGAAGGCGCTGAAGGTGGCTATCGGGCCATGAAAATGGCGGCGGGCCATGCGGAACGAAATACGGGTCTCACGCTCGATCAAATCGACTATGTCAACGCACACGGCACATCTACGCCGCGCGGAGACGAAGGCGAGGTTGGCGCTGTTGAACGCTTGTTCGGCGATCATTCAAAGAACCTGTCACTGTCTTCGACCAAGTCTGCGGTAGGCCACCTTTTAGGTGCGGCTGGCGCGATCGAGACAGCGTTTTGCGCTTTGGCGATCCGTGACCAAGTCATGCCGCCGACCCTCAACTTGGACAATCCAAGTGTTGAGTCGCCGATCGATCTGATCGCGCACAAAGCCAAGAAAGCGCCAGTGCGCGCCGCGATGACCAATTCGTTCGGCTTTGGCGGAACCAACGCATCCTTAATTTTGAAGCAGGTTGACTAGTCGCGCGACTAAAGCGACCAAAATAGCGCTGGGGCCCGTGCGTTAAAGAAGGTCTATATGCGTTTAATTAAAGCCCTATTTGCTCTGATCCTCGTGCTCGCCATTTTGGCGGGTGCGGCGCTTGGATATGGTTGGTTTTGGCTGCAAGGCGAAGTTGCAAAGCCTGGGCCCTCAATGTCCGAAACAGAATTCACCATTGAGCGCGGCGAAGGCTTGGCGAGCGTCGCCAACCGACTTGAAGACAGTGGACTGCTGAGCGATCAACGCGTGCTGCGGTTGCAAGCCCGCATCGACGACGTCGAAAGCGCCATTAAGGCTGGCTCTTACATCATTCCCGCCCGTGCCAGTGTCGCCGATATACTCGCTCAATTGGTAGAGGGCGATGTGATTGAGTTTCGCCTCACCATCCCAGAAGGTCTGACGACGGCACAAATTCTGAGGCGGGTGGAAGCGGCGGAAAATCTGACCGGCGATATGCCAGACCGGACGTTCGAAGAAGGGGTGCTGTTGCCAGACACTTACGCCTTCGGCGCGGGGACAACGCGCACGCAATTCCTGGAACGGATGGAAACCGCCCAAGACGCATTATTAGAAGCGTTGTGGGACGACCGGCAGGACGGTTTGCCCGTATCTACGCCTTATGAAGCGGTCATTCTCGCGTCCGTCGTCGAGAAAGAGACGGCGAAAGCCGAAGAGCGTCCATTGGTTGCGGGTCTTTTTGTTGGGCGATTGAAAAAAGGGATGCGCTTAGAGAGTGATCCGACGATTATTTATGGCGTCTCAAAGGGCGAGCCATTGTACAATCGCCAAGGTCAACGCCGTACGCTGTATCGATCTGAAATCGATCGCAAAACAGATTGGAACACCTACCAGATCGATGGGCTTCCAAAGACGCCCATCTGCAATCCAGGCCGGGATGCCATCGCGGCTGTGCTGAACCCGCCAGAAACGGATTATGTCTTCTTCGTTGCCGATGGAAAAGGTGGACATCTGTTCGCAAAGACCTATGCCGAGCACCAGAGAAATGTCGCGGCGTATCGGCGTTTTGAACGCGAAGAGATCGCCCGCGAGCGGGAGAATTAATGGCACTATTAGGGATGACCGGCTTCGCACGCACGAGCGGAGAGGCCGAGTGGGGGAGTTGGAGTTGGGAAGCGCGAAGCGTCAATGGCAAAGGACTTGATGTCCGGATCAATATGCCCTCCGGGCTCGAAACTGTAGAACAGACGGTCCGCAAGGCCGCCGGCGAAGCCTTCAAGCGTGGAAACCTCCAAATCGGCTTGCGGATCGAGCTTTCCAGCGCGGAGTCTGTTTCAGTTAATGAAGCCGTATTAACAACGCTCATCCAAGCTTATGAAAAGGCGGACGGGACGATGGCCACGGGTTCAGCTTTGGCAACCCTGATGGGGATCAAAGGCGTTGTGGAGGCAGATTCGCTTGCGATGCGAGACTTGGCGGATGTGGACGGCGCAACCGATCGCTTATCTGACTCCGGACGTGAGGTGATCGAACGCTTGGCGCTCGCCCGATCCGAGGAAGGGACAGATGTCAAAGCAATGCTTGTCGGACATTTGTCCGAAATGGCGAAATTACGGTCTGAGGCGGCGGGGTTTGCGACTTCGCAAAAGCACGCGATTGCGGAGAAGTATCGTCTGCGAATCGCTGAGTTTGATACAGAAGGCATGGTCTCGGACGAACGTCTGGTTACCGAAATTGCGATTTTGGCCGCGAAGGCCGACGTCACCGAGGAATTGGATCGACTGGAAGCGCATATTGCCCGCGGAGAGGGCCTTATTTCGAATGGCGGCGCGATCGGCCGGGACCTCGGCTTCTTAGCTCAGGAGCTGAATCGTGAAGCCAACACGCTCTGCTCCAAATCTGCGTCGCTGGATTTGACGAATGCCGGACTTGCCCTCAAAAGCGTGATTGATCAGTTCAAGGAGCAAGCCGCGAATGTCGAATAAGACGGATCACGACCCGCGCCGCGGCCTCATGCTTGTCATTTCCAGTCCGTCTGGTGCCGGTAAAACCACTTTGGCGCGGAAATTGATGAAAGAATTCGACGATGTCGTTTTGTCGGTCTCTGCAACGACGCGCGAACCACGTCCAAACGAAAAAGATGGGATCGATTATCACTTTCGATCTGAACCCGAGTTTCGCGAAATGATTTCCAGTCGCGCATTCCTGGAATGGGCGAAAGTTTTCGATCGGTATTACGGAACACCACGTGCAGACACGGTCGCTCAGCTGGAAGCGGGTAATGACGTTCTGTTTGACGTTGATTGGCAGGGCGCTGACGCGCTTCACGACCAAATGCCAAATGACTGCGTATCGGTTTTTGTCCTGCCGCCGAGCATCGAAGCTCTGGAAAACCGGCTATCGGCCCGCGAAGGGTCGACACCTGAAATGGTGGCGCGACGTATGCGCGATGCGCAGGCTGAAATTCTGCACTGGCGGCGCTATGACTATTGCATTGTCAATGATGATCTCGAAGAAGCTTACGAAAAGCTGCGCCGGATTTTGCTCGTGGAGCGCACCAAACGCCTGCGCGAGCATAAGCTTGAGGATCATGTGCGCCGGTTATTAGGCGAGCTTTAGCGCTCTATCCCCAAACGAATGGTTCCGGACAGGCGTTCGCCCGGTTCTAACCAGCGGGCGCCCGTAACGCTGGCAGGCAGCGAACTGTTCACCGCATTTGGAGCGTGTGAGATGGGTTCTGCGCAAAAATAGTCTTGGCCAGGCGGGACGTAGACCGTGGCATGCCCGAAAACCGGATCCGAAATGAGGGTCACCGAATGTGTCGGCCATTGGATGCGGATCTGTGGGTTGGAAACGCTGAAAGCGGTGTCCAGTTTAAGGTCTTCCACACGTGCGCCATTCGCCAGCGAGCTTTCGTCTGAAATCGCCTTCGGCACGTTGTCGCCGCTGTCCTCATCGGGGGTCCACTCATGCGTGGTCGCGACTGTGAGCTCAGCGTCTTTCCGATGGAAGTATGGATGCCATCCCAGGCCCGCGGGCATCGGCGTCTCGCCACTATTGATCAGCTCAATCTCAACCTCGAGCGCGTCATCTTCGAGGCGAAAGTGCTGTCGAGATGTATAGTCCCAAGGCCATGCATCAGCTTCGTGCACATGCACAAGCGTCACGGTATGATCCGTCTGCGCCTCGATTTTCCAAGCGGTTTTCCATCCATGTCCATGTATCGCATGTGGTTCCGGGGGCAGGTTCGGGTGCAGCCGAATGGTCTGACCATCGACGGAAAAGACGCCATTGTGAATGCGCCCAACAAAAGGCACCATCGGAAAGGCGGCGTACTGAAGGGGATCAAACGCTGGGCCACAGCGCGGGGGCGCGGGCCGCAATATGTCCAAATCTCCGTAGCATAGTTTGCTAACCGATCCCCCTGCGGCGGGATCGAGTTCGAGGGTCAAATCGCCTTTTACGAGTTCGATGCGCATGCCTGTGCCTCCCCAAACACTTGCGCGAGGGCTCTGAATTGCATCTGAGTCAGAGTCTCGGCGCGTGCAGTGGGGTCTATTTCACAGGATTCTAACCAATTAACAGGTTCCAATTGCACCGTTTTCGCCAGAGATTTAAGCGCGGCTCGGAGCATTTTTCGTCTCTGCCCGAATGCTGCAGTGGCAACCTTTTCCAGCGCTGGAAGGTCCTTGAACCGATGCGCTTCGCTCAACGGGCGGAACACAGCGACGGCGCTGTCGACTTTCGGGGGTGGCCGAAAAGCGCCTGGTGGAAGCGTGAAGGCAATGGCGGCGTCGCAAACACCAGCAGTCAAAACGGCGAGCCGCCCATAGTGACGGTCACCCGGGCGAGCGCAGGCGCGTTCGGCCACTTCCTTCTGAAACATCAGCGCCATCTCGCCTCGCCAAGAATCCGCTTTCAACCAATCAATCAGCAGAGGCGTGCCGACATTATAAGGCAAATTGGCGATAATCATTACCGGCTGTGTCGCCGACTGGACGTGTTTAAGCTCGGACCAATTGAGCTTGCGGGCATCGCTTTGAATCACGTCTAACCGACCGTCTTGAGCCTCTGGCCAGGTCAGCAGTGCGCTTGCGAAACGCGAATCCGCTTCGACACACGTCAAAGACTTCGCGCCGGCTTCTAAAATGGCGCGGGTAAGTCCCCCAGGACCCGGCCCAACTTCAATCACATCCCGGTCGAGGACCGGACCGGCGGCGAGGGCGGTTCGACGCAAAATGTCTGGGTCAAACAGAAAGTGCTGACCGAGTGCTTTTCGCGCTGGGGCTTGAGTTAACTCGGGGCGCTCAACCATTTGGCTGCGCTCTTTGCTTGGCCATTTGGTCTGCGAGCTTCAAAGCAGCGATGAGGCTATCAGGGCGGCATTGTCCAGTCGCGGCAGCGTCGTATGCAGTGCCGTGATCTGGGCTTGTTCGAATGATGGGCAGGCCCAATGTCGTGTTGACGCCGCCCCACATGTCGAGCGTCTTGACCGGAATGAGCCCTTGATCATGCGTCATCGCAATCACAGCATCGTAGGCACCGTGCAGCGCTTCGTGGAAGACTGTGTCGCCAGGCCGCGCGTCTGTAATGTCTATTCCAGTATCGCGGATCTGTCGCGCAACCGGATTGATCAGATCCTGTTCTTCCGTGCCGATCTTGCCGTCTTCTCCGGCGTGCGGGTTTAGGCCCGTAAAGGCCAAGCGAGGAGCCACAATTCCGAAATCGCGTTTCAAGGCCGCGTTAGTGATCTTTGCGACTTGGTGCAAACCGGCCTCGTTCAAATGTTCCATGACCTGCATCAAAGGAACGTGGATGGTCGCGAGCGCGACGCGCAATCCACCGCCGACGAGCATCATCACAGGCAGAAGATCTTTTTCCGGGCCGGAACAGAGATCTGCAATGAACTCTGTGTGCCCCGCAAACTGGAACCCCGCCTCATACAGCACTGCTTTGGAGATCGGGTTCGTCACGACTGCACAGGCCTCTCCATGGAGGCATAAAGCGGTGGCGGTTCGAATGCTTTCGATGATCGCCGGCGCGAACGCTTGATGCGGCGTCCCGGGAACCAGCGTGTCAGCTTGATCGAGCGAAATCGGTAAGACTGGAAGCGCGGTTTCAAAGGCGTTCGCCGCCTCGTTAGGGGCCCTTATTACAGAGATCGGGATGGCGCTAGAAAACACCTTTGGATCAGCGACGACAAAAAAGCTCGGTAAGTTGAGCGCGTTTCGCTGTGCCCAGGTTGCTTCTGTGATGGAAGGCCCACACCCGGCCGGGTCTCCCATTGTGACAGCTAAAGAAGAGGAGGTATCGCTCACGCCTCTATTGGCGACGAATAATCGTCGCTTCGCGGCGCAGATTCCGCAAACTGCGCTCTGAAATCATTCCGAGCTGTTGGCTGTAGAGCCGGTCTTCGATCTGCTCGCGATTTGGAAGCGCTTGGACATTATCGCGGCGATCGCAAACGAACATGACCGCTAAAGTTCCTGATTGCGCAAAGATATCCGTCGCTGAGCCGACATCTGTATTCAAGACCATGGACTGCCCTTCCGGACCCAGATCCTCAACATTCAAATCGGACAGCGCAACAGAGCGCAAATTGTCGTCTGAATTAACGACGTCTTCGATTGCGCTACAGCTTTCAATCTCATTGACGGCGTTCTGCAGGCTCTCTTGAGATCCGTCATTCACGGTGACGCGCGTGACATCGACCACTGTGGTTGAGTCGGACGGATCGCGTTTCCCGCGAACACTCATGATATAAAGACCATCGTCAACAATGATCGGGTCAGTGAGCCCTGGGCCTTCCATGGCTTGCAGCGCATCTCTGCGGGCATCATCGATACTGTCGAGCACGATCCAACCCATGTCCCCGCCGGTCGCCGCGGTTGGCGCGGATGAAAAGCGCTGCGCTGCCACTTCAAAAGGGGCGCCCGCTCGCAATTGTTGTAGGATGGACTCTGCCGCCACTTGCGCTTGCTGTTTGTCCACTTCGAGAGGGGCGTAGAGGAAGATCTCTGACGTCAAATACTGCTCTTTTTGTGCGTCCGCAGTGAGGCGCTTGAGCTGCTCGGTGATTTGGTTGTCAGAGATCCGGATACGCGAGCCATACAACCCACCCATTATCCGTCGCCACGCGATGTCGGCGCGGGTTTGCTCTTCTAAGCTTGCCGGGTTCACGCCGGATTGAATGAGGCTTTGCAGAAGCCCGTCTCGCGTTATCCCCGATTGTTGCGCTAACCGATCAATTGAACTCGCAATTTCAGCGTCTGTGATCTCAACTTCATACTCAGCCGCCTCTTGGAGCTGCAGTTTTTCGTCTATGAGCTGCTCAAGTGCTTGCGTTGTAATCTGTTGAACTTGCTCCGGCGTCGGCTGCTGGCCGCCCAGGCTAAGGAGCAATAGACGGGCACGCTGGCGAACATCGGTGAATGAAATCGGATCATCATTCACCACTGCCACGATGCCCTCAATTTGTTGGGCTTCAGGCGCGCTCGGGGCGGCTTCTTGGGCTGAGACGGTCAAACATGCAGAGATCGCCATGAGCGATGCAATTGCGACGGAACGAAACATACTCAATCTCCTGCGGAATCAACTAACCGCACCTTAGCAGCGGGAACATAACGTCTGCTGAACAATGCGCAACGCACGTGGCTGCAATGTGTCGAGACTGGGATTAAACTTTAATCGACATTATCCGATCCGAAGTCCCCGAGGGTTTTCAGGGCGAAGCGGAATTTAATCGAGTCTTCCGGTCCAAGATCGCGGTCTCGCGCTTCGGATCGCTCAAAGAACACTTCAAATCGCGAGCAGTCATCTTCATAGGCGACGCCAATGGTTTGGCGAATGTCGCTCGGCTCCGTGGTCCGACCAAATATATTAGATCGACCTGAAATGTCGCGACTAAGCGTGTAAAGCAGATAGTAATTATCGGTGACTTTAAAATCTGCGCCGACTTCGATGCCCTCATCGCTGAAGCCGGACGCCGTCACATCGCCGCTAATGCTATAGTATCGAGCATTTGTGCGCAGTCGCCAGATGTTGGAATTAATCCGAGCATCAATCCGGTTTAGCGAGAGACTATCATCGTCCAAGCGAACCCGCGTTTCGAGCTTGAGTGGGTTGCCAAAGTCGGCTGTAATCCCCGCCACCCAGTCCGATACAGTTCCATCGAGGTTCGATCCGACATCAAACACAGGATCTGCTGTGTCGCGCCAGCGACGCCCGCCAAGAGCGGTGATCGACATGCCATTCTTCCATCGCGCGGAAATAGACGCGCCGAGTGAAGCTTTGCTACCGCCTTCATATGTGTCGTAACCAGAGGCCGCATTGGCTTCGAACAGCGATGTCTCGTCTAATTCGTAGAACAGGCTGTCTTCAATCGGAATATCGGGATCATTCGTGCCAGCGGTGCCATAAGCCACCATCGCTTCCGGCTCGATCAACACGTCGATATATTTACCAGGCCGATAGAGCGGATACGACAAGCGCGTACCGAGGCTCGCTGCGCCGCGGGAAACATTGGAAACTTCACTTGGTGTGTTGTCGAGCTGATAATAGTCGAAGCGTGCTTCCGCGAAGGGGTTCACCAAGACCCCGCCGGGCAAGACCCGGCTGGTCGACCAGTCTGCCCCCGTCGACGCGCGATAACTGTCTACCCCCAGCTCCCGCTCCAAGATGGCTGTGGAACCCGAGACTGCCAATGTTCCGAAGTCCCCGTAATCAAACAGTTTTTCGCCAAACATAAGCGGCAAGGCGCGCGGTAGTCGCGCATCTGAATCGCCTTCACGATTCGTCTCAAACGTCAGCAGAGCGGACTCAACATACCAGTCTTTGCCTTGGCCCTGCGTGTAGAGTTGATTGAGCAAATAACGTGGTTGCCCGGCATAAAGACCACGCTCGTCATTCTCGCCGTCAATGTCATAGCGACGTGTGTACAAGTCATCGGAAACCTGCTCCGCCGCGAACCCCCAGCGCCAGCCGGGTCGGATGGCGAAGCCGCCTTCCGCGAATAAGTGGCCGCGCCACTCGCTCTCGCTTCCAGGAATGTCCTCGCCATCAGAGTCGAACTCTTTCTCGCGCGTGACACTGAAATTTGCGGAGAGCGATCCGGACCAAAACCGTTTGCGAGCTTGCATCTCGACCAAGGGGTTCACCTTGGCCATCACTTTTGGTGCAATTGTCAGGTCCGAATAGGGCGAAATCGCCCAGTAATAAGGTTGTTCGTAAAACACACCGAGCTTCGACGAGGTGCCAAAGTCCGGGGGTAAAAGTCCTGAGCGGCGCTCAGAAGTCGGGTCCGGGTGCGCGAAATAGGGAAGGTACAAGACCGGAACGCCGCCCACTTCCAGAACCGCGTCACGATACGACATCATTTGAGCTTCTTGGTTCAGGACCGCGCGCCGCGCTCGTAGTGCCCAAGTCGGCGTATCGTCATCTTCGCATAACTCGCACGACGTATAGACGATTTTGTCAAGCGCATTGTAGCCGTCTGAAGACCGCACGGCAGACTCTGCCACCGCTAGGCCACCATCTGGCAGACGGGTGGAGAAGCCGATCGCATACCCATCTGCGAGAGAGCTATCGGTCTCAATCTCATCGGCATAGTTTTCAGAGCCGTCTGTATCGATGATCACGACATTACCGATCGCTCGCACGCGGTCCGTATTTCGATCGTAAATCAGGCGGTCCGCCCGCATCACGCGGCCTTCATATTTGGCTTCGACATTGCCTTCGGCGATTACGGAATTTTCTTCTTCGTTGACGAAGATATTGTCGGCGTCGAGCGTCACACGAGGTTGTTCAGCTTCAACTTCTGGTGTGTTTTCTTGCGCCAAAGCGCCATTGAAAGGGGTTAAACTCGCCGCAAAAAGCAGGAAGAATGTCCACTTGTGCATACGGCGACTCCGATACTCTCACCTTCGACTCGCTTAAGGTGTGCCGTGGCGAGCGTCCAGAGAACAGAGCTGCGTTGAATGTGAAATCGCAGTCAGATGTGGCAATAAGGTTGCGTCTAGAGCGCGAGTGAAGCCCGCCCCCCAGCATAGGTCTTCGCTTCACCTGCCAGCTCAAGCTCCACCAGGATGGCAGCGCAGCGCGGCAGCGCGATTCCAGCGGCTTTTGCGATCTCGGCGAGCGGCATGGGATTTGGGCTGAGCGCGGCACGTACAGCGTCGATTTGGATCTGAGGTATCTCTGTATGATCGGACGGATTGCCCAAAAAATGGGGGGGTCGGGGGCTTCGATCGAGCGCGTTACCGGACTAGCCAGCGCCTCGATCACGTCCTGGGCGTTTCTTACAAGGATTGCACCGTCTCTGAGCAATCGATTGCTCCCGGCGGACCGCGGCTCCAGAGGTGATCCAGGCACTGCCATGACTTCTCTATTCTGTTCAAGCGCGGTTCGTGCGGATATGAGAGACCCAGACCGTTCCGCCGCCTCGATAATCACAACGCCTTCGCAAAGGCCTGTAATGATTCGATTTCTTCGCGGGAAATCACGTGCGGTGGCGCGATGCCCGAATGGGCTTTCGCTAACCAGGAGTCCATGCTGTGAAATTTCACGATAGAGCCGTTCATGTTGCGGCGGATATATATGGTCTATGCCGCCCGCGAGAACGGCTATGGTGCCGCCAGAGAGGCTAGCAACGTGGGCTTCACCATCAATCCCGCGCGCAAGCCCGGAGACGATGACAAATCCCGCATCGGAGAGGTCCGCGGAAATATCACGAGCGAGCTTTCGTCCCGCTGCTGAGGCTTGTCGCGCGCCAACAATTGCGACGCAGCGGCGCTGGAGAAGCTCCAATCGCCCGCTCACGGTTAGAATGGGCGGAGGAGGGGGATGTTGCTTAAGAAGCGACGCGTAATCGGGGTCTGCTGCGCACAGAATTTCAGCGCCAAGGGCTGCTGTTTGTTGCCATTCTTGTTCGACACTGGAGCGCGGCGGAATCTGTTTCGAAATCCCGCGCGCTTTGAGCGTAGGGAGGGCTTTCAAAGCCTCGGTTGCATTGCCGTAACGAGCGAGGAGCTGGAAGAAAGTCACGGGGCCAACGCGTGGCGTGCGTGCGAGCTAGAACCAACTTAGCTTTTCGGAGTGAGTCAGTCCCCCCAGACTGTTTTCTATTTGGATTTACTCCCAAATTTTGGCTCGGTCCCCGCGATGAGCCGTTTGATGTTCTCGCGATGTGTCCAAAACACCAGCACACTTAACGCCAAAAGCGTGATCGCCGCAAATTTTGTTTCGCCTAATAAATATGCGCCGCCCGGCACAAAGGCGGCAGCCGTCAACGCGGAGAGAGAAGAGATGCGCGTGAGAGCGAACAGTCCGAGCCAAATCGGCGCGCCAACGGCCAGAGCGAGCGGAGAGGCAAACGCCAGAAGGCCAGCATAAGTGGCGACGCCTTTCCCGCCTTTAAAGCCAAGCCAAATCGGATAGCAATGGCCTAGAAAGGCGACTGCGCCAGCGATCAATCCCACATTTCTGTCACCGCTGAGGCTCGCCATTAGGAGAACCGCCAAACCGGCTTTGAAGCTGTCTAACAATAGCGTGGCAAGTGCGAGATCCTTGCGGCCCGTGCGCAGAACGTTGGTCGCCCCGATATTGCCCGAGCCAATACTTCGAATATCGCCCAAGCCAGCCATTCGGGTAATCACCAATCCAAATGGAATGGACCCTAAGAGGTATCCAACGAGCGCTGCTGCAACAAACCAAGTCATGAGAGTTGCCTCCTCCTGTTCGCGGTTTGACCGTGGTGCGCGAGCGGCGTCAAGCGAAGCCTTCACTGATTTCAGAGCAAACGCTTGCCAAGGCGCTCCGAGTTCGTATGAAACGAAAACCTTGTTCAGTACGAAACCGTAATGATCGCACAAATGTACAGAAGGCCAATGTAGATGTCCGAAAGCGATCCGCCGCGCAAAGCTGGCCCGCGAGGGGCGAATCGCGAGCGAATTTTGCGTGCCGCCTTGGATATCATATCGACCAAAGGCGTCGATAAAGTTACGCACCGGGCGGTGGCAGCCGTCGCTGGCGTTTCGCCTGGAACGACGACTTATCATTTTGCGACGCGTGAAGATCTCGTTCGCGATGCTTTTTCGCTCTACATTGATGACTATCAGCGCTCGCTCGTGGAAACGCTGACCCGTCGTCCAGTTCAAACACGCGAAGATTTCGTGCGTTTTCTTGGCGGCATGACCACGCTCAGTCCGGCACAGTCGGGGCTTGAAGCGATTGAATATGAAATGGTGCTCTTCGCTGGGCGCGACGAAGCCATGCGGATGCGGGTCGCAGCTTGGTCTCGCACACTGGAGAGTTGGCTCTCAGATCCTTTGGAGCGTTTAGGGGCGAGCCGCCCGCTCGAAGCCGCGCGCATGTTGGTCGCCTTGTCTCGGGGCAGTGAGTTTGAAGTCCTGTCGCGCAGCCAGGAAATTCACCGAGAGCAGTTTGCCTCGCGACTGGGCACACTTCTCGACGCGGTGCTGCGCTAGGACTTCGAATTTGCCAGTCGATCCAACGCCGTTTGCAGAATAATGGCGGCAGCAGATGCATCGATCGCTTCCGCGCGCCGCGCCCGGCTCAAATCTGCATCCAACATGACCCGCTCTGCTTCCGCGCTGGATAAGCGCTCATCCTGAAACGCCAACGGAATGTCCCGCGCCTGTAAGATATTATGCGCCAAAGCTCGTGCCGCCTGAACCCGCGGCCCAGAGCTGCCGTCCAAATTCAAGGGGAGACCGACAATGAGACCGACACAGTCACGCGACTCATAGAGTTTGAACAATCGATCGAGCGTGGGGCGAAGTTTGCGACCGCGTGGAATGATTTCCAGCGGTGTAGCAATCATGCGGAGGCCATCCGATGCGGCCACGCCAACCGATTTCGCACCGGGATCAATCCCTAACAGGGCGCCGGTGGATGGGAGTGCGTGTAGATCGAGTTCAGGCATGGGCTTGTCTTAGCGCTCACTCGCGCGTATCGCTGCGCCGGTCAATCGGAGTTGCCAGTCCATGAGCGTTTCAAAAGATGATGTCCGTAAAGTTGCCCGTCTGAGCCGGATCGCCGTGCCCGACGACAAGTTGGAAACTTTGGCCGGTGAGCTTTCTGGGATTATGGGCTGGATTGAACAGCTTAATGAGGTGGACATTGAAGGCGTCGAACCGATGACGTCTGTTGTTGAAGCCAAATTGCCTATGCGCGACGATGTCGTCAGCGATGGGAACATTCAAGACCAGGTTCTGGCGAACGCTCCCAAGTCTGATGAAGGTTTCTTTGTGGTGCCGAAAGCAGTCGAATAGGCGAGCCTAGCGCGCCACCGTTTCTTCAGCCGCGCCCTCAGTCTCAGTGTCTGCGTCTTCGGCCGCCTCCTCTTTCAGAGCATCGCGGTCCCATTCATAGATCGCTTTCACACGGCACGACTGTTGAAAACGGGAATGACTGTCGCGTCCGAACGGCGTATCAAAGGCAAAAATCCGATCACCTTTGGAGAGGCAGCTGGTGAAAGAGTCAATCGCGAGCGACTGCGCCCAATCGAGATCGAAGCAGCCTGGAAAGGTTTCAACCAGATAACGCTCGCCGCCTTCGCGGATGACAACGGCCCGTTTAGTCGTGAGCCCAAAGCTGTCAATTTGGCTCGCAAAGCAGACTTTATCGACCAGTTCCCCGCGTCTTGGATCGTCCGCAAACACTTCCGCAGCGCGCTCTTTCTCACGTGCTTCCAATTGCTCAGGTGTGGTTGCTGTGGCGCAAGCAGATACAACGAACAGCATGGCGGCGAAGGCAATACGGTGGGACAACATGGCAGCTCCTAAATTTGTGTGTGAGTATAACGCGGCTCTGACGCGTTTCTAATCAAATCATAGTGACCCTGAACGCTTCGCAACGATGAATGGCTGACAACCGCGTTTAAGGCTTGTGTTTATCCAGCAAGGCGGCATACGAAGGCGCCTAATTATTAGAACCGATGACAGGAGTTCGCATGAGCGATCTCACCAAACTGACCTTAACCGATGCGTTGGCTGGCCTGGACAAAGGCGATTTTTCTTCGGTGGAGCTTACGCAGGCCTTTGTGGACGCCATTGAAGCCTCGAATGACGTGCTAAACGCTTATGTCGTGAAAACGCCGGACCAAGCGTTATCTATGGCTGCCGACTCAGACGCGCGCCGCAAGGAGGGCCAAGCAGGCCGCCTCGATGGCGCGCCGATTGGTGTCAAAGATCTTTATTGCACCAAGGGCGTTCGTACCACCGCGTGTTCCAATATTCTCGGTGAGTTCACCCCGACTTATGAAAGCACGGTCACACAAAACCTTTGGGATGAAGGCGCTGTGATGCTCGGCAAGCTCAATATGGATGAGTTTGCCATGGGCTCTTCGAACGAGACCTCACGCTTTGGCCCACCCTCCAACCCGTGGCGCCGGGCCGGGAGCAATGCAACTCTAACCGCTGGCGGGTCTTCAGGTGGGTCCGCAACCGCGGTCGCGGCAGACATTTGCCTCGCAGCGACAGCTTCCGACACGGGGGGGTCTATTCGCCAGCCCGCGGCCTTTACCGGCACAGTCGGGATCAAGCCGACTTATGGCCGGGCGTCGCGCTGGGGCATGGTCGCTTTTGCAAGTTCACTTGATCAGGCCGGTCCAATCGCCAAAACGGTCAGCGACGCTGCATTGCTGACAGAAGTTATGTGTTCGCATGACGAGAAGGACTCAACATCGCTGCAGGTCGCAACACCTGACTGGGTCTCTGAAGTCGGCAAAGGCGTCAAAGGCATGAAGATTGGCGTGCCCAAAGAGTATCGCGTCGATGGCATGCCAGATGAAATCGAAAAGCTCTGGCAGCAAGGCATTACTTGGCTCAAAGATATGGGTGCGGAAATCGTCGACGTCTCCCTGCCTCATACGAAGTACGCCTTGCCGGCTTACTATATTGTAGCGCCGGCGGAGGCCTCTTCGAACCTGGCGCGCTATGACGGCATGCGTTACGGCGCACGCCAAGATGGGGACGGTCTCATCGGGACGTATGAAGGCACCCGTGCGGATGGTTTTGGCGCCGAGGTTCAACGCCGTTTGATGATCGGCACCTATGTGCTGTCCTCAGGCTATTATGACGCTTACTACCTGCGCGCCCAGAAAGTCCGGACGCGGATCTTGCAAGACTTCGAAACAGTTTTTGCGGACGTGGATGCGCTGCTCACACCCACCTGTCCGAGCGCGGCATTTGCCTATGGCGAAAAGACGGACGACCCGGTTCAGATGTATTTGAATGACATCTTCACGGTGACGGCCAACCTAGCAGGCTTACCAGGGATCTCAGTCCCTGCGGGGGTCGACAATGACGGACTGCCCCTGGGGCTTCAAGTAATCGGTAAGGCGCTTGATGAGGCAACCTGCTTCCGGGTCGCGGGTGCGATCGAAGACGCTGCGGGCTTTGTCGCGAAGCCGGAGAAATGGTGGTAGTCTCTACCAATGAGCCAACGATTTCTTCTCCTGTCTGGCGGCGCTTTTGTGGTCTGTGTGAGTTTGGTCCTGTTGACCGCTTACAGTGTCGGCGCCGATCCATTTCATCCGCGCTCTCGTCATATTTGGGCGCTGTCTTTAGTGGCGGCAGCTTATGCGTCGATCCGATTGGCCATGATTGCGGGAAGATCATTGATGCGCGAAGCGGTGAGGGCGAACCCGCGCTGTTCGGTCTGATTGGAAAAAAAGAGCACGCCATCGACCAACGCATGGCGGAAAGACGAGCCCGGGTTGAAGCGGCTCAGAAGCGCGCTAAAGACACGGAACAAAAGAGTAAGGAACCAGACGATGAGTGATCGTCCGACATACACGCTCAAAGGCGACACCGGAGACTGGGAAGTCGTCCTCGGGCTCGAGGTGCACGCGCAAGTCGCGTCCAAGGCCAAACTGTTCTCTGGCGCTTCGACGCAGTTTGGCGCCGAGCCAAACCAAAATGTTTCTCTGGTCGATGCAGCGATGCCCGGCATGCTGCCCGTGATCAATGAATTCTGCGTTGAGCAAGCGGTCAAAACGGGCCTGGGCTTGAACGCGCAGATCAACAAATATTCGCGCTTCGATCGGAAGAACTATTTCTACCCCGACCTGCCGCAAGGCTACCAAATCAGCCAGTTTGCGCATCCGATCGTCGGCGAAGGGGAGATCGAGGTGGATGTCGAACCCTCGCACGGAGATCCGGCTTACGCCTTCTCTGTGCGCATTGAGCGCCTCCATCTGGAGCAAGACGCTGGTAAGTCGATCCACGATATGGATCCGACCGCGACCTATGTCGACCTGAACCGCTCAGGGGTCGCTTTGATGGAAATCGTGTCAAAGCCTGACATTCGCTCACCTCTGGAAGCGGCGTCTTACGTGAAGAAGCTGAAATCCATCGTAGTGGCGCTCGGGACATGCGACGGCGACATGGAAAAGGGCAATTTGCGGGCCGACGTGAATGTCTCGATCTGTAAGCCTGGCGCTTATGAGAAGTTTCGCGAGACCGGTGATTTCGGCCATCTGGGGACGCGCTGCGAGATTAAGAACATGAACTCGTTCCGCTTCATCCAAGCGGCGATTGAATATGAAGCGCGCCGGCAAATTGAGATTGTCGAGGGCGGCGGGACAGTCGATCAAGAGACCCGTCTTTACGATCCCGACAAGGGTGAGACCCGCAGCATGCGGTCGAAAGAAGACGCACACGATTATCGCTATTTCCCGGATCCCGATTTGCTTCCATTGGAAATTGATGATGCCTTCATCGAGGGAATCAAAGTCAATCTGCCAGAGCTTCCTGATCAAAAGCGGGCGCGTTTTGAGAGTGATTACGGCTTGTCCCGCTATGATGCGGGCGTGTTGACCGCGGATGCTGAAAGCGCTGACTTTTATGAGACTGTCGCGAAAGGGCGCGACCCTAAACTAGCTGCGAACTGGGTCACCCAGGAGCTGTTTGGTTATCTTAATAAAGCCGAGCTTGAGTTGGCTGAGAGCCCTGTGTCGGCGGTCCAGCTGGGCGGCTTGATCGATCTCATCACCAGTGACGTGATTTCAGGCAAGATCGCGAAGGATGTCTTCCAACGCATGATTGATGGCGAAGGGGATCCTGCCGACATCGTCGAAAAACATGGCCTGAAACAAGTGACCGATACGGGTGCAATCGAAGCGATCATTGACGAAGTCATTGCGGCCAACCCGGAACAGGCTGCTGCGGTCAAAGAGAAGCCAAAGTCTATGGGTTGGTTTGTCGGCCAGGTCATGAAAGCGTCTGGTGGCAAGGCGAACCCACAGGCCGTGAACAAGATTCTGCGTGAAAAGCTCGGGCTCTAGGGCTTTCGAATAGAACTCATCCTTCGACTTCGCTCAGGATGAGGTTGATCTTGGACGTCGCTTAAGCCAAATGCGCACGGATCTTTTCTGCGAGACCCTCAAGCACGCTCATGTCTGCCATTTTTCCCGCCGCGTGCCCTGCCAGCGCCTTGTTGGTCCAGCGCGGGATAATGTGGAAATGGAGGTGAAACACGGTCTGTCCGGCAGGAGCGCCATTAAACTGTGTGACCACGACCCCATCAGGGGTGAGCGCTTTCTCTACGGCACGAGCGACGGTCTGAACGCGCTCCATATAGGCACCAAGTTGGTCTGTCGGCATATCCAGAAAATTGCGCGCCTGAACGTCTTTCGGGATCACCAGCGTGTGGCCCTCTGATTGCGGGAACACATCCATGAAAGCGAGCGCGACTTGGTCTTCATAGACTTTCACGCTGGGCATCTCACCGCGGAGGATTTTGGCGAAGATATTGTCAGGGTCATAGTCAGCGTGAAGGGTCATGTCGGGTCTTTCTTAAACGGCGTACGTTTCTGCAAATACTGCGATTCATGTTCGACGGCCTGGCGTTCGCGCTCAAGATAATGGTCGATCGCCTCGCGCAACCCTTTATGCGCAATCCAATGTGCAGAATAAGTCGTCACAGGCACGTATCCGCGGGCCAGTTTGTGTCCCCCTTGCGCACCCGCTTCAACGGATGAGAGCCCGTGTTCGATAGCATAATCGATCGCCTGATAATAACAGGTCTCAAAGTGCAAGAAGGGGCGGGGATCGGTGCACCCCCAATAGCGTCCGTAGAGCGTGTCCGATCCGATCAAATTCAACGAGTACT
>CBDIHJ010000040.1:0-118991 GCA_965279045.1 Henriciella sp. | reverse complement strand
GAACCTCTCGAGGAGACTTTGCCTGTTTTAGTGGAACGAATCGCGGATGACCGCTCTCAAATCTCGCATTACCAAAATGTACTTCTTTTCCAAACCTGATGATGTATTTGTGCAACCTGTTGGCTTTTTAGCCAAAATTATCAAAGAGATACAGGCAAAATAAAGCCCTGATGGAGCACTATTGACGGGCGGTTTCGGTGGCTTGATGGGGGCGAAATACTTGGCATGGCCAAACTTTAAGCTAAATTCCGCCGCCAATGCACGTAAACAACAATCAAGGAAGATATTGGACAGGCCGACTTAACCAATCCGTAACTCAGGTCCTGTTGTTGTAGAGCATGAGCGATCCCTTTTCAGCGAAGATGACATCCACCATGATGGAAGCTCGGGTTAAAAGCCACGATCATGTCGATGATGATACATCCCGGAAATGGCCGGTTTGGGTGCGCTTGCTGATCATCTTTGGCCTCAGCGCTGCGCTATGGACGCTTATTATTGGCGGTGCGTTCTATTTGCTCAGCTAGGCTACCGCTCAGTCTCAGACACTCCAGTCATAATCCAAAGCCTGCGGAAACAGTTCTGACAGAATTGATTTAAGCGTTGCGATCTGTCCCGGTTGCAGGCGTTGTTTCCAATCTGACATACGCTGCTGCCGTGTAAGTTCGGTGCGACCCGCGACCGTAACCGGGCTGATTGTATCTTCTGGTTTGCGGTTCTGAATGTCGAAACCTTGAGAGCTAAGCAAATCGATAATCGAATCCGGTCGACCAACATGGTCTTCATAGAGAATGAGGTCGGCTCGACCATTATCGATCGCCGATTGTGCCGCCCGTTCGCTCAGGGCCCAAAGCGCTGCAAAGCGACTATCCGGATCGGTATCGAATTGATGCAGTGTCGATATCAACTCAGCCTCGTGTGGTGACTTCGCACTGCTCGCAGAATAGACATCGCGTAAACGGACGTCTGACAGACTCCAAGTCCAATCCGTATTTTGGAAGCTGGCTAATACGGAGCCAGGATGACGGCGAATGTGAAGAATCGGTGCGCTAAACCTGTCTGCAATCCCAGACAAGATAAATCCGCCACGAACAATCTTTACAACCAGTTGGGTCGAAAAAGCGTCTGCAAAATTTGGGGTTAGAATATAAGCATATCCATTATTCCCAATCCCCTTGAACGCCCGGTCAAGCGCGCGCGTTTCGTAAGACTCCAGGCTCGCCATTGAGAGCGGCATAAACATGTGGTGATTTGCGTCAGCAGCTTCGGGGTCGGCGATGCGCTGCATTTCATGCGTTGCTGGAGACAGAGGCTCAAAAATCGTTTGGGCTTGTAGAGCATCCCGTACCACTTGTTGCAGCCAAGTCGTTCCGCTGCGCATAAAACCATTGATCACAATGCGAGATTGCAGTCGCGACGCGGTCACCGCGTGTAGAGCTTGTTTCGGAACCAATTTGTATTTGCGCATCGTCCGCTAGGTCTCGCCATTTGCGTTGATAAAGGGACTATCCACGCGTGTTTCTATCGCTGAAACACCATACAATTTGCTTGCCAAGTCTCAACGGAGACTGCTGATGGACGGCATAAATCTTGCCTAACACATTAGGCTTTTTAGGCGGACGCAATTTCACTTAATCCAGGCATATTGCCCAAACTACAGGCTGGCTAAGTAACCACATGACGGCGACGACCGCGAAAGACGAAAACCCTAAAGATCTCAACGAAACCATGCGGTCATCCATGGTCTGGAACATCCTCGAGACTGGGGGTGTCTCAGATTTCGACAATGGGCGTGTTTATTTTTCTGACCTTTGTGTTGGATCCAGTGGTGTTTGGTGTGTTTGCGCTCGCGGTGATCGCGATTGATTACTTTCAGATTCAAGGCCGAACCGCTGCCATGGATGTGCTCATTAAACGAAACAATTTCGACCGACGAAATATGAGTTCCGCGTTTTGGGTATTTGCAGGCGTCAATGCGATTGGGCTGGGAATCTGTTTCTTGGTCGGGACCGCTCTGTCTTATCAGGTCGACGAGCCGCTTTTGCGGGTGATTTTGCCGGCACTGTGTTTAACGCTCATTCCAACCGTTATCGAGATGCCTGGGCAGGCGCATCTGATCAAGCAACGTGATTTCAAAGGTATTGCGATACGCAATGTTTTAGCCTCTGGGCTCGGCGCGATCGTGGCAGTCATCACCGCCTTCAGTCCGGCCCCCGAATGGGCGTTGGTGACTCAGCGCGCCACTGCGCAATTGGTCTCAGTTGTCTTTATCTGCATTCGCGCCCGTTGGTTTCCAGGCTTCTATTTGATCTTTCCGAGGCGCGCGCGGTGTTGCCCGAGTGGTTACAGGTTTTCCTGTCTCAAGCGCTGACAACCAGCCTGCAACGAGTGCTAGAACTCATTGTCGGTGTCTTTTTGGGCGCCGCGATCGTCGGGATCATGCGTGTCGCGCTTCGGCTTGTTGAGGCGATTTACTCGATTTTGGGTCAACCATTGGGACGCGTCTGGCTCTTATTAGTGTCCGAGTCCGTTGACGATATGTCTTTGCGATCAACGCTGTATAGACGGCTTACCCACGTGACCGTCATTCTGTTCGTCCCGGTGTTTTCCGGCATCTATCTCGTCAGCGATGACCTGGTTGCCGTCGCTTTGGATAAGGATTTTGCACGAGCGAGTGACGTTCTAAAAGTTGCCTGTATCGCGGCATTGCTCGGGCCGTTCTTTTACGGCCGGAACGCCATCTTTACTGCGATCGGGAAGTTCAATTGGTTGGTCCATCTGACCTGGATCGAAGTCGCCTTGGCGACAATCGCGTGCTTAGTCCTCGTGCAATGGGGATTGGTTCCGGCGCTCTGCGCGCTGATTATCGCCAACGCGTTTCGCAGTATCACGAGCGTTTATTTGCTACGACGCGAAATGGCCACACCTTTCGCTCAATTGTGGCAACGGATTTATCCTGGATACATCGCGGCCGCCGTGATGACAGCCTGCGTCCTAACCGTTCAAGCAAACTTACCCGCAGACATGCCCGCACTGTGGAGCTTGGCGCTGAGTGTGTTAGCCGGTGCGGCGAGTTTTATCCTCTGTGTTGTCCTCGTCTTTCGTGCTTGGTTGATGCAGGGCCTGAGCGTTATCTTACCAGAGAAATAGAACGCTATTGAACGCTTAGAAAGGGCGGGTTTTCCCTTTTCACTCGGGGGTCTGTGTACGTCGCTCTGACGTTGTCATGCACACCAGTTTGTTGTCGCGCCTGAACGTGGGCGACGTGTCGAGTGATTGGTTGCCGTTTAGGTCCCCGCGAGAAACTTATTGACGGGTTTGTGTGGACCTGGCGTGCGGTACACCTGTCAGGATATGCCCAAATCTATATCGGCAAATACGCGACATCGTTTCAAGAGATAGGCACGATAGTCTGAAGACATGTTTCAAGCCTGAGCGGCGTTTATATCCTGAGCTGTCCGTGCAGTTTCCTTTTTTTAGCGCCTTTAACGTGCGCACCGGCCTCAAAAGAAACGCCGCGCTCAGCCATGATGCTAAGCGCGACGCTGATTTTGAGTCGATTAGATAATACTGACGTTTTGCCAGGGAAGCCTGCTCGGTGCCTAAACGGCGCCGCGCGATGCGATTACGGCCGGAACTGTTTTCAAGACGATCCAGAGGTCTTTCCAGAATGTCCGAGTCTGAACGTAACGAACATCCATTTCCACACGCTCGACATAGGTCGTTTCGGTACGACCTTCGACTTGCCAAAGGCCTATCAAACCCGGGCGAACGGCCGTGTAGAACCGATAACTGTCGCCGTACTTCTGAATTTCATTTTTAACGATTGGGCGTGGACCAACAATTGACATATCTCCACGCAAAACGTTCCAGAGCTGGGGGAGCTCGTCGATTGATGATTTGCGCAAGAAATGTCCAAGTGGCGTAATCCGCGGATCATGCCGAAGCTTCTGGGTGGCCTGCCATTCTCGTCGAAGATCTGGGTTTTCATCCAACAGGCGTTCCAGGCGTTCTGCAGCGTCACTCGCCATCGAACGCAGTTTAAAGCAGCGAAAGGTCTTACCATTCAATCCGTACCTATCCTGGGCGAAGAAGGCATTGCCACCATCTTGAATACGCACCAAAAGCGCGCAAAGCAGAATTAGCGGCGCGAGAAGGACCAGAGCGATCGCGGAAACGACGATGTCGAACGCACGCTTAAGGGGGTCAATGTTTGGTGTGATATGCTCTTCCAGGTTCGACTCAATTCGAACTCCAGTGAGATGCATGGGATCTTCTGATACTCTAACACGCATACTGCGCCCCCAAAATACTCTATTGATAACTCTTGCAAGGTCTAAAAGAACTCATCCAAGCCTGATGAAAACACGCAGTGACCGTGGGTGAGTCGTTCCCCGAAGCTCTTGCAAGAAGCTCACCGCCTATACGCCCATAATTCGCTAGATTTTCCAGCGAATTCCCCAATTAGGAGAGCACTTTTTTGCACTTTTTTAAGAAAGTCCCAAAATTTGACGTCGCAGGCATCCATACCGTCCAAAATTGAGACACTAGGACGAATAATTCATCGAAATTTCAACTTCAAATATACCGTCGTAAAGAATGCATTTACCAAGAAAAAGCCTGCGCCCAATGGAGATTGAGCGCAGGCAATAATTCGATACTTTGTTGTGTCCGGTTTAGAAAATGCGCTCGCCGATGCGTAGCGTGTCTCCTGGTCGAACTTGGGTTGTCGCTGTGAGCGCGACAGATTGTTCTGCCGTTGCGTCTGTGCCGCGCACAAAGACCATATTTTTCCGAGCCCGGTAGGTGAAACCTCCAGCAGATGCGACCGCTTCCATAACCGTTAAACCGTTGGTGTACGGATATTCGCCAGGGTTCCGAACTTCGCCCAATATATAATAGGGACGATAATTTGCGACTTCTGCGCTAACTTGTGGGTTCTTCAAATAACCGTCAGCCAGGGCTTCTGCGATACGGGTTTCCAGTTGGGGGACGGTCAAACCTTCAGCAACGACTTGGCCAATCAAAGGCATAGAGAACGTTCCGCTGCCGTCGACTTCAAATTGTCCAGAGAGGTCCTCCTGACCGAAAACTGTAATGCCGACTTGGTCGCCCGAGGACAACGTATACTCTGTAACGGTGACTGTGGTCGTCGGTGCGCTCGCGGTCTCCTGCGCTGGTGCAGGGGCTGGGGCTGACTGACACGCAGCCGCTAAAAGGGCGGTCAGGCTAATCGCCAGGCCAGTCATTTTTAAGGTTTTGGTCATATCAAATGTGCTCCTTAAATCTCCATGAGAGGGTTGTTCCGCATACGGTGCATCATATTCGGCTGTTAGGTTGAAAGATAGCTGATGTCCTCGTTCAAGAACCGGGCCGCCGACAGACGGCCGGTCATGTAAGCTCCGGTATCTAAGCCAATCCGACGATTATCTCTGTGCACGGAATCAGTCGGCGTGTGCCCGTGAACCACCAGCTTTTCAAAGTTTCCGCTCGCGGCCAGAAACTCTTCCCGGATCCACATCATGTCTTCGCCGCGTTGTTGATCGAGCGGGACACCAGGCCGCATGCCAGCGTGTACAAAAACATAATCGCCAATCGTGTGGGAGAGTTTCAACGTTTGATAAAAAGTGAGGTGTTCTTCTGGAAGTGTCGCGCGGAATTGATTCCACAGAGTGACCCAAGCGTCGCGCGCGACAGCCGGATTGGTCGCTCTGGCATTTCGCGGTGGTGGTTGCAATCCGTAAGAGAACAGCGTTTCCGCGCCTCCATACATCGCCCATTTTTCCCCAAAGTTTGGGTCCTGAATAAAGTTTAGAAGCGCCTCTTCGTGATTGCCCATCAGATAAATGGTTTCAAATCGTTGCAAGCGGTCGCTCAAAAAGAGATCGATGATTTGACGCGACTGCAATCCACGATCGATATAGTCACCGAGGAACACAATGGTTGGCTGAACGTTTTCCGGCAGATTTGCGGCGTCGGCTTCGATTTGAGTGATCAACTCTTTGAGCAAATCCAACCGGCCGTGCACGTCGCCGATAGCATACACACACATTCCTTCGGGTACTTTTGTGACACGAGTGACCGGTCGGTGGATCCGATAATTTTCATTCGCCGGGCGCGGGGCGCCGAACGTGCTGCGGCGTCCTGTAATTGGCGCTAACAGATTGATCACATTACGCCCGAGAGTCGAAACGACATGCGTTGGCGAAAACCCACTTTTGGGCGCATCTACGCGCCCAGACTCTGGCTCTCGCTGCTCTGACGCGTGATCAAACCTTTGCTTTAAGAAGCCAACCGCCCAACTCATGTGCATGGTGCCAACGGCAGGGCCTGCCCAGACGCCGCACAAAGAGGCGTGTTTCAACATCACGAAAACAGAAGCAAGAAACAAGACACTAAGATAACCAAGTGGGACGATTAAAGCGGGCCAGAAAAGCGGGGCGACCAAAAGCCCCAATAGGTTCGCCAAGAGCGCAAACACGGGAAGCATCTGCCGCAGTTTAAGCTTCATTTTGTTTTTGGCCACGTTGCGCGCGCGCCCTTTGCCATAGTTGAAATACTGTTTGGCAAGGCTGGAGATCGACCCTCGGGGCACATATTGAATGCGGATATCGGCATCCAGAAAGATGCGTCCGCCTTGAGCTATTAACCGTGCATCATATTCTGCGTCTTCATTATGCGAGAAGGTCTCGTCATAGCCGCCGAGACGTCGAAAGTCTTCGAGCGCAAAGCCAGCATGATGGCCATGGTCAACATAGCCAGATTGCTTGCCACCACGATGCGCGGCGCCGCCGGAACCGAGCGGGGTGTCCACTACCCAAGCATTGGCCTTTTCAAAACAGGATGTTCCCACCGCATCCATGGCTATAACCACAGACTCAGCGCGCGTCTCGACGAGTGAGCCGGCGATGTCGAGGATGAAGTTTTCAGGATAGATCGAGTGGGCGTCACAACGGACGAGCCAATGCGTCTTTTCTGTCGCTGCCTCGGTGACAGCGAGATTGAGCGCCGCAGATTGAAGCTTCTTGGGATTTTCGAGGACACGCAGGTTCTCAAATTCGCTCTTCAAATCTTGGACAATTGCGACGGTCGCGTCTGAGCTGCCGCCATCGACAATCACCAACGGGACAGATTTTAAAGCTGGGTTGCCCGTCATCAGGGATCGGATGCAGGCTTCGATATGGACAGCTTCGTTGAGCGTTGGGATCACAGCCAGGATCGATTCCGGCTGGACGAGTGGCGCATCTACCGCCATGTCGCCACCAATGTTCGTTGCCACCAAAGACATCGTCTGCGTCCCGTCATCATCAGAAGTCGTACTCGTTCTCAGCAAAGAGCAAATCCCATACCAAGACTACGAAAAATGTGCTTCTGAGTCATCACACTATAGATGACCTTCGAACACTATGTTCGAAGGCCACCTTTTTTGAGGCTTAAAAAGCGATTTCGGCGAGCGTTTGACTTAATTGATGCCGCAGACCGGGCGGGTTTGGAAGTCAGGTGCGAGCTCAGCAGACTGACAGACCCGCGCATGCAGAGCGCTGGCATCAGCCGCATTTGAAAGCAGAGCAGGTAAGAAATGACCAGTCATCGGGAACGAGCTGGAGGTCGATGTATCCAAGCAGGTAAAGCGACACTGGGTGACGATTGACTCATCGAAGAACCGTGAGAGCGCGGCAGCATTTTCATCGACTACGAATTCCACGCCAAGCTCTACATCGAGCAGGGTTTCCGGACCCTCCTCTGATGAGTTCGCTTCGGCCGAGCTCACTTCAGCGACGTCGTCAGAACCTTCGGGCGCACTTGTTGCCTCTGCTGCCGCTTCGATCTCTGTCGCTTCGCTTGCGGTTTCAGACGCTGCATTCGAGATTTCCGACGGGGCTTCATCAGTCGGTGCGAGCGTCAAAGATGCAATAATGGGGAGCGATTCAGAGCTCTCCGGGTCGATTGATGCAGCTGTATTTTCGACCGTCACATCGAGCGGGCTTGTGTCTGCCGTGGAAGCTAACGTTGAACGATTGAAACGGGCAGAGGCTAAGCTCGCCATTTCACGATCGAGTGGCGTAAACGTGACGCGCTGCATGAACAGATCAGTTGGACGATACCGTTCGCTCCGCGCGCTACCGACTGCGAGATACGTGCGGTCATCGATTTGCATCAAGTCATCCAGTTTGGCGCCGACAGGCAGCGTTTGCGAGCTTTGACCGAGCAAGAGGCCATCCGCGGTTTTTTGTTCCAGGACCAGATCAACACGATCGCCCATGAGCGCATAAGTGCTAGCGATCAGTGTATCGCCATTCTCCAGGGTCTGAAGCCTGACATCAGAGAAGTATTGCATATGAGGCAAATCAACTGTGCCGACGGGCTGACCTGTGATGTCCATGTAGATGAGGCGCGGCGCTGGCCCGGAGACGAAATAAGTGACGCCGCCATCAGGGCGCGCGCTTGTACCCGAAATCGCTTCCTCGGCTTCAAGGGTCAGCAATCGTTGCCGAAGCATTTCGCCATTTGCGTTGATGATTGCGATGTTTTGGTCACCGAAGATGGGATCCGCGGAGGCGGCGCCTAAGACGGCATAGGTCTGTCCGTGTTTATCAAGGCTGATGAATGCCTGCTGCCAGCCCCGAGGACGGTCGAACTGCTTTTGCCAAGCGATATTGCCCTCAGAGCTGATCGATACGACTTGTGAGAAGGCGCGATCCGCGGATGGGGCCATAAAGACAAGGCCATTCGCATCTGGTGCGATCGCGACTTCCGCGCGATCGAGCGGGTTTGAAGCAAACTCCAGCGTCCACTCAGTACTTCCAGATTCAGAAATCCGCGAGACGATGATTTCAGACTCATGCGCCGACAGGGTGATCAGACTACCGTCTCCGAGACGAGTCAGGTGGAGCCCCGTCCCTTGGAGTGATCCAAGCTCCGTCAATTGACTATCGGCGCTAGAAGAGGCGGCGGCATTCATCCGCATCAATCGCGTTTCCGTATCGCCTGCGTCCGGGCCGTAATGGGTTTTGACGAGCATCATTGCGTCGCCGTTTGCCAACGGCTCTATGGCAAGCACTTCGTCAGAGTCCGCGGACCCGAAAACAACCGCTTTTGAACCATCCATCGTGTTGACTTGCGTCGATAGGATAGAAAGGTCCGACGCGCCCTGAGGCGCGGGAGAGACCCAAGCGCGGCCAAAAAACCCACCCGCGAGGCCGATTAAAAGAACAAATAGGATCAGCAGTAGGCCAACCATATAATCATTGGTCTCTGCGGTTTCCGATGGCACCTCAGACAATGGTCGAGGCGCGCTGTAAGATGCACCTTCGAGCGCCAGAAACGATTTGTTCTCTGGCATTGGTTCATCGGCGACCGCGATGGCGTTTGCCGGTTCAGCTTTTGTGGATGCAGGCTTGTTCACCGGTTTTTGGTGATAACCCAGCTCAAGGTATACGTCTCGCCCAGACATTGGTGTACTCTCCTAGCGCAAACCGACATTCTTCGGTTGCTCGTCCCTTGCCGAGAGCCCTTAAAACCCTCCAGCCAAGTTGATTTTTCTCAGCTTCTACTCAGTAGTGCAATGTTCAGGCCGGCTTATTCCGTGAATTGTTGCATTTTCGCAACAATTTCGGGCATCCATATGCTTAATTTGCCCTGTAAGTGTGCGCCTGTTGCGCATGGACAAGTCTATTCGTCCGTGATCAAAGCGCGGGCAGTGATTCAGCGTTCAAGACGGAAGACATTGAGCATGGCAAATGGACTAGTCACAGTGTTTGGCGGATCAGGGTTTATTGGTCGATATGCGGCTAGAACCCTCGTAAAGGCGGGCTATCGGGTTCGCGTTGCGGTGCGGCGCCCACACCTCGCCGGCGATGTCAGGCTCGCTGGCGCACCAGGCTGGGTCGATATTGTACAAGCAAATGTACGCAACAAAGAATCCGTCGCAAAAGCCATTGAAGGCGCGGACGCCGTCGTCAATCTGGTCGGCATTCTGTTCGAAAAAGGACGTCAGAGCTTTGAGGCGGCGCAACGCGATGGGGCCATTAATGTTGCCGAAGCCTGTCGCGAAGCGGGTCTTTCGCGGTTGGTGCACGTTTCCGCAATCGGCGCGAATCCAAGCTCTAAGGCCGATTATGCTGAAACAAAAGGCGAGGCCGAAGCTGGGGTTCGAGAGGCTCTCCCAAGCGCAACCATTTTGAGACCTTCCATTGTGTTTGGACCGGAAGATGACTTCTTCAACCGTTTCGCAGCCATGTCGGCGCATCCGATCTCTTCAATCGCCCCCTTCTTGCCCGCAATTGGCGGCGGAAACACGAAAGTCCAGCCAGTCTATGCCGGTGATGTGGCCGACGCGATTGCCAATGCTGTGACGCGGGAAGATGTTGCCGGCAAGACGTATGAGCTCGGAGGTCCTCGCACATACACATTTAAGGAACTCTACGATTTCATCGGCGAAACGATTGATCGTAAGCGCTTTGCTTTGCCACTTCCGTTTTTCGTAGCCAAGCCGATGGGGCTCGCATTCGGAACTCTGTTTCGATATGTATGGCCGCTTTCATCGGGCATACTCGGCGCGCCGCCCATCACAGGTGACCAAGTCGAAATGCTCAAAACGGATAATGTCGTCGCCGATGGCGCGCTGACGCTCGCGGATTTGGGCGTCGATGAGCTCGAAACGGTAGAGGCTATCGTTCCAAGCTATCTTTATCGGTTCCGCCCTTACGGACAGTATCACCAAAAATCAGAATCCGTTTAGAGGTCGCGCCCTCGCGATCCATGTCGCCTATTCTGTTTCTTCGTCCAAGACATACAGAATGGGATAAACGATGCCGGTTCGCGTAACGGGCACACCATCGACAATTTTGGGTTCGAACCGAAGTGTAGAAACGGCGTTTCTTGAGGAGTTTACGAATCCTGGATGCCCGCATTTTACTTCTAGATTGATGACGTAGCCCTCCGGGCTGATATCGAAATAGTTCTCGCACTCTGTACCGATACCCTGTTCGGCTAAATTGATCGGATAAACCGGTCTTGGATCTTCAATGGGTTGATTGACGAGATCAGCAAAGCTTGGCGCAGCAGTCAGGGAAACCACCGCCATGATTGTGGCCACCGCGCCTGTCAGGCCACCGGTCGTCTTTATTGGATTGCGGATGAGCGTCATTGAAATATCCTTCGCGATAAGTTTGGCTTTCGTCCGGCGAGACCGACGGAGATAAGCGTCGATGAAGGTCCGAACGGCATGGCTTACCGTTATCCCTTCTTCTTCGCAGGCACGCTTAAAGGCCTCTTTCTTGGAGTGCGGTAGGCGAACTTCAAGCATTTCGGTTTTCTTTTCAGAGCGTACCTTTTTCATCCTTAGCACCGTCTACTCGTCGGGGCTTTCACCAAGACGCGACTTCCAAGCATAGAAAAACCGAAAACCCGTTCATACGCCAGACAATTCGTGTCCGGACAGGCTTTCGGCTGTTCTGTTTTGTTAGCGCTCGGCTGATTGAGTTATTCGGTATCGTCCGACTCATCCGTCGTTGTGTCGACTTCAGAACGTTTCATTTTCTTGATGACGATCCGGGTATTGCCGTCCTCGTCTACGTCTTCGAAAATGGTTTCGGTATCGAAGTCGATATCAATGTCGATTCCGGTGCCTGCTTCGGCCAGGGCTTCTTGAATGAGAGCGTCGAGCTCTGCTTCGGAAAGCTCGCTGCCAGACTCGGTCCGTTTGATAACGACTTTCCGGCCGACTTCGGTAATGAGTTCGCCGCGAATTTCTCCGTCTTTGGAGTCGCTGAATTCGAGGATCTTCATCGATTTGCGCGTAACCGGCGTCCCATTTTCTTCGCTTTCGAACTCACTGTCATGGATCACGATCCGATTGCCCGCGGACTCAAGCTCTTCTTGACTGACCCCCCCTGAGCCATCCCGATCAAGCCTTTTGATGATATCGGCGTCATATCCTGGGACGATTTCGCCCTCGGTCAGGACGCCATCGCTATTTTTATCGAGAACGTCGAACGCATTTGCGTCAGCGGCGGATGGTAAGGCTGTGATCGAAAAGACACCGAGGGCTGCGCCAGCGGCGGTCGCGAGGGTCTTAAGTCTGTGTCGTGCGAGGGTCATAGAAATCTCCTGGACCGGGTGAGGTTGTTCGGCCAGTCGAGCCTCTTCGATATAGTCAGCAATGAAACGTCGCAGGGCTTGAGACGCGGTCTCGCCCTGTTGCTTTGTCGCCGCCATGAAGTCTTGCTTCTGTTGATAGGGCAAACGGATGTCCAAGCTTTCGCTTTTCTTTTCTCGGCGCTTCATTTCTCACCTGATCGGAGGGGCTAGACCAGTGGTCCGCACTTTTCGACACTTCCCCAAATATAAAAGGAGGATTGTGCCAAGACGCCAGTAAAAAAAGTGTCAGGACAAGCCAAATAAGTGCGCGCACCGCCCTCGTTTGGATGATTTTCTTATTTTCCGAGCAAGCGCTTTCGAACGAATCGACCTGAGGCCTGGATCCAAGCAGGGCGAGCATCCGCGTCGATTTTCCAAGTCAAAAGGGTCCGCTTTTGACCCGCTGGCGCGAGCCGGAACATCTGCCACCAAAGACTTTCTGTTAATTTTGAAACGCCGCTTTTGTCAGTGACAGAAAAGCGTTTCGCTTTGTCCGCCAGCGTGCTGACAGCATCCGCTTCAAAAGGGTGAGATTCAGGTTCGAATACCAATGAGGTGAGCCGATTTATCGTGAAACTCGGATCTTGCTCATCCAGATTTGGCATTACGGTCAGACCCAATTTTTCCGAGTGTTCGTAGATGGATCGATAGCACTCTTGTTTGTGCCCCATCGCCCAGCGTGCTCGTTTGGCATAGTGTTTGGCGAATTTTGAATGCTGTTCTGCGTGAAGGCGATATCCAGAAATCGCTTCATCAAAGCTTGCACAATGACCATATAAGGGAACCGTCGCGCTCAAATAACCGTCGCCACCCTGGCGATAGCGTTCTGAGTCCATCGGAAGCACTTGCTCCAATACTCGGCGTGAGAACACCAATCCCGATGTGATCGTGCCAGCATAGTCGCCTTTGTTTCGCAGCGTTGCCGAGACGTCACCTTCGGCCATTGGCTGACTGAGGCGCGGATGAAATCCCCCAAGGTTCCCGTCACCGTCCGCATAGCGCATGCGATAATGGTACATATCAATTGTGGGGTGATAGTGATTGAGTATGGTATTGATCGCGCCAGGCAGCATGAAATCATCTGCATCAAGAAACATGACGAGGTCGCCTGTCGTGCGCTCAAAACCGGCATTGAAACCGCCGCCATGACCTTGATTGACGTCTTGGAGTACAGCTGTGATTTGATCAGAATACTGGGCAATGATCTCACGGGAATTATCGGTCGAGCAATCGTCCACAACAATGATTTGAGGTCGCGGAGATTGGCTCAAAAGGCTCTCGATCGCAGTCGCGACGAATTTGGCATAATTATAGTTCGTAATGACCACCGACAAAGTAGGGGCAGGTTGTGTCATGCTGGGATTCTTCCAAGAGCTACGTCTAGTCTCAGAGTATGCAATTTTTTTGCCGACACGGACACACAACAACCCGCTGCCTCTGTAACCGTGTCGTTAAATCAATCCCAGAACCGGCGCGGCGAGGAGCAATCCAATCCCCAAGAACAGCCGATAGATTACGAACGGCAAGAAGCTCATGCGCTTTAAAAGCGTCATCAAAGCGTGGATGGAAGCGATACCAGAGACAAAAGCGAGTGCAGCGACGATCATGCCATCTTGAAGCGTGACGACCGCGCCCGTTGCGTCGGCGTCAAGCAATCCGAGCGCGCCATAGAGCCCAGCGGCGGCCAAAATCGGGGCGCCAATGAGCATCGAAAACCGTGCAGCTTCCGTGCGCTCATATCCGAGCGCCCGAGCCGCTGTCATTGTGATGCCGGAGCGGCTGGTGCCTGGAATGAGGGCGGCAATGGCTTGGGTGGCTCCGATCAACGCGGCATGACCGAGTGTCATGTCCACTTCCTTGCGTTCGGTGCCGCCCGCGACATCTGCCCACCATAACAAAAGTCCAAATCCGATTGTGGCGGCCGCGACAGTCCAGACGCTACGCAGTTGGTCCTGAACCGCTTCCGGGACGAACATCTCATGCGCCACAGCGGCGATGACGGCGATCGGCGTCGCCACGATGATGCATAAAGCCAAATTTGCGCCGCGCGACAAAGGCGCTTTGCGAAAGCTTGCGCCGACAAGCTCGAACCCACCGAGTGTCGCGGCAATAACGTCTTTCCGAAAGTAAATGAGCATCGCGGCCAACGTCCCGAGATTGGACACGGCATTGATCAGCAATTCGTCGCGCCCCTCGAGCGTGAAGTAATTGGCCGCCAATAAAACGTGCCCCGACGACGAGATTGGCAACCACTCTGTGAGGCCTTGAATGATCGCAATAATCGTCAGTTGCAGAAGGGACATACTGGGCTCGCAGCTTCTCGTTTCGGCTAAGCCTCTGGCACAATTCACGCCAAGACGCACGACCTTAAAATATATATTGAAATGATATTAATATGTTCTTCTGATCTCAAATTGATGCTGCGGCAGACTCTAATTGCAGAATATATATATCAAAAAGAGTTTTATAGGTATGATTCACCCTTGTGGGCTGAGATCTTGGGTCGCATAAGCAAAGCTCTACCCTTGGGAGCTCGTTATGGCGGAAAACATGCTGCAATTCATCAAAGTCGAACGCGCGATGCCGAAGAAGCGCGCGGCGCGAACGCGCAAAACAGACTTTAATGAGATTTATGGCGATTATGCAAAGCAAGCTGCCCGCGACCAAGCCTCGCGATGCTCGCAATGTGGTGTGCCTTTTTGTCAGCAAGGCTGCCCGCTCTCGAACAATATCCCAGATTGGCTCAAGCTCGCGGCGGAGGACCGGCTGGAAGAAGCCTACGCTGTCTCTAGCGCGACCAATAATATGCCTGAAATTTGCGGTCGAATTTGCCCGCAAGACCGGTTGTGCGAGGGCATTTGCACGATTGAACAATCGGGTCACGGGACCGTCACGATCGGCTCGATTGAGCGACACATAACCGACACGGCCTGGGAGCAGGGATGGGTGAAGCCGATCAAGCCACCCCGTGAACGCACGCAATCGGCTGCGATCATCGGTGCGGGCCCTGGTGGTTTGGCGGCGGCAGAAGAGCTTCGCCGGAAAGGGTATCAAATCACCGTTTATGACCGCTATGATCGCGGAGGCGGTCTGTTAGTTTATGGTATTCCAGGGTTCAAGCTTGAAAAAGACATTGTCGAACGCCGCATCAAACTGCTCGAGGAGGGCGGCATTACATTTCGCTTTAATTGCGATGTCGGCCAAGACATCACCCTCAGCGAAATTCGCGACAACCACGACACTGTTTTGATTGCCACCGGCGTTTACAAAGCACGTGACTTAAAAGTTCCGGGCGTTGGCGCAGACGGGGTTCACCCGGCGCTCGAGTTTTTAACGGCGTCTAACCGCGTTGGCTTTGGTGACAGTGTGGAAGCGTTCGAGGAAGGTGATCTAAACGCTGATGGCAAGCGCGTGGTTGTTATCGGCGGTGGCGATACAGCGATGGACTGTGTCCGCACAGCTGTGCGCCAGGGTGCCAAATCGGTGACCTGTCTTTATCGCCGCGACCGCGCCAATATGCCAGGCTCGCAGCGCGAAGTGGCAAACGCCGAAGAGGAAGGCGTGAAATTCGAATGGCTGTCAGGCCCTGAGGCGGTTCTGCACACCAAGGCAAACAAAGTTAAAGGCGTAAAAGTCCGGCGCATGAAGCTGGGGGCACCCGACGCGTCTGGACGCCAATCACCGGAGAAAACAGACGAAACCGTCGATATGAAGGCCGACATGGTCATCAAAGCGCTTGGTTTTGATCCAGAAGACCTGCCGGTTCTGTTCGATGAACCTGCCCTGCGGGTTAATCGCTGGGGCGCCATTCAAGTCGACTTTAAGACCATGGAAACGAGCTTGCCGGGCGTCTTTGCAGCGGGCGATATTGTTCGCGGCGCTTCTTTGGTGGTTTGGGCCATTGTCGATGGCCGCGAAGCGGCTGCGCAAATGCACAAAGCAATGCGCGCGGCGGCCAAACAACAAAAGGTGGCGGCGGAATAAGCATGCATATCAGCTTTACCCCCGACTCTCCGGCCATGCCTGAGATTAGTTTTGACGACTTTCTGGCGGTCGACATTCGGATCGGTACGATCCAGGAGGCCGCGCCTTTGGAAGGCGCTCGCAAACCGTCGATCAAAATGGTCATCAATTTTGGTGATGCGATTGGGCTCAAGAAAAGTTCAGCGCAGATCACCGATCATTATCAAAGCGAGGCCCTGGTCGGGCGCCAGGTCATGGGCGTGGTGAATTTTCCACCCCGTCAAATCGGTAAGTTTATGTCGGAAGTCCTAACCCTCGGATTTGCTGATGAGGCGGGTGCGATCCGTTTGATCGGCCCGGATGCGACCATCCCGAACGGCACGAGGATGAGCTGAGATGACCGAGATTCATAAAGGCCACTGTCTCTGCGGCACGGTCGAGCTTGAAGGGCGCGGCGCACCAAAGATCGAAATCTGTCACTGCAATATGTGCCGCCGATGGCATGGCGGCCCGGCATTAGCTGTCAGCTTTACCGATGGCGTTCATATTACAAACGGACGAAATCAAATTGAAGCGTATCAAAGCTCTGATTGGGCCGAGCGTACCTTCTGCCGCAAATGTGGGACATCACTTTATTATCACCTGACCGGGTCAGACATGATTCATAGTGCGCAAACCGGTCTGTTTGACTTGCCGGATGGCCTCAACATTCACGAAGAAATCTTCGTCGACGAACAACCTGATTATTATCGCTTCGACTGCAAAGCGCCGCGCATCACCAGCGCAGAAATGTTCGAGCGATTTGAAAAATACCAAGCAGAGCAGCAAAACAATGACTGATTTTGTTCAAAACTACCTCGCCAATCGTGACCGTCTGATCGAAGGACACGCCTACAATCCTGAAGATGAGCACAGCGCTTGCGGCGTGGGCCTCGTGGCTGCTTTGGACGGCAAACCAAGGCGCGAAATCGTCGAAATGGGTATTAAAGCGCTGAAGAATGTCTGGCATCGCGGCGCCGTGGACGCCGATGGCAAAACCGGCGACGGCGCTGGCATTCGGGTCGAAGTTCCGCAGGAGTTTTTCCGCTACCAGGTGAGCCGCTGTGGCCACAAACCAACGGATGATCCGATTTGTGTGGGCCAGATCTTCCTGCCGCGCACCGACCTTGGCCAACAAGAAGCGGCGCGCGCGATTGTTGAAACCGAAATCCTGCATTTCGGCTTCTATATCTATGGTTGGCGTCAACCACCCGTCGATGTCTCAATCATCGGTCAAAAGGCGCAAGATACACGTCCCGAAATCGAACAGATCATGTTCCGAGATGACCGCACCCGGGATCCGGAAGAGCTCGAGCGGGCGCTTTATATTTGCCGCCGCCGGATTGAGCGCAGGGCCCGTGAGGCGGGGATTCCTGGTTTCTATATTTGCTCGCTCAGCCACAAGTCACTGATCTATAAGGGCATGTTCCTCGCTGAGGACATAGATAATTTCTACCTTGATCTGCGCGATGAGCGATTTGAATCCGCAGTGGCGATTTATCACCAGCGTTATTCGACCAATACGTTTCCACAATGGGCGCTCGCACAACCCTTCCGCATGCTCGCCCATAATGGCGAAATCAACACGCTGCGGGGAAACCTCAATTGGATGAAGAGCCACGAGATCAAAATGGTTTCAGGCACATTCGGGGACTATGTTGACGACGTTAAGCCTGTGGCGCCGCAAGGCAGCTCAGACTCCGGCGCTTTGGACGCGGTATTTGAGATCTTGTGTAAAGCGGGACGCACCGCGCCAATGACGAAAGCGCTGCTCATTCCCGAAGCGTGGTCCAAGCGTGCTTCGATCATGCCAGAAAAGCATGCCGCGCTGTATGCTTATTGTAATTCCGTGATGGAGCCTTGGGACGGACCCGCCGCGATTTGTGCCTATGATGGACGCTGGGCGGTTGCAGGCCTCGACCGGAATGGTCTGCGTCCGCTTCGGTACGCACTCACGGGCGACGGCATTCTGGCGGTTGGCTCTGAAACCGGCATGTGTCCGCTTTCCGGTCATGAGGTTGTGCGCCGCGGACATGTCCAAGCCGGTGGCATGATCGCTGCGGACTTACAGAGTGGAAAATTCTATGAGCATGAAGAAATCGTAGATGAACTCGCGGAAAAGCACCCTTATGAGAACTGGCTGAAAAACGTTCGCGATCTTGATCCCGAAATCGGTCCAGGGCCTGAGCCGCGTATGTTTGATACTGAGGCCATGCTACGGCGTCAGAAAGTGGCTGGGTTCACACTTGAAACGCTCGAACTCATCCTTGCGCCGATGGCTGAAAATGGCAAAGAAGCCATTGGTTCCATGGGCGATGATAGTCCAGTTGCAGTGCTCTCTGAGCAGTTCAGACCGCTGTCTCATTTCTTCCGCCAAAACTTCAGCCAGGTCACCAATCCGCCGGTAGACCCACTGCGCGAAGACCGCGTGATGAGCCTCAAAACGCGATTTAAGAATCTCGGCAACGTCCTGACGACGGATGAAACACAACAGGATGTTTTCGTCTTAGAAAGCCCGGTTCTCTCGACGGGCATGTATGACAGACTGACCGATATGCTCGGGGACGGGGTGCAGCACATAGACTGTACCTTCGAACTCGATGAAGCCAGTGGCAATGGCCGCGCGCTTCGCAAGGCGCTCTCTCGCATTCGACAGGAAGCAGAAGATGCCGTCCGAGCAGGTCGGGAGCACATCATTTTAACCGACGAACACCAGGGTGACTCCCGGGTCGCTATCCCGATGATTCTTGCCACCGGCGCGGTGCATTCGCACTTGGTGGGCCAAGGCTTGCGAACGTTCTGTTCAATCACGGTGCGCTCCGCCGAATGTATCGACACGCATTATTTCGCGGTGCTGATCGGCGTCGGGGCGACTTGCGTCAATGCGTATCTGGCACAAGACGCCATCGCCGATCGTCACGGGCGTGGTTTGCTCGGCGATGTGTCGATTGGTCAGGCGGTTTTAAACTATAAGACGGCGATTGAGGCAGGTCTTCTGAAGATCATGTCGAAGATGGGGATCTCAGTGATCTCGTCTTATCGCGGCGGTTATAATTTCGAAGCTCTGGGGCTCTCGCGCGCTCTGGTGGCAGATTACTTCCCAGGGCTCGCGAGCCGAATTTCCGGTCTGGGTTTGGCGGGCATCGAAGAAAATGCTGTGACTCGCCACGAAGAAGCGTTTGATGAAGATGTCATCGCGTTGCCGGTTGGTGGGTTCTACCGCCTGCGCGCGCGGTCTGAGCCACACGCCCTCGATGGGAACTTGATCCATATGTTGCAGGCCGCGTGTGATCGCGGCGATTTTGCATTGTTCCAGAAATACGCCAAAGCGGTGGATGAGCGCGATCAACCGATCCAGTTGCGGGACCTGCTCGACTTTAAACCTGCGGGCCCCGAAGAACCTCTGGAGCGGGTACAATCGGTCAATGAGATCCGCAAGCGCTTCGTGACGCCCGGTATGTCACTCGGCGCTCTTAGTCCTGAGGCGCATGGTACCTTGAACGTCGCGATGAACCGGATTGGCGCGAAGTCTGTCTCCGGAGAAGGTGGCGAAGTACGCGAGCGTTATCGACCGCTACCGAACGGCGACAATATGAATTCAGCGGTGAAACAAGTCGCCTCTGGGCGATTTGGCGTCACAGCTGAATACCTCAACAATTGCCGCGAAGTCGAAATCAAAGTCGCGCAAGGCGCAAAACCTGGCGAAGGTGGACAATTACCTGGCTTTAAAGTCACGGAGTTCATCGCCAAGAATAGGCACTCGACGCCTGGCGTGACGCTGATCAGTCCACCGCCGCACCACGACATCTACTCGATCGAGGATTTGGCGCAGCTCATCTACGACCTGAAACAAATCAATCCGGATTGCCGGGTCTGCGTGAAGCTGGTGGCGCAATCTGGGGTCGGCACAGTCGCTGCCGGGGTGGCGAAGGCGAAAGCCGACGTGATCCTGATCGCAGGCGGGGTCGGTGGCACCGGCGCCTCGCCGCAAACCAGTATCAAATATGCGGGCTGCCTTGGGAGATGGGGCTTGCTGAGGCGCATCAAGTGCTCAGTTTGAACAATCTTCGCGATAAAGTGACGCTACGCACCGATGGTGGTCTGCGCACGGGCCGCGACATCGTCATCGCGGCTATGCTGGGCGCAGAAGAATATGGCATCGGCACCGCGAGTCTCGTTGCGATGGGCTGTATCATGGTGCGCCAGTGTCACTCGAATACTTGTCCTGTTGGGGTCTGTACGCAAGATGAGGCGCTGCGCGCGAAATTCACTGGCACGGCCGATAAGGTGATCAACTTGATGAGCTTTATCGCCGAAGATGTGCGCCGTATTCTGGCGTCTTTGGGTTTAAACTCTTTGGATGAGGCCATTGGCCGAACCGATCTCTTGGCGCAGGTATCACGCGGCGCTGCTCATTTGGATGATCTCGATCTCAACCCGCTTCTGGTTCAAGTTGATACAATCGAGCCGATCACCTATGAGCCGGATCGCCGTGAAGAGGTGCCGGATACGCTGGATGCCCAAATCTTGCGCGACGGAGAGCCGTTTTTCACGCGCGGTGAGAAGATGCAGCTCACTTACGAAGTCCAGAACGTTCAGCGTACGATCGGTGCGCGTGCGAGTTCTGCTATCGTCCGTAAATTCGGTGAGAAAGCGCTTCCCGAAGGCCGGCTTCATATCCGGCTGACTGGCAGCGCGGGGCAATCCCTGGGCGCGTTTAGTGTGCAGGGCTTGCTGCTCGATGTGATCGGTGACGCCAATGATTATGTCGGCAAAGGTCTGTCGGGGGCGACGATCCAGCTACGACCGCCTGCCAATGCGGCTTATCAGGGCGGCGAGAACACGATCATTGGTAACACTTGCCTTTATGGGGCCACCAGTGGGAATCTTTACGCGGCCGGACAGGCTGGTGTTCGGTTCGCAGTTCGTAACTCTGGCGCGGAAGCCGTTGTGGAGGGCTGCGGGGCGAATGGATGCGAGTATATGACCGGCGGCCGCGTCGCGATCCTTGGTTCGATCGGCGACAATTTTGGGGCCGGGATGACGGGCGGGATCGCCTACATTTGGGATCCAGAATCGCGCTTTGAGCACGTTGCCAACCCGGATGCGATTGATTGGTATCCACTGGTCGACATGGAGCATAAGCATATCGAAGTTTTCGAAATGATGCTGAAGATCCACAAAGAACGCACGGGGTCCGCACGAGCGACGGATCTGTTGAAAGAATGGGGACAAACGCTCAGCGAGACACTGATGATCGTGCCTAAAGAAATCTCACAGCGTGTGCTTGGCGACACCAAAATTGAAAAGGTGAGCTAAGCCTGCAGCCTCAGGCCTTGCACTTCGGTTCGGACCTCCCCACTTTGGCGGTCGAGAGAGTGAGTTAATAGGTACCCGCTTCATGAGCAAACGCGATTATTATGACGTGCTCGGCGTTGACCGAAATGCGGACGAGAAGGCCCTGAAGAGCGCCTATCGAAAGCTGGCAATGAAATACCATCCGGATCAAAATCCGGATGATGCCGATGCAGAGGCCATGTTTAAGGAAGTCGGCGAGGCATATGCCGTGCTGTCGGATCCTGAAAAGAAAGCGGCTTATGACCGCTTTGGCCACGCCGCGTTCGAAAACGGCATGGGTGGCGGCGGTGGAAATCCGTTCGGCGGCGGCGGTGATCCGAACGATATTTTCCAAGATATTTTCAGCCAGGTCTTTGGCGGCAATCCGTTTGGCGGTGGGCGTCGCCGGGGCGGCCCGCAGCGCGGCGCCGACTTGCGCTATGACATGGACATCACTTTGGAAGAGGCCTTCCACGGCAAAGACGCGACCATCAATGTCCCATCAGCGGTTGACTGTAATACATGCGAGGGAACTGGCGCAGAGCCTGGAACCAAACCAGAAGTTTGTCCGACCTGTAATGGCAGTGGCCGGGTGCGCGCACAACAAGGCTTTTTCACCATGGAACGGACCTGTGGGCGGTGTCATGGCAAGGGACAAATCATCCCAAATCCATGCAAAGTCTGCGGCGGTGCGGGTGTGGTTCAAGAAGATCGCAACCTGTCTGTGAAGATCCCAGCAGGCGTCGAGTCCGGAATGCGCATACGCCTTTCCGGTGAGGGTGAGCCTGGCACTCAAGGCGGTCCAAAGGGCGATCTCTATATTTTCGTGAATGTCGATGAGCACGATATTTTTGAGCGGGATGGCCCCAATCTCTATTGCCGCACGCCGGTCTCTATGGTGACCGCAGCATTGGGCGGTGAGGTTGAAATTCCAACCATTGATGGCGGACGTGCCCGTGTGACGATCCCTGAGGGGGCACAAACTGGGCGCAAACTTCGCCTCCGAGGCAAAGGTATGCCAAGCCTGCGTGGCAATCACACAACTGGCGATCTCTATATCGAGATGTTCGTCGAAACGCCGCGCAATTTGTCGGCACGCCAGAAAGAAATCCTGCGGGAATTCTGTGAATGCTCGGGCGCAGATTGCAATCCGGAATCCGAAGGTTTTATCGGCCGCGTGAAGAAATTCTGGGATGGCATTGGCGGCGAAGACGAAGCCACAAAACACTAAATTGAAGCTTTAGTTGAACCAATCGACACGGTGGTCTACGACCCTTCCAAATCTATTGGGAGGTGACCATTATGAGCGATAAAGAACTCAGCTTCGACACACAGCAAATTCATGCCGGCGCGGCGGCTGACCCGGCCACGGGCGCGCGGCAAGTGCCGATCTACCAATCGACAGCTTTTGTGTTCCGCGATGCCGACCACGCGGCGGCTTTGTTTAACCTCCAAGAAGTAGGCTATATCTATTCCCGCCTCACAAATCCCACTGTCGGGGCGCTGGCCGACCGGATCACACAGCTGGAAGGCGGCGCCGGCGGTGTATGTTGTTCCTCAGGGCATGCGGCGCAGCTCATGGCGCTGTTCCCTCTTATGGAGCCAGGTCGAAATGTCGTAGTCTCCACGCGCCTGTATGGCGGCTCAGTCACGCAGTTCACGCATACGATCAAGCGCTTTGGCTGGTCAGCGACTTTTGTCGACTTTGATGATCTTGATGCGGTGAAAGCCGCGGTGAACGAAGATACCCGCGCGATCTTCTGTGAGACGATTGCCAATCCAGGCGGCTATGTCACGGACTTGGAAGCGATCGCATCGATCGCGCAGGCGGCCCAAGTGCCTCTGATCGTCGATAACACCACGGCGACGCCGTATCTTTGCAACCCAATTAAATATGGCGCGACCTTGGTCACGCATTCATTGACCAAGTATCTCACAGGAAATGGCACGGTGACGGGCGGCGCGATTGTTGATTCCGGCGCGTTCGACTGGACGGCTGCTGGTAAGTTCCCATCCCTGACCGAGCCAGAACCAGCTTATCACGGCCTTAAATTCCATGAGACCTTTGGACCTGCGGCTTACACTTTCCACTCTATTGCGGTTGGTCTGCGGGATCTCGGTATGACGATGAACCCGCAAGGGGCGCATTATACGCTAATGGGCATTGAGAGCCTGTCGCTTCGTATGCAGAAACATGTCGCGAATGCCGAAAAGATCGCTGGCTGGCTTGAAGGTCATGAGGCGGTCTCAAGCGTCACGTATGCGGGCCTCGACAGTTCACCTTACAAAGCGCGCGCGCAGAAGCTCTGCCCGAAAGGGGCCGGGGCCTTGTTCACGGTGCAGCTAAAAGGCGGCTATGAATCATGCGTGAAGTTCGTGAACGGGCTGGAGCTGTTCAGCCATGTGGCGAACCTGGGCGATGCTCGCTCATTGGTCATTCACCCCGCTTCGACAACGCACCGCCAGCTGACCGATGAACAGAAGGTGGCCGCCGGCGCCGCACCAGATTCGGTGCGCCTGTCGATTGGGATTGAGGATGCTGAGGACCTCATGGCGGATTTGGACCAGGCGCTGAAGGCGGCGAGTTAGGCGGCCGTCACAAAGGTCGCGATCACTTTCTTTAACCCCGCTTTCTCGAACGCGACGGTCAGCTTGGTGCCATTGGCGTCCATGACTTTGCCGTAGCCAAATTTCTCGTGAAACACGCGTTGGTTCAGTTTGAAGCCGGATTGTCCGGTTTCAGACGCAACCAATGTGGCTTTGCCATCAATCACCGGACTGGATTCATACTTGCCGGCATTCTCCTTCAAGCGCCGCCAGCCAGGAGAGGTATAGTTTGACCGCTCGCCAAGATCTTCGACTGTGCCGGTAAAGCCGTCCTCGCCGCCGGGCAAAGAGGAATAGCCGGTCTCAGCTTCGGCCTCCACTTGGTCATGCGGAAGTTCGTCGACAAAGCGGCTCGGCAGGACGCTTTGCCAACGTCCGAAGATCTGCCGATTGGCGACAAAGCTGATGCGGCAGACCTCACGGGCACGGGTGATGCCGACATAGGCCAGCCGTCGCTCTTCTTCGAGGCCTTTGGCCCCGCTCTCATCAAGTGAGCGGCGCGATGGGAACACTTCTTCTTCCCAGCCCGGCAAGAAGACGAGCGGCCATTCCAAGCCTTTCGCCCCGTGTAAGGTCAGGATCTGGACTTCGTCGCCATTGCCGTCCCGCCCGGCATCCATGACGAGTTCCACGTGCTCTAGGAAGCCGGTCAGGTTCTCAAACTCGCCCATCGCATTGATCAACTCTTTTAAGTTGTCGAGCCGGGTTTGGGCCTGTGGGCTGCGATCCTTTTGCAGCATGTCGGTATAGCCGGACTCATCCAGGATGACCTGAGCCAGCTCGGTATGGCTCATGCCGCTATTGTGGCGGTCGCGCCAGAGATTGATCTGATCGATGAACTGGGTCAAGCCGCGCTTGCCCGGGCCTTTAATTTCATCCGTTTGTAGAACCATCGGGGTCAGTGTGAACAGACTTCGGCCATCGTCGCGAGCATAGCGTTGAAGCTTTTGCACGGTTGTGTTGCCGACGCCGCGCTTGGGTTGATTGACTACGCGCTCAAAGGCGAGATCGTCATCGGTTGAGCGGATTAAACGCAAATAGGCCATCGCATCGCGGATTTCGGCGCGTTCAAAGAAACGCGGCCCGCCAATCACGCGATAGGGAATGCCGAGAATGATCAGGCGTTCTTCGAACAGACGCATCTGCCAGGAAGCGCGCACCAGAATGGCGCAATCTTCGTAGCGGTTCTTGCCACCCTTCGCAGCCCAGGCTTCGATCTCGTCGCAGACCATGCGGGCTTCGGCCTCACCATCCCAGAGGCCCCGTACCTGGACTTTCTTAGCGTCTGGATCACCGGCCCAATCGCCGCCTACAAAAAGCGTTTTTCCGAGCCGACCTTTATTGTAGGAGATGACCGCCGAGGCGCAGGCGAGGATCGGCTCTGTGGAGCGATAATTACGTTCCAGGCGAATAACTTTCGCGCCAGGAAAATCCTTTTCAAAGCGCAGGATGTTGTCGACTTCGGCGCCGCGCCAGCCATAGATGGATTGGTCATCATCGCCGACGCAGCAAATATTCGAGCTGCCTTGGGCGAGCAAGCGCAGCCAGAGATACTGGGCGACATTCGTATCCTGATACTCGTCGACCAGAATGTATTTGAACTTGCGATGGAAGTCGGCGAGTAGGTCCAGATTCTCTTGGAAGAGCGTGATATTGTGGATCAGAAGATCGCCAAAGTCGCACGCGTTCAGGACCTTCAAGCGCGCCTGATAGGTCTCATAGCATTTGATGCCTTTGCCATCGGCAAACTGATACGCTTCATCGCCGGGGACTTTGGCCGGCAACAGCGCACGGTTTTTCCAGCCATCGATTAGCCCCGCCAGATAGCGCGGGGTCCAGCGTTTCGGATCGATCTCCTCAGCTTCGATGATCTGTTTGCACAGCCGGATTTGATCATCGGTATCGATGATGGTGAAGCTAGATTTCAGGCCCACCAATTCGGCGTGTCGGCGCAAGATCTGCGCCGAGATGGAGTGAAACGTGCCAAGCCAGCGCAGGCCTTCGCCCGCTTCGCCGGTTAGTTTCAAAGCCCGCTCGCGCATCTCGCGCGCGGCTTTGTTGGTAAAAGTCACGGTCAGGGTCTGGCTCGGATAGGCAAGGCCTGAGGCAATGATATGCGCGAGCCGTGTGGTTAGCACCCGTGTTTTACCTGTACCGGCGCCGGCCAATACCAATAGTGGGCCTTCGGTCGTCAATACTGCTTCTTTTTGCTCTGGATTGAGTCCGTCCAGATAATCCGCATCCTGGCGTGGCACTGGCGCGCGCGCGGCCGCCATTTCCGAGATGCTCAATTTGCGATTCGGTCCCGTCATGCGGGGAATATAGTCATGTTCGCCGCCCCCCGCGACTCCTTCTCCCCTTCGCGGCTGCGCTTTTAGCCCTATGTTTGTGGAAACCTCACCATAGAGCGACCATGAGCGACACACCTGACCTCGAAAAAGACCCGGAACGTAACCGCCTATCGGCCCGTGTGGGCCGGACGGTCAAAGTCGGAACCAACCTGTCCGGTGCCGGCTTGACCTTTGCTGCCAATGCCATGTTTGGCGGCGACAAGGGCGATGAGCGGATCGCGAAAGCGTTGGCGGCGGCTTTGGGAAAGTCGAAGGGCCCGCTGATGAAAGTGGCTCAGATGGTCTCGACCATTCCGGACTTTCTACCCGCTGAATATGCCGAGGAGCTCAGCCAATTGCAGGCGCAAGCGCCGGCTATGGGCTGGCCTTTCGTGCGCCGACGGATGCGCGCGGAGCTCGGGGCGGATTGGCAAAGCAAATTTGCAGAATTTGGCAAAGAAGCGGCTCATGCTGCGAGTTTGGGGCAAGTCCACCGCGCCACGCTGCCAGATGGTCGCGAAGTTGCCTGCAAGCTGCAATATCCGGATATGACATCGGCGGTGGAAAGCGATGTCGGCCAGCTGAAATTGGTGCTCGGCATGTTCAAGCGGATGGACGGGTCTATTGATCCGACCGAAATGGTTGAGGAAATTACCGACCGATTGCGCGAAGAGTTGGATTATGCCCGCGAAGCCAAACATATGGCGCTCTATGCGCATATCTTGGCGGACAAGGATTTTGTGCAGGTCCCGCAACCCGTGGAAGACCTATGTACCGATCGTCTGCTGACCATGACCTGGGTCGAAGGGGAGCGGCTCAATGCCTATGAGGATGCCCCCCAAGAGGTGCGTAATCAGATCGCTGAAAACCTATTTTGGACCTGGTGGCACCCGTTTAATTCCCGTGCTGTGATCCATGGCGATCCACACCTTGGGAACTATCAGGTCACGCAAGACGGGCAGGGGCTCAATCTGCTCGATTTTGGTTGCATTCGGATCTTCCCACCGCAATTTGTCGCTGGGGTCGTAGAACTGTACCGCGCCATCCTCGCGGACGATTTTGACGCAACTTATGCGGCTTATGAGAAATGGGGCTTTAAGAACCTCAAAAAGGAACTGGTTGAGGTTTTGAACATCTGGGCGCGGTTTATCTACGGCCCGCTTCTGGATGATCGTGTGCGCAGCGTCGCCGACGGCATCAAACCGGGCGAGTATGGCCGCAAGGAAGCGTTTGCGGTGCGCAAGCTGTTAAAGGAAAAAGGCCCGGTGACCATTCCGCGCGAATTTGTGTTTATGGATCGTGCGGCGATCGGGCTCGGGGCGGCCTATCTGCGCTTAGGTGCAGAGCTGAATTATCATCAATTATTCGAGCAGAGCCTGGAAGGGTTCAGCGAGGAAGCGCTCGCTGTTCGGCAGGGGGAAGCGTTGCAGGCTGTGGGGCTGTAGATCACCTTTGCAACATCTGATCCTGAGTGAAGTCGAAGGACGAGGTTTCCGCCTCCCTTAAGCTGCTAACATCCTTCGACTTCGCTCAGGATGAGCTCATTTATGGATCGGGCCACCACCGCAAGCAAACCCTTTCCAAATGCAACTAAATGTGCGAAATGCGCGGCTTGATGCGAGATACGCGCAAAACTAGCCCTTCTGGACGACATCCCGGACGTGGCTGAACCCGCGCCGCCCTCTCTCAAAACACGGGCCTTAGGCCTCTCCAGAAACCCGCCGCAAGGCGAAAATAGAAAGTATACCGATGTCGATCACAGCTGAGCGTAAAGCCGAACTGATCAAGAAATTTGCCCGTACCGAAGGTGATACAGGCAGTCCTGAAGTCCAGGTTGCGATCCTAACTGAACGGATCAACAATCTGACTGAGCACTTCAAGGACAATAAAAAAGACAATCACTCACGCCGCGGACTTCTGGCGATGGTCGCCACCCGCCGCAAACTCCTCGACTATGTGAAGAGGAAAAATGAAGAGCGTTACCAAACGCTCATCGGAGAGCTTGGCATTCGCCGGTAGGCTCTCAAAACAGCCCGCCTTGGCATTCGGCCGCGGCGGGCTTTTCGTATGTATGAAAGAAAGCAAAACGTATGTTTGATAAGCAATCAGTCTCGCTGGAATGGGCCGGCCGGACACTGAAAATCGAAACGGGCCAAGTGGCTCGTCAAGCCGATGGCGCTGTGATGGTGTCTTATGGCGACACAACGGTCCTCGCGACCGCCGTCTACGCGAAAGAAGCGAAACCTGGACAAGACTTCTTCCCTCTGACGGTCAACTATATGGAAAAATACTACGCTTCAGGCCGCATTCCAGGCGGCTTCTTTAAGCGTGAGGGACGCCCGACTGAAAAAGAGACGCTGACGTCTCGCCTGATCGACCGTCCGATCCGTCCGCTCTTCGTCGACGGATTTAAGAACGAAGTTCAAGTCGTTCTGACCGCGATCTCTTATGACCTTGAGAACGATCCTGACATTCTGGGTATGATCGGCGCTTCTGCAGCGCTGGTTCTGTCTGGTGCGCCTTTCATGGGCCCAATCGGCGCCGCGCGCGTCGGCTACAAAGACGGCGCTTATGTTATCAACCCAACCGTTGAAGAGCTGGAAGAGTCTGAGCTTGATCTTGTGGTTGCAGGTACGGCCGACGCGGTGATGATGGTTGAATCAGAAGCCAAAGAGCTGTCTGAAGACGTCATGCTTGGCGCGGTTATGGCTGGACACGAAGCCATGCAGCCGGTCATCGATGCGATCATCAAGCTCGCTGAAGCCGCCGCAAAAGAGCCGTTCGAGTTTGAAGCCGAGGATCTCTCAGCAGAGCTGTCTGCGATCCAGAAGCTTGTCGGCGACGATCTCTCCAAAGCCTACCAGATCACTGAGAAGCTTGAGCGTCAGGCCGCAGTCGGTGAAGCCCGCGAAAAAGCGGCAGCTGCGCTGGTCGCGACCGAAGAGAACGAAGACGGCATGGACGGCAATGTCTTTAAGTCTGCGTTCAAAAAGGCTGAAGCCAAAGTCGTTCGCGGCGACATCATCAAGACCGGGAAACGGATTGATGGGCGCTCTTTGGATCAGGTTCGTCCGATCTTGGCTGAAGCCGGTTTCCTGCCGCGCACGCACGGATCTGCACTCTTCACCCGCGGTGAAACGCAAGCCATCTGTGTGGCGACCCTGGGTACCAGCGATGATGAGCAATTCATCGATGGTCTCGACGGCACGCGCAAAGAGAAGTTCCTGCTGCACTATAACTTCCCGCCATACTCTGTCGGTGAAGCCGGCCGGATGGGGGGTACAAGCCGCCGTGAGACCGGTCACGGGAAACTCGCTTGGCGGGCCCTGCGCGCGGTCCTGCCAGAGCATGAGGAGTTCCCTTACACGATCCGTATGGTCTCAGAGATCACCGAATCGAATGGCTCGTCTTCTATGGCGACCGTATGTGGGTGTTCCCTTGCGATGATGGATGCCGGTGTGCCTCTAAAGCGCCCAGTGTCCGGCATCGCCATGGGTTTGATCAAGGATGATGAAGGCATTGCTGTCCTTTCAGATATCCTTGGCGACGAAGACCATCTCGGTGACATGGACTTTAAAGTGGCAGGTACTGAAAAGGGCCTGACCAGCTTGCAAATGGACATTAAGATTGCAGGCATCACCAAAGAGATCATGGAAACAGCGCTTGAGCAGGCTAAAGGCGGCCGTGCTCACATCCTGGCCGAAATGGCCAAAGGTCTCGACACGGTACGTGATCAGCTCGCGGACAACGCACCACAAATGGAAATCATCAAGGTTCCAGAAGACAAGATCCGCGAAGTCATTGGCTCTGGCGGTAAAGTCATTCGTGGCATCGTCGATGAGTCCGGTGCCAAGGTGAACATCGATGATGATGGCACCGTGCAGGTCTCGGCCACCGATCGTGAAAGCATCGAGAAGGCCCTTAAGATGATCAAGGAGATCGTTGCGGAGCCTGAGGTTGGTGAGATCTATGAGGGCAAGGTTGTATCGATCAAAGACTTCGGCGCCTTCGTGAACTTCTTCGGTCCGAAAGACGGTCTGGTCCACGTGTCACAAATGGCGAATGAGCGCATCGGCCACCCGAAAGATGTCGTCTCTGAAGGTCAGCAAGTTTATGTCAAACTCATGGGCTTTGATGATCGCGGCAAAGTCCGTCTCTCGATGAAAAACATCGATCAAGAGACCGGAAAAGAAGTCGAAAAAGAAGCGGAAGCCTAAGGTCTTTCTCGCTCAAAGCGAAAAAATGCAGGAAAGCCGCTCCCATCGGGAGCGGCTTTTTTATTGCGAATTCGTCCGATTTAGGATAATAGTTAATCCGAAAGCGGATCAAATTGCATTGACACATAACTGTCATATACCGTACATGTGACTTATGTTACAAAAATATGACAAACTGAAGTCCTCCCTGCTGCTGGCACTTGCGGCCGCTGGAGGAGCAGCAATTTCAGGCATCGCCTCGGCTGCTGAGGTGACTTGTGACCTTGAAAATGGGTTTGCAACAGAGCTTGCAACTTATGTTGCTGAGGCCAAGACCTGTATTTCTCAAGCCGATAATATCGCGGTGCAAGTTGCGGACGGATTGTTCGCAGAGGTCAATGCGGAGCGTTTGGCAAATGGGCTTGACCCCCTGAACCGACGCGCCTCGCTCGATATGGCTGCGCAAGCCCATGCGCTAGATATGTCCGTGCGGATATTCGCCGATCATGCCGACCTGGAAGGTCGCGACCACTTGCATCGGATCCGAGCGTTTGACCGAACAATGCTGGTTGGAGCGTCCGGTTCGAATGTGACGGTGAGTAAATCAGCTGACGATGCGTCTGAGGTTCATGCGAAAATCAAGCGCGATGCGTTCAACGCTGAAAATATCTTGCGGGACAGTTTCACAGATGTCGGGATCGGCGTCGTTGAAAATTCCGGTCAGTATTATGTTGTCCAAGTTTTTGCCGATGCAGAAGGCGATTTGGACCAAGCATTGCCGATCGTCGCTGAGGGTACGGCGCCGTTGCGAGTCAATCTGGCCAGCCGCGACTTACGGCTCGTCGCCTGGGGCCTGATGGACACAGAAACAGGCGAGGTTCTCGCGCGCGGCTCCATGCCTCGCTTGCGGTTTACTGGACTCGAGGGCGCAGAGGCGTCTTTAAATGTGCTGGTTGGCTTGCGCAATGACACCCACGTTCTGAAAGGCCCGTTGGTCACGGGTCAGCCAGGGGCCCCGTCTGCGGTTTTAATCGCGTCTCGCTAAACGCAACTCAAAGCTCAGCGCCCATATCAGGGCGCGAGCTAGTTGCCCCACTCCATGCCCATGGTCTTCTTCATCCAATCGGAGAAGGTCGCGGGCTTTTGGAGCGCTTGTGGATCGAGAGATCCATACCAGACAATCGGTCCATCTTTCGCTTCCAGGCGAACACCTCTAATGCGCTGGGAGCCGTCCCAATTTCCGTATTCGGTGCCCGGATCGAGCAGTAGCATGACTTGCGTGCCGCCTTGGCCCTTCTCATCGGCCCCAAAGACGAGGCCATAAACTTTTTCGCGACCAAAAAAGCCCGAGGAATGGGCTTGGCGTTTGCCATTGAGCAAAACCTCGTCCCACATCAGGTTTCGTCGCCATTGCAGAACGTGCATTTGGTCGCCACTGACGACTTTGATATCGACTTGGTGTAATCCGAGACGGACAATTTCTGCATGCATGGGAGGACTCCTTCTTATTGATAAACAATATGCGCTCTGGAAGAAAAGTCAATAAAAAAGCCCAAGACGCGTGGTCTTGGGCTCTGACTGTTGTGATGGTGAGGCTTATTCAGACATCGCCATAATTGTTGCGGTACCAGTCCCGCCGGTGGAAAGCGTGTAGGCGGAAGACTCACCAACCGCTTGCGCAACTTCAGAGAATGTGGCGCAAACTTCCCCCTGATCGGGAATATCTGCACACAAGGTTGCGGCTTCTTCATCCCAAGTATACGGCACCGACAGATCCCCCGCAGTTGCCATGTTGGTTTCAGAGTCGAACGTCCATTCTTGGGTCGTGCCATCATCGTTCGCGAATGACAGAGTGATTGATGCTGCAAATGCTGGAGCAGCGATAAAGGCGGCAGCAATCGCTGCGCTAACAAACTTTTTCAAAAGACCATCCTCCCAATGGGTTATTCCGCCTTCTGTTCTGAGACGGCGGACGTATGGTTAACAAAAGAACCCGGCCTCGGCAAACGCCAGACTATGAACGTTCTGAAACCGACAGAACATTTCCGTCAGGATCTTTGAACCAGAGAATGCGTGCGCCGCCATCTGGACTGGCCCAGATGCCTTTTTCATCCTGTCCCATACCCTCAAAGATTGAGAACTCGGCCCCCTTTTCAGAGAGGGTTCTGTGAGCCTCTTCGATGCTCGCTACTTGCCAATCCAGCACGGTGAAGGGCAGCGGCGTATGATTGGGGACTTTAGAGATCCGAAGCTCGGTGCCTGCCAATTGATAGACGAGCGCGAACGGGTCGTCCGCTGCGAGCACCAGTCCAAGCGTTTGCTCATAAAAAGATCTCGCCGCTTCGGCATTCGAAGTGGCGAGAAACACGGTTGCTTTAGCTGATTTTAAGTCCATTTGCGCCTCCCGATCAGATCCCGCATCATCGGGGTCGATCGAAAGACGTCAATGGTCTACTTAGGCTTATTGGCCTGCGAAGCGAAGGAAACGGTTGCGCAGGTCTTTGTCCGTCTTGAACACGCCGGTGAATTGGGTCGTGATTGTCGCGACATTCTTGTGGTGCACGCCGCGCGTGGTCATGCACTGGTGCTTTGCGTCGACCAGGATCGCAACGCCAGCGGGCTGAAGCGCCTCGGTGATGCAGTCTGCAATCTGAGCGGTCATGGTTTCCTGTGTCTGCAAACGCTTGCCGAAAATCTCGACGACGCGGGCGATCTTGGAAATGCCGACAACCTGGTGCGTTGGCATGTAAGCGACGTGGGCTTTGCCAAGGATCGGCACCATGTGGTGCTCGCAGTGGCTTTCGACATCGATGTCTTTGAGCATGACGATATCGTCATAGCCTTGAACGTCTTCGAATGTGCGAGACAGCTCTTTAACTGGGTCCATTTCGTACCCAGCGAAAAACTCTTGATAGGCTTTGACTACGCGTTTCGGCGTGTCGATCAGACCTTCGCGGCGCGGATCGTCGCCTGCCCAAGCAAGCAGGGTGCGGACAGCGTCCATGGCTTCTTCCATGCTTGGCCGTTCGACCGGGTCAGCGCGCGTAATTTGATCTTCTGGTGTGATGGCATCCATGGCCATAGTCGTAATCCTTAGTCTGAGGGACGGAGGTCGAGCCAAATCTGAGGTAGACCATTCAAGGACCCTGCCAGATAAGGACTTAACGCCCGCCCGGAGTGAATAACCCTCAGGGCGATGACGGTAACATAGTGGCGAATTCCACAAGTTACCAGACTCTCTTTACGGCAGGTGCATGAGAGTGGATTTCAACTTTTCTTGATTCTTCTGTATCAATCGCACCTGACCTCGCGGCTGGTCTGGAGTGCGCCCATGACGGATACACAATTGATCGCAATGGCGGGTCTACCCGGGTCAGGAAAAAGCAGCGTTGCAGAAGCCTTGTCACGCCAGCTTCCCGCGACGCTCTTATCTATCGATCCGATCGAAGCGGCCATGCGCCGGTCGGGATGGCCGAAAGTGCAGATCGGAAATGCCGGCTATCTCGTGGCCGAGGCGTTGGCGATTGAGAACTTGCGACATGGGAGGACCGTCATCATCGATGCTGTGAACCCGGTTCAGTTAGCGAGAGACATGTGGGTCAAGATCGCGCGAGACTTATCGTTGCCACAAATTTTTATCGAGGTGGTTTGTAGCGATCCGAATGTTCACCGGCAGCGAATTGAGGGCCGGGTCCGCGGCATTGAGGGATTGACCGAGGTCAATTGGGATGGCGTGCTGATGCGCCAACGGGAATATGAGCCTTGGTCAAACCCGCGAACAGTGCTCGACACATTGAACGCCAGTGCTGAGGAGCTCGTCGCTTCTATCCTGCCCGTTTTGGCGCGAACCTAGTCCCCATCCATGCGCAGCGCGGCTACAAACGCTTCTTGAGGAATTTCGACTTTCCCGAATTGACGCATGCGCTGTTTACCGGCTTTTTGTTTCTCAAGCAGTTTACGCTTTCGGGTCGCGTCGCCACCATAGCATTTTGCCGTCACGTCCTTGCGCAGAGCCGAAATTGTCTCGCGCGCGATGATACGTCCGCCAATCGCGGCCTGGATCGGGATTTTGAACATTTGGCGAGGGATCAGGTCTTTCAGGCGCTCGCACATCTGGCGCCCCCGCCCCTCGGCTCTGGCGCGGTGGACCAGCATGGCCAGCGCATCAACAGGCTCGTCATTGACGAGAATGTTCATTTTCACGAGATCCTCGGCGCGGTGGCCGACAATCTCATAGTCAAAACTCGCATAGCCGCGCGACATGGATTTGAGCCGATCGTAAAAATCGAACACAACCTCGTTTAAAGGCAACTCATATTTCACCAATGCCCGACCGCCAACATAAGAGAGTTCCTTTTGAATACCCCGCCTGTCCTGACAAAGTTTCAAAATGGAACCTAGATACTCATCTGGCGTATAAATGGTCGCTTCGATCCAAGGTTCACGGATTTCAGCGATCTTCACGACGTCTGGCATATCCGCTGGATTGTGCAGCTCTATCTCGGTGCCGTCGGTCATGGTCATCTCATAAACCACGCTTGGCGCCGTGGCGATCAAGTCGAGATCAAACTCCCGGCTCAGGCGCTCTTGGATAATCTCCAAGTGCAATAATCCCAGGAAGCCACAGCGAAAGCCCATCCCGAGGGCGGCGGAGGTTTCCATTTCCCAGGTAAAGCTCGCATCATTGAGGCGTAGCTTGCCCATCGCTGCGCGCAAATCATCAAAATCGGCGGCGTCGACAGGGAACAGGCCACAAAACACAACAGGTTGGACATCCTTATAGCCCGGCAGGGCGTCTTCGGTGCCGCCTTTTTCTGTCGTGATCGTGTCCCCGATGGCGCAATCGGCGACTTCCTTGATGGAGGCAACCAAGAAACCGACTTCACCCGGACCCAGTTCGTCAACATCGGTTGGCTTCGGTTTAAACACACCGACCCGATCAATGTCATAGGTCGCCCCGGTCTTCATCATCCGGATCTTCATTTTCTTTTTGAGAACCCCGTCATGCATCCGCACGATGACGACCACGCCAAGATAGGGGTCGTAATAGGCGTCGACGAGTGCGGCTTTAAGGGGCTTATCAACCTCGCCCGTGTTAGGGGCCGGCAACCGTTCGACAATCGCTTCGAGGACATCTTCGATGCCCAGCCCCGTTTTCGCGGAAATCTCAACCGCTTCGGAAGCGTCGAGGCCAATAATATCCTCGATTTGAGCTTTCACCCGCTCTGAATCCGCCGCAGGCAAATCGATCTTGTTCAATACCGGCACGATCTCATGGTCTTGATCGATGGCCTGATAGACATTGGCCAGCGTTTGCGCCTCAACGCCCTGACTGGCATCGACGACGAGCAAAGAGCCTTCACAGGCGGCGAGACAGCGGCTGACTTCATAGGAAAAGTCGACATGGCCCGGCGTATCCATCAGGTTCAGCGTATAGGTCTCACCATCCTTCGCCGTATAATCGAGCCGAACGGTTTGAGCTTTGATCGTAATCCCGCGCTCTTTCTCAATATCCATGGAGTCGAGCACTTGCTCAGACATTTCACGTTCGGTGAGGCCGCCCGTCTTTTGGATCAATCGATCCGCCAGCGTCGACTTGCCGTGGTCAATGTGAGCCACAATCGAGAAATTACGAATTTTATCGCGCGGTGTCATAATCGGGCATATAGCGACATGCGCTGCCTCCGCCTAGCGACTTTGTGCGCGACAGACTTGCGACCCCTGATGAAGGCCGCCAGGCCTCACGGGTGAGGTCTGCTTGTGGTCAAGCGGACATTTGTTCGTCTCGTATATTTAGCGCCGCATCGACTCATTCGTCAGAAGCCCAAATAAATTCTAATCAAAGAAAACGCCCCAAAACTCTCTTGCTTACTGAAGTTTAAAAAATTCGCTCGCGTAAGACGGGAATTCAACAAAGTTAATCGCAATTGTTGGACTGATATCAATTGACGATTACTAGAATTTCCACGCAGTATCCGACGGATACAGCGTCATGAGCGATGGATATTGGGCATAGGGTTGCGATCAAATCTCCCCACCGAAGATGTGGTTTTCTGCGATCATAGGGAACGCTTAGATCGCGATGGTTTCACGGTTATTCGTCAGGCATTGTCTGAGAGCGATATATCTGAATTACACGAAGAGTTTGCGAAACAGAAAGCAGATTTCCAATCGAGATTCGAGCGCGGAGCAAGCTTTGAAACGGTACAGCATTTCGAACTTCACCGACCAAGTTTAAAGTCAGCCAAGATAAGAACGAGCCCCGCGTTCAGAAAACTCAAAAATATCGCATCTACTCTTACTTTGGGACGCGCTAACTACACATTTGACCATGTGATTTGGAAAAAGCCTCTGTGCGAAGTCGAAACCTGTTGGCACCAGGATCAAGGGTATCTCGGCGAACACATCTACCTGAACTCTTTGCATTTCTGGGTGCCACTTTGCGATGCGGACGAATACAATGGTGCACTCGCCTATGTGCCCGGTTCACATAAAGCAGGTCTTTTGAAGCACATCCGATCTATGAAAGGGCACCGGGAACAAAGGCATATTGAACAGGCTCCGAGTAATTACGTGACCCCCAAATTTCGTATCGGAGATGTTTCGTGTCACACTCCAATGGTGATACACGGGGCTGGTAAAAACCAATCAAACGCCCCCAGGATTGCTTGGGGCATTCATTTCTCTAAGCTAGGCATGTTCGGTTATTTGGCGCCGGCCAATTTAGTGGGCGTTTCCAAACGACTTTTGCGCGGTGAATTTAGCTGATCTACAGAACCATGAGTTCGCAAGGTTCATGACTTCTCTCCGTCCGCCGGCACTCAATGCATGAAGCCCATTTCGCCTAATGATGCTCCCTTCCCTCGGTGACCCAATATGCTGCCAAACCGGTGTCCTACTGAATTATTTCTTGGAAAAATCTAATCGCAACACTGAGCATACGAGCGACTTAAATCTGCCCAATAACTGCGTCTGGCAAAGTCTGCTTTGGGTCAGGAGCAGACTTAGTGCCGCTCGGCCCTCATCCTGAGCAACATGTCTTTCATTCGTGCCGATTTATTCACATATGAAGCAACCGATAATTCGACATGCATCCACCTAAGAGCCAAACCCCATGATTAGACTCTATAAACGCGATGAAAACGGGCGGCTTGCCGCCTATCATGAGGCCTGGATTGAACCGCAACACCGCCGCATTGTCGAGCATTGGGGCTATATCGGAGAGGCGGGCGAAACGGCCACGCACCGCATCCATATATTGGGGTCGCTGGAGCGCCAGTTCGAGCGTGTTTTGGAACCGGCCCGGGCGCTTGGGTTTGAAGAACTCTCTGAGAGCGATTTTGCGAGTCTTATTATCGCTTATACTGTTCAAGGGGAGGATCCGGATGATGCGCGGGACAAGCAGGAAGATATTCAGGACGCTTTGAATGAAAAGCTTGGATGGCTCGGGCTCGGTTATTGTGATGACGGTCGATTGAACGCCGCAACGCTTGAAATCTGTTGCCGCGTCGTCGATGTCGAGCTCGCGCAAAAAGTGATCTCGGAATCGTTAGACGGCTCAGTGTTCTCAGATTATTCACGCATCTATCAAGAGTAGGTATACGTGAAGTCATGGCCGACGCCGAGACCCTGATCGATAACACACCCGCACCCCGACAAGTTGGGATGACGGAGGAAGGCTGGCTCACCGATAGCTGGTATTTCTTGTGTCCGTCCTCTGACTTAAAGCCCGGGAAACAAGAACGCCGTATGGCGCTCGGGCAACCCATTGTGGTGGCGCGCAGTCAGAGCGGCGAGGTGTTCGCACTCCGCGATATCTGCCCCCATCGCCTGGTGCCTCTAAGTGCAGGCCGACAGCTCGAAACGGAAGGCGAGACGACGCTCGAATGCCCTTATCACGGGTGGCGGTTTGGTACGGACGGGGTTTGCCGATTAATGCCCAGCCTGACCGGGTCCGAACCTTATGATCCCTCTAAAGTGAGAGTTCGGCGCTACCCCGTGCACGAAGCCAATGGCGCGATTTTTGTGTTTATCTCGAGCGATCCGCGCTTTCGTGGTGAGCCGGATGTTCCGGTGCCAGATTTTGGTCCTTTGCCACAGACTCCGAAATTCATCATCGATGATGTGTTCAATGCCAATATGGATGACGCGATCGTCGGGTTGATGGATCCAGCGCATGTCGCGTTTGTGCACAATCAATGGTGGTGGCGTCCGCCGTCTGAGGGCTTAAAGCTCAAGGAGAAGCCATTCATTCCTTCAGAGCGTGGCTGGGCCATTGACCGGCACCAACCCAGTTCCAATTCCCGGCTTTATCGTTGGGTATTTGGGGACAATGTGCAGACTGAAATTCGCTTCCAATTGCCGGGCTTTCGCTGGGAAATTGTCTCGAATGATAAAGCGCGGTTTTTGACCTTGACCTGCCTGACCCCAGAAGCTGAGAAACGCACGCGGATCACGCAATTGACCTGGTGGACGGGCGCGCCGCTTCTCAATCTTGCGATTCCGGTCGCCAAGCCTATGGCGCGGAAATTCCTGCGCCAAGATGGCGACATGGTTGATCTTCAAAACCTCGGCATGGATTTTCAAAAATCGATGCTGTGGGTCGATGACATCGATGTTCAAGCCAAGTGGTATCAGATGCTCAAAAAAGAATGGGTCGCTTCGCGGACAGGTGCACGACCGTTCGAAAACAAGATCGAACCGACGACGTTGCGCTGGCGTAGTTAAGTCTTATCGCGTCGGGACCGGAGTATCGCCGGAATAGTCATAGAAGCCGCGGCCGACTTTGCGTCCAATCCAGCCCGCTTCTACATATTTCACCAAGAGCGGGCAGGGGCGATACTTTGTGTCCGCAAGGCCGTCATGCAGCACCTGCATGATGGAGAGACACGTATCCAACCCAATGAAGTCTGCCAAAGTTAGTGGCCCCATTGGATGATTGGCGCCAAGACGCATGGCGGTATCAATGCTTTCGACGGTGCCGACACCCTCATACAGCGCATAGACCGCTTCATTGATCATCGGCACCAGAATACGGTTCACGATAAAGGCCGGATAATCCTCCGCATTGGTCGTTGTTTTGCCCAGCCGTTCGGCGAACTCGGTCGCCATCTCATAGGTCTCTTGATCGGTGGCGAGGCCGCGAATGATCTCCATCAGCTTCATCAGCGGCACTGGGTTCATGAAGTGCAAGCCGATAAACCGTTCGGGACGGTCCGTGGTTGACGCTAAGCGCGTAACCGAAATCGAAGAGGTGTTGGTCGCCAGAAAAGCGTGCGATGGCACGACCGCGCAAAGGTCAGCAAAAATCTTTTCTTTAACTTCACGGTTTTCGGTGGCGGCTTCGATGGCGAGATCCGCTTCGGCGAGCGGGTCCAGACTGACGCTTGTAGAAATACGGGCCTGAGCGGCTTTCATGTCATCGAGTGAGATGAGCTCACGCGATAATTGACGACCCATATTTTTCTCAATGGTTTTGATGCCAGCGTTCAAAGCGTCTTGCGAGACATCACTCAGTACCACGTTATAGCCGGCGAGCGCGCAAACGTGCGCAATCCCATTACCCATTTGTCCGGCGCCGACCACGCCTACGGTCTTGATTTCCGCCAATTGTGTCTCCCGTCGGAAATATAATCTTATCTGAAAACAAGGTTGCTTGTGCAGTGCGGCAAAGCAACCTTGGATTTCTTTCGCAGTTGCGAAATGGAGTCACCTGTCACTTCAGAGACACATATTGCTAAGGATCAGGCGGTGGGTTCAACTTCGCTCGTCGCGGCGGCAGCACGGATCGTTTCCAGAAGAGAACGACGTAACGATTTATCGGCAATCTTTTGGAATGCTGTCACCAATTCCATCGCTTCGTTGTCGAGCACCGGAAGGCTCGGGGGGTGATCGCCTTCTTGCAACATTCGCGAAGGCGGCGCGTCGAGCAAATCGTCGACCCCTTCATAGAAATATGTGATCGTGATCCCGAGCACTTGGGCCATCTCAAAAAGCCGTCCAGCGGAGATACGGTTAACGCCCTTTTCGTATTTCTGGACTTGCTGAAAGGTGAGCCCAAGTTTTTCGCCAAGCTGTTCTTGGGTGAGCTTCAGTTCACGGCGACGCCATCTTAGTCTTTGACCAACAATTCGATCAATTCCGCTTGGTACTTTATTTTCAGACATCCTCCGCCCAACTCTGCTATACCATCATTTAGTTTCTAACGTCGCCAGGTTGTAAAGGCTAGCCCTGCAAACAGCACCATTGTCAACCAGAAAAACGTCTCACCAAACCTTTGATATGGTGTGTTTTCTAGCTTTGCGGGAAGTCCGGTCCGTACAACCGCCGAACGCCACCCCGCAGGGTCTCCGGGGGCTGGATTGCCTCGCGCAATTTCGCGACCATATCCATCTACCATCGCGGTCATTCCGCGCGTTGCAACGCGGGCCATTGGCAGACCACTTTCGATCGCGCGATACCTATTTTGCGCATAATGCTGGGCCGGTCCTAGTCCACCGCCGAACCAGGCATCATTTGAGATCACCACAATCCACTCAGCGGCGGCGCGTTGCGGTTGAGCTTTGCGCACAATTTCCGGGAACAAGCCCTCATAACAGATGAGCGGAATAAAGGGCGGCGCAACGATTTGCGGGAGCAAGACCGTAGGCTCCGCACCCGGCTCAAAGCCGTTCTCAGCGGCCCGCTGGATCGCTCCGGGAAGGATGCCTGCCAAGCTCTCTCCAAAGGGAATAATTTTCGTCGCGGGCAGTTCACCAAACGGGACCAAGCGATGCTTGTCGTATAGCGCGGTCAGGGTCGCGGCATTGGCGCCTGAGGTGAACATAACAAGGCTATTATAAGCCGTGACGCTTTGATCATCTCGCGTGAAACGCGTTGATCCAGCTATCAGCGCGCGCCGGTCCAGAAACGCCGAAACGAGCTCTAGAGCATCATAGTTTGGTAAATAGGGATTGGGCAGTAGACCGCTCGGAAGAGCGCCTTCCGGCCAAATGATGATATCGCCATCTTCGCTTGGTACGTCTTGGAGGAGCTCTATGTAACGGGCGACAACGGGCTCGCCGCCATTGTCAAACTTCTCTGCTTGCGGGACGCCGGCGTCCATCAATAAGATGGAGCGCTCGGTCATGATTGTGTCACTGGCAAGCCGCTGTGAGCCCCAGGCAAACGAAAACCCGACCAAGGCCACCGATACGGCAATCGGCAATGCGCGGCCGAGCACACCATTTGAGTCGCGTGTGTCGACCAGTGCGGCAGGAGAGGCCGCGACAAATAGGGTGACCAGGGTGAGCCAATAGACTCCCCCAATTGAAACGACTTGCGACAGCGCCCCGCCAGGCGTCCAAGTCGTACCAGGCAGGTTCCACGGAAAACCGCCAAACAAAGTCCCGCGAATGAGCTCAGCCCCGCCCATGAACAGCGCAAAGATAAACACACGAGACGGAGACGCTGACCAAAAGGCCCCTGCCAGAGCGCAGGCAGCGCCCCAAATGAGCGCCATGCCGCCTGGTAAGAGGATAAGCGGCATCCAGATGAAGATTGCGTGCTTCTCTGGCTCCACCAAGAAGGGCAGAGCCGTCCAATACATGCCGATCAGGAAATAGCCAAAACCAAACGCCCAAGCTCTAGCAAAGATTGCTCGCCCCCATTGTCTTTGGCTGCGGGCCCCATCAATCATCCAAATCAATCCGACAAAGGCAATGACGAGCGCAGGGGTCAAATGGAACGGTGCGAACCCCAGCGCACAAAAAGCGCCGAGCAATACCGCAAACAAAGTCGCCGTTAAGCCGCGCGTGCGCGCGACCGCTTCATGCAAAGCAGTGAGCACCCCGAGGCCTCGGCTCCGGGTCTCTTGATGTTCGATCATGTATTCGACTCCGGTGCGGGCTGGCGCACCACCAAGCGGTGGATCCGGCGCACGTCGCTTTCAAGGATTTCTAGATCTACGCCTTTTGGATGCGGCAACACTTCGCCGCGCAATGGAACGCGGCCGGCGAGCGCAAAGGCAACCCCGCCCAGGGTGTCGACATCATGGTCTTCCAATTCCAGCTCAAGCCCTGTTTCTTCGGCGAAGTCCTCAGTTTCCATGCGGGCGTCAACTTCCCAAGCCAGCCGTCCACGGCGAACGATGAGGGCGACTTCTTCATCGTGCTCATCTTCAATATCGCCGACAATTTCTTCGACCAAGTCTTCCAAACTGACTAGGCCGTCGGTCCCACCATATTCATCCACGACGAGCGCCAAATGGATCCGTGAAGCTTGCATCTTCACCAAAAGGTCCGGCAGCGGCATGGATGGAGGCACAAACAAGATATCGCGCCGCAATCGCTCGAGCGGCATGTCATCATCATCGGCCTCTTCGCCATTGGCGCGCGCGATCTCACCGATCAGGTCACGAATGTGAACTACGCCTACGGGATCGTCCAATGTTTCGCGGTAGACAGGTAAACGCGAATGGGCCTCGTTGGCGTAGAGTTGAATGAGATCTTCGAGACTTGAGGTCAGTTCGACGGCGATGATTTCGGCACGGGGGATCATAACGTCCTCGACACGCGCGCGTTCAAAATCTGCGATCCGTAGGCGCATCTCCTTTTGTGATGGAGGTTCTGAGCCTTCCGGGGCCGGATCAGTGGTGTCGTCCCCGTTTTTGCTAAAAAGGCCAAACAAGCCTTTGCGTCCTGTCGACATTTCTTCCTATGGTCCTGCCTAAGCGCGTTCGAATCGCAAATTAGTTATATGGATCAGGCCAGCCTAGGGATGCAAGCGCCGCTACCTCTAACGCCTCCATTTCAGCTGCCTCTGTGTCATCTTTGTGGTCATAGCCGACCAGATGCAACAGACCGTGGATTAACAAATGAGATAAATGTTGATCCAAGTCGATGTTGCGGGCATCAGCATCCGCCTGCGTGACCCCGAGGGCCACGGCAATGTCACCTAGAAATGGTTTATCCAGTGCGTCGGCGGGAAACGAAAGCACATCGGTGGGCTTATCCTTGTTCCGCCAATCGCGGTTGAGGGTTTGAATTTCCGCATTCCCTGTCAGAAGCAAGCTGATCTCGCCGATCGCGCGAACCTGCCCGGCACCCGCGTCGAGAGCGCGCTGGCAGGTCTCAGTCAGGTTCGGAAGAAGCGCAGACCATTGTTCTGCATCTACGCGCAGATCGAGCTCAATCATCGCGCTTCTGCTCAGCATCCTTGTCATAGGCTTGGATGATGCGACTGACGAGCGCGTGGCGGCGGACATCGCGGGCAGAAAACGTAACGTTTCCGACGCCTTCAACCCCGTGTAGAATCCGCAGAGCGTGGGCGAGACCCGAGGGCTGATTGCGGGGCAGGTCGACCTGACCTGGATCGCCTGTCACGACCATTCGGCTGTCGCGTCCGAGCCGGGTCAACACCATTTTCATCTGAGCGACGGTGGCGTTTTGAGCTTCATCCATGATCACGAATGCTTTTTTCAGCGTGCGCCCGCGCATAAAGGCCAGTGGGGCCACTTCGATCACGCGTTTTTCGCGCAAACGCCCCGCCTGATCGGCCCCAAGCGTTTCATCCAACGCGTCCCAGATCGGTCGAAGATAGGGTTCAACTTTTTCTTCCAGGTCTCCTGGGAGGAAGCCCAAATTCTCGCCGGCTTCGACGGCAGGGCGCGTGATGATGAGCTTTGAGGCGGCTTTGTTCTTCAGCGCTGCGGCCCCTGCAGCGACCGCCAAGAATGTCTTACCCGTTCCGGCAGGCCCAACGCCGAAAATGAGATCGTTCTCCGTCCCGGTGAGTAAATCCAGATATTTTGCTTGGGCATTGGTTTGCGCTTTGATCGGCACTTTCAGGCCGGTCAACGTGCGATAATGTTGGCTTGGCGTCCGCGCCTGTTCCACCGCCCCCTCGAGTGCTGCGATCCCGGCATTGGGGTTCTGCGCGAGAACCGTCTCAAACACGCTGAGCGCGAGCTCAGCGGTTGCGACGGCTTCTGCCGAGCCTTCGAGACGAATGCCACCGCCTTGGCTCTCGGCTTTCAGCTGTCCAGCCGAAAGCTCGTTCTCCAAGTAGAGCAGATTCATATGGTTTGGCCCGCAAATCACTGGGAGGAGCGACGCGTCCTGTGGGGTCCAGACTTGGCTCAAGCGGCAACCTCTTCCGTTTGAGCGGCAAGATCGCCCGATAGCGAATTCAACGTTGCGCCCTTGATCTTCACGTCGATGATCTGCCCAACCAAATCAGGCGCCCCATCGAAATGAACGGCCTGGAGCCAGGGCGAGCGGCCATGCATTTGACCTTCTTTGCGCCCCTTGCCTGTGACCAGGACCGGCACAGTCTCACCAATCTTTGAGGCATTAAAGCTGGTTTGTTGCTCGCGCAGCAACGCCTGTAGCGCCTGCAAGCGCTCATTCTTCACATCCTCTGGGACTTGCCCGAACATTTCCGCCGCGGGCGTGCCCGGGCGCTCAGAATATTTGAACGAATAAGCGATCGCGTAATTCACCTCACGCACAAGATCCATGGTGTCTTCGAAATCCTTATCGCTCTCCCCTGGAAAGCCGACAATAAAATCCGAGGCCAGCGCCATGTCGGGACGGGCTTCCTTCATTCGGCGCATAATGTCGAGATAGTGCTCGCGCGTATGGCCGCGATTCATCGCTTTGAGAATATTGTTCGATCCAGATTGGACCGGCAGGTGCAAGAAGGGCATCAATTCCGGCGTATCGGCGTGCGCGGCGATGAGGTCATCATCCATGTCGCGCGGATGACTGGTCGTGTAGCGGATGCGGTCTAGGCCACCAATTTTCGCCACATGGCGCACCAATTGCGCAAGCGACCACTCGTTGCCGCCTTCGAGTTGCGGTGCCGCGCCATGATAAGCATTGACGTTTTGACCAAGCAGCTGGACCTCGCGCACGCCCTGGCCCGCAAGATTGCGCGCTTCAAAGATCACATCATCGACCGGACGCGACAGCTCGGCGCCGCGTGTATAGGGCACAACGCAGAAGGTGCAGAACTTATCGCAGCCTTCTTGCACGGATAGAAACGCCATTGGTCCGTCGGCCTGACGCACTTTTGGCAGCGCATCGAATTTTTCGAGCGTCTCAAACTCAGTTTCGAGCCGTTCTCCGGTCGAGCGGTGCACGCGGGCGATCATCTCCGGTAGCTTGTGATAGGCTTGCGGGCCGAGCACGAGATCCACCGCGGGCTGGCGGCGCATAATTTCCGCACCTTCGGCTTGAGCCACACAGCCGGCAACGGCGATCGTCATCTTGCCGCCTTGGGCCTGTTTCAGCTTTTTGATCTTGCCGAGTTCTGAGTAGACTTTTTCCGTCGCTTTTTCGCGGATATGGCAGGTGTTGAGCACCACAAGATCCGCGCCATCGGGGCTGTCGACGGGCGTATAGCCGATCGGGGCGAGCACGTCTTTCATGCGCTCACTATCATAGACATTCATCTGGCACCCATAGGTCTTAATGAAGACCGATTTGGGCTGGGAATGGGGAGGCGTTTTGGTCATCGGGCGGCTTATGACCGAAAACCAGTCAAAAAGCCATATGCGGGTTCAGTATTCGCCGATTAAAAAATCGTGTAGACGCCTTTTACGAAAGCCACCAAAAACACGGAGCCAATCGCCGTCAACATGGCGACATAGGTGCCTTCTCGCAGCTTCTCGCGATCAATGATCGGGCCATTAAATTTGTCCTGATCTTCTGTTTGTCTATTCTGCATGGAGAGCGCGTTCATCTGTCTTATCCTCCTTCCGCAACTAATCTACCAAGGAAACGCGTTTACCATAGATTGAGAAAATTACAACGGAATCGGACAATTTATATGAAGCAATGCGGATTAAAAATAGTTCGGTTTCGTTGTATTCGGGCGCGTAACTTTTAGCTCCAGAGGTGAAAACCTCAGAACTTGCTGGACCTTAGCCCGGTTTGCGGTCATCCCTCGGGCATGACGCGGACCTTGCTCTTCAATAAGCCTTTTAACGTGCTCTCGCAGTTCACGGATCGTGGTACGGAGGGGTCCAAGCGTCAGACGCTCTCTGATTTTATTGATGTGAAGGGGGTTTACCCAGCTGGGCGGCTCGACCGGGATAGTGAAGGCCTTTTGATCTTAACCGACAATGGCCGCTTGCAGGCGCAGATCTCTCATCCTCGGCATAAGACAGAAAAGACCTATTGGGCGCAGGTTGAAGGGATCCCGGATGATGCAGCCTTGCAGACTTTGAGGCGGGGTGTGGACTTAAAAGATGGCCGCACGGCGCCTGCGGATATCCTGCGCATCGACCCCCCAATCGATTTGTGGTCGCGAACGCCGCCGATCCGGTTTCGCAAGTCCGTCCCGGATTGCTGGATCAGCCTGACCCTGACAGAGGGTCGTAATCGCCAAGTCCGTCGCATGACAGCAGCGGTCGGTCATCCGACCTTGCGGCTTATTCGCTATCGTATCGGCAATTGGACATTGGATGGTCTGGCCCCTGGCACTTGGCGCGACGCTTAGTTTCTCGCAAGGCGCGCTTTGGTCATTCCGGCGTGGGGTTTCGCCGTTTCAGGGGCTTCAGGCCAATCATGCTTCGGATAACGTCCGCGCATGTCCTTCGCCATATCGCGGTACCCGCCACGCCAAAACCCTGGAAGATCGCGCGTCGTTGCTACCGGTTTTCCGCCAGGAGATAGGATTTGAAGTGTCACAGGTAAATGCCCATCCGCTACAGTGAGGTGTCGATCTGCGCCGTAAAGCTCTTGCGCCTTGCATTCCACCAGGGGCGCGCGCTCATCGAGCCAGTCAATTCTCGCCTTGCGACCCGAGGGGAGGGTGAGACTGAGCGGCGCTTTCTCATCGAGTTCTTGCGGCAGTGGCCACGCCAATCGGGCTTTCAGCGCGCGGATGAGGGTGCCATCGCTCGGGATCGAAAAGGATCTGTGGTCGAGCGCGCCCAGCAACCAATTCTCGCTATCCTCCTCCAGGGCCTCAACGCTCCAATCCGGCCAAGCGTCGCCATATAAACCTCGCAATGATTGCACCCGAGCGACTTGCTCGCGGATTGTGTTTAGCAAACCGGTCGGTCCAAACCCATCTTCGCGAATATGTTGGATAAACGCAGCGTTTGCGCTGTCGACCGAAGGCTTTGGGAGCGGTTGTTCAGACAATGTGATGGCCCCCATGGACTGAACGCGTCTTGCTTTGAATGCACCCGTCGTCGGATCAAATTCTGCCATATCGCGAGTTGAGAGATCACCATGTTTCAAGGCGGTGGCTTCTTCAATTGTTGCAGCAAGTGTAATTCGCGCTGATTTCGCGCCACCGATCAGGTCCGCCACGACGAGCCATTCTGACTTTGAAAGCGAAGAAGATTCGTCAACTTGTCCGGCACGTCCGGAACTCAAAACGTATTGTGTCCCTGAGCCGAGTCTGCGCCGAGCGATCATATCTGGCCAGCTTTTGGCTAGAATGGAGGCGATGTCGCCCCGCGGAGGTGGGTCACCGCCCCAGCGTTGTGCTTGGCGTTTCAAGGACGTGGCGCGTTGCCCACGATCGGCTTGGAAGCGCGTCAGCCGCTCCGTGAGATTCGCGCTCGTGCCCCCGATCCCGCGTTCGCTCATGAGTGCGGCCAGGTGTGCCGCGAGCGCTCTCTCCTCCGCGGTTTCTGAATTGACGATGAGAACCGCTTGTCTCGGCGATAAAGGCAGCTTGGTGATTGCTCGCCCTTTCTCGGTGAGCGCGCCGGTTTCATCGAGCGCGCCGAGCGCTTGTAAGTCTTTCCGCGCCGCCGCCAATCGCCCCGTCGGTGGCGGCGTCAACCAAGTCAGGCGTTCCGGATCAGATTCGCCCCAGTCTGCAAGCGTGAGCAGCAAATTCGAGAGGTCTGAGTTCAAGATTTCTGGATCAGGGGCCGCTGTGAGCCCGCGGGTTTCAGCTTCATCCCAGAGCCGATAGCAAATTCCTGGTCCCAGGCGACCGGCGCGGCCGCGGCGTTGATCAACGTTCGCGCGGGCGGCTCGAACCGTCTGTAATTCCGTTGCGACACTGCCTGGAACATAGCGCGGCACGCGCGCATAGCCGCTATCAACAACCACGGACACGCCCTCAATCGTCAAAGCGCTTTCAGCGATATCGGTCGCCAGAACGACTTTGCGTTGCCCGAGCGCACTCGGGCGAATGGCGGCGTCCTGATCTTGGGGGCTAAGCGCGCCAAACAGGGGCGCGACCGTGATGTCATCTGGCAGTTCGAGGCGTTCGGCCACGCGCCGAATTTCACCCGCACCCGGCAAAAAGGCCAGAATCGACCCCTCGGTCTCGCGCGCGGCGCGTTCGATCGCGAGCGCCATTTGATCTTCGAGCCGGTCCCGCCCGCGCCCAAGATACCGCGTTTCGATCGGATATTGCCGACCCGCGCTTTCGATCACGGGGGCGTCCAGGGTCTTGGCCATGAGCGCGGTGTCCAAGGTCGCTGACATAGCGAGCAAGAGCAGGTCGTCGCGCAAGACGGATTGAGCCTCTAAGGCCAGCGCGAGACCGAGATCGGCGTTTAAACTCCTTTCGTGGATCTCATCGAAAATCACCGCCTGGACGCCTGTGAGCTCGGGATCTGCCAGGAGGCGGCGCGTGAACACGCCATCCGTAACGACCTCAACCAGCGTATCATGGCTTACGCGCCGATCGACCCGTGTCGCGAGGCCGATGCGTTTGCCAACCTTTTCCCCAAGCGTTTTCGCCATGCGCTCTGCGGCCATGCGGGCGGCGATCCGGCGCGGTTCCAGCATGATCACTTTGCCGCGTAAGGGTTCAAATCCGTCTATCAAGCCCGCCAGCGCCAAGGGTACGCGCGTGGTTTTACCCGCCCCCGGCGGGGCGCCCAAAATTAATCGCCGCTGCGCATGCAGGGTCGAGACAATCTCTGGCAGCAAAGATTCAATCGGCAGGTCCATGCGGTCCTCTTAGGGAAATCGCGCCGAAAAAGCCAGCGGAGCAACAAGTGATTGACATAACGAAATGTTGTATATATATAACAATTTGTATTTGGAGAATATCAATTGAGTGTACATAATCGTATTTCTGTCTTGAGAGCCGAACGCGGATTATCGCGACGCCAGCTTGCAGATGCAGTTGGCGTCAATTTCCAAACGATCGGGTATCTCGAACGCGGCAATTACAATGCGAGCTTGGAACTTGCCCTCAAACTGGCAACCTTTTTCGGCGTGCCGGTCGAGATGGTTTTCTCCTTGGAGCCGTTCGGGCTCCTTTCCCAACAAGCCCTCAAAGCGGAGCAGAACAAATGATCTTTTACCGCAAGCAAAATAGTGAAACCACAGACCTCCCAATGCGGGTCAAACGGGTGCGCTATCTCAGCGTCGCCTCACTGATCACCTATCCTATCGGCGCGATCAGCAATTTGATTGGCAGCATCCACGACCTATTAGCGCTCGAAATTGCCGGCCTGCTGCTGGTTGTGGTTGCCCTTTTTGCCTTCATTGGGGTGATTGGCACAGGCGTCCAACGGATCGCAGCAGACGAAACCGACAAGCTGGATCCGGTTGAGCTTGAGCTTCGGCAAAAAACCTATGCCCGCGCCTATCATTGGGTTGGTGCGATCGCGATGCTATCGGTGCTTTATCTATCCATTGCATCCGATACCCAGGACCGGCTGGGGCTCTGGGTTCCAACCAATTTCGACCATTGGAGTGCAATCATGTGGGGCGGAATATTGGTCATCATGGTGCTGCCCACCACGCTTCTCGCATGGTCCCTGCCCGAAGAGGAAATTCTCGACGACGAAGGCTAAACAGTTTGGGCTTACACAATAGGTTTCCCTCCTCTTGGAAATCCCGTATGGCAGGCCGCGATAATGTTGGAGGTCCTGTCTGTGACCCAAGTCCCTGAATTTTCGATCTGCGTGCCGATGCATAATGAAGCGGGCAATGCGGAGCAATTGATCGACGAAATCGCAGCCGCGTTGAACGGGCGGGCCTATGAGATGGTCATCACGGACGACGCCTCAACCGATGATACGCGTGCCGTCTTGGCGGGGCTTAAAGCCAAGTATCCTGAATTGCGGGTGCTTTCGCACCGCAAGAATGCGGGGCAATCGCGAGCGCTTCGAACGGCCATCCAACATGCGCGCGCCCCAATTGTCGGCACCCTAGACGGTGATGGTCAGAACGATCCCGCAGACCTGCCAGCTTTGTATCGCAGCCTCACCCGCGCCGATGCGCCGGAGGGACTGACCATGGTCATGGGGCGCCGGGCGAGCCGCAAAGACTCCTCGTGGAAGAAGTTTGGCTCTCGCTTCGCCAATGCTATCCGTAAACGCATGTTGCGCGATGATTGCGATGATAGTGGGTGCGGGATCAAAGTGATTAGACGAGACGCGTTTCTAGCACTTCCATATTTCGATCATATGCATCGGTACATGCCCGCTTTGATGAATGCCGAAGGCCATAAAGTAGAATTCATGGACGTGAATCACCGCGAACGCGGTGCGGGGCAGTCTAAATACACAAATTTCGGACGATTGGCGGACGCGCTATCCGATTTGCGTGGCGTGATGTGGCTGATCCGTCGTCGTCGCAATCCTAACGGCGCGGACGAGCTCTAAAGACCCATTTGCGCGCAAATAAAGGCCACACGGTCTGCCACACTGGCTTCCGGGACATGCACTAATTCGTAGCCGTCGCTTAGATACGCGCGCTCGATTAATTGTCCAAAGGCAAGCGCCCCTTCAAAGTCGAGTTTACGTTCCTCATCCTTGCAGTAGATGTCGCGCCATGCGGGCAAAAAGAATGCGGGGGTTTGATAGGGTCGGCGACGCATCGCCGCGCGGACCGGTGCGTCGGGCAAACCATAATGGGCGCAAAAGGCTAAAAGGTCTGGCAAGCCACGATCAAAGACGGTGAGGTCTTCAGCCGCGTCGTAATCGTTGCGAGCCGTCGCGAGCATCCGTTCAACAAACAAAGCAGAGTCTTGCTCGCCGGTCGCGCGGCTGCCGGTCCGGCGCGCTTCGTTGAGCACACGCCTTGCAGGTTCAGCAACAGTTTGCAAACCCTCAGGCAAGGCGTCGAGAACGCTCGTTTTTCCTGCTCCGGGTGGGCCCGTCAGGACAAAATAGAGCGGCGTTTTTTCGATCATGGCACACTTGCTCACTTTGCATTAAGGCTCAATACGGTTAACTGGGCAGGTGAGGAGACGGACATGTCAGTGATCTTTCCGGCCGCTGCAGCCGCCCGTCTTGACGATAAACATGAGAGGGCGAAGCACCAGAATGGTCGCGGCCCGCGTAGAAGGGGAAATCTGATGCGACTTATGATGAGCGCATTTCCGCTCTTTATCATTCCCGTTGGCATTTACTGCCTGATCGCTTTGACCACAACCGGCGACCCGGCTGTTCTGACCCATGGCGCTGAGGTACTGAGCGAAAGAGCCTCCCCACTGATGGGCGTTTTGGGCCAAAAATTCTTTGCCATTGGCATGATTGGCGGGGAGATCGAGTGGGTCCTGACCAAGGGCGATGCGCTGTTGCTGCTCTCGATCGCGGTCTTGTTTATGGAAATCCTCAAGTCCACGAGCACTGGCACCGCCACGATTATGAATCATGCGCTTTCGATGATCGTGTTTATTGTTTGTTTGATGCTGTTTCTGCTGCATCCAAACTTCGCCACGTCCGTCTTTTTCATCCTGACCGTGATGGCGCTGTTGGATGTTTTGGCGGGTGTGGTGGTAACGATAGTGTCAGCGCGTCGCGACTTTGGTGTCGGCGAAGGCTTCGTTGGATAGATTTTTCGCAATCTGCCACGTATGTGCAAAAACTTAAGGACGGGCGCTTCACAGCGCCCGTTTCTGTTCTAGGGTAACCGAGACCAGGAACAATAGCTTTGCCGGGGAGGCAACATGGAAGCCGTCCAAACTTTCATCATTGAAATCAGTAACTTCCTTTGGGGCGGAAGCTGGTACGGGAATCAAATTTTCTCATTCGGTCCGATCGCCGTCTTGCTGCTCGGATCCGGGCTCTACCTAATGATCCGCCTTGGATTTCGGCCATTGCGGCGTCTCGGACCCGCGATTGGCGAGGTTTGGGCGGGCCGAAAAGGCAATGGCGATCCCAATCAAATCACACCTTGGCAGGCTCTTTCTACAGCGCTGTCGGGCCAGGTCGGCACAGGTAACCTTGCCGGTGTCGCGACCGCGATTTCTGTTGGTGGTCCGGGGGCAATTTTCTGGATGTGGGTGACCGCTTTGTTCGGTATGGCGCTGGCCTTTGCCGAGAGTTCGCTGGCCATCAAATATCGTGAAAAGGACGAGTATGGCCGCATCAATGGCGGCCCAATGTATTATATCAAGAATGGCCTCGGCAAGAATTGGAAATGGCTTGGCGTCCTGTTCTGCATCGGTTGTATGTTCTCTGCCGCCGTCACAGGCGGGATGATCCAATCCAACTCGATCACCCAAACCGTGGTCGCAGATGTCGACCGGTTCACCGGCTTCGTTATTCCAAATTGGGCCGTTGGTCTGGTCATCGCCGGTCTGACCTTCGCCGTCATCATTGGTGGGATTAAGTCTATTGGCAGCGTTGCCGGTAAAGTGATCCCGGTCATGGCAGGTCTTTACATATTAGTCGCTTTTATCGCGCTCATACTCAACATTGAGAATGTCCCGGCCGCGTTCATGATGATCATCAAATCGGCCTTTGGACTCCAGGAAGCGGCTGGCGGCTTGGCCGGATATGGCGTTCTGTTCGCGGTCCGAGAAGGGGTCGCGCGCGGCCTGTTCTCAAACGAAGCCGGTCAAGGCTCAGCGCCCATCGCGCATGCCGCGGCCCAGACCAAAAACCCAGTCGTCCAAGGCGAGATCGCCATGATCGGCGTGTTCATCGATACGCTGGTCATTTGTACGATGACGGCCTTGGTGATTCTGTCTGTGTCTGGCACCTGGACTACCAATCCAGATCTTGTCGCCATAGGGGTCGCGGAAACCACGCAATATGTCTTCCAGGCGGATGGCCTGGCGGCCTCGGCGATTACCAATGAGGCCTTCAACAAAGCCTTGCCGGGTGGATTTGGCGGCGTGTTCGTGACCATCTGTCTAGCCTTGTTCGCGTTCACCACCATTCTCGGCTGGTCCTATTATGCCGAACAAGCTGCGACGTATATTGTCGGCGAATGGGCAACGCACCCGATCCGCTATCTTTGGGTCGTTTTGATTTTTGCAGGCACCACATTCCCTGTGACCTTTATCTGGCGGTTTGGCGACATTGCGAACGCCTCGATGGTCCTCCCGAACCTGATTGCGGTGATTGCCTTGTCCGGCGTGGTCCTAGCGATCCATCGCAAGAATGGTGACCCGGACACAGAGGATGGGGACAGCATCATGCTCGGGTCTGATGGTAAGCCTTATCAGCCGCCGCCGACTGCGACGTCTGCAGAGTAGGAACACGGACTAGTCCCAATCAATCGGGCGCTCTTCGGAGCGCCCGTTTTTGTTTGGCGTTAAGGACTCTCGGCTAAATGGGGGCGATGTCAGACCAAGCTCGGATCGAAGCCTTCCTGGAGATGATGTCCGCCGAGCGCGGTGCGTCTCCGCACACTTTGGACGCCTATGGCCGCGACCTGCTCGACGCGTCCGGCTACCTTGGCGGGCAATTGCTAAGCGCGACCAGTATGGACCTGTCGGATTGGTTGCGCAGCCTCGCGAAAGACGGGCTCGCGGCATCGACGCAGGCCCGAAAACTGTCCTCACTGAAACGCTTCTATCGGTTCTTGTTCGAAGAACGCGATCGCGCCGATGATCCAACATCCAAGCTCGATGCGCCGAAAGTTCAACGCGATGTGCCAGACGTTTTATCGAGAGATGAGGTGGATGCTTTATTGTCAGCCTGTGCAGACGATGCGCGTCTGACGTGTCTGATGGAGCTGCTTTACGGCGCCGGATTGCGGGTCAGCGAATTGGTCAGCTTGCGCCTCGGGAATTTGCCGAGACGACGCGTCGGGCTTTGGGAGACACGCGAAATGATTATTCGCGGCAAAGGCGGCAAAGAACGTCTCTGTCCCTTAGGCGCCCCGGCCCTTTTAGCGTTGCGCAATTGGCTCGAGCTTCGGGATGGCGACAAGTATGGCACTGGAAGCGGAGACTTTCTCTTTCCGTCGCGTGGTAAGTCTGGACATTTGACGCGCCGACGACTGGCGCAATTGCTGGAAGGCTTAGCCAAAATGGTGGGGATTGATCCAAGCCGGGTCCACCCGCACGCGCTTCGCCATGCCTATGCCACGCACCTTCTACAAGGCGGGGCGGACTTGCGCAGCGTTCAAACGCTTTTAGGTCATGCAGATATCGCGACCACGCAGATTTATACGCATGTCCTCACTGATGAATTGGCCGAGCTCTTAGAAACCGCCCACCCCTTGGCCCAATAGAGTTGCCGCTAAGTCGCCATTGCCTCTAAAGATTTGCCCGCTAGGTTGCGCCGCAAACTGGAGGACCTTGCATGAGCCAGAAAGCGCCGCGCCAATTCTTTCAACCGCTTGCCGCTGGCGCGCCCGATCCGATGCGAGAACTGCCTGTTCGTGTTGAGCGGATGATCCAATTCGTCCCGCCGCATCTCGACAAAGTGCGGGCCAAAGTGCCGGGCATGGCCGATACATGCGATGTCGTCCTTGGCAATCTCGAGGATGCAATACCTGCCGATGCCAAAGAGGCGGCCCGCGCTGGCGTCATCGAGATGGCCGGTATGTTGGACTGGCAAGCCAAGGGGACGGGCCTGTGGAGCCGCGTAAACTGTCTGAATTCGCCTTGGTTTCTGGATGATGTCACCGAACTCGTTATGAAAGCCGGTCAGCAAATCGATGTCCTTATGATTCCCAAAGTCGAAGGGCCGTGGGACATTCATTATGTCGATCAACTCGTTGCGCAATTAGAAGCGAAAGCCGGGCTCTCGCGCCCGATTCTATTGCACGCAATCCTAGAGACAGCGGAGGGTGTGGCGCGCGTTGAGGAGATCGCGCTCGCCTCACCGCGCATGCAGGGGATCTCGCTCGGACCGGCGGATTTGGCAGCCTCTCGCAAAATGAAAACCACGCGCGTCGGCGGCGGCCATCCATTTTACCGGGTCATCGAAGATCCAAACGAGGATGGCACGCCGCGCGCCAGTGCTCAGCAAGATCCGTGGCATTACACGCTCGGCAAAATGGTCGATGCCTGCGGTATGGCTGGGATCAAACCTTTTTATGGCCCGTTTGGGGACATTGCCGATCTCGAGGCCTGCGAGCAGCAATTCCGAAACGCTTTTCTAATGGGCTGCGTCGGCACCTGGACGCTGCACCCGAGCCAAATCGACGTTGCCAAAAAGGTGTTCAGCCCCGATCCCAACGAAGTCGCTTTTGCGCGCCGTGTCCTGGACGCCATTCCGGATGGCGCAGGGGTCGCAATGCTAGATGGCAAAATGCAAGATGATGCGACTTGGAAACAGGCCAAAGTGATTGTCGACCTGGCCGATCAAATCGCTGCGAAAGATGGCTAAGTTGAAGGCGTAAACTCTCGCTGCAGAGCTCGCGCGTTTTCGTTAATGTCCTGATCACTCTGGGCGTGCCATAGTGCAAGGATGCGAGTCGGCTCTCTTAATTCTGTCAGGCGCCTCTTCCTTTGTGCTGTGTTCGCGGGCATGGCAGCGGCCCCTATGCAGGGTCAAGACGGCGTTTCTCGAGCCGAGCTCGACGCTTTAGAAGCAGAGCGCGCGGAGACCTTGCAAAAACTGGCCGCGCTAGAAGAAGCTGAGAACACAGTCGCGGGAGATCTGGAAAACCTGGAACGCGAATTGATTTCTGCGGCGATGGAGAGTCAGCGCCGAGAAGATCAGGCAACCTCAGCGGAGCTCAAACTGGTTTCGCTTCGCTCGCGTTTGGGCTCGGCCCGCACAGAATTGGTTGATGGCGAGGATACTCTCGAAGATTTGATGGCCTCGTTGGCGGTTTCTGGGCGCCATCGCCCGCCCGCCCTGCTTACCCAGCCCGAAGACGCCAACCAAGCAATTCGCGCTGCCATTTTGATGGGCGAGGTCGCGCCGCAGGTTAGCGAAAAAACCGTATCGCTCGCCGATGAGATCACCCAGCTTCGACGCTTGGAGCGCCAAATTTTGCGAGAGCAAAAAGTGCTCGCGGCCGCCGATGCGGCCTTGGCGCTCAAAAAAGAAGAGATCACGCAACTCGCAGCGGCCAAACGTGCAGCCTTTGAAGACGTCAATGCCGATGCCGAGAACCTTCGCCAGCGCGCTGAATCTCTTGGAGAAAAAGCCAATACGATTCGGGAACTGATTGCCGCGCTTGAAGCCGCGGCGCCGAGCGCACCGCGTTTAAAGCCTCGCTTGGCCCTCGCCGAACAGCCGCGCCCTCGTACGACACAGAGGGCAAATCTCCCGCGTCCCACCGTCTCTCAACCACTCGGTGTGCTCGCATTGCCTGCCTCTGGACGAATGATCCGAACTTGGGGCGATCGCATGCCGGGCGGCGCAAAATCTGAGAATGTGGCCTTCGCCACCCGAAGCGGCGCGCAAGTCACTGCGCCAATTAGTGGAACTGTAGAGTTTTCGGGCCCATTTAGGAGTTATGGACAATTATTGATCCTCTCGACAAGCGACGGATACCATGTTCTTTTGTGGGGAATGTCGTCGAGCTATGTTACAGTGGGTCAAACTGTTCGGCAGGGCGAACCGGTTGCGACTATGGCTGATCGAGCCAGTGGCGAGCCAGAACTGTATATGGAGGTCCGTAAAGGCGGTGAGCCGATGGACCCCGCAAAGTGGATGAAACGCGGCTAAGGCCGAACAAGGAGATACGTCAATGAGAGCTATGCTGACAGGAGCCGCGCTGGGGGTCGTACTAGGAGCTACAGCAGTGGGCGTGTCAGCGGTGGCTTGGCCAGACGCCGAATACAAATCTCCGCGCTATGAGGCAGCGTTTGAGCAATTATCTTTGTTCACGGAAGTCATGGCTCGGGCCAAAGCCGATTATGTCGAAGAGATTGATGAAGTGGCAGCTTTGGAAGCCGCCATTGACGGCATGCTCGGCTCCCTCGACCCACACTCAGGATATATGTCGCCAGACGAGTTTGAAGCCTTGCAGGTCACAACGTCGGGCGAGTATGGCGGTCTCGGCATTGAAGTGACGATGGAAGATGGCTTCGTCAAAGTCGTCACGCCCATGGATAATACACCGGCGAGCCGCGCAGGGCTCGAGCCCGGCGATCTTCTCACGCATATCAATCAAAAGGCTATTGTTGGCCTCAGCCTCGACGATGCGGTCCGCGACATGCGCGGCGAGCCCGGAACCGATTTGACGGTGACGGTGTACCGTGATGGCCAGGATCCGTTCGATGTCACGCTCACCCGAGAAGTCATCGAGCCGAAATATGTTGAGTTCACCGACAAGGGCGATGGCATTGCCTATATTCGGATTGCGACTTTCAACAATAAGAAGACGACGACCAAACTGATCGAGGCATTTGACCAGATCCGCGACGAGATCGGGCGTCGTCCAACCGGGATCATTCTTGATCTGCGCAATAACGGCGGCGGTTTGCTCGACGAAGCGGTCTCTGTGAGTGATCAATTCTTATCGGGCGGAGAAGTGGTATCAACCATTGGACGCCGTCCGGGCGATGTCATGCGCTCCAACGCCCAAAAAGGTGAAGTGTTCAAAAACGTGCCTATGGTCGTTTTGATCAATAATGGGTCTGCTTCGGCCTCTGAAATTGTTGCCGGAGCGCTTCAAGATCGCGACCGCGCTACAGTGATCGGCATGACTAGCTTTGGCAAAGGGTCGGTTCAAACAGTTGTACCGCTTGGCGCAGAACGTGGGGCCATCCGGCTCACAACCGCGCGCTATTACACCCCTGCCGGACGCTCGATTCAAGCAACGGGTATTGTTCCGGATCTCGAGGTCGCCAATCGCCGGGTCAGCGAAGAAGACCTGGCCCGTATCCGCCGGTATTCGGAAGCCGATCTTCCGAACGCGCTCGATAATGAGAATGGCGCCGCACGGAACTTGCCGCATGTCCCGGATGATATGCCGCCAGAAGACTATGAAGGCGAAGACTATCAGCTCGAAAAAGCGATCGACTTCTTAAAAGCGGGCGGCGTGGTCGCCAGCACGGACACACGCGCTGGTTAAGTCGGCAAATTTTTCGCCCAATTCTTAACGCGGCCTGACCGAATTTTAATGCAATTGCGCTCGATAGACGCTGCAAATCAGCCCAAAGGTTAATTTGGGTTTGCCTCTTCTTAACCATTCGAACGGCAAACTGATGGCTGATGATTTCAAGTGTTCTCAGGAGCCCAAATGCCTGCTCGCTCTTCGCGTGACCCGTCTCCATTTCGAAGCGGCCTAGTGCACAGCGCATTAGGCGCTTTTACGTTGACCTTTGTGCTCGGGTCCGGGGCATCCGCTATGCATATGTTTGGAAGCCCCTCTGATGCGAGCCCCGCTGTACGTATGGCTCTGTTTGATGATGCGCCCAGCGATGCGCCTCAGCTCAATCCACGTCTGCCAGGTTATCAAGAAGCCTTTGGGTTAGCCGATAACCGGCTCAATCCTGCGCTTGCCGAGTCGAGCGCTAGCGCCGAACCAGACCTTGGTGTTGAGTACTCTGGCGCTCAAGCGGTTGCAGCGGTTGCACCAGCAGAAGCGTCCGCTCCAAAAGGCGTTCGTATTAACGGCAAAACCGTCATGCCTGGACAATCCTTCAGTCAAGTGTCGCAGACGGTCCAAATCTCGGCATCGATGACCACGAATGATGCGGGTAGCGAAGCCTCTGAACCCGAAAATGCGATCCCAGCCAGCGCGCCGCTCGTGCGCAATGCGCGCGCCTTTTCGAATCCAGACAATAAGCCGACCGTATCCTTGATTGTCGGTGGACTTGGAACCAATGCGACCCTCACGCGCTCTGCGATCGATAATCTTCCACCAGAAGTCACGCTCGCATTTGCGCCAACTGCTGACAATCTGCGCGGCTGGGTCCGACAAGCGCGCCGGGCCGGTCATGAGGTCTTGATTGAGCTTCCAATGGAGCCCTATGATTTTGGTCGCCAGCGCCCGCATGCGAATGTCATGCGCGTCGCTCAGACCCCCGACGAAAACAAAGAGCGGCTCGCGAAACTTTTGGCTCGCGCACCCGGCTTCATTGGCGTTATGAACTATCAGGGGGCAAAATTCGCGACGGATCCTGCGGCGGTTGATCCGATCATGGCAGAGCTTAGCGATAAAGGCATTGCCATGTTCGAAGACGGCAATCTGGTCCGCTCTGAGTTCAGTCAGAGCGCAAAAAAGTCGGGCCTCGCATTTGGAAAGGCGACCAGTGCTATTGATTCACGTCCAGGTGCAGATGAGATTTTGCAACAGCTTCTATTGCTCGAGACCACCGCACGTGAACGCGGCGCGGCGCTCGGCACCGGTACCCCATTTCCAGTAACCTTCGATATTCTTCAAGAATGGCTGCCAACGCTTGAGGAAAAAGGCATCGTCTTGGCGCCTGCGTCTCACTATGCAAAGCGGTCGCTTCGATCTGGCCAGGCGCCACAGGCTAGTTTAGACCCGCAAGGGTGAGCAAAAAGAAACGAGATCCGGCGCTCTATCGCGCCAATGTCGGCCTGGCTTTGTTTTCAAAAGCTGGGCACGTCTTTGTCGGTCGCCGCGTAAACGGTCGCGGCGCTTTTCAGTGGCAAATGCCCCAAGGCGGGGTCGATAAGGGCGAAGTGCCCGTCGACGCAGCGTTGCGTGAGATGGACGAAGAGATCGGCGTCGCGGCGAAACTGGTCGATATTCTCGAAGAGACCGAAGACTGGCTCTATTATGACTTCCCACCTGACCTATTGAGGCGCATGGGCGGTCCGTATCTCGGCCAGCGCCAGAAATGGTATGCGCTTCGGTTTAAAGGCTCTGATAGCGATGTTCGTCTGGACAAACATACACCTGAATTTGATGCTTGGCGCTGGGCGAAATTGGAAGAAGTACCAGACCTGATCGTACCTTTTAAACGGCCCGTCTATGAAGAGGTCGCGCAGCGCTTCCAACCTTGGACGAAGCCAGTTTAATCCCGCAAAACTAGACGATTTCCATTCCGCTCGGACTCTGCCTATGCTGGCAAAAAAGAAATAGCTGGGAGGAAGACGTCGATGAGCAAAACGCTTTTGATGATTCATGGCGTGGGCTGCGGAGGAGACGTTTGGGATCGCATGAAACGTGACTTCGCCATGGCCGGCTGGGTCTGCGAATGTCCAACGCTTTTCCCGCAATCACGCACCCGCGAAGCGCCACCGGAAAGCCTGTCGGACTTGACCCTCAATGATTATGTCCAAGCCTCGAAAACGTTCGCCAACGAGCTGGCTCAGCGCGATGGTATCAAACCTGTCGTAATCGGTCATTCCATGGGTGGATTGATCGCCCAAAAGCTCGCGGAGGCGGGCAATGTAAGAGGCGGAATTTTCCTCACCCCTGCCCAACCCAAAGGTTGCACTGTCACGGATTTACGGGTGCTCCGTACATTTTGGAGCATTCTAAAAGTTGGGCAGAAAAACGTGCCCGGCGGGGTGTTCAAAGTTGGTCCGAATGGGTTCCGTTGGGGTGTCTTAAATGCCGTCCCGCCTGAGCGGCATGACGCCATTTATGCCGACGCTCTTTTTGATAGCGGGCGCGTGTACCACGATCTTGCGAACCCATGCGAAATCGACGCCGGCAAAATCACTATACCCACGCTCACCATCGGCGCAAAAAAAGACCGTGCGACCGTGATCAAAGCGGTCCGCAAAGTGGGCGCAAAGTACGCAGCGGCGGCGCATCCAGGAGACTATATCGAGTACAGCGATCACGCGCATTGGATTGTCGATGAGCCCGGCACTGAGCGGGTTAGCGCTGATATTTTAGAATGGCTCGATCGAAAACTTTAGTCGACGGCGCCGATATAAGGTAGACCGCGATACAAGCCAGCATCATCCATGCCGTACCCGACCAAATAGCGACCGGGGGCGTCAAAGGCATGAAAGTCGACATCACCTTCACCTTCCGGTGCCGAGGGTTTTCTGGCCAAGGCACATGTGATGACTTCACGTGCGCCCTTCGCCAGCATGTGACGCCGCGCAAATGCAAGCGTGCGGCCCGTGTCGAACACATCATCCAAAAGGAGAACGTTTCGTCCCGACACTTCTCGGGCAATGTCAGCGCGAACGACGACGCGACCGGAGCTCTCTCGGGCATCCCGATAGCTTTCTAACCAGAGCGCATCCAAAACCGGATGAATCCCAAGCCGGGCGAGCGCCTTCATCAAGTCACTCGTAAACGGCGTTGCGCCGATCAAAATATTGATCGCCGTCCAATCACCTTCGAGACGCGGCGCCAAACGTTCTGCCAAAGCGTCTATCCGGGCCATCAAGTCGGTCTCGGATAGGATGGGTTCGAATTCTGGGTGACGCATTACGAGCTCGTTCCATTATCAGCCATGGCCGTATCGGATGGAACGAGGTCGAGTTCAAGTTCGAAAGATTCAAAAGGTGGATTTTCCACCCGAGCGGCGAACACAGCCGTCGCGCCTTCTGGGATGGATGAAGGAGAAATCGGAGCAAAAGCCTCAGCGACACGTGCGCCCTGATCATCTAACAAGATCACGCGCACCATCGGTGCATTGAGCGTCCGTCCAGTGATATTTTGAACTGCCCCGCGAACCTCCAGGATCGGTGTCGTTCCGTCAAAATAGCGTTGCGCCTCAGTTTCCATGAATTCGAGCCCAAACCGATTCACAGGCATGCCGATCGCAGCATAGGTCGACGCGGATTCCGGCCAACGCTTGACCACTTCGCCTCTAAACAGAACCAGCCCCGCAAGGATGACGACGAACGCAGCGACGGTTGCAGTCCAGGCACTGAGCGCGGCCGCGCGGCTTTTGCGACGACGCCGCTCGCGCACTTTTAGGCGGTAGGTCTCGTGTGCCCCAAGCGCTGCGCTGCCTTGACTGGCGCCTTCCGGGCCGACAAACCAAGAATGTCCGCAGGCCGCGCACTTTACCGTGCGACCGCTTTCACCAATCGTAGAATCTTCAGCAAAATACTGAGTCTCGCATTCTGGGCAGGTGAGGATCATGGCTTGGACATTCGCTCAATTTTTAGGAATAGTCGATATGCCCCGAATCCTATTGCTGAAGGATTTACATGACGCGGTTTCGACCTGATCTCAGCGACGAGCCTGCTGTGCGTTTGGATGGCGTAAGTCTGTCCTATGAACGCACGGGCGAAGTATTGAGCGAAATAGATTTGGTTTTACGCCAAGGCAGTTTCACATTTCTGACGGGGCCGTCCGGCGCCGGGAAATCCTCTTTACTGAAACTGATGTACTTGGCGCATGCGCCGACAAAAGGCGGGATTCGTCTTTTTGGACGGCAGACCTATGAGCTGAAGCGCAAACAGCTCGCCGCAATGAGACGAAGAATTGGCGTTGTTTTTCAAGAGTTTAGGCTGCTAGATCACTTGACCGCATTTGAGAACGTCGCGCTCCCGTTGCGCGTCGAAGGGCAAAAGGCGGATGCCTATCAAAATGAGGTTATTGATCTGCTCAGATGGGTCGGCCTCGGGGAGCGCGTCGATGCGCCGATCCCGTCTTTGTCGGGGGGAGAACAACAACGCGTGGCGATCGCGCGAGCCTTGATCAATAAGCCGGATCTGCTTATCGCAGATGAGCCGACAGGAAATGTTGATCCGGAAATGGGTCGAAAAATTCTGCGTTTGTTTGCGGAACTCAATAAGCGCGTCGGTACCACAATCCTGATCGCAACGCATGATTTGGAGTTGATCCGCGAGTTTGATTCGCCTGTGCTGCGTCTTTCGAACGGCTTATTGGTCCGCGACGTCGAATATGGAGGGGCCGCATGAGCCGGCGTGAGACCCCGCTTCTGCCTGCAACCGACGCGCGAGAGGCGGCGCTGTTTTTTGTGATCGGTGCCCTGTGCTTCTTGGCGGCGCTCGCAGCATTGACCACGCGCGGCACTTACAAAGCTGCGGAAGCTTGGGGGGCGCAGATTGAGGGCGACATCACGGTCGTCATGCGCAGTACGGATCGCCGGACGGCGCAAGACGTGGCAGACCGGGTCTCAAACCTTGCAAATGTCTTCGAAGCGCGGGTCTTGTCCCGCGATGAAGTAGAAACGCTGCTCGAACCGAGTCTTGGGCCGGGCGGGCTGCCTGAAGGTCTTCCCATCCCCATGCTCATGGCTGTGCAAGCGGATATGGCGGTTGGCGACCCAAGCCCGGACATACGCAGGATTTTGAACGAGCTCAGCGTCGATGGTGATGTCGCCGGCAATGCGGGTTATGCGGACAATGTGCGCGGCGCATTAGGGGTCTTGCGACTGGTCGCTTTATCGATCGTCGCCTTGCTTTCAGCAACTGCGATTGCTGTGATCGCGTTCGCGACCCACGCTGCGCTCCTAGCACGGCGAGACATTGTAGATGTTTTACATCTGTCAGGGGCCGAAGACCGCTACATTGCCGGTCTGTTTGAGCGGCGGTTCTGGATTCTGGCCCTTCAAGCAGGTATGGGCGGGGCGGTCGCGGCCCTGATGATTACGGCATTAATTGTGTTTACGGGAAGCGGTTCGCAGGGTGTTGAAGCCCAGCTGCTTCCGCGCTTAAGCCTCGATTTTTGGGACATTGTTATTCTTCTTGTCACTCCGATCGCGGCCGGGCTCGCAGCCCGTATGGCGGCGCGGATAACGGTTTTGGCCTCACTGAAGGAAACACTGTGAACGCCATACGCTCCTTTATTTACGTCATTTGGCTGTATGGCTGGATGGGTACCCTGGCGATTATTGCCTTGCCGACGTTCCTCATGCCGCGAGCGGCGGTGCTCTGGTTTATTCGTCTTTATGCCCGATTGGTGGTGTTCGGCTTGCGATGGATTTGCGGCATACGGGTCGAGTTTCGCGGTCAGGAGCATATTCCGGGTGGACCCGTGATCATCGCTGGAAAACATCAGGCCATGCTCGATGTTTTTGTACCTTTTCTAGTCTTTTCAGACCCCGTCTTGGTGATGAAACGCGAGCTGCTCTGGTATCCAGCGCTTGGTTGGTACGCGTTGAAGACGCGCATGCTGGCGATTGATCGGTCAGGCGGCGCTCGAACAATGAAGCAAATGCTGGTCGCGGCGGACAAACGGGTCAAAGGCGAAAACCGTCAAATGCTGATCTACCCAGAAGGTACGCGCAGCCTGCCAGGCGCGGCGCCCGATTATAAGCCTGCGGGCGTTCGGGCGTTTTACAAAAGTCTGGGGGTCCCAATGGTGCCATTCGCGACCAATTCAGGGCTCTGCTGGCCCGCCCGGGGCATGGTGCGAACACCGGGCCGCGTGGTGTATGAGGTCTTGCCTCCAATCGATCCGGATTTGGCGCCGAAAGCGATGTTGGCAGAGTTGGAAGACAAACTCGAAACTGCAAGCGACCGTTTGCTAGAAGAGGGGCTTGCTGCTCAGGGGCGAACCCGAGCCGATCTCAAATGACGGTCCCAGGCTTGGAGGTACTGCAGGAAGCTTGCGAAACGCTGGCCGAAAGAGATGCGGCGCTTAAAAAGGCTTATCAGGCCGTCGATCTCCCGAATTGGAGATCTCGACCGGCGAATTACCAATCCTTGGCACAGATCGTGGTCTATCAATTGATTTCGACGAAAGCTGCGGATGCGATTTGGACTCGGATTCTCATGCGACATCCGGATTTGACGGCTGCGGCTGTCTTAAATGACGATCAATGCGCCTTGCAGGCCTGCGGCCTGTCTCGACCAAAGCTCACGCATTTGAACGCGATTGCAGAGGCCGTTGACTCGGGCAAGCTCAATTTTGACGTGCTCGCGTCAGCCCCCATTGATGATGCTCGATCGACACTCTTGTCTGTGAAAGGCATTGGACCTTGGACGGCCGATACGTTTTTGATGACCGCTATTGGGCACCTCGACGCCTTCCCGCATGGAGATGTCGGATTGATGGAATCTTATCGACGGCTCTCTGAAGCCGATATGCGTCTGACCTCAAAGGCTTTTTCTGAAGTGGCCAAGCTTTGGCGTCCCTTCCGGGCAGTGGCGGCGCATTTACTGTATGATTGGTTGCATCTGATGAGGTATTAAAGGGGCGCGATCGAAACCGGCGCTTCCGGAATTGATTTGATCTGGACAGTTAATTTGGTTGTCATACGATCGACACAGCGAATCAGTAATGCTGCGCGCGAATCAAAAGGAGTGCTCGCTTTCAAGACGAAGGTTCGACATCCCCAGACCCTCATGACCGAGGTGACGCGTCATGGCTGAGGTCCTTTCCACCCCACCAAATGGTCGGCCAGCATTGGTTTTGAACGCGGATTACAGGCCGCTCTCCTATTATCCGCTCTCTCTTTGGCCGTGGCAGGACGTGGTCAAAGCCGTATTCCTCGATCGAGTCGATATCATCGCCGAGTACGATCATTATGTGCGTAGTCCGAGCTTCGAGATGCGCCTCCCATCGGTGATCGCGCTCCGCGAGTTTGTACGCCAAGATCGCGTGCCCGCGTTTACACGATTCAATGTGTTTCTCAGAGACGGGTTCAAATGTGTCTATTGCGGTGCCACCGAAGACCTGACGTTTGACCATGTCGTTCCACGCTCAAGGGGCGGACGGACGACTTGGGATAACATCGTCGCCGCCTGTTCGCCCTGTAATCTCAAAAAGGGCGGCCGGATGCCGAATGATTGCGGCATGCACCCGCAGCGCAAACCGAACCGCCCAAGCAATTATTTCCTTCAGGAAATGGGCCGCAAGTTCCCACCGAACCACCTTCACGAAACGTGGATGGACTATCTCTATTGGGATGTAGAGCTGCAGGGTTAGCGACCCGTCCCACCTCCGCCTTATCTTGAGCGACGTCGAAGGACGAGGCGGGTCATCGTGCTGTGACCGGTTTTCTCTGCATCTCCTTCGAGTTCGCTCCCGTTCGGCTTCACTAAGGATGAGTGCGGCTCTATGCCGTGAAAGCGTGCCAGTTCAGAGACACCGACGCGCCATCTTCTGTCCATAGAACAGGAATTCGCTTGTCTTTGAGGTTGGGGATTGCCAAACTTCTCGGCGGAGAGGGACCGAGTATGTGGAGTTTTCTGCGTTCGATTTCGGATACGCTGGGCGTTGGCTTTTTGGCCATGCAGCTGATCAAACTGATCGGCATGGTGTTTTCGCTCGTCGGCCCGCTCAAATTCATTTCGAGTTTGTTCGAAGGAATTTTCCCGGTCATCGCGAATTTTTTTAAGATCAATTTCGGCCTGACCGTGAACGGCCTTGATGTTATGGCGGTGGCAATTGCTTTATCTGGAACCCTAATTGTCTGGTCTTCCGTGGCCCGTCATGAGGCCATGGGCACGCGCTACATATTCCGCTTCTTTATGATCCCTTATGCGTTTTTAGTGATCATCTTTGCGATTGTCGTGCAGGTGACGACCCCGATCGTTGAGATCAATCAGTTCAACAGCCAATGCAAAAAGGGCATCGAGGATGCCTCCTTCTATGGCAGCACATGCGAAGAGATGACCCGCCAACTCGCCTTCTGGGATGACACGTTTGGCGATGAACCCATTGAGATTGGGACCTCCGATATTCCGGCTGGGATCGCGGAGTTAGAACGGATCCCAGAAGAGGCCTTTGAAGATCCCGCCGTCGCCCAGCAATTGCTAGAGGATTTGAGGCTTGAGGAAGGAGCCGCGGGAGACTTGGAGGATCCGGCATTGCAAGGCGAGTCCGAATTGGTCTCAGATGATGATGACCTTACGGGCGTAAGCTTCATCTTCTCCTTGCTCTATCTGATCTTGCTGCTGCCCCTCATTTCGGTGATCGTATTCTTCTTCAAACGGCTCTCAGTGAACAAGCTTTTGAAGCGCGTTTTGATCGCAGGTGGGTCGGCTGGAGGCCTCGCGATCGCCTCAGCGGCCTATGCTTCGGCTTTTGGCGGTTAAGCTTCGCCGCGACTACGTAGCCAGATCAGCAAGAGCGGAATCCAGATCAATGAAAGGGTGATAAAGCCTTTCACCGCCTGATAACCGATCCACCACCAAAAGAAGCGCTTTCGATTGGCATTCAGCCAGCGAATACCGTCGCGCGCGCGGGTAATCGGGCCACCCCGAGATGGCGATTCGGAGCGCGGCTCAGTCGACATTTGGGGTGGCAGCCCCGGCTTTTTTCAATTGCTTTTCGAGCAAAGGCTGCAAATCTGCATTACTTGCAATAATCGTTGATCCGCGCGCCAACAGGTCGCCGCCATCTTTTTCAACGACGACGCCGCCCGCTTCGCGCACCAGCACAATACCACCCGCCACATCCCAGGGGCTGAGGTCGCTTTCCCAGAACCCATCGTACCGTCCCGCAGCCACCCAAGCGAGATCCAAAGCCGCAGATCCATAACGACGAATCCCCGCCACGGTGCGCGTCATGATATTCATCTCAGCGGCAAATCGCGAATGATAGGCTTCAGCTTTTCCAAGCCAGGGCGTGCCGGTGGCGAAGACGGACTCTTCGAGTTTGCGGCGGCCGGCGACTTTCAGCTTCCGTTGACCCAGCCAGGCCCCGCGTCCCGTTTCAGCCCAGAATATTTCATTCTTCGCAACGTCATAAACGACGCCGGCAAACAGTTCGCCCTCGCGCTCTAAGCCGATCGAGACGGCATAATGCGGTTGGCCGTGCAAGAAGTTAAGCGTGCCATCCAGCGGATCAACAATGAACCGATTGGTCTTGTCAGACCCTTCGACGACGCCGCGCTCTTCCATAACAAAGCCGTAGCCAGGACGCGCCTTGCTCAAATGGTCGTAAATGATGTCTTCAGCGCGATGGTCGGCATTTGAAACAAAGTCAGCAGGCCCCTTTTTCGAGACCTGGAGATACTCAACTTCGCCAAAGTCGCGGGCGAGCGACCGGCCAGCTTTGCGGGCCGCTTCGATGATCACATTCCCAAGCGCTGAAGGTTTCGACATGGTGAATAAACCTTAGTCTGCGCGACGCAAATAAGTGCGGTCTTCGGTCTGGACGACGATCCGTTCACCGACACCGATAAAGGGTGGAACCGTCACGCGGATGCCATTCTCACAGGTTGCTGGTTTGAAACTATTGGCCGCCGTTTGACCTTTTACGACAGGCTCGGTTTCTTCAACCGTCAGCGTCACTTGCTGAGGCAGAGCAACGCCGATTGGCTTGTCGCCGTAGAATTCGATCTCGACGGTCATACCGTCTTGAAGGAAGTCGCCATCATCGCCGACAAAATCCTTTTGAAGTTCGATCTGTTCGAACGTCTCTTGGTCCATAAAGGCATAGGCTTCGCCAGCATCATAAAGGAATTGGAAGTCCTTTTGCTCGAGCCGCACGCGTTCGATAGTCTCATTCGCGCGGAACCGTTCATTCGCTTTTGACCCGTTGAAGAGGTTGCGCATTTCAACTTGGTTGAACGCACCGCCTTTGCCCGGCTTCACGTGGTTACACTTCATCGCGCGCCAGACGCTGCCATTATACTCAATCACCATATTGGGTTTGATTTCGTTGCCGTTGATTTTGGCCATGTGACGTCCTCATCAGTAGAGCGCGCGGCGTAGCGGTGACGGGCGGTTTGGTCAAGTTTTGTGGACAGACTGTCTCGCTTAAGCTTGAATGCCACAACACGTTCAAAATGGAGGGGCAAAGATGGGCCTGTTGTCTGGTTTTCTGAGCTTCGAAAAATCGATGGGTGAGACCCTCACCCGGATTCTATACTATCTAGGTATTTTGGGGATCGTCTGGCATGCAATCAGCCGATTTTGGTTCTGGCTGACCTATCTGGACAATGATTGGGACACTGCGCTCTGGGGGATGATCCGCACGCCGATTGGGGCGATTGTCGCACTCTTAGTGTTGCGCGTTATCGCCGAATTAGTCCTGGCGCACTTCCGAATGGATAAGTCTCTGCACGATCAGGTGACCGGTCGGGCTGCGCCCGCCAAAGAGAGCTAAACTTTCGAGCTCGTCATCGCCTCGTCAATGACGCGGTTGAACATGGCAATGGCTGCAGCAGGACCGTCATTATGGTTCCACACGCCATTTGAAACGGCTAGGAAATCAGCCCCAGCCGAGATGAGCGGCGCGGCGTTTTCGAGGGTGATCCCTCCAATTGCGACGCAGGGCAGGGTGAGGAACATCTGGCACCAGGTCAAGACCTCGGGGTCGGCCTGGGTCGTATCGGCTTTGGTGGCGCTTGGATAAAACGCGCCAAAGGCGACATAGTCGGCGCCCGCCTCGCCGGCGATCATCGCTTGGTGGCGCGAATTTTTGCAAGTCGCGCCGATGATCATGTCTTGTCCAACAATCTCGCGCGCCTCGGCGATATCCATGTCATCCATGCCGAGATGCACCCCATCGACTTCGAGCGCGCGCGCGAGTTGTGGGCTATCATTGATGATCAGCGCGATATGTTCAGCCTGACAGATCCGTTTGACCGCTTGGGTTACTTCTCGTGTCGCGGCAGTATCGATCTCATCACCCTTTTTGAGCCGGATTTGGAGGCTTGCCACGTCCCCCCCTTGAATGGCTGCTCGGAACAGACCGACGAAGGCGGGAACGTCAGCGATCTGAGGCGGAGTTATCAAATAAAGGCGCGGGCGTTCGCGTTGCGGGTCTGACATGATCGGAGGGTTTGCGCGAAACGGGAGGGGTTCGTCAAGATTGGTGATCGGTTCCGGTGAGCCAATTGGTGAGCCTGCGAGCGCTTGGTCCCCAGATCAGAGCTGCAAACCAGGCAACCGGATACGCCAAACACCAAGCCACCAGCCAACGTCTGAATAGTCCGCCATCGAGGCCGGTATTCACCATGGTCACGATCAGAGCGACGAGCGCACTCATTCCGCCAGAGAGCAGGCCGGTATGGATAAGACGCCATAGGAGGGGGCGAGGAGGCATGGGTTTGGATGCCACAATCAATCGGCTTCAACCAGACACAAAAAAGGCGGCCCTGAGGACCGCCTGTTCTGATCTGATTAAAAACCTGGCTTATCCAGCGCAAGACGCATCATAGATGCTTTCAATCGTCCCGGCGAGCAGGCTGTCAAAATCGTCGTCGCTCTGGGTGGCTGAGAGCCCCTCTGTGAGCGCGCGTGAGAAGCTCGCAATCATGCCCGTGTTTTGGCACAGGCGATCATTCGCTTCTTCGCGGCTATACCCGCCCGACAAGGCGACAACGCGCATGACGCGCGGATGGTCGACCAGCGTTTTGTACTGGTTGGCTTTTTCTGGCAGCGACAGCTTCAGCATCACTTGCTTATCAGCTGGCACCGTGTCGAGCTGTTTGGTGATTTCAGCCAGCAGCAGGTCTTCCGCTTCGGCTTTGTCGGCGATGGTGATGGTGACTTCCGGCTCAATGATCGGAACCAAGCCATGCCCAAGAATCTGCAAGCCAATTTCGAACTGTTGAGCCACATTGGCTGCGATACCTGTTGGATTGGCCGCATGAATGACGGAGCGCATTTTGGTGCCGAAGATGCCTTTTGAGACTGCGCGCTCGAGCAGCGCGTCCAGCTCAGGCATCGGGTTCATTAATTGAACGCCGTCAGCTTCTGGAGCGAGGCCTTTGTCGACTTTCAAAAACGGGACAACCCCGCGTTCATCCCACAAATATTTCGCGGTTGGCACGCCATCGATTTCCCCATCCATGGTGCGTTCAAAAAGGATCGCGCCCATCACCTTTTCACCGGTAAAGGACGGAGATTTTACGATTCGTGCGCGCATTTCGTGGATCAGGCCGAACATTTCTTCGTCGCTCGACCAAGCATCATCATTAATGCCGTAAAGCTTCAGAGCTTTCGGGGTCGAACCGCCCGATTGGTCCAGAGCAGCAACAAATCCGGCTTTCTGCGCGGCTTGTTCGGTCATTTGTGGATTTACCATCTATAGGTCCCTCTCAATATACAAAAAGGGCTAAAAGCGTCCCTGCTTCAGCCCGGTTAGAAGTTGGAATTGTAACTGACACCGCTGTCTTTTTGGGGGCCTCTGCTTCCGCGGCAAAATTTGGCCAGCGGAAATAGAAACAGTCGGTCATTTACTTGCCTTTGAGCGCCTCGACACCCGGAAGAGGTTTGCCCTCCATCCATTCAAGAAATGCGCCACCTGCGGTGGAAATATGCGTAAAGTCTTGCGCCACATTGGCATGGTTTAGGGCCGCGACTGTGTCACCGCCACCAGCGACAGCGATAAGGTGTCCAGCTTTGCAACGAGTGCCCGCAGCTTGGGCAGCCTGAACCGTCGCCTTGTCAAAAGGGGTCAATTCGAATGCGCCGAGAGGCCCATTCCAGACCAAAGTTTTTGCGACATCCAGGGCTGAGGCAAGAATAGCTACGGTTTGAGGGCCCGCATCGAGGATCATCTCATCATCTGATACTTCGTCGAGACCACACGTTCGGTGCGGTGCATCCGCGGCGAAGTCTTTGGCGACAACGACGTCCATGGGTAGCAAAATATCGCATCCCGCGGCTTTCGCATTGGCTTCGATCTGCTTGGCGGTGTCGGTGAGATCATGTTCGCACAGAGATTTGCCAACACTGTATCCGCGCGCGGCCAGGAACGTGTTTGCCATTCCGCCGCCAATCGCCAGAGCATCGACTTTTGACACCAGGTTCTTCAATAGATCGATTTTGGAGCTGACTTTCGCGCCGCCGACGACGGCCAAGACCGGCTTCTGCGGATTGCCGAGGGCCTGGTCCAATGCCTTTAATTCCGCTTCCATCAGGAGACCCGCGCACGCGGGCAAGAGCCGCGCCACACCTTCCGTCGAAGCGTGCGCTCGGTGCGATGCCGAAAAAGCGTCATTGCAATAAACGTCACCGAGCGATGATAAGAACTGCGCCATTTGTGGGTCATTCTTCTCTTCCATCGCCGTAAAGCGCGTATTCTCAACCAGGATGACCGCATCATCTGCGGCGGCATCAATGGTCCCGCGATCTGGACGCTCAATAAATGTCACGGTTTTGCCCAGCGCAGCTTCCAAAGAGGGAACGGTGACCCGCAAAGACATGTCAGGATTGGGCTGACCCTTCGGACGCCCGAAATGGGCGAGCAAAACGGGTTTGCCGCCCTTTTCCAGGATTTTCAGAATGGTTGGCGCGACTTTATCGATCCGGGTCGTATCGGTGACCCGGCCGTCCTCGACAGGGACATTAATATCAATCCGGGTCAGTACAGCCTTCCCGGCGAGATCCATGTCGTCGAGGGTCTTGAAGTCGGCCATGATTTTAATCCCCTAAAGGAATTTCGACATGGCGAGCGCGGTATCGCTCATCCGGGTCGCAAAGCCCCATTCATTATCATACCAGCTCAGCACACGAACCAAAGTGCCATCGGTGACATTGGTGCCGTCTGCCGCAAAGGTTGAGCTATGGGCGTCATGATTGAAGTCTGCCGAGACCAACGGCTTGTCGGAATAGCCGAGCACGCCCTTCATCGGGCCGTCGGCAGCCGCTTTGATCGCCGCGTTGACTTCTTCAACTGTGGTTGCGCGAGACGCATCAAAGACCAGGTCGATCATAGACACGTTCGGCGTCGGCACGCGGACCGCAGAACCGTTCAATTTGCCAGCAAGTCCCGGCAGCACCAGACCAACGGCCTTAGCGGCGCCTGTCGAAGTCGGGATCATTGAGCTCGCAGCGGCACGGGCGCGGTACAGGTCTTTATGCATGCGGTCGAGCGTTGGCTGATCGCCAGTATAGGCGTGGACGGTGGTCATGTAACCGCGTTCAATACCAACTGTATCGTTGAGGACTTTCGCAACAGGTGACAGGCAGTTGGTCGTGCAGGACGCGTTAGAGACGACCGTATCATCCGCGGTCAGCGTGTCATCATTCACGCCGAATACGATGGTCTTATCCGCACCGCTGGCGGGGGCGGAGACCAATACGCGTTTCGCGCCGGCTTCGAGGTGCGCAGAAGCAGTTTCTTTCGAGGTGAAGATCCCCGTACATTCGAAGGCAATGTCCACCCCCATGTCGCCATGTGGGAGTTCAGCTGGGTTGCGGATCGCTGTACACTTGAACGCGCGATCACCGACCCGGATCATATCGCCATCAACGACTACCTCTTGATCCAGCTTTCCATGCACTGTGTCGTACTGCAGGAGGTGAGCATTGGTTTCGACAGGGCCCAAATCGTTAATCGCAACGACTTCAATGTCCTTGCGATCGTGTTCAATAATAGAACGAAGGACCAAGCGACCGATACGGCCAAAGCCATTGATTGCGACGCGAACAGCCATGAAGAACCTCATTTGCCAAGTTTTTGATTTCGTGGGGTCTTTAGACGCAAGTTTGACGCCAGTCTAGCGCGCGAAAAGCGCGCATCTCAACTGATTACGCTGTCAGTTCAGTCGCCCTACACGTCATAGGAGATTTCCTCACGAATTAGGCCTCAAAAAGGGAGAATCCTTTGCCTTTTGCGAGTCGCAGCAGCGCATACAGGAGCAAACCGACGGGACCAAAAACGAAGGCGCCAAGCAGGCATGGGATGGTCTGCCAATGGGCAATATCTTGTCGCATCGCATCGCGCGCGATCCATGCACCAACGAACAAGTCAAAGACCAGATAATGAGACCATCCGATCAGGACGCCGTTCGGATGATTGAAGAGGGCCTGAACACCGCTCAAAGAGAATCCAGCATTTGGATCGCCAATTCCGAATCCCATCGCCGCGATTAAGAGCACCGCATACAACCCGCCCAGCGCCACAGGCCACACCATAGAATGGACAGCCAGCCGGGTGATCTTAGCCCTTGGGAATACGATCAACAGAAACCAAGCCGGCAGCACAAAGGCATTGATGGCAATAAACCCAGTTTCCCAGCTCATATTTGTCAGCCTTTCTTATTTGTATCGTCCGGTTGATTCATCCAATCGGTGAACTGTTCCCAATCGATCCAGGTCTTCTTTTTGCGTCGAAGTTTCTGCCAAAACCGGCGTCGTTCTGGGGTCGGGAACGGCTGCAGGTTTTCGAGAAAAGCGTGTGCGACCGCATTCCAGCTATAGCCCTCGGCATATGTGCGACAGGTGGTGCGGTCCAGCTCCAAACAAGCGATCGCGCCGGCAGCAAGATCGCCTCCAACGGGTGTAATGGTACCGGCGTTTGACCCTGGGATGACATCTTTAGGGCCTGTGGCTTCATAGGCGGCGACAGGCGTCCCGGAGGACATGGCTTCCAAGACGACGAGACCAAACGTGTCCGTCAGGCTTGGGAAAACGAAAACATCAGCGCTCGCATAATAAGCGGCGAGGTCTTCGCCAAACCGTGCTCCCAAGAAGTGCACATTTGGGTATTTTTTCTTCAGACCGTCTAAGGCAGGTCCATCTCCGATCACAACTTTTGACCCGGGCAAGTCGAGTTCAACAAACGCTTCTATGTTCTTTTCAACCGCCACGCGTCCAACATTGATAAAGATAGGGCGCGGAAGATTTGGAAAGAGATCGCCCTCTGCGCCTTCCTCAATTCGCCGGTCCGGATGGAACAGTTCAGTGTCGACCCCGCGGGTCCAAGCCACAAGATTAATGAAGCGCTTGGCCTCGAGCTCTTCGACCATGCTCGGCGTCGGCACCATGACGCGGCCTGAGTATTTGTGAAACCAACGCACAAAACTGTAGCCTGCACTCGTTGGAATCGGCAGGCGTGCCGAGACATATTCTGGAAAGCGTGTGTGATAGGCTGTCGAAAACGGGTGCTTGATCTTCAAGCACATCTTTCGTCCGGCCATGCCAAGCGTGCCTTCGGTGACAATGTGGACTGCATCCGGCTCGAATGCCTCGAACCGTTCTTTAATCTTGCGTTCTGCGAACAGCGCCAGTTTGATCTCGGGATATGTTGGAAGCGGCATCGTGTTAAAACCGTCGCCGGGATGAATCACATCGAATTCATGACCTTCGGCTTCCAATTCAGCGATCACGCGTTGCATCGTCCGAACGACGCCATTCACCTGGGGCTCCCAGGCGTCTGTCACGATCATGATGCGCATAAACGGCTCCTCATCGCCCCGATTGACGATTGTCGGATTATCTAAAGAGCCGCGTTGGCGCCGTAAAGCTGATCATGATTTGGAACTGCTGAAGATGAGATCGCTCATTCAGGGCAGGGCACATAATTAAAAGCACCTTGGCGGCTATCATCGATCAATGAAATTGTTGCGCGCAAGGCGTTGCCGTCTCGCCAGTATCGGATTTTCTGGGGGAAATCGTGATCCGGATTGGCGAAAGTGATGGTCTCGTCACCTTGGTTCACTGCCGGAAAAGCAGAGGGGCCGGCGCCTGCTGGGTAGGCGTTGAACACCGGTAGCTGGCCGGGCTCAATCCGCATCTGCTCGAAAAACACAACGGTTTCGGCCTGCAGGACGACAGAATAGCCGAAATAGTACCCGCCTTCAGACTTCGACCAGATTTCACGAGTCTCTCCTGACGCGCTTTGCCAGCATCCGGTCAGCCAATCGAGTTGATTCCGTTCGGCGTCTTCCGCCGCAGAGAGAGTGGCGCATCCACTGAGCAGTACCGCGCTCAACAAAAACCGAATCACTTTGAGTCTCCATGGTTCAGCGCAGAATAGCGATCAGCGAGCCTCTGACCGTATCAGCTTATCCGCCTCTGACCAGCTATGATGAGGGGAATGGCCAGACACTAGTGGGGCGTAACATGTACACCTACTAGATGTAGTAGGTGGTGATTCTCGCTACATCTAGTTGATTAGGGGTCCGGACTCCGCGCCGCGCAGCGCTTCGTTAAAAAATTCAAGCGGTTTGGTAAGAAAATTTTTTTCAAAAAAAGCAGTGTCCTTGAACCCCTAATTGGGACGGGCTCGGCGGAAAAGAATTAACCAGCTATTAACCACTTATCCACGACCAAAATGACGTTTTTGAGACGGACCCTGTTGACCTCTCATTAACCTTAGAGGCACAATATGTTGTGTGAGGGCTGATTTGAAACACCGTATATGGCGGTTTTTCTGTTTCATTCCTATATGTAACGGGCCTTATGCAAGGGGTAAGAAGATATGGCAGGCACCACAAACGCTACACTCGCGGAAGCGGTCAAAACCCAGGACGTGCAATCCGGCACGCCAGACCTGCGAGTTGTGCCAAGTGTACAAATTGATCGGTCGCGCGATTCGTTGTTGACCGAGTTTGGTAAAGTCACCCTTGAGGATCGTTATCTGCTGCCGGGTGAGTCTTACCAGGATATGTTCGCACGCGTCTCGCAAGCATTCGCCGATGATGCGGATCACGCGCAGCGTCTTTATGACTACATGTCGAAGCTTTGGTTCATGCCAGCGACGCCTGTGCTGTCCAATGGTGGCGCCGATCGCGGTCTGCCAATCTCATGCTTCTTGAACCAAGTTGGCGACAGCTTGGATGATATTGTCGGCACCTGGACCGAGAATGTTTGGCTGGCCTCCAATGGTGGCGGCATTGGCACCTATTGGGGCAATGTTCGCTCGATCGGTGAAAAAGTCGGCAAGAGTGGTCAGACTAGCGGGATCATCCCCTTCATTCGCGTCATGGACTCTTTGACCCTTGCGATTAGCCAGGGTTCTCTGCGTCGTGGCTCGGCCGCGTGTTATCTGGATGTCCATCACCCAGAAATCGAAGAATTCCTGGAAGTGCGTAAGCCGTCTGGCGACTTCAATCGCAAGTCTTTGAATCTGCACCATGGCATCAATATCACTGATGCGTTCATGGAAGCGGTCAAGAATGATGAAGAGTTCGACCTGCTCTCGCCAAAAACCGGTGAGCCGCTGCGCAAAGTCAATGCTCGTAAGATCTGGCAGAAGATTCTTGAGCTTCGCATTCAAACCGGCGAACCCTATCTCTTGTTCACCGACACCGTGAACAATGCCATGCCCGCGCACCAGCGTCAGCTTGGCTTGAAAGTGACGCAGTCAAATCTTTGCTCTGAGATTACGCTTCCGACCGGCATCGACCATAAAGGCGAGGATCGCACCGCGGTTTGCTGCTTGTCTTCGATCAATGCTGAGAAATTCTTCGAGTGGAGCAAGGACGAGATGTTCCTGGAAGACGTATACCGCTTCCTCGACAATGTTCTTCAAGACTTCATTGATCGTGCTCCACCGGAAATGGCGCGGGCGGTCTACTCTGCCAAGCGCGAGCGCTCAGTCGGTCTCGGCTTGATGGGCTTCCACTCTTTCCTGCAGTCGCTCAATCTCCCGATGGAGAGTGCGATGGCGAAGGTCTGGAACGAAAAGCTCTTCAAGCACATCCGTCAGGGCGCAGACGCAGCGTCTGTGAAGCTCGCGAAAGAGCGCGGCGCCTGTGAAGATGCGGCAGAGGCTGGCATGATGGCACGCTTCAGTCACAAAATGGCGGTCGCTCCAACGGCGTCTATCTCAATTATTTGTGGTGGCACCAGTGCGGGCATCGAACCCATCCCGGCCAACGTCTACACGCACAAAACGCTATCAGGCTCGTTCACGGTCAAGAACAAGTACCTTGAGCAAATGCTTGAACAGAAGGGCCAGAACACGGACGAGGTCTGGACCTCAATCCTTGAACATGAAGGGTCTGTACAGCATCTCGATTTCTTGGATGAGCATGAGAAAGCGACCTTCAAAACCGCTTTCGAAATCGACCAACGATGGATCATTGAGCATGCTGCTGACCGGACCCCGTATATCTGTCAGGCACAGTCGCTGAACGTGTTCTTGCCAGCCGATATTAACAAGTGGGACCTGCACATGCTGCACTGGACCGCTTGGGAACGCGGTGTGAAGTCTCTTTACTATTGTCGTTCGAAGTCTGTGCAGCGCGCAAGCTTTGCGGGCGCGGACGAGAAAGAGGCAACCATGACGGGAATGGATGTCCCGAATACTGACTATGATGAGTGTCTCGCCTGTCAGTAATCTCGACAGTATCTGTAAAAAGCCCTGCTCAATAGAGTGGGGCTTTTCTTTTTGTGCGATGTTTTTTCTTATTCGTTTACTATAAATGCGAGATCGGTTTACGACTAAAAAGTGTGATTTCGATGCGACATTCGCCGAAAAAAAGAGCAAAGTCGGAAAAAAATGAAAAAAAATTGGGTATCAATTAACCAAGTTTCACACGCCCTAATGTCGCCAAATCGCTAATAAATAAAGGAGCAGTCACATTTTCGTGATCCTGAAATGCTTAACAAGTAGAGGAAAATCCGGAGTCGTCGGCGTGAATCGTTCATGCTAAGGTAAGAAAAAGAAGTCAGCTTCGAGGGGACAAACGGAGCTGGCATGTTAAGAGGCGTGGGAAAGATGATTATTGCAGGGGCATCTATGATGGCCGCAATGGCCTGTCAGACCTGTGTGCACGCGCAAGCGAACACAGGCCCACAAATCGATAATGCCACAATCCTTGCCGCAAGCCGAACCCTCGGGGAGCGTGCGTCTCAGTCTCGCATCAATCTGGTTTACTCTGGATCGTTCAAACAAACTGAAACCACGCGGCATTTCGGCTTCCAGATTCCGAAGAATACAGACCTCGATTTTGCGGTTGATCCGAAAGCGGCACTGAACAGCCGCCGACTGTATGCCAGTACGATCATGACCGACGTCGCGGCTGATCGCGCTGAGGCAAGTTTGTCGCCCGTCCCGCGCGAGCAACGTGTTCTGTCAGCAGAAATCGCTCTTTCGGCGCCATCTGAGCGCACGGGTCTTGGTTTTGATGTCGGTATCGCGCCGCGCGTCGCCATCACGCGCGATGGGGCCTATGCCTCCCGTCGCTTCGGGGGTGAAGTTCGCATCGGTCAGAACTTCGACAAGCGCGGCAAGTCACCAGAATCGAGTTGGTATCTCTTTGCCGGTGCTGACGGCGAAGCGTTGGTTTGGGAACCAGATCAAGATCGAACCGTGGCGGTTGGCAGCATGGCGCTGCATGACCAGGTCACTGTCGGCGACGTTCAGGCAGGCCTGTCCATCCAACGTGGTCTTGGCCAACTCTCTTTCAGCTACATTCGCCGTGAGGTGGAGTATCGAGAACGGACTCTCGGCCATAGTGAAAATGAAGACTTCGCAGGAATCAGCTTTACGATTAAGCGCTAGAGCATGGTTGCTCTCAAATCGATCGGAGCCGCCTTTTTGGCGGCTTTTTCTTTGCCTCTTGCTGAAGCGCAAGCCCGCGCAGCCACGGACCCTGTCGGCGTGTGGTCGCTGACATCCGAAAATGACCTTTTCGGCGGCACTGACCGGAACTATTCGAATGGTCTGCGCCTCGAACGGGTTCGACCAGCAAATGACATTACACCCGGCCTGAACTGGGTGGCCAATCGAATTCCCATCCTCGACCTGAATCGCACCGAGTTGCGCCAAGGTTTTGCGTTGTCCCACACGATTTTTACGCCGGAAGACATCTCTGCGGTGACGCCGGACCCAACCGACAGACCCTATGCAGCCTGGCTCTATGGATCGGGCACGGTGGTTGGTACGACCCGGCTTGGACCGCGCCAAATGGTTCAGGATGTTTTGCAAGTCAATTTAGGCATTGTCGGACCGTCGGCGGGTGGGCAATTCGTCCAGGAAAACTGGCACGATTTGATCCAAGCGATTGAACCGCGCGGTTGGGACTCTCAACTAAAAGACGAGTTTGGGGTCGAAATTACCGCGCAACGCACCCGCCAATTCGAAGGCCCGAATCTGCCGCTGGGTTTGGAAACAGATTACGCTTTGCATGGCGGTGTTACGCTCGGAAACGTTCGCAGCTATGCCTCAATTGGCGGAATGGCGCGTCTTGGGTGGGATCTTTCAGCAGACTTCGGTCCACCGCGAATCCGACCCGCTCTTGCTGGAGCGGGTGTGTTCAAACCCGGTCAGCCATTTGGCGGATACATTTTTGCTGGACTGGAGGGGCGTGCCATTGGCCGGGATATGTTCCTTGATGGTAATCTTTGGCGGGACAGCGCTCGGGTTGAAGACCGGCGCGATTTCGGCGCCGATTTGCAAGCGGGGTTCGCACTCCATCAAGGCGATGTGCAAATTGCCTTCACCTATGTTCAGCGGACCGAAGAGTTCGTTGCGCAAAGCGGCCCACAACGCTTTGGCGCAGTATCAGTCTCGATCGCTCGTTGAACGGGTGAACGCCACTCAGCATATGATTCGAGGTTAATTTTCGCTTTCTTGTGGGCAGCCTGTGGAGAAGTGCCGCAGCGAAGCAGGATACATCTTGCGTGCAACGACGGCTTCAGACACTATATATGGTGTTGATGAACAATGGCAGGGATTTGAGATGGCCGATGGCATGATGAAACTTCCAGGACTGATGACACCTTCACATTCGTACAAGCCGTTCAGGTATGCCTGGGCGTACGATTTCTGGAAGTTGCAGCAGCAAGTCCACTGGCTCCCGGAAGAGGTTCCGCTGGGCGAGGACTGTAAAGATTGGGTCAACAAGCTGAACGACAAAGAGCGCAATCTGCTCACGCAAATCTTCCGCTTCTTTACCCAATCCGATGTCGAAGTCGGCGCCAATTATATGGAACACTATATGCCGCTGTTTAAGCCGGTAGAGGTGCGTATGATGTTGGCGGCCTTTTCCAATATGGAGACCGTCCATATCGCTGCTTATGCGCTACTGCTTGAAACGATTGGCATGCCCGATTCAGAGTTCTCGGCCTTCATGGAATACGAGGAAATGGCGGCCAAGCATGACTATCTGGGTCAGTTCGGCACGGATAATGAGGAAGATATCCTAACCTCTATGGCGGTGTTTGGCGGCTTTACCGAAGGCCTGCAGCTGTTTGCGTCTTTTGCCATGCTGATGAACTTCCCGCGATTCAACAAGATGAAGGGAATGGGCCAGATCGTGTCTTGGTCAGTGCGTGACGAGTCGCTGCACTGCGAGGGTATGATGAAACTCTTCCATACCTTTGCCGCCGAGACTGGCGCGCTGAACACCAAGGTCAAGAGCCGCATTCGCGAAGCGTGTGAGACCGTGGTTCAGCTCGAGGACAAGTTTATTGAGCTGGCCTTCGAAGCTGGAGAGGTTGAGGGTATGACCCCGACCGATATTCAGCAGTATATTCGATACATCGCGGATTGGCGTATGGGTCAGCTCAAGCTTGATCCAATCTTTGGTGTCGATAAACACCCGATCCCATGGCTGACCGAAATCTTGAACGGTGTCGAACACGCCAACTTCTTCGAAGCACGCGCCACGGAGTACTCAAAAGGTGCGACGCAAGGCGACTGGCATGGTGACTCTGGTGTTTGGGCCATGTTTGACCAGCGTAAGCCGCAAACGATCTTGGCGCAGTAACGCCTGCAGTTGATCTGAAAGTGGACCGCGCCCTTTCGGGGCGCGGTTTCTTTTTGACCTATTGTAACGATAGGAAGGTTCTATCTGATCCGGTCGCGCGCTTCACTATCTCCTAAGCAAGTTGAACTCGGCTCAGGAGCACTCATGATTTTCAAACACACATTCAAGGCGCTGCTATTCGCAGGTGCGACAATTCCGATGGCAGCGGCGGCGCCGGCGGTTGATTTCTCGGGGGACGACCTCCCGGAAACTGGGGATGTCGCCGTGTTCGTCGGACCGAACCTGGTTTTGAGTTCCCAAGCACAAGCGATCGATGCCGCGGTTGATGGTCGCTTGAGCGCAGCGCTCGAGTCCGAAGCGTTTGAAGGCGCATTCGGTGCGAACCTAGCTTTGCGGGCAATGGCGCCGTTCAGTACGATCACCGTGTTCGGGACGGGAGAAGAGGTGCTGTCTCCGCGCCAACTTACGGACCTTGGTGGCCATGTCGCTATGGCGAATGACTCTGATGGGATCACCATCATTTCAGACGGTATCGCCTCGAATGTTCCTGGGGCCGGGGCTTATCTCGCGAAAGGTTATGCGCTCGGTGGCTACACGTTCACCAAGTATAAGAGCTTCGACGAAGACAACCCTGCACCAGAGCCGTACACCGTCACAATCGCTGGGGCAGATTCGCAGGCTGAAACGATGTTCGAGACAGACCTCGCGCATCTTGTTGAAGGCGTGACCCTCGCGCGCGATCTTGGAACCGAGCCCGGGAATACGCTCTGGCCAGCGAAATTCGTGGAGCACGTGGTCGAAGCTTATGATGGCGTCGATAAAGTTCGCATCAGCGTCCTCGACGCAGAGGCCATTCGCGCGCAAAACATGGGCGCACTCATGGGGGTCGGGCAGGGCTCAATCCACGATCCGCGCTTGCTCATTGTTGAGTATCGTGGGGCAGGGCGTCGCGACGCCCCGATTGCGCTCGTTGGCAAAGGCGTGACTTTCGATACAGGCGGTATCTCCATCAAACCAAATAATGGCATGTGGTATATGAAGTCAGACCTCTCCGGCGCGGCAGCTGTCGCAGGGGCCGTTCTGGCGGCTGCAAAACGCGGCGAAGACATCAATGTTGTCGGACTTATGCCACTTGCGGAAAACATGCCATCTCAAGATGCGATCCGCCCGGGCGACGTGTTGACGACCATGTCCGGCAAGACGATCGAAATCATGAGCACAGATGCAGAAGGCCGCCTGCTGCTGGCCGATGCCGTTTACTATGCCCAACAAGAGTACGAGCCCGAAATGCTCCTAAATATCGCGACGTTGACCGGGTCAGCCGCGCGGGCCATGGGAGATGATTATGCGGCGGTCTTGACCCGGGACTTGCCGCTCAGCCTCGAAATGATGGAAATCGGCGAAGCCGCCGGAGAAGACGTTTGGCCCTTGCCGCTTCACCCGAGCCATTACGAGCAAATCCAATCGCTCGTTGCTGATATCAAGAATACAGGTGGCCAGCCCGGCGCTTCGATTGGAGCCGCCGTTGTCGGGTCTTTTGTCTCGGAAGATCTGCCCTGGGTGCATCTCGATATTGCTGGCGTTGACTGGCGCGATGCGGCAACGCCGACGGCCCCGATCGGCCACGCGGGGTGGGGCGTTCGCTTCATGGACCAACTGCTCCGATCAAAAAGTGAATAATATCAAAAAACCGGCCGGGCTTGCGCTCGGCCGGTTTGCATCGTTGCAAATCGGGAAGATTAAACTTTGACGCCGCCTTTTTCGGCGTCCGCCAAGAACGCTGCGAGCCCCTTATCTGTCAGCGGATGGTTGGCGAGGCCCTTGAGGACGTTCGGTGGAACGGTCGCAACGTCGGCGCCTGCCAGAGCAGATTGTTTCACATGGTTCGCGCTTCGGATTGAGGCTGCCAGGATCTCCGTTTCGAACATGTAATTATCGTAGATCGTCCGAATTTCTTCGATCAGCTCCATGCCGTCGATGTTGAGGTCATCTAGGCGACCAATAAACGGTGAAATATAGGTCGCGCCAGCTTTTGCCGCTAGCAGCGCCTGGTTAGCCGAAAAGCAAAGCGTCACGTTCACCGCTGTACCCATATTTGAAAGTTCGCGGCAGGCGCGCAGACCATCCAGAGTCAAAGGCAGCTTGACCGCCACATTCGACGCAATCGCTTGGAGCTTCTTACCTTCAGCCACCATGGCTTCCCATTCGGTGGCGACGACTTCGGCGCTGACATGCCCTTCTGTGAGATCGCAAATCTCGGCGATAACTTCTTTGAAGTCGCGCCCGGATTTGGTGATCAGTGAAGGATTGGTCGTCACGCCATCAATCAACCCAGTTGCTGCGAGGTCTTTGATTTCTGCGGTGTCCGCTGTGTCGACGAAGAATTTCATGGCTCAGCCTCCGAGATCGTTAGGATTTAGACCGGACGCCCGATAGAAGTGTAGGCAAAGCCGCGCCGCTCCATATCGTCCGGGATGTAAATGTTTCGCAAATCGACAACGACATTGCCTTTCAGGGATGCTTTGATTCGATCCAAATCGAGCGCTCTGAATTGGTCCCACTCGGTGAGAATGACCATCGCATCTGCGCCGTCGATGGCTTCATAAGCATTCTCGGCATAGTCGAGGCCGGTCAACAAATGTTTGGCTTCTTCCATCGCCTCTGGGTCGAAGGCTTTGACCTTCGCCCCGGCTTCGATCAGCGCCGGGACAATGTCCAAGCTCGGCGCGTCGCGCATGTCGTCAGTGTTCTGTTTGAAGGCGAGGCCTAGAACGCCGATCGTCTTACCAGACACATCGCCACCCATCGCTTTGATGATCTTGGTCGCCATGGCTTTCTTGCGTGAGGCGTTTACCTCGACCACCGTGTCGACAATGCGGACCGGAGAGTCGTGATCGTTGGCGGTTTTGGTCAGCGCCAGTGTATCTTTCGGGAAGCAAGACCCACCATAGCCTGGACCCGCATTCAAGAATTTCTTGCCGATCCGGCCATCAAGGCCGATGCCGCGTGAGACTTCCTGGACATTCGCCCCGACCGCTTCGCAGAGATCGGCCATTTCATTGATGAAGGTGATCTTCACCGCGAGAAACGCATTCGCCGCATACTTGATCAGCTCAGAGGTCCGGCGTGCTGTAAAAACGATCGGGGTTTGGTTGAGGTAAAGCGGGCGATAGAGCTCTTCCATGACCTTTTTGGCACGCTCATCATCGGTGCCCACAACGACGCGGTCTGGGATTTTAAAGTCTTTAATCGCGGCGCCTTCGCGCAAGAATTCCGGGTTGGAGACCACGGCAAAATCTGCATCCGGGCGTTTCTTGCGAATGATCTCTTCGACCTCATCACCGGTTCCCACAGGAACCGTTGATTTGGTCACCACCACGGTGAAGCCGGTCATCAGTTCAGCAATCTCTTCGGCCGCCGCATAGACATACGACAAGTCGGCATGGCCATCGCCGCGCCTCGACGGCGTGCCGACCGCGATAAAGACCGCGTCCGCATCGGCGATCGCGTCCTTCGCTTCAGTCGTGAAGAAGAGGCGCTCTTCCTTGACGTTCTTTTCGACCAGATCATCGAGGCCTGGCTCATAGATCGGCATGATGTTCTGATGCAAGCGATCAATCTTGCTGGCATCCTTGTCCACGCAAGTGACCACATGGCCAAAATCGGCAAAACACGCCCCACTTACCAGGCCCACATAGCCTGTTCCGATCATTGCAACACGCATGGAAAAACCTCTTTACTATCGCATCCCCGAGCAGATCGCGACTGGTGCAATTTTTGACTGCTCGGGTCAAGTCTAGGGGGCAGATTGGCTTAGAGCTGAAACACTTTTTTGGGTTGAAAGCGGCCTGCTCGAACCTCGCCGAGAGCGATTGCCTTGTTTTCAACCATAGTCAGGGCCAATCGATCATCTGAACATGCATGATAATTTGCACGCCATATCTCAACCAAGTGCGGAAGCAAGACGATTTCGCGGCCTTGCTTAATGGCATCTGCATCCCGCTGAGCGATCTGTAGTTGAGGCACGTCGTCGAGCACCGTCTGAATAGGCTGCAAGGAGTCGGCAAGCGCGTTTGCGTCTTCGGCCAAAGCATCGAGTTGAGATAATGCATAGGCCTGCGCCTCATCCAGGGCCCCAACGCGGGTCCGGCGCAATTGGCTGACATGTCCTTCCACGCCGAGTGCTTGCGCAAGATCCCTCGCAAGGGCGCGAATGTAGAAGCCCTTGCCGGATACAACTCGGATGGTGGCATGATCTTCATCTGGGATATTGATCAGCTCAACCTCGTACACCGTGACTAGGCGCGATGGGATTTCGAACTCCTCGCCCTCGCGAACGAGATCATAAGCACGTTCGCCATCAATCTTGATCGCCGAGTACTTAGGGGGAACTTGCTGAATGTCGCCAATAAACGTCTCCAGCGCTGCTTCGATTTGCGCGCGGGACGGCCGAACATTAGACCTGCCGATCACGGCGCCCTCTTTGTCCTGGCTGGCGGTAGAGGTGCCCCATTCGATCGTGAACACGTACTCTTTGTCGCAATCCATTGCCCATTGGGCGGTCTTGGTCGCTTCACCCAAGGCAATCGGTAAGATGCCATCTGCCAACGGATCGAGTGTTCCCCCATGACCGGCTTTTTGGGCGTTGAATAAACGTTTGACGATGCCCACGACTTGCGTGGAAGTCATATCGACGGGCTTGTCGATCGCAATCCAACCGTGAATTGGATCACCTTTGCGTTTGCGTTGTCGCCCCATTCGGGCCTCCATACGTCGCCGCGGCGGATCGGACGCGCGCGGAACGGGGTTACAGGTTTGAAGCGATTGCCTCGGTTTAATACCGGCAAAATGCGATGGGTTTAGTCTTTAAAGGCGCTGAAAACATCCTCAGCCGATAATTCCTCCGATGCGGTTTCGGGAGGCGTCATATCCACGGTTTGCTCGACGGCATCGGCTGGAGTCAGGCCTGGACCTTCCTCTTGCGCCGCGCGCTCGGCATCCATTTTCTTGCGGCGGCTGGAGGCTTTTGCAATCACTTCATCAAGTTCGATTTGCGAGCATAGGCCCAAGGTTACCGGGTCGACCGGCTTAATATTCTGGCTGTTCCAATGCGTTTTGTCCCGCACATTTGTGATCGTCGCTTTTGTAGTTCCGATCAGTTTGGAGATTTGCGGATCCGTCACCTCTGGGTGATTGCGAATGAACCACGCGATCGCGTCCGGCTTATCACCGCGACGCGCCACCGGCGTATAGCGCGCGCCCTTGCGCTTCGGCTGTGGGATATGCGCGATTTTCGACGGCGCCGTTTTGAGGCGATAATCTGGATCCTCTTCGCCTTTTTGGATCTCTTCGCGCGTTAATTCTCCTCCGGAGATTGGATCAACGCCGCGCATATTTTCAGCAACATCGCCGTCGGCGATGCCCTTAACTTCCAAATGGTGCAACCCGCATAGATCTGCGATTTGATCGAAAGTGAGGGTCGTGTTGTCGATCAACCAGACCGCTGTGGCTTTGGGCATCAAGATGTCGGCCATGGGAAGCTCCTCGGATATGGGTGCCAGAAATGCAGCCGCCCGAGACTTCGGTCTCGGGCGGTCAGGTTCTCTGGCATGAAATTACCTAACGCGTTTCATATAGCCTTTTATGGTGCGTATTGGAAGCCTATGGCTGCTGCCGCGACAGCAAGATTTTACCGATATGACCGCCTCTCGCCATCTGCACTTGAGCGTCTTCTGCTTGGTCAAACGGGTACACCGTATCGATTATGGGTTTGATCTCGCCCGACAGGACCGCTGGCCAGAAATCAGACAAGATTGCATCTCGGATGCGTTGCTTATCTGCATTCGGGCGCGCGCGGAGCGTTGTACCGGTTAAAATGAGGCGTTTGAGCATGAGCGGCATCAGGTTCACGCTGACCTGAGATCCCTGCATATAGGCAATGTTCACAATCCGCCCGCCAACCTTTGCGGCGGAAATATTCTTTTGAACATAATCACCGCCAACCATATCGAGAATGATGTCAGCACCGCCTGAGGACCGGACGATCTCTTCAAAATCTTGATCGCGATAATTGATCGCGATATCTGCACCAAGGCTCGTTGCGAAGGCGCATTTCTCAGCGCTTCCGGCTGTGATCATTATTGTTGAAGCGCCGGCTGTTTTCAGCATTTGGATCGCCATCGTCCCGATGCCGCTTGTGCCGCCGTGGATTAATACAGATTCACCTGCCTTAAACTGGCATCGGTCGAAAATATTCGCCCAGACAGTCATCATCACCTCGGGCAGGGCGCCTGCCTCATTGAAGCTCATACTTTCCGGAATCTTAAACAGAGAGCCTTGATCAACCACCGCGAATTCTGCGTATCCGCCTCCCGCCATAAGGCCGCAAACTCGGTCTCCGACGGACCAGCCAGAAACATCAGATCCCGTCTCGACAATCGTGCCAGCGCATTCCAATCCCATAATTTCCGATGCCCCTGGTGGCGGGGGGTAGAGACCTCGGCGTTGAACCAGATCGGCCCGATTCAAACCGGCTGTGACGATTTCGACAAGAACATCAGTTGGACCACAGTTGGGTTTTTCGACATCTTCAAGCTTAAGCGGCTGATCCTCGTCGACCACCACCGCCCACATCGTCTCACCCATTTGACTCTCCTCTCAATTTTCGTGTTCTTGCTCTCATAGAGGTGACGTGTGCCAATGGGAAAGGGCAAAACATGTTTGAAGAAGAGCCGATTCCGGAAAAAAAGCTCGATCTGGAGCGCCTCTCCGTCGAAGAGCTGAAAGAGCGAATCGAAACTTTGAAGGCTGAAATCCTTGCCTGCGAAGCCGAACTCGACAAAAAGCAGTCACATAAATCCGCAGCTGATGCTCTATTTGGCGGTGGAGATTAAGGTCTTCGAAGGGAGCGCGGCATTAAACTTCGCGCGCAAGAGTTAAGTCTGGAAGTTGTTCGAGCATGGTCGATCAGTCAAAGAACCCGTCCTCATCGTTCACCGATCTGTCATTCACCGACGGAAAAGTGTTCGAAAAAGTTTTTGTAGACGGCATGGCCTTGGTCGAAGAGACGGCCTCGTATCTTGATGGACCTGGCCGCAAGCTGTCGACCAGCTTGCCGCGCGAGGCCAGCCTTACCTATGCGGCTTGGAGCATGGAGCTAACGACGCGATTAATGCAAGCGGCGAGCTGGCTGGTGATGCAAAAGGCAGTGAAGGATGGCGACATGCGTCCGGACGATGCAATGCAACCGAAGTATCGGATCAGCCGTGAAGATCCGCCGCTCGACGCCAGCGCACAACGCGGGCGCGGTCTGCCAGATGTGTTCTTGGACTTGGTGGAACGCTCTGAAAACCTGTTCGAGCGGATCTGTCGACTCGATCAGGCGATTTATGGAGCTGGCTTAGTCGATAGCGGCAGCCCGGTTGGCGATCAGCTCGCACAACTTCAAAAAGCAGCTGAGACGGGTGCGTTTGATCCGCTTCGCGTTTGGGGCAAGGCGCGTTAGCGGCGCAGCGATACCCGCGTATCCTTCATCGGCGTTTCATGCCCGTTTTCATCAACGAAAGCAGGTCGGACTCTTTGACGAGTCTTAGCGTGCGTGAAGGAAATGGGCGGTAAGGCGCCTCCGCTCACCCAATCATCTCCCCATTGAGTCAACGCCATGAAGACTGGGCGTAGGGCCTCTCCCGCCTCGGTCAGCACATATTCGGGTCGGGCACGTTTGCCGTCTTCTTTATAGTTCTTTTTCGTCAAAACGCCGGCCTTCACCAGTTTGCCGAGACGTCCAGACAAGACTGTGCGGGGTATGGTCAATTCACGTTGAAAGTCATCGAACCGACGCACACCGAAGAGAGCGGCTCGGAGGATGAGTAAGCTCCAGCGATCGCCAATCGTTTCGATCGCTTTTGCCAGATGGCAAATTTCGAGCGGGACAGGGGATTTTTGCGCGCGGGGTATCATGCGCCCTCTGTTGTCTGAGTTTGCGTTTCGAATCCAGCCCAAAATTTGACCTGCGACCAAGGTTTCATTGCGTCCACGCACGCCCTCGGCTAGGGGAGGCGCCAGAAGGTTCAATTTTCATGGGAGGCCCGCGGATGGCTCGCAAAAAGATCGCTTTAATTGGTTCAGGTATGATTGGCGGAACGTTGGCGCATGTCGCCGCTCGCGAAGAGCTCGGGGACGTGGTTCTGTTCGACATTGCCGAAGGTCTGCCACAGGGCAAAGCGCTGGATCTGGCCGAATCGACCCCGGTCTATGGCAGCTCTGTCGACCTGAAAGGTGCCAATGATTATGCCGATATTGCGGGCGCAGACGTTTGCATCGTGACCGCAGGTGTCCCGCGAAAGCCGGGTATGAGCCGCGATGACCTGCTTGGCATCAATCTCAAAGTGATGAAGGCCGTCGGAGAGGGCATCAAAGCCCACGCGCCGAACGCATTTGTGATCTGTATTACCAACCCGCTCGACGCTATGGTTTGGGCGCTACAGCAATTCTCTGGTCTTCCAACCAATAAAGTCGTCGGCATGGCGGGTGTCCTAGATTCCAGCCGTTTCGCTTACTTCCTATCGGAAGCCACAGGCGTTTCTGTGGCCGATATCCACGCTTGGACGCTCGCGGGTCACGGCGATTCCATGGTGCCAATGGTGCGTCACTCGACGGTTGGCGGTCTGCCACTTACAGAGCTCGTCAAGCAAGGCTGGATGAGCCAAGAAAAACTTGACGCAATCGTCGATCGGACCCGCAAAGGTGGCGGTGAGATCGTTGCCCTCCTAAAAACCGGCTCTGCTTACTATGCGCCCGCTGAGTCCGCGATTGCGATGGCGAAGTCTTACCTTAAAGACCAAAAGCGCGTCTTGCCATCTGCCGCCTGGTGCGCGAGCGAATATGGTCTTGATGGTCTCTATGTTGGCGTTCCAACTCTGATTGGGGCGAACGGCGCAGAGAAAATCATCGAATTCGATTTCAATGATGCAGAACGCGACATGTTCATGGCGTCTGTGAATGCTGTGAAAGGCCTCGTGGAAGACTGCAAGAAGCTAGAACCAGCCCTCGCTTAAATAAGCCCGCGAAATCCCACGGAAGCCGTCTCCCAGTTTTAGGGAGGCGGCTTTTTTGTAAGCCGTATGCGTTCAAGTCTATATCACACCGCTGTGAGGTCCCTATTCAGACCGCTGGCTGGCCGATAAAGACACCGCAAGTTTCATCCAAACAAAGGATCGCTCATATGTTTCGTTCTCTAATGGCCGCTTCTGCCCTGCTGATGACCGGCGCGGTCGCGCAGGCCCATGATCACGCTGATGATGGCACGAGTTCTATGGTTTGCGTCGAAGCCGGAACCATGGCGCCAACCGTGGCGGCCATTACGTCTGGCGGCGAGGCTGTCGATTTCGCCGGAATCACTGGGGAAAACGGCGCGGTGCTCGTGTTTAGCCGGTCGCTTGATTGGTGTCCGTTCTGCAAGGCGCAGGCGCTTGAACTGGAGACCGTGAAAGCTGAGCTTGAAGCCGCGGGTTGGACGCTCAACCTGATCACTTATGATGCGCCAGAAACACTGGCCACTTTCGCAAACGAGAGCGAGCTGACCTATACATTCCTCTCAGACACAGGATCCGCCACGATTGATGCATTCGGGCTCCGGAATACAGATGTGACCGCGGGCAGCCGCTTCGACGGCATTCCGCACCCAGCCATCGTCTATATCAAAGCTGATGGCGAAGTGGCTGGGGTTCAAAAAGAGGAAGGTTACCGGGACCGCCCACCAACGGATGGTATCCCGCAGCTGGTCGCATCGATCAATCAAGGGGCGCCCGTCGCGCAATAATTATACAAAATCGGCATAACTGTTTGCCACAAATGAGCTCTGTCCGGTTGCGGGCCAAATCACCACCTGCTTTGCGTTGCAAATGTAGGAGGCAGATTTGGCCCGCAATATTCTTCATGTCGACGCATCCGCCCGCATTGAGGGCTCGGTGACGCGCTCTTTGACCCAGGCCTTGGTCGAAAAACTCTCCACCGATGACACAAAGGTTGTGACGCGCGATATTGGTCTGGCCCCACTCCCGATTCTGACCGAAGACTGGATTGGCGCCAATTTCACACCCGATGAAAACCGCACGGCCGAGCAAGTGGCCGCGCTGCGGCTCTCGGACACCCTTATTTCTGAAATCGAAGCTGCTGACACACTCGTGCTTGGGGTCCCGGTCTATAATTTCGGGGTTCCGGCGACCTTCAAAGCCTGGATCGATCTCATCGCCCGTGCCCGCAAGACCTTCAAATACACGGATAATGGACCGGTGGGCCTGTTGGAAGGGAAAAAGGCCTATGTATTGATCGCCTCAGGTGGCACGCCTTCTGGCGCAGAGATAGATTTCGCGACGCCATATGTGCGCCATATCCTCGGCTTCCTGGGCGTTCATGATGTGACTGTAATTGCGGCTGACCAATTGATGGTTGCAGGCGACAGCAAAGTGGTCGCAGCGCAAAACGAAATTGCAGCGCTCGCCGCATAGCTCGCGAACCAAACCAGGCAGTGCTCATCGCTGGACGCTGTCCCAAATCCTATTAATCTCTCCCGTAAATCACGGGAGAGATTTACCATGTTCAAGCGCCTCATTCTTGCGGGAGTCGCCTCATCACTTTGGTCTATGGGAAGCTTGGCTCAAGAGCCCGCCCCACTTGACCCAACGATCGAAATGACCGCCAAAACCCTCATTCAAAAGGCTTTTGAAGATGAAGTCGGGCTGGCTTTTGTCGAAGATTTGACCACGGAAGTCGGACAACGCCTCGCAGGATCAGAGTCCGAGCAGCGCGCGCGGGATTGGTCTGTGGCTGAGCTGACAGAACTCGGTTTTGATGAGGTTCGGATCGAGCCCTTTGAGATCCCGTTCTGGTCTCGAAAGCACGAGGCTGTGGCGGTTTTGTCTCCGAGCCCCCAACCTTTGGTTGCGACTGCCTTGGGCGGGTCGGCGGCCACGCCAGAAGGGGGTGTCTCGGGACCCGTGATTCGATTTGAAAGTCTCGCAGAGCTGCGTGCCGCCCCGAGCACGCAGGTCGATGGCAAAATCGTTTTCATCGATGAAACGATGATCAAAACGATGGACGGATCCGGATATGGCATGGCGGTTCGAAAGCGCAGCCAGTGCGCCGAGGCCGCGTCGAGCAAAGGTGCACTGGCGTGTTTGATCCGATCCGTAGGGACGCAACCTCATCGCATGCCGCACACCGGCATTATGGCGCGCGATGGTGCAGAGGGCGCAGGGCCTGTCGCAGCGATTTCAGGACCTGACGCAGACCAACTGACCCGTTTGCTTGAGCGAGGACCGGTCACCGTGTCAGTCGATATCCAAACCGAGATCAAAACCAATGCGCCTTCGGGCAATGTTATCGCAGAGCTGACCGGAACTGATCTGAAAGACGAGATCGTCCTAATAGGATGTCATCTCGATAGTTGGGACCTTGGCACCGGCGCCCTCGATGATGGCGCGGGATGCGGGATCGTGGTTGGCGCTGCCATGCTCATCGCAGGTTTAGACGCGCGGCCGCGTCGAACCATCCGGGTTGTACTCTATGGCGCTGAAGAAGTTGGACTATTCGGCGCTACGGCTTATGCGCGCCAGCATGGCGACAATCTCGACAAGCATATCCTGGCTTCAGAAAGCGACTTTGGCGCAGGTCCGATTTGGCGCTTCCAAACCCGTTTTGGGGAGGCCGCTTTGCCTTATGCCCGGACGATCCAGAATCTCCTGATGCCGCTTGGGGTGACCCCGGATGACAATCGCGCCTTTGGAGGACCCGATATCGGTATTCTGGCGCGCGCGGGTGTTCCAGTTGTGACGCCCGGGCAAAACGGCATGGACTATTTCGATTACCATCACACCCCGGACGATACGTTCGACAAAATCGATCCGGATGAGTTTCGTCAGAACATCGCGGTCTATGCGGCTTTTACATACATCGCCGCCGAAACTGGTTGGGATTTCCGCAAACAGCCTGAACTTACCGCGCCGGGGACCGAATGACGCCTGAAACCGCGCTTCGAGATACCGTCAACTTTACCATGTCTCGCTTCGGCCTATGCGTGACAGAGGCGACCTTTGATCCGTGGGTGGTCACAGGAGGCGTGCTGATGGCGCAGCAGGCCGCTGTCCTGGCGCTCCGGGCGGCTGGGGATGCCATTCCAGCCCAAGCAGGCGGAACTGAGCTCTTGCTGAGAGCGGCATCGAAAGATCGGCTGCCGGCCCCGTTTACATTGCCGTTTGGCGCGGCGACGCGGCAAAGCTTTGATCGCCTCGTGGATGCGCGGAATGCCTTCATGCATCCGCGGGGCACGCTTTGGCATGTGAGCGCCGATACTCTGTCGCGCGGTATGCCTGTGGCGACGGGTGCGGTGCGTCACCTGATCTTGACGCAGCCTGTGCTCACCGACCTCGTGCCGCCCACCGTTCAAGAGGAGCTGCGTGAGAGCTTGAAGGCAATCGATACGTTTTCTGAGTTCCTAGAGAACCCACACTAAAAAACCCCAGCCAATAGACCGGGGTTTCCTAGGTTCGCCAGAAGGTCGGTCTTATTCAGACTTTTCTTCTTCAGCCGCAGCCTCTTCGGCAGGTGCTTCTTCAGCAGGAGCTTCAGCTTCTGCGGCAGCCGCCTCAGCTTCTGCGGCCTTCGCAGCCTCTTTTTCAGCTTTTGCAGCGGCTTTGGCTTCTTTTTCAGCCTCTTTACGTGCAGCTTCTTTTTCAGCCTTCTCTTCAATGCGCTCTTTCGCTTTCGCGCCTGGCTCACCTTTTTGCGGGTTATTGCCAGCTTTCCAAGCGTAGACCGGAGCCTTCTCACCTTCGAGCGTGATGTGGCTCAGGAAGCGAGCGACGCGATCGGTGGGCTTAGCGCCTTTCTTGATCCAGTCAGCGGCTTTAGCGCCGTCAATCTTGACGCGGCTTTCGCTGTCTTTTGGCAGGCGTGGGTCATACGTGCCGATCTTCTCGATGAAGCGACCGTCGCGCGGCATACGGCTGTCGGCGACGACAACGCTATAGAAAGGGCGTTTTTTAGACCCGCCGCGGGCGAGTCGGATTTTGAGGGCCATGGGTTACTCCTAGTGTCTGGGCGTCTCGTGAAAGCTCAGTGAGACAGCCGGAGCCCTCATCCTGAGCGAAGTCGAAGGACGAGGGCACGTGGCTTGGTTCGTCCGATGAAATCCGCCTCGTCCTTCGACGTCGCGAGGTCTTCCGACTTCGCTCAGGATGAGGCTGATGGGTGGGAGCGCGAGGATCATTTTTCCTCCCGCAATTTTTCGTGGTGGCGAATGACCTCGGCCACGATGAAATTCAGAAACTTTTCGGCAAAAACCGGATCGAGATTGCTCTCTTCCGCCAGCGTGCGCAGGCGCTCAATTTGGCGCGCCTCGCGGGCCTTGTCGGCCGGTGGCATATCATTCTCGGCTTTCAGTTTGCCGACGGCCTGGGTCACCTTGAACCGCTCGGCGAGCGTGTGCAGCAAAATGGCATCGAGATTGTCGATGCTGGCACGGTATTGAGCGAGTTGATCGGTCGGGGAGGTCATTTCTTCGGTCCCGTCAGGCCGGGAATGTTCGGTACGCCGCCCGCGCCAGGCATGCCACCCGGCATTGCTGCGCCGCCGCCCATTTTGGCGAGGTCCGCTGGAGAGACCCCGGCTTGGCCCATCATGTTCATCATGCCGCGCATGCCGCCTTTGGACATTTTCTTCATCATGCCGGCCATCTGCTTATGCATTTTGAGGACGCGATTGACGTCTTGAACCGTGACGCCGGCCCCTGCAGCAATCCGTTTGCGACGAGAGGCATTTAGGAGGGCCGGCTTGGCGCGCTCCTTCTTGGTCATGGACGAAATGATCGCGGCCTGACGCGCGATAATCTTGTCGTCCATGCCAGAGGCGTCGAGCGCTTGTTTGGCTTTCTTGGCGCCGGGCAGAAGGCCCATAATGCCGCCGAGGCCGCCCATTTTCTGCATTTGCTGAAGTTGCTGCGCGAGATCATCCAGGTCGAACTGACCCTTGGCCATTTTCTTGGCCATCTTCTCAGCTTTTTCAGCGTCCATCTGGTCGCCGGCTTTTTCCACCAGCGAGACAATGTCGCCTTGGCCAAGGATGCGGCCGGCCAGGCGTTTCGCATCAAAGGCATCGAGACCGTCCAGCTTCTCACCGGTACCGAGGAATTTGATCGGCAGCCCCGTCACCGCGCGCATGGAGAGCGCAGCCCCCCCTCGGCCATCGCCGTCCATACGCGTTAGGATCAATCCGGTCAGCGGCAAACGTTCATGGAATCGGCTCGCCGTCTCAACCGCATCCTGACCAGTCAAAGAGTCTGCGACCAGAAGCGTTTCATTCGGCGTGGCGATTTTGGCGATCTCGCTCGCCTCGGCCATCATTTGCTCGTCAATCGAGGTCCGACCGGCCGTGTCGAGGAAGAGCACATCATAGCCGCCCAGCTTTGCGGCTTGGATGGCGCGGCGGGCAATCTCCGCCGGACTATGGTCTTTGATGATGGGCAAAGACGAAACATTCTCACCGCACTGATCGGCAAGGATCGCGAGCTGCTCCATCGCGGCAGGACGACGTGTGTCGAGCGATGCGAGGAGGACTTTTTTCTTGTCGCGATCAGCCAGACGCTTGGCGAGTTTCCCGGTCGTGGTCGTTTTACCGGAGCCTTGCAGGCCCGCCATCATCACAACCGCGGGCGGGTTATCGACGCGCAGACCGGTCTCTGCGTCTTCGCCGCCGAGCAGTTCGACCAAGCCGTCATGAACGATTTTGACGACTTGCTGACCCGGTTTGACCGAGCGGATCACGTCTTCGCCGACGGCTTTGTCTTTGATCGAGCTGATAAAGTCTTTGACGACGGGGAGCGCAACGTCGGCTTCCAAAAGCGCCACACGAATCTCGCGAAGCGCAGCCGTGACGTCTTTCTCGGTCAGCGCGCCGCGCCCGAGCAATCCGTCAAATACCCCGCCGAGGCGGTCTGTTAGCGCGTCAAACATCGCGTCACTCCTTTTGCCGATCTGTCCACAGGACACAGATAAGCGCTCTTCATCGCCAACACAAAGCAGTAGCGCCCCACTGAGCGAGCCTTCGCCGAGTGGGGGACATCGCCGGGCTCAAGTCCCGGTCAACGCGCACATACTGTCAGTGCGGTGATATGGCGCCGCCTAAAGCACGGGTGTGGATAAGAATCAAGCGCCTGTTGTCGGCGCGACGGTATCGGCCATGATTTGATCGAGGCGCCGGATGGCATCTTTGGCCTCATCCCGCAACATCGCCAAAACGGCAACATCTACCCATTCGCCGTCGGCGAACTTCTCAAAGTCTCTGAGGACGCCTTCTTTTTGTGCCCCCAAAGATTGAATCGCACGGATCGCCCGAGAGTTTCGATCCTCAACAAACCACTCGATCCGTTTCGCCCCCCACTCAAGTGCACGCTGGATCAGGAGCTTTTGAATGGCTGCGTAGATCCCTCGCCCGCGCAGGTGTGGTTCAAGCCAGGTGTAGCCGATGCGCACGCGTCGATGCATCTTGTTTGGATAGAGCAGGGCCGTAACCCCAACAAAACGGTCATTGTCGTTTGGGTCTAGAAGGGCAAAGGCATAGAGCTCGTTGATCTCAGCACGCTTGAGGACGTGATCATAATATGCATCGAACCCGGCACCGCGTTGGATTGCGGGCAGCGACAACCAGATTTGATTGACGGCATCACTGGCGCGCAGCGATTCCCGAAACCCTTCGTCCAAGGGCTTTAAACGGATGAGATCATTCTCCAGTCCGGGCGCGTTCAATTCCATCGTCCTAAAATGCGTGGACGCTGCCAGCTGGCAAGTCAAATCTCGTTCATAAGTTATTTTAATTGACCCAAAAACCCGCATCGCGCGCGTTGGTCCTGCCGGATGACCTTGAAAAAAGGGGGGAGGAAAGGGCCCGGCAGGACCGCGCGATCCGGCGGCATGAGGGATTGGGGATCGGTTGCCACCGGTGCGATTTTTGCAAGCGAGAGACCTTCGCTTTGCATGACTGGGAGATGGCGTCGAACGCCGTCATTTCAAGCGATATATTCTATCGTACCCAATCAACTAAACGTGAACTTAGGCGCGGTGATTGATTTTGTATAATTGATAATTCGACTTGGAAGGATAGATAGAAGCTATGCATCTACCGACCCTCCGCCAACTCGAATTCCTTTGCGCTGTCGCCGATAATGGTTCGTTCTCGAAAGCGGCGGAAGCTTGCCATGTGACCCAGCCGACCCTGTCGGCCGCGATTAAAGAGGTCGAGGGTCTGTTGGGCGTCCAATTAATTGAACGGGAGTCGCGCGGGGCGTCTCTGACGCAAGCCGGCGAAACCGCGGTTGAGCGTGCGCGCATCATCCTGTCCGATACCGCAGATCTCGTTGCCGCGACACAGCAGGCCGGGGCGCCATTGACGGGCGGGTTCCGATTGGGGGCGATCCCGACCATCGCGCCCTTCCTGTTGCCGCGAACATTGAAAGCTTTGCGCGCGGCTCATCCGAGCTTGAAACTATACCTACGCGAAGATCAAACGGACCGCCTGATCGATGGTTTACGGGCGCGCAAGCTCGACGCGGCCTTGATTGCCTTGCCCTGGGAAGCATCTGGGATCGAGACCATGGAGCTTGGGGATGATGAGTTCTTATTGGTTGCCCCGACAGGCCACGGTCTCACGCAACAAGCGGCTCTGAAATCGGCAGATCTGATCGAAGAGGATGTTTTGCTGCTGGAGGATGGGCATTGCTTGCGGGATCACGCGCTCTCTATATGCCGGTTGCCATCTCAACGAGACGGTGCGGACGTGACAGCGACCAGCTTGCCGACCTTAGTCCACATGGTGGCGGGCGGATTAGGCATATCGTTGCTGCCGCGTCTGGCGATTGATGCAGGCGTGACGTCAGGAGCCGATGTTGAGCTTCGGGCGTTCGACACACCGATGATCGGGCGGCGGATCGGGATGGCCTGGCGCACGGGCTCGCCGCGCGCGGCGGAAGCCCGCATGATTGGCGATATCGTCCGCTCAGCCCTTTAAGTCGGAAGTGGCTTTTCTCGGTCGTCGACATGCGAGGACAGATTATCCGCGGCCCGGAAGACGTCCTCGTCGAGTTCACCCTCCCATTTCGCAACAGCGGTTGCGACTGCTGTATCGCCGGTCACATTTGTCAGCGTTCGCATCATGTCGAGGAGGCGGTCGAACGGGAGAATAAAGCCGATGATCAAGAAGGCTTGTTCTTCCGGAATTCCGACTTGCGCGAGCGCGAGCCCTGACAGGAACAGACCGGCGCTCGGGATGCCCGCCGCACCGATAGACACCAAAGTCGCCATAACGGCGACGAGGACATATTGGGTGAGGCTAACCTCAACGCCCATAGCTTGCGCGCCGAATAGCGCCACCATGCCGATATAGATCGCCGTGCCGTCCATATTGATGGTCGCGCCAAGCGGTAGGACCGATCCCGCCACGGCTTTGTCGATCCCAAGGTTTTCCTCAGCGCACGTGATGGTAACGGGCAGAGTGGCGGATGAGCTGGCTGTGGAATAGGCGACCGCTTGGGCGTCCGTAATACCACGCATGAACGGAATAAAAGGCAGTCCGAGGACCCCTTTGATGATCACGCCGCCATAGGTCAGCACGATATGGATCGCGCAGGCGAGATAAAGTGCAATCGCCAGCGTGCCGAGGCTCTGTAAGACTCCGAGCCCCTGTGTTGCCATAACCGTCGTCATCAGGGCGAAAACGCCAATCGGCGCGGTTTCCATCACGATGATCGTGACTTTCATCATCGCCTCTGACGCGCCATCAAACCAGTCTGCGACGGGCTTGGCGATTTTCCCGGCCATCAGGATGCCGACGCCAAACATGATCGCGAAAAAGATGATTTGAAGAATGTTGCCGGTCGCTAAGGCCTCGACCGGATTGGTCGGGACAATATTGAGCAGCCGATCGACAATGCCGCCTGCAGCGTCCGCGCGTTCGGCCACTGATTGCATGCGACTGGTATCTGCGCCGGCAAAGGTCTCCGGCGATAGGCTGGCCCCGGGTTGGAAAATGGTTGCCATAATCAGGCCAAGCGTCACGGCGATGGCCGTTGTAAAGAAATACGTGCCGATAGTTCGGATTCCGAGGCTGCCAAGACGTTTGGGGTCACCCATAGCAATGATCCCAGAGACCAGAGTGAAAAACACCAATGGAACGATCAACATCCGGATGAGGCGTAGGAACAGATCCCCGGCCCAACTGATCCAAGTTTCGGCGAAGGCCCCGCCTGCCTCAGGTCCCATCCCGTAGCGCAGACCCAGTCCCAGCGCTAAACCCAGGACCAGTGCCAGTATAACGCGCTTCCAAAGATCAATCTTGAACCACCAGCTCATGCCCGCTCCATCAATTCTGCATTTCGTGGACGCTAGTCCGCATTGCGACGCTATTCAACGGCGGAGGCTCAGGATAAGAGCATTCTCATGAATATGCTCGATCGTCTCTCAACTGGGTGGAAAGCCTGGCTTATTTTGTTCCTGGTGACCTTCACCGCGGCGGCGCCCGGCGTGTTCAATATTCCTGCGCTCGATCGTGACGAGGCCCGGTTCGCGCAGGCGTCTAAGCAGTACATTGAAACCGGCGATTATCTGATCATTCGATATCAAGATGAGTTTCGAAATAAGAAACCAGCGGGGATCCACTGGCTGCAATCAGGCTCCACCCAGCTTTTGGGCGACGAAGATAAGCTTGAGATTTGGACTTACCGCGTCCCGAGTTGGATCGGTGTTGGGCTCGCGACGCTCGCCACCTTCTGGTGCGGACTGGTCTTCTTAAGTCGTCCAGCGGCCTTTGTCGGCGCGCTCTTATTTGGCGCGACACTGTTGATTACCAGCGAGGGGCATATTTCCAAAACCGATGGCGTCTTGATCTTTTTGACCACATGGGGCGTCGGGGCGCTCGCCTATTTGTTTATGGGACGTGCGGAGAACCCGAAACGCATGGCATTGGTCTTCTGGTTCGCCATGGGGGCGGGTTTGCTGATCAAAGGTCCAGTGACACCCATGGTTGCTGCTTATGCAGGCTTTGGGGCTTGGATCTGGGCAAAAGCAGCAGAGGGCAAAGGCGGTGATTGGTGGCGCCCCCTATTGTGGTGGCCCGGGCCGGCTTTGGCGGTTGCCATGTTCTTGCCTTGGTTAATCGCAATCCAATTCGCGACGGACGGGACCTTTCTTGAAGGGGCAGTCGGCAAGGATCTCAAAGACAAGTTTGCTGGCGCTTCGGAGGGCCATGCGGGCTGGCCGCTCTACCATTTGAGCCATATCCCGGTCTGGTTTTTCCCGGCCGTACTTTTGCTGGTTCCTGGACTGACGCTGGCTTGGAAACATCTGCGCGGGTCTTCAGAAATCGCCCGAAAGCGCGGGACGGATGCCGTATTCGTGGTGATCGCAATCGGTGCGTTGACGGCTTTTGCGACTTGGGTGTTGCCGGGTGAACTCGGGAATGGCGCTCCATCGGCCTATGCAGCGTTGATTTTGATCGGCTTTTGGTGGCTCAGCACGCGGCCTGAATGGCAAAATCGGTGGTCGCAAGCGGGCGCTGCGGTGGTGACGGACGAGACCAAGGCGGTTCGGTTTTTGGTCGCCTGGGCCGCCCTCACAACGATCTTTTTCGAGCTCATGCCAACGCGGCTTAGCCATTATATTATGCCGGCCTATCCGGCCCTTGCTTTGCTCTGCGGTTGGGCGGCGGTGAAAGTCTTGGACGGGGCAAAGCTGCCCGTCTCGCGCTGGGCGAGTTTTGGTATTTATGCGCTTGGCGGCGTGCTGCTGATTTTTATCAGTTCCCCTTTGGCGGCCCGTTTGATTAAGACCGAAGCGGCTGGCGATTTTAAAACCGCAAACCCCGATATCGTGATCGATCAATGGGCGAATTACGTGAATTTCCCGCTTTGGCTTTGGTACCTTGGCGGTGCTGTTTTCTTGGCGTCGATCGTCGCATTTTTCGCGAAACGTTTGGCGCCAGCGCTCATCCTCGGTGTTTTGACCAGTCTCTTCTTAGGGTGGCATGCGCGGATTCACGTTTTGCCAACGCAGCTTTGGGCGCAACCGACCGAAAGCGCTCGCTTAGCCTTGCAAGGCGTTTGTGGATTGCCTTTTGAGACTTGCGAGGATGGACGTCTCAGCCCGAAACGAATTCTCGCTGTCGGGTATGCAGAACCTTCTTATGTGATGTCTTTCGGCACCCAGAACCTGCACCCGCCAGAAACGCCAATGACCTTGCCAGAAGACGAAACCGCTTATCCAGTGGTCTATCTGATCAATTTGGAAGACCGGGGAAGTCCGCCACGGCGTTGCGAGGCGCTTGGCGATGCGTGCATTCCCTCCGCCAGCGACATCCGCGATGATTTGCTGGCGCAGGCGCAAAACAGCAATCGATGCGTGGCGGAATCAGACTCCGTCTATGCGCTGAATTATTCAAATGGCGACCCGGCACATTTCGTCGCCTATCGCTTCGACGCAAGCTGCTGAGCCGGCTAAATATGGCACATTCTGACGCGCGTCAGAATAACCTATCAAACTTGCAATAGGTAACCATACGTAAGCCTCAACAGAGTGGAGGCCGGACATGACTCAGATCAACGTACACCGCAAGCCAAGTGGGCTGCGAGACCATATCGCGTTCGCGTTTGTGAAATTCCTGCGTTTCTTCGCTGATCTGTTTTTCCGCAAACGTTATGGCCACCGTGCGGTCGTTCTTGAGACCGTGGCTGCTGTGCCCGGCATGGTCGCAGGACTGCTACAGCATTTGCGCTCAATCCGGCGCATGCGCGATGATCAAGGCTGGGTCAAAGAGCTGCTCGACGAAGCCGAAAATGAGCGCATGCATTTGATGACGTTTATTCAGGTGGCGCAGCCCTCTTGGTTTGAACGCGGTTTGATTATGATCGCGCAGGCGATTTTCTATAATTTCTATTTCTTCCTCTATCTATTTGCGCCGAAAACCGCGCATCGCGTGGTCGCATATTTCGAAGAAGAGGCCGTCATTAGCTATACGAGCTACCTCAAGGAAATTGATGAGGGTCGTCTAGAAAACATCCCTGCACCGCAAATCGCGATAGATTATTGGGACCTGCCGGGAACTGCGCGTTTAAGAGACGTTGTCATCGCTGTGCGAGAGGACGAGGCTGGCCACCGCGATCGAAATCACTACTTCGCTGATGCGCTAATTGCAGGTGACGAGCCGACGGCTGAAGCCGCCTCGACTGCGCAAATGCCCGCTTATGCTTTGCGCAAAATGTAGCCCACGCGGGGGAAGTGGATGTGCAGATTGTCTGCGCGTTCATCCTGGCGCGCAATAATCACGCGCTCTGAATTGGCAATGACGAGATCGCCCTCAACCCAATCCTTGGCATAATCGTCCGGGGCGATCGCGACGCGGTCTCCGGGTTCAAGATCCCGCAAATCGCCTGCCGTGGAGGCGGGTTTCAGACGCGGGGCGGAATTGTGCGCGATTTTAATAGCGTCGGCGCCGCTAATCTCTTCGGGCGCTTGGCCTTTAAACTCTTTCAGTCTTCGATACCAATCCTTGGCCAACGGTGCGGAGTCAAAGCAAGTGTCGAGGAAATCAGGAACGTTCTTTTCGACGAACCAGGGGTTCATAAAGGCGTGCACGTCAACCATACCAGGCTTGGTCCCGACCAACCAATCGCCGGTGCCTGCTAAGCGTCCCCCCGCCAGACGATCTTCGATCCACATCAATTGGCTGCGCCATTGGTCTTGCATGAACGGGACAGCGGTTTTCATCGCTTCAACATCGAAAGGACGGCCCGACATTTTGGTGCGGTCTTCGATGAACTCTTTCGGCATATGCTCGCCAATCGTGCCGAAGATGACCGCCACACTCGTCTGGAACCATTTGCCGTCCGTCCAGGCGCTCACCATACGAGAGAGCCCCTCATGTCCAGGAAGGTTAAGCGCCGGGATCTGAAACCGTTTTTCAAGTTCGACCAACATGATCGACGTATCACAAAAGATATCGGCGCCGATTTGCATGACGGGCGTTCGGCGATATCCGCCGGTGAGGGGCATCAGGTCCGGCTTTGGCAAGATCGATGGGATCTCTACGGACGCCCAACCCAAATTCTTCATCCGCAAGGCCAGACGGATTTTCTCCGAATAGGGCGAGCGATCGAACTGATGAAGAATAATGCTTTGCGCGTTTGCCATGACCAAGAGTCTCCCCAGACTTGAATCGAGCCTAACCGTGTTCGTTTGGGCTTTCCAAGAGAGGAATGTTGCCTAAAACAGGACAAAACACAAAAGTTCTGGGAGTTGGTAAGCTATGCTCGATATCGAAGCCATGCCGCATGTTGCAGATATTCCGCGTGTTCAAAGCAATATGCGACCGAACGAAGTCGCGTTTTGGTGCAAAGGTGAAGAGACTACGTTTGCGGAGTTGAACACGCGTGCCAACCAGGTCGCGAACGGTCTGATCGGTTTGGGTGTGTCCCCTAACCAACGAGTCGGTTATCTGGCAAAAAACACAGCACTTTACTACGAAATGCTGTTCGGCTGTGCCAAAGCACGTGCGGTAATGAACGCGGTGAATACGCGGCTCGCGGCGCCAGAAGTACAGTTTATCCTCAGCGATGCTCAAGTTCGGACCCTCTTTGTCGGGCCAGAATGGTTCGGCATGATCGAAGCGATCAAAGATGAGTGCCCGCACTTGGAAAACATCATCACGATCGAAGGTAGCCATGAGGGTTGGCCGGATTATACCACCTGGCGCGACAGTCAGGAGACGAGCGCACCGGCGATCAAAACCGCGGATGATGACGATGTCATCCAGCTCTACACGTCTGGCACCACAGGCCTGCCAAAAGGCGTGATGCTGACCAATGCGAATTATCGCGGGTTCATGGGTCAAGCGGGTGAGCTTGAATGGTCTAGCTATGACGCTGGCGAAAACGTTATGAATGCGATGCCGCTTTTCCATGTGGCGGGCGTCAATGTCGGCATTCTCGGCGCAGCCCAAGGCGCGCGGACGATTGTGCTACCAGAAATCAATCCGGTTGAGATCCTCGATCTGATTGAGCAACAAGAGATCAACCACGCGTTCTTTGTCCCGGCGGTGATCCTGATGCTCAGCCAGATGCCGGATTTCCGGGAGCGGGATTATTCCAAGCTCAAGCAGATCTTCTATGGCGCAAGCCCAATCACCGAAGACTTGCTCGTCACGGCCGTCGAAGTCATGGGCGCGCGGTTTACGCAAGTCTATGGCCTCACTGAGACGACAGGTGGTGGCACCTATTTGCCGCCTGAGGCGCATGAGCCGAGCTGGGGCAAGCTGCGGTCTTGCGGCGTGCCGTATCCAAGCACGATCATTCGCTGCGTCGATGAAGACGGCAACGCGGTCCCAACCGGCGAGGTTGGAGAGATTGTCATTCAGTCTGACTTTGTCATGAAAGGCTATTGGAACCGTCCAGAGGCGACGGAAGACGCAATCCGCAATGGCTTCTTCCATACTGGTGATGCGGGCTATTTTGACGAAGACGGCTTCTTGTTCATCCATGACCGTGTCAAAGACATGATCGTGTCAGGCGGTGAGAATGTGTATCCGGCCGAGGTTGAGAACGCGATTTTCGGACACCCGGAAGTGGCGGATGTCGCGGTGATTGGCGTGCCGGATGAAAAATGGGGCGAAGCCGTCAAAGCGATCATCGTGCCAAAAGACGGGGCTCAGCCGACCCCGGAAAGCATCATCGCTTGGACCCGCGAAAAGATTGCCGGTTATAAGTGCCCGAAATCGGTCGATTATATTGACGCCCTGCCGCGCAATCCGTCGGGTAAGATCCTCCGCAAAGATCTGCGCGAGCCTTATTGGGCCGGCCAAGAACGACGTGTGGGCGGCTAAAAGATGATGGATGACGCGCACGGCGTTCATGATTTTGTCTATGATGAACGCAATGCCGACATCCAAGTCTCGATCAATGGCGAGCTGAAGCATCGCGATGAGGCCACGGTGTCCGTGTTTGAAAGCGGATATTTGCTTGGCGACGGCGTCTGGGAGGGCCTGCGCGTCCACAAAGGCGGGGTCGCCTTCTTAGACGCGCATCTCAAGCGGCTGTATGCCGGCGCAAAGACGATCGATATGGACATCGGGCTGACGCCTGAAGACCTCAGCCAGCAACTGTTTGATTGCCTTAAAGCCCAAGACATGACCGAAGGCGTCCATATCCGCCTGATGGTCACACGCGGGATCAAAAAGACACCTTATCAGGGCCCGCGCTTCACGATCACGCCGCCAACCATTGTCATCATTCCGGAATACAAATCGCCTGTCCCCGAAATCCAAGCCAATGGTGTGTCGCTCTTCACCGCGCATGTCCGGCGCACCGGTCCTGCAGAGCAGGACCAGAAGCTCAACTCCCATTCCAAACTCAATTGTATCTTAGCCTGTATCCAAGCCGATAAAGCCGGCGCGGATGAAGCCTTGATGCTGGATCCAGACGGCTTTGTGGCCACTTGTAACTCGACCCATTTTTTCATCGTCCGGGATGGTGAGGTGTGGACCAGCCCACCGGAATATTGTCTCGGCGGAATCACCCGGGGCAATATCATTCAAGTCTGCCGTGAGAATGGCATTCCGGTGTACGAGAAACGGTTTTCGCTGTTTGATGTCTATTCCGCTGACGAGGCCTTCATTACAGGCACTTATGCCGGGGCGACACCGGTGCGCGAGGTCGATGGCCGGGTGATTGCCCATCTGAACGGACCGATGACGCAGCGCCTGTCCGGCCTCTACAAACAGCTGGTCGATCAAAACCTGACGCCAATCGCATGACGGATCCGTGTTTGCGGATCGCGATGTGGTCCGGCCCTCGAAACATGTCGACCACGATGATGCGCAGCTTCGGCGCGCGGGCCGACACGGCCTGCGTCGATGAGCCTTTCTATGCCGCCTATCTCAAGCTGACGGGGCTGCGCCATCCCATGTCAGATGAGATTTTCGCCAGCCAGAGTAGCAATCCGATCGAGATCGTTGCCGACCTGACATGCCCGTCTGAGACCGATCCGCCGATCTTTTATCAAAAACACATGACCCATCATATGGTGCCAGACTTGCCGCGCGCTTGGATGGCCGATTGCAAGAATGTCTTCCTGATCCGTCATCCGGCTCGGGTCATCGCCTCTTATGCACGAAAGATGGAGACGGTGACGCTGGGCGCGATTGGCTTCCCGCAGCAGCTCAGCCTGTTTGAGACCGCGGCCGAGATCGAGGGTCGCCCGCCTTTGGTCGTGGATAGCGACGATATATTACAAGACCCCGAAAGCGTGCTCCGCGCGCTCTGCACCGCGCTTGAGATCGCCTGGGATCCCGCCATGCTGTCATGGCCGTCTGGGCCGAAACCCGAAGATGGCGCCTGGGCACCGCATTGGTATGACGCGGTCTGGCGCTCAACCGGCTTCGGACCGCCTCCGGGCGACTTGCCGGACGTGCCCGCGGGGAGCGCAGGTTTTTATCAGGAAGCGCTCGAAATTTATGAGCGCTTGGCATCGTGCCGATTGAGGTGAGGCGCACAGGACCGAAAGCGCCGTCTTTGGTACTCGTATCCCGTCGACCTAGAGACTAGGTGGGCGCCGGTTAGATAGGACCACGGTCCAGTCCAGAGCCAGCTCCCTGACGGAACTTAAGGTCGGCGGATAGCTGACCGTCCTCGAACGCTCCAGCCTCTGTGCTGAAGCCATATAGGCATGATTGTCGTTCACGGTAAGGGGGCTCAAGCGGCAGCGAACTTTTCGCCTAGCTCGCGTAGATAAGCCCAGGTGAACAGCCCGCTTGAATGACCATCGCTAAAATAGATTCGGACAGCATAACGTCCGACAGGATCGGCTTTTTCGACTTGCAAATCGTCAGTTACCAAGGGGGGCGGTGGTTTCGGACCGCTGCCATGCCCCTGAACTTCTGCCGAAGGGCTTTCCAAGCGCAGCGTTGTGTAAGGCAACGTAAACTTGGCCCCATCATCAAATGTGACCGTGAGTGCACGGGCGGATTTTGAGAACCGCAATTCATGTGGCCAAACCCGCGCACTCATGAGGGATCGATCTCCAAGTCCCGAGCTTCACTTTCGAGCAAAATTGGCAGCCCGTCTCGGATCGGAAATGCCAGTTTTGCCTTTTGAGAAATCAGCTCGCACGCCTCGCGGTCAAACGTCAGCGGTCCTCCGGTGACAGGACAAATCAAGACTTCCAGCAAGCGTGGGCTCACCCCGCAGGCGCCCGTTGAGTTTTCAGAGTTTGAATGTGTCATTGCAAGGTCGAGCTGTCATCGCCCGGGACGTCCATGTCAAGCAAGGTAATGAGCGTTTCAGCGCGATCCGCAACGCTAGGCGCTTCGAGCAAGGCTTGCTTCTCAATCGTCCCAAATGGGCATCCCGCACACAGGGCATTGATCAGGGTTTCCATGGGCGCGTGCTCAACCGCTTCCCAATCAACTTCCATGGAATTGATCTGGGTGTATCGCTTCAGCGAGTTGACCAGCGTCAAGCGATCAGGAAGGCTGCTATCGGTTGGCGCCACCAAGTCGAGCGCATAAGCGGTCCAATCCGGCGTGACCTGCCGGTACGGCGTGTTTACATCCAACTCTTCGGCGACTTGAAAGCGGCAAATACCGCTCAGCGAAATCAAATAGCGACCATCTTCGGTTTCCGAATAGGATGTGATCCGGCCAACGCATCCGGTATTGACCAAAGATGGATGCACCCGATCGTCGCCATTCGACTGGATCATCCCGATCAATCGATGGCCGGACATGGCATCGTCAATCATGTTCAGATAACGCGGTTCAAAGATATTGAGGGGCAAAGACCAGCGCGGAAACAGGAGAACGCCCGACAGAGGGAACACTGGGATCGTGTCCGGTAGATCCGAGAGTCTGTGATAGGTCTCTACTGGCACGGCAGCTCCAATTCTCCCCTGTTCCCTATGACATGGGGTGATCTTCGCGTACGGCCAGTTTTGATTGCTTGGAATTATGCAAACATTAGCGATCCGAGCCGTCTACGGCCTTCGACCGTGACCGGATCCTTCGGACCTGCCGCCTCAAAGATCTCCAAGAGTTTGGCTTTTGCCTTACCTTCTTCCCACTCCAGATCATCAGCCAGAATGGTCAGCAAGTGCTCGCTGGCATCTTTATTCTTACCCTGTCCGATGAGCTTTTCTGCGAGCTCAAACCGGGCTTCATGATTGTCCGGATTGGCGGCAACAGTTTCCTTGGCACTAGCAAGTTCTTCGTCCAGCGGCGCTTCCGCCATCAAGTCGAGCGCGGTCCGTACAGACTTAATCGCGGCGTCGTTCTTTTTGTTTTCAGGGGCCATATCGAGAATCTGGCGTGCGCGATCGGGATCCCCGTTGGCAAGATAGCATCTGGCCAGACCCGCGATTGCGGTTGGATTCTCGGGATCTGCTTCCATCACGGCGCCGTAAAGTTGCGCAGCGGTGCCTATATCACCTGCTTGCGCAGCGGCTTCTGCTTTATCAAGCGCTTCCTGGAGCTGTTTCGCGCCATCGGTACCGCCAAGGATCGATTCGATGAACTGACGAACCTGGCTCTCTGGCAAGGCGCCCTGAAAGCCATTGACGGGACGACCCTTATCAAAGGCAAAGACGGACGGTATCGACCGAACGCCCATCTGTCCCGCAATCCCAGGATGTTCTTCGGTATTGATCTTCACCAATTTAACTTTGCCGTTCTGCTCCCCAACAACCTTTTCAAGGGTCGGCGTTAGCGTTCGGCAGGGACCGCACCAAGGCGCCCAAAAGTCGACGAGGACAGGTTGTTCGTTCGAAGCCTCAACGACATCAGCCATAAAGGCTTGATCAGAGGACTCTTTGATGTGTGGAGACGAAGCGGCGTCGGTCATAGGGGCGGGCTCCAAAGTTCGTGTTGCGCCCTATGTGGGCGCCGCGCAGGGACAGTGCAAGCGCTCAACTGGGGTGCGCTTGAACGCTAAGTTCGAATTTAGAGCGGTTCGAGGCTTGGCTTAGCTGTTCCCAGCCCCGCTCCAGACTTCTGAGACGCGCTTATCGCGCCCGCAGCCAATCCGGTAGAGCTTATAGCGGGCCGGATTCTTCTGATAATAGTTCTGATGGTAGCCTTCAGCTTCATAGAACGTGGTTTCATCTAGAATGCGTGTGACAATCGGGGCTGGCAGAATGCCCGCATTATTCACCGCTGCGAATTGAGCTTCAACTTCGCTCCGCTCTTCCGCACCGTCTACGAAAACGGCCGTGCGGTAGGAGTTGCCGCGATCACAGAACTGTCCGCCATCATCGGTTGGATCGATGTGGCGCAAAAAATAGTCGACCAGCTCACCATACTCGACCTTCGAAGAATCATAGACCACGCGAACGGCCTCTAGGTGACCCTCTTTCGTGTGGGTCTTGTAGGTGGGGTTGGTGCTATTGCCAGCCGTGTAGCCTGAGACCGTTTCCAAAACGCCATCGACTTTGTCGAAATCACTCTCAACGCACCAGAAGCATCCGCCCGCAAATATCGCGGTTTCGATATTGGCATTGCTGGTTTGAATCTTCGGACTGTCTTGCGCGCCGGCGCTCATGAAGAAAGTCGCCAATGCGGCAACGCCGCCTGCAAAAAGGGCAATAGACAGAGGGTGCGTGAGTTTCATTTTATTGTCCAAAGGCATGTCGTGGGGATGACGTGCATATGGCAATAGGCTTTATAAATTGCGAGTGAAGAATTCAGCCCTCACATTTATTTGTTGTCATGTGATCGAAATCTGCCTCTAGCTCGCCAGACGCTCAATCTCTTCGGCAGACAGTTCTGAATTGTCATAGACGTTCGCTACGTCATCAAGATCGTCGAGGACATCGAGTAAGCGCATGAGTTTTTCAGCGTCTTCTCCAGCGATCGGAACCGTGTTTTGAGGCTTCCAGATCAGCTTTGTTGATTTGGCTTCGATCTCGCCAAACTGGCCTTCCAGAGCCGACGCCACTTCGGACAACTCTTCGCGCTCGGTATAGATGAAATGGCCGTCCTCGTCGCTTTCGACATCGCTCGCGCCCGCTTCTAAAGCGGCTTCCATGATCGCGTCTTCGTCGCCGGCATCGAGCGGAAACTGGATTTCGCCAACGTTTTCGAATCCAAAAGAAACCGACCCGGTCTCGCCAAGATTGCCGCCATTCTTGGAAAACGCTGTACGGATTTCGCTTGCCGCGCGGTTTTTATTATCGGTGGAGGCTTCGACGATGATGCCAACGCCGCCAGGGCCGAAGCCTTCATAACGGATATCGACATAGTCTTCGCCGCCGCCGCCTTGGCCCTTATCGACCGCGCGTTTGATATTATCTTTGGGCATCGACTGGCCGCGCGCATTGGCGATGGCGAGGCGCAGGCGAGGATTGCCGTCCGGGTCAGGCCCACCCATTTTCGACGCAATTGTGATCTCTTTAGAGAGCCGCGAAAACAGGGCTGCGCGTTTCTTGTCTTGGGCACCTTTGCGGTGCTGAATATTTGCCCATTTACTATGGCCAGCCATGGGGGCTCCTGCGATCAGTGTTCTGAACCGGCTGCTTAACTCAGCTTGGGCGAGAGATCAAAGGGCTGGCAACATTTCTGAGAGCTGCCCACCGACCCGGATCGGCTCGCAGCGCTTGGCCAGGCCTGTTGCGTCATCGGTTTCGATGAACAGGCCGCACAAAGTGCCATCGCCCAAGGCCGGTTCATAGCGTTGACCCGGTAGCTGTGTGGCGAACCGGCGAAGCGAATTGTCCTTCTGCATGCCAATCACGCTGTCATAGTCGCCGCACATGCCGGCATCGCTCTGATAGGCCGTACCGCCCGCAAGGATCATGTGATCTGCGGTTGGAACGTGCGTGTGACTTCCGACAACGACGCTGGCGCGGCCATCGCAATGGTGACCCATGGCCATTTTCTCGGACGTCGCCTCGCAGTGCATGTCGACAATCAACGCGTCTGCGACCACGCCAAGCGGCATCTCATCCAAGGCCGCGTCGACCGCCCCGAACGGATTGTCCAGCAACTGCTTCATGAAGACGATGCCTTGCGCTTGGATGACACCGACCCGCCGGCCATCTGGGAGCACGAAAAGGTGTGCGCCTTTGCCCGGCGCATTTGCAGCTTCTGGATAATTGAGCGGTCGCAGCAGACGCGGCTCTCGCTCTATATAGGTGAGGGCCTCGCGCTGGTCCCAGGCATGGTCGCCGAGCGTCAGGCAATCCGCGCCCGCATCGAAAAATTCATTGGCAATCTTTTCAGTGAGACCAAAGCCGCCCGCCGCATTTTCAGCGTTCACGACGACAAACTCGAGATCCAGCGCGCGCCGAACCTCTGGTAGGTGATCACACACAGCTTGACGGCCAGGTTTGCCGACAACGTCTCCGAAAAAGGCGAGTTTCATGACCGAGAGTATGCGCCTGCACGGCCAAAAAGAAAAGCGCGCGATACCATCAGGCACCGCGCGCTTTCTTAGTTTGTGTAACCCGTCAGGCTATTTCTGCGTCGCAGAGAAGCCGAGGGTTTCTTTCGTGTAAGCGGCTGGATCTGGGTTTGCCATGATCGACGCCACTGAAAGTGGAGTGGCTGGGTCCAGTTTCAGCGTCAGCGTGCCGCCATCATTGATGAAGCTGCCGAGCGCTGTGGTTGCTTCGGTCACCAGCGCCATATCGACGCCAGATCCTTGCGCCATCATAGGTGCCATAGCGAGGCCCATGCCGATTTGAGATTTCAGCTCAGTTGGGTCAGCGCCTTGTGCCGTCGCCGCCGCATTGAATGCACGGTCGAGCAGAGAATTGTCTGCAATCGACATTTCGAAATTGTGGAAGGTCAGACCGCTAAAGGCTTCTTGCATCGCCATTGGATCTGGCTCTGCACCTGAAGACAGGGCTTCGAAGTCCATCGCAGCGCCCATCTTCCGATTGGCTTCTGCATAACCTTCAATCTTGCCGCCAAAGCTGATCTTGGCGCCGTCTACCAGCTCAATATAGTTTCCAGCGGCATCGAACGAGACGATGTCTTGATCCGGGTCATAAGACGCAACACCGGCGCCTTTAAGCTCAAGCTCTTCATACCCAACAACGCTCAAGCCTTGCAGAAGCGCTTCACCGGCTTCGCCGCCTGCTGCATCTGCCTTTAGCGACATGGTGTAAGGCTGAGTGACGAACTTAACAGGCTGTCCCGCTGCGTTGCGCTCAACGGCCGACACTAAGCTCGGGATCGCGAAAGAGGCGCCAGCAACATCAATGGACAGGTCATCCATTGTGAAGGAGTCATAACCCGGCTCCATTGGATTCTCATAAGAGAGATCCATAATGGCGGTCATCATCGCGTCTTCGTCGTCAATGTTCTCTTGGATCGCTTGAACGAATTTGGCGTCTACGTTGGTCGCCGAGAAGCTGCCCAGGGACATATCGAAATCGATGCCTTCGCTTAGGTCGCTGCCATTGACAGAGAGCCCGCTCAAAACGGCCTTAGCGGCTTTGAGATCGGTCATGTCACGAATTTCGATCTTATCGATGCCAAACGTGCCTTCGGCTTCAGAGTCTGAAAAGTCACCGGTGAGGCCGTTCATCGACCAACTGTCGAAAACGATTTTATCGGCCGCTGGGAAGGGGACTTCCTGACCATTCAGGCTGGCGGCGAGCCATCCAGCGAGTTCTGGCGATGGGTTGATCAATTCGATCGAGCCGAGCTTCACTTCGACATCTTCACTCTCTTCCGTGATGGTAATGTCGTTCAGGCTCATTTTCCCGAAATTCGCCTGGTCGCCTTCCATATCGAGGCCTTCCAGGACGAGCGAACCAACTTTCACGGCTTCTTCGCCAGTGATGGTCAGGTCTGTGAAGGTGGCCGTAGCGCCATCCGTTGTGCTGCCGGCAAAGGACAAGACCCCTGAGCCGCTATCCGTCAAAGACATGGCTGCGAGAGCTTGTGCCGCTTCGGCTGGATCACCTGCACGAACCGTCAATTCTTTCAGAACTGGTTCTGCAATATTGACCTCGGCAGGCGCGTCAGCACCACCGCAGGCGGCGACGAGCACGGTTGCGGCTGCACCAAACATTAATTTCTTCATTGTCGATTCCCCTATTAGGCGGTTTCCCATAGACTTATCTCATATTGCTGTCGAGGCGTATTTAATGATTATCGATAAAGGCGACAAGATGGCGCTGGTCGCAAAAAACGGGAAAACCGTAAATGTGCGTCTAGAGGTCAATCCGAAAGCCCGACGCCTAATCTTGAGGCTGGACGAACGGAATCACGAGGCCGTTGCCGTCGCGCCTAGCAAACGTAAAATAGGTGAAGCAGCCGCTTTTGCGCGCGATCGCGTTGATTGGATTGCTGAGCATTTACAGGCACTTCCAGAGACGATTGCGCTCACTGAAGGGGCCAAATTCATGCTGCGAGGAGAGCCGTGCCTGATCACCTTAGAGGGCCCAGGCCGCGTGCCTCGGTTAGAGATTGGCCCCCCATTGGTTTTGCGGGTTCCCGGCCAAATTGAGACAACAGGACAGCGTGTCGAAAGATATTTGAGAAAATCAGCAAAATCCGATTTGTCTGACGCGGTGATTCGCTATTGCGAGCATTTAGGGGTCGAGGCGCGCCGCGTGACGGTCAAAGATACGCGATCGCGTTGGGGCTCCTGCACCTCTGATGGCAGATTGGCATTTTCCTGGCGTCTGATCATGGCGCCACCTCCTGTCCTCGAATATGTGGCGGCGCATGAATGTGCGCATCTCTTGGAAATGAACCATAGTCCGGCCTTTTGGGCGCATGTTGAGAAATGTCGTCCGGCATGGAAAAAAGAACGCGCTTGGTTGCGAAACAATGGACGCGACCTCCACGCGGTAAGAGCCGCTTAAGCCGGGGCGAGCTCCGGCTGGCTTCTTGGCTGGTCCTTCAGCTCTGGTGCAAAGCTGATCACGATTGTGCCTTCTCCACCGCGGGCGTCGCGGTTCGGACCCAGTAAAAACAACGTTCCATCTGGGCGGACTTCAGCAACGATGTCAGCGCCTGGGCGATCCCTGCGAAGATCCGCCAATGTGTATTTGTCTGTGAGCCGTGTGCGGGCGAATTCCCAGCCCCGATATTGATCTCGGATTAAGCTATCATAGGTCCGACCGCGCCGGATAAGGGTCCTGCCCCGTGCATTTGAGCTTAGCCCGCGATCATCGCTTTCTTCGTCTTCATTGATCGACAGCTGATAGACCATGTGTCGACCGACTTCCGGCGCAAAATGACTGCAGACCAACGCATTATAGGAGTCATTGGTCGACAGCGCGATGACTGTAGAGAAGCGCGCATGGTCGAGTTTGAGTTCGGCATCCTCCGACATCACTTCGCCCATGAAGATGTCCAGACCTGCATCTCTCGAAGATTTCAAGCGACGGTAATTGCTGTCGGCCACAATCACCTCAATGCCACTTTGTTCGAGCGCACTGGCAAACTTCACGCTCCACGCATTGGCGCCAACAATCAGGACGCCGGGCTTTTCCTTGCTGGCCAAACCGAGCGCGCGCGAAAGCGGCCCAATCGTAAAGCCATGCAATACGACGGTGACGAAGACCATGGCGAAGGCGAGCGGTGTAATCTGATCTGCGCCCGCGAAGAAAAACCGCCCCTCGCGAGACAGGTCGACGAGCAAAGACCCGAAAAGGCCTGAAACGGCTACGGCGACAATCCCGCGCGGCGCGATCCAACCCAGCAAAATGGCCTCTTTTCTGGATAATGTTCCAAAGGTTGCGATCCATACCGATAAGGGTCGCACGATGAAAAGCATGCAGGTCAGGAAGGCGAGCGTATTCCAATTGATGGCCCGGCTAATAGTCTCTGGTGTGAGATCGGCGGTCAGCATCACGAAAACACCGGAGACCAAGAGGATGGCGATGTCCTCTTTAAACTTTTGCAGCTCTGTTAGGCCCGCCAGCTTCGAATTGCCCAACATCATTCCGTAAGCGGTCACGGCGACGAGGCCGATCTCTTTTTGGAACATCTCGGCCATCGTATAGCAAAGCACGATCGAGGCGAGGATGATCGGGGCTTTGAGGTATTCCGGCGTCCAGCCTTCTCGGAACGCCTTGGCCATGATCCAGCCGAAAAACACGCCAAGCACGATGCCATAAAACGCGGCCATAATGATCCACAGACCCGCGCCGAAGAGGCTCTGGCCTTGGGAGGCGACGCGAATGAACTCAAATGCGGCAACCGCGAACAGCGCGCCGATTGGGTCGTTAACAATGCCTTCCCATTTCAGGAATTGCGCAGGCCGTCCGCCCAATTTGGACTGACGCAAAAGCGGAATGATCACCGTTGGTCCGGTAACCACCATGACCCCGGCAAACACAACGGCGCTTGCCCAATCAAGACCTGCCGCATATTTCGCGGCAAACGTTCCGAAAAACCAAGCCAGCGGGCCGCCAATAAAGATCATCCGTCGAACGGCGGCGCCGGCTTCGCGTAAGTTCTCGAACTTTAAAACCAAGCCGCCTTCAAACAGAATGACCGCGACCGCGAGCGAAACAATCGGGCGAAAAACGTCACCGAACGTGGCTTGTGGGCTCAAGAGCGGATCGCCAAAGATGACCGACCAAAGCGGACCAACGGCCAATCCGGCCAGCGACATGAGCACAATGGCGGGCGCTTGTAGTCGCCACGCCAACCATTGCGCGCCGACGCCAAGCGCACCAATTAAGGCACAGGCAAAAATGACGCTTTGGCCAGCGCCACTTGCGAGAAGAATTCCGAGATCCATGCCTTACGCGCTCAACGGTCCGGTCAGACCATCGCCTCGTTGTCGCCCCGGGAGAAATCAAAGCCGATTTCGCGGCTGCTATAATCGCCGGCTTCGTAGCGTTCGATTTGTGTTTGAAACCATTCGAGGACGTGCTCGTAAATATGATCATAGAAAGGTTGGGGATCATTGTCCTTGAGCGGGATTGTCAGCCGGTACTCGTCTCCCCCAACAATTTGAGTGATGAAAGAATCCCCGATCTTTTGGCACTGCATCGTCACCCGCATCCAATCGGTTTCTGATAAGACGCGCACCGCCAAACCGAATTGAATAGCGCCTAAGGGGCGAAACCCTTTGGGCGGAATAGAGAAGGCTTGGTCGCCATAATCCTTCGGCTCGAACGGACCCATCGGGGGCACCAGCCGCACGCAGACGCCGCCTTCCATGCCAATATGCGCGCACAACCCCGCCCGCAACTCCTCCGCTAATGCTCTGACCCGAGTATAGTTCTCGGCGGCTAAGTTTTGATAATGTGCGACCGTAGCGATCAATTCGTCGAAACGAGACAAGCCCATACTCCCCAATGAACCTCATAGGGAAACTATGACGCTATACTTTGGAAAGCTAGTGTTTTGATGGGTTTAGGCGCAGTCGGTCTTATTCTTTTGCGGGCTTAAGGCCTGCCAGTACAATTCCAGGCCGCAATAAGCGAACACGATCCCCAGATTCGCCGCTGTAATTGTTGACAGGCCAGCATGCTGAGTTGGTACCAGGATGAGTTCAACAACAATCGCAAAGGCAAGCGCGATCATGGTCGCTACATTACGACGCCGAAGGCCGATGGTGAAGGCAATCCAGACTGTCAGCGCTGCGAAGGACAGAACTCGGACAAAATGGTCGTAAAGACCCGCAGGATCTTGTCCGCCTGGCGCAAACGCTACGGCTTTCAAAGCAACGAATACGGCAATGATTCCGCATAGTCCTGCCGCGAGCTGACCCATAACCCCGCGCAGCCAATACGCGCGCTCAACGGGTGTCTCCAGCGTCACTTCAGATTGCGTCATGTCCCACTCCACGAATTGTGTCAGGGCAAACTGTGCAACAGATGATTTGATGTCCGTTTAAATTGCGCATTGAAATTTAGCGCACCAAACGGGCGTCGCATTAACCAATCATGCGGCGCGTTGAGCGTGCTCGAGACGCACAATTTTCAAGCGCTCGTCCAAATCCGAAATGTTCGGACGCAGGTGCACAGGCAAACTAGCGCGGGCGATTTCGATCGCTGTGCGCGGCGCCGTGTCTTGGGTAAAGGCGGTGATGATGCGGGCAATTGTGTCGAGATAGACCGCTTCCTCTTCAACGATTTGTCCAAAGCGATTGGCGATCGGTCCAACCAGGCCATAAGCGAGAAACACGCCTAAGAACGTGCCCAATAGTGCGGCTGCGATCATTTCTCCCAAGACCGCCGTCGACTGGTCGATCATCGCCATGGTTTTGATAATGCCCAAGACGGCGGCGACTATGCCAAGCGCTGGGAGTGCGTCGGCGAGGGTCTGCAGAGCCGTCACCCCACGTTGGCGCTCTTCGACGATTTCACCGACCGAGTCCTGTAAGTAAATCGCAGTTTGGTCCCGCATGGCTGGGTCTAAGGCGATCAGGCGAAAGCTGTCGCAGATCAGACCTACGGCTTGAGGATCGCCCTGCAAGCGGGGGTGGCTGGCAAATAAAGTCGAGGTCTCGGGCGCCTCGATATCGGCCTCAATCGCGACTATTCCTCCTTTGCGGGCGCGGCGGAGCAATTCGTGCATCAATGTCAGCAAACCGGCATAATCTGAACGCGACCATTTTGCCCCACGCACCGATTGCAGCGCCCCTTTGAAGGCAGCTTTGGCGACCGATGCGGAGTTTCCGATCAAAACCGTGCCAATCGCGGCGCCGCCAATCAGTGCCAGCTCGAAGGGAAGAGCCGAGAGCACGGCCGGACCGCCGCTGACAAGTAGCGCGCTGGAAACGATCAGTAAAACGATCGCAAATCCGAGTAATTGGATCATAGGTCAGGCTCGAACACGATTAGAGTCGCGTTAGACCTCGCAGAATTTCCTTTCAAACCTATTGCGCCGTCTGAAAACAAATTTCCGCTTCCATTCCCCGACGACCGGGCCTCAACGCGCCGAACAAAGCCTTGATTTTCAATTTTAGGGGCTCAAAAGAAGGCGCATGAGTGAACCAGAGACAAGTCCAGATTCAACGCCCCAGCCTAACCGGCGCGGGGCGTTTTTTCTCTTGTTTTTTTCGCTCATGGCTATTGGCGCCGGGAATACGATGCTGATCGCGGCTGTCATTCCA
>CBDIHJ010000039.1:0-105364 GCA_965279045.1 Henriciella sp. | reverse complement strand
CTCGGCGGTCTCAAATGTCTGCCGACACCAAGGCGGACCGCTGGGCGAAGGCAAGATTGTTGATGGCTGCATCACATGCCCTTGGCATGGTTTCCAATACCGTATGGAAGATGGCCAAAGCCCGCCGCCCTTCACCGAAAAGATCGCGACTTATGCGACCCGAATTGTCGACGGTGTTGTCTATGTGAATCCTGTACCTAACGCCCCAGGCACGCCGCAATCCCCCAGCCAAATCGGAGCCAGCGCATGAGCAAGAATGACTTCTTCATCGGTTGGGCCGAACCCCCTCAAGCCGACCGGCGCTTCTTTCTGGGGGCGGGCCTCGCTTTGATGGCGGGCACCGCGGCGACAGCGGGCGGCGTCGCAGCCCTGCAACGACCAGCAGGCCCCGGCGACTGGAATATGGGCGAGATCCGCGAATGGCGCGGCATCGCCACCGCCGAGCCCTATGGCATGCTACGCACATTGGACCTAGACGGCACACCGCGCACCGCGCTGCTTGGTTGCCAAGGGAAATGCGGGGTCAGTGCCAAGATCGGCGCGCTCGCCGGCAAACCCGTCATTGTGCAAGGCTCGCTCATCCAGCGCGGCAAACACGCCATGATCGCGGTCATTGATGGGTTGGACTGGATCCGCGAGGACACAGACGGCGCGATCGGCGATTTGGCGTTCCCGACGCCCGAACCGATCATGGACGTCTCCCTGAATGGCGAGATCTTGGATACGAAATGTTGGTTCGGCGCCATGCGGCCATCAAATGGCAAAGTCCACAAAGCTTGCGCCAGTCTTTGCATTCGCAGCGGTTTGCCGCCCGCTTTCTATGTCAAAGATCCTGAAGACCAATCGGCTTTGATGATCATGACGTCCGGCGGGTACGGCCACAACAAGGACCTGCTGCCGTTCGTCGCCGACCCAGTCGCGATTACAGGCCAAGTTCAGCGCTTTGGCGATTTGTTCCTGCTCGATGCACCGGTCAGCGCGATCTCACGAATTTAATTGGTCGACCCGAACGTCGCGCCGGTTTTATCAAAATAGCTCCGCCAAAAGGCTTTCAGTTCGCTAATCGGCAAATCATATTCCTGCCGCGGCACAATGCGAGCGACGACATCAACGCCGTCAAAGCCCGGCAATTGGCTCGAGACCGAAGTCTCTGAATAGGCCGCAAGATCAGCACCGCTGCGATAGAAAGAGAAAGCCTCAGAGTGCTGCATCAGGTCTGAAACAATGACCAAGCGACGATTGCTTCGATTGGATTGGAAATCCGCTCGGTCCCCGACAGCATACAATGCTTCGAACAGCGGCGAGCTCGGCTGGCTGGTCGTCTTGAGCGTATCCGAAACAGTCTCTGACAGCGGCTGGTAGAAATGCTCGCGCCATGTATCATCGATCATGCGCGGGTTCTGTAGGATCGGGTTGGCGTCATCCACGCTGCCGGAGAACAATGCGTGTAGAGCGTTTTTGGGTCAAAAGGCTGCGCGCTGTTTGGCAACACAACCGTTAGACGCCCAAACCGCGGCAGCGACCGCGCTTCCGCATCAATCAGCTCATCCACCCAGGACAAATCATTCTCCGAAAACGGATCGGATTGATCAATGAGCAGAATTGTATGAGCCGGATCGCGGCGATCCATTCGGCATTCAGACTCTGGATCCAGCGTCGGCGTAGCATTGAACGCAGCGACCGAAAACAAGCCGATCACACTGAGCAACATCACGCCAATGGCGCTACGCCAAAACCAGGGGCCTTTTTCTCTAGCTCGGGGCATCTTTTACCTCCGGATCTTGCTTTCAGGCAGAGCGCACGTCTGGTTGATGCTCTCGTGCGAGACGAGCATCGCGTGCTTTCGCCATTTCTTGATTGACTTGTTTTTGAATGGTGGAGAGTCCCTTTTGGACACTCTGAATGTGCGTTTCGAGCCATTCACGCGTGAGGTTCAGGGCGGTCAGATTCTGCTCAATCGTTTTGATCGCAGCATTTGCCTGATCACGCTCCTTGGTCAGGTCGAACCCCGGCAGGTTCGGCGTTACGATCTCATCGAAGTAAGCCGGAATAGCGGCCTGCTCGCCCAGCTTATCGCGGAACTTATTGCGCGCACGGCGATGGGCTTGACGATACGCGATCTTCAAAGAGCGTTCTTGATCACCCGCCTTAGCCGCGATCCCAACTGCGCGATCCCGATGCGCTTCTAACTCATTCAGAGACTTCTCGATCTCACGTTTCGCGGCCGTATGGCGCTTATGCTGTGTCTCGAACCAGAACCGGCAACGCGTGAAATAGTCTGAAAGATCGTCGCGGACCCCATTGCGCACGGCTTGACGCTTTTCATAAGCCAGACGCTCCTTGCGCCAAACCCGTCCATATCCCGGATATCGGTCTGAAATCCGGTCATAGCCCTCATAAACAGCAACACCGAATATTGTCAGACCAATTAATAAGAGCGCGATCGCCACGAGAGAATCGAGCCCGAAAATGTTTGGGAACATGCTGGCGATGACGGATCCGGGCGAGATGTCGAACATCGAGAAACCGGCCAAAGATCCAGCCTCTTGCGCCGCGTGTAAGCTGATCTCAACCGCGTCGCGGAAGTGCGCGATGAAGAAGTTGAGCATGATGCCGAACACGATCAGCAATCCGGCGATGACGCCGCCTGCAATCTGAAACCCTTTGTCTGGATGGTTGAGGTAACGCAACCCGAAGAAGCCTGCCAACACGCCCGTCAAAACGTTCACTGCGCTGATTCCGAAGGCGACCATCATACCGCCCATCAGGCCGGAAGATTGCGCATCCTTGAACAAAAGCGCGTTGAAACAGCCCTCAACAATCATGATCAGCAAGAGGATGGCGAGCGTCTGCTCAACATTCTTCTTAATGTCTGGCGTGCGTTTACCGATCCGATCGCCGTGTTGTTGCTTGAAGTGCTGGAGTTCAATTACGGTTGCATCATGATGATCGCGCGCTGAATCTGCGTCATCGACTTCATAGTGACGGAACTCATTCTCTTCAGCCTTTATGACTTCCCGCAAATGCTCAGGATGAATATCAGCGGGCGTGCAATCTTGAATAAAGTTGCGGACGCTGGCGGCGGTCCCGCTCATCCAGGTTTCGAGTCCCCGGCGAACACTCCCTGCCCGTTCGGCAATTTCTTGTTCGCGTTCGCTCCATTGATCTTCGGTGATCGCCTCTGAAGCTGGAACGGCATCTGCAGCATCTTCTTGCGCAATCTTGCGCGTGCGTCCGCGGCTGAAACCGAGGTCGCCCTCCGCGAGCTTTCCTTTGAGCCCATGCTTGCGCAAGGACTCCTTACCTTTGAACGTTCTGATTGCAGACTGATAGCCAATGTCTGCGCCCCAGCGCACCGATTTTCTATTCATTTGCCCAATCCCATTAACAAAGTCGGCCCTAAAATTAACTCTACTGAAAATCGGTGCAGGGCCTTAACAACCTCCTAAGACGATACTCAAAGCCCGCGTGAGCAGGCCTTAAATTTACGTCATTAAGGTTTGAATTCTGTAATTATTAACAAAGAGGCGCGGGAGCTACTCCCACTCAATCGTTCCCGGAGGCTTTGAAGTAATATCGTAAACCACGCGGTTTACACCCCTTGACTTCATTGATAATTCTTGTCGCCACGCGCCCCAGAAAATCATGCTCAAACGGGAAATAGTCGGCCGTCATTCCGTCTGTAGAAGTTACCGCGCGGAGCGCCAGAACGCTTTCATAAGTCCGCTCATCTCCCATCACGCCAACCGTGTTGACGGGCAGGAGAACCGCGAAAGCTTGCCAAATCTTGTCATAAAGATTCGCGTTTCGCAGCTCTTCTAGGTAAATCGCGTCCGCTTTGCGCAGCGTATCGGCCTTCTCGCGGGTGATCTCGCCAGGGATACGAATGGCCAGCCCCGGACCTGGGAACGGGTGACGCCCGATAAAAGCTTCGGGGAGCCCCAATTCACGACCGAGCGCCCGGACTTCGTCTTTAAACAAGTCCCGAAGCGGTTCGAACCAGTTGCATGTTCATGCGCTCTGGCAAGCCGCCGACATTGTGGTGACTCTTAATCGTTACCGAAGGCCCACCAATCGCACTGACGCTTTCGATGACATCGGGATACAGAGTCCCTTGGGCCAGGAAATCTGCTCCACCGATCTTGTTCGCTTCTTCTTCGAACACATCAATGAAGAGCTTGCCAATAATCTTGCGCTTGCGCTCTGGATCGCTAACGCCCTCAAGTTCGCCGAGGAACAGATCTGAGGCGTCTACCATGGACCAATGGGATATTGTAATGCTCGCGAAACAGGCTGACGACTTGTTCGCTTTCATTCAATCGCATCAAACCGTGATCGACATAGACACAAGTGAGCTGGCTCCCGATCGCCTCATGGATCAGCACGGCCGCAACAGAGCTGTCGACGCCGCCGGACAAACCACAAATGACCCGGCCGGATCCAACTTGAGCGCGGATTTTTTTCAATCGCTTCTTCGCGGTATGCCGCCATGGTCCAGTCGCCCTTCAGACCCGCAATCCCGTGCGTGAAGTTTCGCAAGATCTTCGCGCCATGCGTCGTGTGGACGACTTCGACATGAAACTGCGTCGCATAGAACTGGCGGTCTGGGTCGACAATGGCGGCGACTGGTGCACCGGGCGACTTCGCGATGACTTTGAAGCCGGGCGCCATTTCCGCGACATGATCGCCATGGCTCATCCAGACTTGCTCTTGCTCGCCTGACTGGAACAAGCCTTCCAAAAGTTTGTCTTCAGCGACTTTTTCAATATAGGCGCGTCCAAACTCGCGGCTGGTCCCGCTTTCTACGCGGCCACCGAGTTGCTCCATCATGACTTGCTGGCCATAACAAATGCCGAGCACGGGAACGCCAAGATCGAACACTTCTTCTGGCGCGCGAGGGCTGTCCTCCCAGGTGACGCTGGCGGGCCCACCGGACAGGATTACCGGCTTGCGGATTGTAAACGCTTAGAAAAGCCTGATCGACTTTGTTAAAGGGGTGAATTTCGCAATAAACACCGCTCTCGCGGAGCCGTCGGGCAATCAGCTGCGTCACCTGACTTCCAAAGTCGATGATCAGCGCGCGTTCGTGTTTCTGGTCAGCCATGTGGCCCTTTAGCTGAGTCCCTCGCGAGGCTCAACTAGGCCAAATCACGATTGAAATGGAGAGGACGACCGGCGACGCCCGAACAGACCGCCCCCTTCCTGAACGAGCGGCGTCTGGGTCCGTGGTTTTGTCGTGCGTTTTGGCAATGTTGAGGCGCGCTTTGCCTGTGCACGCGGTGTGGCCGGGACAGCGCGCGGGCGCGGTTGAGCAGAACGCGCTGGCACCGGCGCAGTCGCGGGTTCTAAGGCAGCACCAGGTTGCGCCGTGTTGGGCGCGAAGCCGAGCTTATAAGCCTGCATGAGACGGACAAGCTTTTGCGGCGTCATACCAACAGCCGGGATTGAATGTGTCCCACCGACGAGAAGTTTTGCGGCTTTCCCCATCATCGTATCTTTTTTGTCGGCTTGCGAAAACGAAACCATATTGGCAGCCGTGAACAGGCCGGATTTCACTTTATGGACACGAAAATCATCGATCTCTCGCCAGGCATGAGTTTTCGTCGACCACCAATTGCGGACCTTCAAGCCCTCCGGCGACAAGGTCAGGCGCTGCATCACGCCGGCGCCGGTCAAGATGAAGATAAGTGAGATAAGGACGCCAAATGGCGGAACTAAAAAGAAAAGAACCGCCGCGCCGACGAACCATTTCCATGCGGTTGGGGTCAGCGTTGTGATCCCGCCTTCAGATTGAACAGCCATATTCGTCTCCCTCGTACCGTGGAGACTAGAAGATCGGACTGAATTTCCCCGCGAAGTTGCCGCGTCTATTTCGCCGGGTTCAATTAACCATCCCGGCGAAGCATCGCGAAGAAGAAACCATCCGTTCCGGCGCTACGAGGACTTAAGCGGACGCTGCCAGAAGGCCCTTGTCCGGCCTTGATAACGCTTAGCCCCTCGTCTGTGAGCAACCCGCTCGCGGCTGCATGTTGGACAGCGTCTTCCTGGCTCCACTCAGTATGCCCTGCGAGAAATGCGTCGACGCGATCTTCGTCTTCCTCCACTAGGAATGAACAGGTCGCATAGAGCAAGCGTCCGCCGGGCTTCACATATTCTGACGCTTTCGCCAGGACCTCATCTTGTTGGCTGATCCGCGTTTCGAGCGATTTTGGTTTGACCCGCCATTTCGTATCCGGGCGCCGTCGCCAAGTTCCAGTCCCGGTGCAAGGGGCGTCGACGAACACGCAATCCATTTGACCCTTCAGCGCCTCCAGAGCTTCTGGCTCGCTCGGGTGTAAAAGCTGAACATTGTGCGCGCCGCTGCGTTTAAGACGCGGAATGATCGCGCTGAGACGGCGTCCATCGATATCGTAGGCAAACACTTGCCCTTTGCCGCCCATCGCCGCCGCAAGCGCGAGCGTTTTGCCGCCGCCTCCCACACAATAATCGAGAACTTGTTCACCGGCTTGAGCATTGGCGGCGGCTGCCGCGATTTGAGAACCCGCGTCTTGAACCTCAACCCAGCCTTTTGAGTAAGCCGGAATATTGTCCAAACTGGCCTCGCGCTGAGAAGGATCTCGCGCGGGTATGTGAAATGCGTTGTAAAGCAAGCGCGACGGTTCGGCCTTGGCGCTTCGCAGCGGCGCAGCTGCTTTTTCAGCATCGACCTTCAACGTATTGACCCGAAGATCGACATCTGCGCGCACGGCCATGGCTTGACCTTCGACCGCCGCCAATTCGCCAAAAGCGCGCTGCATGTGCGGCGTTAGCCACTCAGGATAATCGCCGGCAATATGCGGCTCCGCTGTGACATCTGGCGCCATGACCAAGCGTTCTCGTTCCTGCAACGTCAGAGCGCTCGGCGCATGCGGTTCATCCATCGCGTCATCAATCCGGCGGATATCCCACCCCCACGCGAAACTCAGCGCGCCCAGGATTAGCCCTCTCGGCGTTTCGTCACCCATGGCGTGCGCGATCGAATTACGTTTTCGCAGAGCATCCAGCACCAAGCCAGACACCCAGGCGCGATCTTTTGAGCCCGCATAACGTGCGCGTTTTCCCCCAATCGCGCGCGGCGACTTTCACCGGCTGATGCCGTCCAATGACATCGCTCAGAACATCAATCGCCGCCGCTATTCGACCACCATCACGCATTTGGGAACCTTTAAAAGTCTAGACCGCGTGGGTTTAGGCTCGCGGCGACAGAAAGCAAAGACTTGAAACAGCTCGATGCCCTACCCTTTGAAGGCGGTCACTTCGATCTCAACCAACATCTCAGGGTCAATCAGCCCAGCAATCACCATTGTTGCGGCGGGGCGAACCTTCCCGAGATATTGCTCCAAAATGGGTTGCAAGTCTGAGACGAGGCCTGTGTCGACCACGGTATATTGCACGCGAGCAATATCAGTCATGGAGAAAGCTGCGTCTGCGAGAACCGCCCCAATCGTCTCGAAACAGTTCTTCGCCTGCTCAGCGACCGTCTCAGGCATGTTCATGGTCGCATAGTCATACCCCGTCACCCCGGAGACGAAACACCAATCCCCCTGCACAACAGCACGCGAGTAACCCATCGTCTTCTCAAACGGGGAGCCAGTGGAAATCAAACGGCGGGGCGAAGGCATAGCGATCTCCTTTGCTGATCACCCGAAGCGCTTTACACTGACATGCAAAGAAACGGGAGGCGAAAGACAATGCCAATTACGATTATTCTCTGCTCTGCGAGCTTGGTCATCCTCACGCTGCTTTTGGCGTTCTGGACCAGTGTACAACGCGGCTCGAGCCGGGTGATTGCCTATGGCGCGCCTTTAGAGCCGACCTCTGCTATGGCCAAAGCCCAACGCGCACATGGCAACTCGGCAGAGTATGCAGCCTTATTGATCGGCCTCTTTTTGATAGTCGGATTTGCTTATGAGGGGCGCGATCTGGGCGGATTGGTAACTTGGACCATCGTCGCTGTGACGGTGTCGCGTTTAGTCCATGCAATTGGGTTCCTAACCTGCGAAACACTTGAAAAACCGCATATCTTAAAAGCGCTCGGCGCATTGGTGACCTATGGTGGTGGCCTGCTGCTTGCTGTCATGGCGATTATCAAAGTTCACTAAGCCTATTTTCCTTCAAAGGATGGCGTTCGTTTCTCTAGGATCGCATTGACCCCTTCAATGTGATCCTCGGTGTGATGCATCATAGACTGCGCGGCGGCTGACATCTCCATAATGGTGTCATAGCTCGCGGTCGTGCCGTGACGCAAAAGCGTTTTAGCGACCCGCAGGCTCTGGGGCGGTTGAACCGCCATGCGGTTCGCCAGTGTGATAGCTTCATCCATTAAAGTCTCTCCGGGCACCGCGCGGGAAATAAGGCCCCATTCGGCCGCGGTGGCCGCATCAATAACATCACCCGTGAACAACAGCTCTGCCGCGCGACTGGCGCCGATAATTCGCGGCAATAGCCAAGCGCCGCCATCTCCGGGGATCAGACCGAGCTTGAGGAAAGTGACGCCAAATTTCGCTTTGTCCGAGGCAAGGCGTACATCCGCCATACAGGCCACATCACAGCCCAATCCAATCGCCGCACCATTCACGGCTGCAATCAGAGGTGTTTCGAGATTGTATAGCGATTTCACAATCCGGTGGATGTTGCGGCGATACCCTTCGCGAACGCTATAGGGCGAACCTGCGAACGCACCGGTGCGGTCTCGCATGGCTTTGACATCGCCCCCCGCTGAAAAAGCGCGACCTTCGCCAGTTAAAATCGTCACGCGGATGGACGGGTCCGCTTCAATTTCTGCGCAAGCGGCGGCCACATCTGCGCCATCGCCTTCTTGCCCAAGCGCGTTCATCATCTCTGGCCGCGTCAGAGTGAGTGTCGCGATCGGGCCATTTTTTTCGAGCTTGATGACGGACATGTTTGCGCCTCCTTTGAATTCGCATCTGCTTTTACAGACGCGGCGGAGCGTGTCACCACTTGCCTCGCGGCAAGTCCTGTGCGGAGTGATAGAATGAACACAATCGCACACATGGTCATCGCGTCCGCCGCCTTCGCACAGCGCGATGCCCCGCAGCGAAACACCGTGATCCTCGCGGGTGCGCTCGCCCCGGATGCGTCCATGTTTGTATTCTTTGCCTGGAGCCGTCTGCAAGGGTGGAGCGGTGAGGAAACCTGGAACGTGCAATACTGGACCGAGCCTTGGCAAACGCTTGGTGCGATCTCCAATTCTTTCGTCCTGTTTGGACTGCTTCTCGCTTTGGCACTCTGGCGAAACTGGCCCCTCTTATTTGTGTTCGGCGCCGCTGCCCTTTTGCACTTGGTCTTAGATTTTCCATTGCACGCCGACGATGCGCATCGGCATTTTTGGCCCCTCACAGATTGGCGGTTTTTCTCACCCGTCTCGTATTGGGATCCGGCCTATAGGGGTTGGCTTGGAGTTACGGTTGAAACCGCGTTCGCGCTCGGGGCAAGTGCGGTTTTGTGGTTTCGGTTCCCGCGGCCCCGCTGGCGCTTAGTGTTCGCAGCGCTGGCGCTTTTGCAAGGGCTTGCTTTCGCAGCGCAGATCGCCTGGAGCTTTAGCGGCTAAGGTGCGTCTGGATCTTTCCGGGTATAAAGCCCTAAGAACCAGGGTTGCCATTCCTCGGTCTCGGCATCGAATTGCTCGAAATATTGAGTCACCGTCCCGTCCCCATTTGGGGTCCACTCCCCCGTGAACGGCGCTTGTTGACCGGTGGCGACGTCAGTGATCGTTCCTATGAGCTTCATCGAGCCGGTCTCCGTGAGCCCCCCCTCATAGTCGATCATACCGCCTTGGCTGACCCAAACCTGGCGCCACGTCTCGGTCGCCGGATTATAATAGTTGTAGCTCTGTCCAGTCCCACCTCCGGCGGAACTCCACCGCTCCAAGACCAAACATCCATTCTCTTCGCTAGTGATCAGATTTTCGCCCGCCACGGTCCCATCCGGTGTGGTGACCTCCCAGTGCCCAAGCCAAAAATCAAACTGCTTGAAGGCATCGCCGTTACAAGGCGGTGGCGGATCATCCTGGGCAAGCGCATTCGGTGCGGTGGCAAGCAGAGCGCCAATCAGTGCTGTGCGAAGCATGTGATCCTCCAAAACAAAAACCCCGCCACACTGAAGCGCGCGGCGGGGTTGATTGTCAAATCCTGGAAGGGTGAGCCTATTCGGCCGCCGCCTTCAAATCTGTCGCGCTGAGCGCCGTGTAGCGGCGCATATGGTGATCGACATTACCATACTCGCTATCGATCATGGTTAGGCGCTTGAAATAGTGACCAACGGCCAATTCCTCCGTCATGCCCATACCGCCGTGGATTTGAATGGATTCTTGCCCAACAAAACGACCAGACTGACCAATCCGAACCTTGGCAGCCGAGACCGCCTTTTTCCGCTCCACCGGATCTTCGCCGAGCTTCAGGGTCGCCATATAAGTCATTGAGATGGACTGTTCGTGTTCCATGAACATATCGACCATGCGGTGCTGCAGGACTTGGAATTTGCCGATTGGCGTGCCGAACTGTTTGCGCTGGCGCGAATACTCAACCGTCATCTGATGCGCGACGCCCATGGCACCAACCGCCTCAGCGCAAGTCGCGGCCGTGGCTTCATCGACCACTTGTTCGATCAGCGGCAGTGCTTCGCCCTCGGCGCCAATCAATGCGTCGGCACCGACCGAAACATTCTCTAGGTAGACTTCAGACGCGCGGCGCCCGTCGACAGTTGGATAATCGCGCGTGGTGACGCCATCGGCATCCTTATCGACGATAAACACGCTAATACCGCCTTCATCGCGGCGATCACCGCCGGTGCGAGCAGTCACGATCAACTTGTCAGCCCACGGTGCACCGATGACGACGGCTTTGTGGCCATTGAGGACATATCCGCTACCGTCTTTCTTGGCGGTGGTTTCGAGGTCGGCGAGATTATATCGCCCGCGCGGCTCCGCATAGGCAAAGGCAAATGTGCTCGCCCCGCCCATAATCGCTTGTAGATGCTCTTCCTTCTGCGCCGCGGTGCCGGCATGCTTAAGGAAACCGCCGCCGCAAACCACGCTTGGTACGAACGGCTCGACCACTAGGCCTTTACCGAACTCTTCCATCACGACCATCGCGTCGATGGGGCCGCCGCCAAGTCCGCCATCGTCTTCGCTGAACGGCGCCATCAGGAGCCCAAGCTCTGCGAACTGAGCCCACATTTCAGGGCGCCAACCGCTTTCGCTTTTGACCACACCCATGCGCGTGTCGAAGTCATACTGTTCCCGGATCAGCCGTGCCAGGCTGTCTCGGATCATGGTCTGCTCTTCGGTAAAATTAAAGTCCACGGGGTGGTCCTCCCATCAATTCTCTTCTGTTTCTGTGTTCAATAAATCGGCACAAGTTCCGATCAAGCCTGTATCGACCTCAGTTGACGCGACGGCGTTCGGTTTTGTCACCAACATCGCGCTGTCTTTGCTACCTTCTTCCCAATCGATGCCGACAGTGAGCTTCACGTCGTCCAACACGGTCAGGACTTCCGAGCTTTCCTCTTCCCCGAAATAGGTCCCGGAAACCAGGTGCGCAGGACGGGAACGCCCCATAAGGTAGTATTGTGTGGCTTCTCCGACTTCGAGCTTCGCGCCATCGCCGCTTTTGATCTCAACGACCGCGCCGGGCGTTAACGGCCAGAGGCCCGCGATCGCCGCCCGTTCGTCCGCCGTGGGCATCTCGGTGTCGCAAAGCGTGAAGTAGATGCCGGAAAACAATGCGAAGTAATCACCAGGCTCGCCTTCAGAATACTCGTTTATGGTCTTGAACAGCTGGACGTCACCGGTTTCTGCGATGAGTTGCTCTTGGTATCGATCAGAGCCGCCCTCATAGGCACTGGTCCAATAGATGTATGACCCCGGTCCGATCGGAAAGGTCTGATCCGGAGCCGCAAAGGCAGCTCCGGACCCCAAAATTAATGCACCGATCGTGAGAGCGGAGCGCGGCATCTATAGGCCTAGGATCATCTTTGTGATGATGTTGCGCTGAATTTCATTTGATCCGCCATAGATCGAAGTCTTGCGGAAGTTGAAATAATTTGGCGCTGAATAGTGCGCATAATCAGGCCCGATCGGGAACTCGTTGGATCCATCTTCAGGGAACCCGCGGAAATATGGAGCCCCATAAGATCCAACCGCTTCCAACGTTAGTTCTGTCAAACGCTGCTGGATCTCAGTCCCTTTGACTTTAAGGATCGAACTCTCAGGCCCAGGACCTTTACCCGCCGATTCACGGGCGAGTGTCCGGAGTTCCGTGAACTCTAACGCCGTTAGATCGATCTCGAGTTGGCTGATCTTCCGAGCGAAAGAGTCGTCTTTGATCAGCGGTTCGCCATCGAGCAGTTCGGTCGACGCAATGTTGCGCAAGCGCTCAATCCCACGCTTCGAGCGGGCTACGCCAGCAATCCCCGAGCGCTCATGCGCCAGAAGGAATTTCGCGTAAGTCCAACCTTGGTTCTCTTCACCGACGCGGTTTTCGACCGGGACACGAACGTCGGTCAACCAAACTTCATTGACCTCATGTCCACCGTCGATGGTGATGATCGGACGGACCTCAATGCCAGGAGTGTTCATGTCGACCAAGATGAAGGAAATACCTTCCTGCGGCTTCGCTGCATTCGGGTCCGTGCGGCAAAGGAAGAAGCCCCAATCAGCGTGTTGCGCGAGCGTGGTCCAAGTTTTCTGGCCATTGATCACATAATGATCGCCATCGCGCACCGCTGTGGTTTTCAAACTGGCAAGGTCAGAGCCTGCGCCCGGCTCTGAATAGCCTTGGCACCACCACTCCTCTCCCGAGAGAATTTTCGGCAGGTAGCGCGCTTTTTGCTCTTCATTGCCGAAAGTGTAGATCACTGGGCCAACCATCGAGACACCAAAGGGCAGCGGCATCATCGCGTCGACGCGGGCATTCTCTTCAGACCAAATATAGCGCTGCGTAGAAGTCCAGCCGGTGCCACCATACTCGGTCGGCCACGCCGGTGCCGCCCAACCTTTTTGACCGAGCACTTTGTGCCAGGCCAAGAATTGTTCACGCGTTAGGTCTTCTCGCGATCCTGCGCCCCGCATTTCTTCGGGATAATTTTCCTCAATGAAAGCACGTACTTCGGCGCGGAAGGCAACTTCTTCCGGTGAAAACTCAAGATTCATGGCGTCATTTCCCAGGGTTTTATTTGCTTCGTTGTCTCTTGTTTTGCCGTGTCAGGCTCAGAAAAGCAAGTTAACGCGAACGTAAACGTCAATATGTCTCAGGTCTCCTTACGGGAAGACTAAGCGCCTGAGGGTTTGGCCAAGAAGGGAGAGCACGCCGTACGAAGCAATCCAATCGCCGCAGCTGACCCCATGCCGCCCCCGGTATTGAACTCGAAATTGGCGATCGGCGTCATCCCGACGCGTTCAAGAGCCGCTTCATGCGCTGGTCGGCGCGTCACATGCGCGGCTTTGACATGATCAATCCCAAGCGGATTAAGCGCATGCACCACACCCGCTGCAATCGTCGTGGCAAAACCGTCAATAAGCACCGGCACGCCTTGATGGCGCGCTGCGATGATCGCTCCGACACAGGCCGCAAGCTCGCGACCGCCCAGACACCGCAAGGCCTCCAGTGGATCAGACAAATGTCCGCGATGGGTCTTCAAAGCTTGGCTAACAATTTCGACCCGCTGGCGATTCATTTCCTGTGGCACTTGCGGCCCAGGGCGCACCCAATATTCCGGCGATCCGCCATAGAGCGCGCAAGCCAAAGCGGCGGCTGATGTGCCAATTCCTGCCCCGATAACGCCGAGGGCGACCAGGTCAGGCTCCCCTTCTAGGGCTTCAAATCCATAGGCAATCGTCGCAGCACATTCGCGTGCGCTCATAGCCGCCTCTTCAGCAAAGTTAGGCGTCGGCTTATCAATCGCGAGTTCAAAGACGCGAATATTGGCTTCGACTTGCGTCGAGATCGCCGACAGAGGCGCGCGCCCCTCGCGCAGCGCGTCGACCTTTTCGCGCGTGCTCTGATTTGAAGAGAGCGTTACTCCATTCTGCGAGATGCCGTGCGACCCGGCGAAAATCGCCAGAGTTGGCATCTCCAAGCGAGGCGGATAGCGCTTTTGCCATTCTGCCAACCAAGCGGCCCCCTCGCCCAATCGACCAAAGTCACCTTCGCGTCCCATGTCGAGGAGCGCTTGATAGACCCGTTCTGCTGAACCCGCATCACCCTGAGTCGGGCGCATCGCAAGCTCGCGAACGTCGTTTAACGGATTAAGATCTGATTCCGCTTGCGGCACTTTGATTCCTTATTGGTCGAAACGCCATAAAACGCTCTTATTTCAATGTACAAGTCAATTGCACTTTTGGTAATTTGATAAAACTGTCGCAAGTATATCTTGAGATTATCTGACTAAGGATCACAAAATGTCACGTCCCGACATCCAAAGCCCCTGCATCAAGGTCTGCGCCGTCGATGGTGAAACCGGATTATGCCTTGGGTGCGGCCGTTCTCTGAAAGAGATCGGTGGATGGATGCAATTTGATGATGCGGGACGTCAATCTGTCATGGACTCTTTGCCCGAACGCCTAGATCGTTTGCGCGGTATGGGGAAACTGGGGGATCCTGGATGAAACTCACGCATGTCTTCGGCACCTTCATTCTGGCCGGCGCTGTTGCAGCGCTGATCTCTTTCTATCTGGATCCTAAATTCAGCCAAACTGCCTCGGAAACCACGCCCGAGCCAGCGCCCTCGACGAATGTGGCCAGCCTGGCTGTCGAACCTCCCGTTCAACAAACCTCCGCGCGCCGTACGGCAACCATTAGTGCCCGTCCGGATGGTCACTACTGGACCCGCGCGCTGGTGAATCGCAAAACCAGCGTGGAGTTTATGGTTGATACCGGCGCCAGCGTCGTTGCGCTGACTTATAAAGACGCCCAAAAAATGGGGCTTCGTCCAGAAACGCTGGATTACAAATGGGAAATCCGGACCGCGGGCGGCATCACCAAAGGTGCGAGCGTCAAGATCGATTCCATCCAAATCAACCAGGTCCATGTCCGCGATGTCGACGCGATGGTCCTTCGAACGGATCTCAGCCAGTCATTGCTGGGGATGAGTTTTCTGCGCGAGCTCTACTCGTATGAGTTTCGCGGCAATCGGATGATCATCCAGCAATAACTGACTGACAATCTCTGGTTTGAATTAGCCGAATTGGGCGATCAAATCATCAATGTCGGCCCCCGGCTTTGAGAGGATTGCAGCGACTTGGGCTCGCTGTTCAATCGCCAGCCAAATACCAGCGATTTCCAAATCTACCACCGACCACTTTCCGCCTCGCTCGATCACGCGCCAGCGGACGCGCAATGCGTCTGAATTGGTGCGTAGCTCCGTGGTGACGATTGCGTCGCGCGCGTTCCGGGCCGCAGTGTTAATGACTTCAACCTCAACGCCGCTGAATTGATCTGCATTGGCTTGGATCTGGCGACGTAGAAAGTCTTCAAAGGTCTCAAAATAGCGCGCTTTTTCACTCGCTTCCAAAGCTCGACCATAACGCCCAAGCGTAAAATTCGCGATGGCTTGCGTATCGACATGAGACAAAACAGCATCAGCCACGCGCTCGCGCTCGCTTTGAGCGATACTTGTGGCTGCTGTGCTGACGAGGGCTTCGGCGCTTTCGACATTATTAGTGTTTGCGACCGCCAGAGGGGCAGATGCGAGTAAAGCACTTGAAATGATCAACGCTCTCAACATGGGAGGCTCCTTGCATTTTCCGCGCCACTTCCGGGCGCTTCACGAGGGATTTAGGAACTGAATTGTGCGCGGATTAGGGCGGAAAGTTGCATAGGCGGTATGCACGCTTTGCATGGTGTCATTTGCGCCACATCTTTCTTGGCATCCAGGTTTGTAATCTGTCGTGACATTGTCGGGACGCTTTTCGAGTTTACGCGCAACGGCGATTGGGCAAACTCCACACTCGCATAGGTTTTATTGATTATCAATAATTACATGTTGCACTTCGATAAAAAATTGCTAAGTAGCCGTCATCGCAAATGGAGAACTCAATATGTCCCTAAGATATTTCCTTCTCGGCAGCGCTGCGCTTGCGCTCGTGGGCTGTAGTGCCCCGGCCACCGACCAGGAAACGGCCGAGACGCCTAACGAAACTGTCAGCGTCGAAGTTGAAGCAGATACGCCTGCGACGACCAATGAGGACGGCAAAACGATCATTGCCAGCGAAGCGGATCTTCCTCGAACTGAAATCGCGCTGACGAAGAAACCAAGCGAAATCGTTCTAGGCGATGGTCCAGAGTTTGATGCCTTGGTAGAGGAGGTCGATGCAGCGGTTACAGACCTGCTCGAAAATTACGACATTCAAGATCGTGCCACCAAACGCTCGGTGATCAGCAATAAGCGTGTGCTTCTCAATGAGCGCGGGGATTGGCAAGGCGTGCTCGACACCAGCCCGCAAATGCGCGAGCTCGCCGGCAAGCCGGCAGAACGCGAAATGACGGGCCTGCTCGGTGATTCCTTCGCACGCGCCGCCATAGCAACCGGTGAGACAACGGGCGAAGCCTTCGCCGAAGCCTACAAATCCGAACTTGAAGCCGCTCTGGCGAATGTTGACGTCGACATTGCGCGTGACGAACTACAGGCGATGCGCGGGCAAATGCAGCTGGTGAATGCCAATTTGCTCGAAGCGGCTTTGAAGGGTCAGATTGATCCAGCGATTGAACAAGCTGGCATGGTCGTAGATCGCGGCTCTGCCATCTCAATCATTGGCCTTAAGCAAACCATGGAAATGGCACCGTTTATGCCCATGATCGCTGAAGTTGTTGGGGCGCGGTTGGATCAAGTGCCGGAAGCTGAAGCCGCCGATCTTTGGACCCCGCGAACCGTCGATGTACTGCAAGGCGACGAAGTCATTGTGGCAGTTTGGGATACCGGCGTTGATAGCACGGTCCAAGGCGACCGGATGTGGGTGAACCCATCCAACGAAGGTCCGGGTTATGCGCATGGCATCGCCTTCGGACCAACTTTTGAACTGGAATCTGGCGACCTCATCACCGAGGGCGCAGACTATGCCGATCAGATGGACGACCTTTATGACACGATCAAAGGCTCACTCGACCTTCAAGCGGGACTAGAAAGTGCCGAAAAGGACGCGTTCCTCCAGCAAATGCAATCGCTCGAAGCTGACAGTATGATGGATTTCCAAAAGTCTTTGGCGGTCGCGAGCAATTACATTCACGGTCAACATGTGGCTGACATCGCTGCGGACGGCAATGATGTGGCAAAGATCCTGAACGTTCGCTACACTTGGCCGACGGATCCGCTGCCCACTGAGCCGATCGACGAAGAATATGTTGAGGGCCTCGTCGCTGCTGCCCAGACCACGGTCGACTTCTTGAAAGCGAATGACGTCAAAGTCGTGAACATGAGCTGGCGCATGACCAAGCCAATGATTGAGGGCATGCTCCAGATCACCGGCGCTGAGCCAGACGTCGAGGCGCGTCAGGAACGTGCAGCGGCGATCTTCAAAACGCTCGAAGACGGCCTCACTGAGGCGTTCGCGTCTGCTCCGGACATTCTGTTTGTCGCCGGCGCAGGCAATGAAGACGAGAACGTTGAGTTCGTGACGTCGGTCCCGGCCGGGATCAACTTGCCAAACGTTATTACGATTGGTGCGGTTGACCGCGAGTTGCAACCAGCAGGCTTCACCTCTTATGGCGCTTCGATCGACCTTTACGCTAACGGCTTTGAGGTTCCCGGGCGCGTTCCTGGCGGACGTGAGCTAAGCTTGTCAGGGACATCTATGGCCGCCCCACAAGTGGCAAACCTCGCGGCTAAATTGTGGGCCACCAACCCAGAGCTCACCGTCGCTGAAGTCGTTGAAACGATGACGAATACCGCAACGCCAGAGGGTGAACAGGCTCTGCCAGTGATCCATCCAGCGAATGCTATCGCTGCGATCCAGTAAGGGATCGCGGCGACGCCGCAAACACGACCAATTAAAAAAGCCGCTCGGGTCCGAGCGGCTTTTTCATGTTTGTACGTTTTGGCGCCAGCGGAGCTAAGCTGGACGCACTTTCAGCACCGTGCCTTCGGTCGCCTCAACGATCACGGACGCGCCGCTAGCCAGGTTCGCCCCATCGACGCTTTGGGCCGACCAAACGGTATCGCCGAGTTTGACACGGCCGAGACCACCAGAGAAATCATCGGCGACCACACCGCGCTGTCCGAGCGTTCCGGCCATCCGCTTGTTCAGGGTCGGATGCTCTTTGATATTCTCCCGCATCGAGCGGAACAGTGTGCGTCCAATGACGAACAGGACCGCGGTCGCAACTGCGAAGAAGATCAGCTGACCTTCCCAGCCCGCCATCCCTGCCGGCGCAAAGGCTGCAAACGCCGAGGTGAACAGGGCGGCCAGCCCGACCCATAGGAGGTCCCACGTGCCCGTCATCATCTCGATTGAGAGCAGGAACAGCGCCAAGGCCAGCCAATGCCAGGCCGTGGGGGGCCAAAGTACGAGGTCTAAGCCTTCCATATCTGTCTCCTAATTGCGGTTTCCGGCGGGCGGAACTGCGGTTGGCGTGCTGCCTGAGGACGCATCCTTGGCTGCATCAGTCAGCCCGCGAATGCCCTCAATCGTTCCGAGGATAGAGCTAAACTCTGCCGGAATAATGACCGTCTTTTGACCACCTGCCGAGGCAAGTTTCTCAAACGCGGTGACATACTGCTGACCGAGGAAGTAATTGATCGCGTTCACGTCACCCTTCGCGATAGCTTCCGAGACAAAGGCTGTCGCTTTCGCTTCCGCTTCGCCTTCCCGCTCTCGGGCTTCGGCATCACGGAACGCAGCTTCCCGGCGGCCTTCGGCTTCCAGGATTTGCGACTGTTTCAGACCTTCGGCTTTCAGAATGGCCGACTGTTTGTCGCCCTCTGCCGTCAAGATTTCGGCCCGCTTCAAGCGTTCCGCTTTCATCTGACGCGCCATCGCTTCAGTGATGTCTGCTGGCGGCGAAAGATCTGCAATCTCGATCCGCGTAACTTTCACGCCCCACGGATTGGTGGCCGCATCAACCACCGACAAGAGCCGCGCATTGATATCGTCACGATTGGACAAAACCTCATCCAGATCCATCGAACCGACCACGGTCCGGATATTCGTGAGCGACAGATTTGTGATCGCGTTTTCAAGATTGTTGACTTCATACGCCGCCGACACCGGGTCAATCACCTGAATAAACACAACCGCGTCACAAGAGACCTGCGCGTTGTCGCGCGTAATCACTTCTTGTGTCGGGATATCAAGCACCGTCTCCATCATATTCATCTTGCGCCCGATGCGCTGATAGAACGGAACGATGAAGTGCAAACCCGGCCCGAGGGTCCTTGTATAACGGCCAAAGTTTTCGACCGTGAAGTTAAAGCCCTGAGGCACAACTTTGACCGCCGAAGTAATCAGCACCAAAGCCGCAACGGCCAAGAGCACGAGCACAATAAGACTAGCTTCCATTTCGGGTCCTCCCTGTTTGAACCAAGATTCACATGGGAAGAAATTTACCGTTTTTCAATAATAGTTCATCGAAAAACGGCGCGAACCCATGGAAACACGCCTTTTTCGCTCGATTCTCTTACGAAACTCTGAGCGAGGATTTGGATGGGTTCAGGTTTTGGGGACATGCGCTACCATACACCCGAAGTTCTCTGAGCCGCGCGTAAGGCCGATATCCAGATGGAAGTAGGCCCCGGGTAAGCGCGAGGCACTTTCTGGGATGACGGCGATGCCTCTGTCCGCTCATCCTGAGCGAAGTCGAAGGATGTAGGCCGCGCTTCTCAAATGCACGCCTCGTCCTTCGTCTTCGCTCAGGATGAGGCTGATTAAAAAAACCCGCGGATTGCTCCGCGGGCTTTCTGCAATTCCTTAAACTACAGGCTCAGCCGTTAAAGCTGCCCGAGCAAATAGTCCGCGCTGGAGACTTCAAATCCGCCGCCTTGTTCGACATTTAGCTCTGTCACGGTGCCGTCTTCGACGATCATGGAATAGCGCTGTGAGCGGGTGCCCATGCCGAAGCCGCTGCCATCCATTTCGAGACCAAGCGCTGAAGCAAATGTGCCATTGCCGTCGGCGAGCATACGAACCTTGCCATCCACGCCATTATCCTTGCCCCAAGCGCCCATGACGAAGACGTCGTTCACGGAAGTACAGACAATATCATCAATGCCTTTTGCGGCGAGATCACCCTGCTTTTCAACGAATCCCGGCAGGTGCTTGGCGGAACAGGTTGGCGTATAGGCGCCTGGCACAGCGAAGAGCGCGACTTTCTTGCCTGCGAAGACATCGCCAGTGCTCACCGGTTCTGGGCCATTCGCGGTCATTTCCATGAAAGTTGCTTCGGGAAGTTTGTCGCCAACTGAAATCGTCATTGAGGGGTCTCCTGTCATCTTTGCCCTTTACATAGACGTCTTGCTCGCCCTCGCAATGACAAAAGCTTGCCAAATTCATCGGGTGAAGTAGCGTCGGCACAAGTAGAGGAGTTTTGCGTGCAGGATCTAACGGGAAAACTATTGGTTGCCATGCCCGGGATCGGAGACCCTCGGTTCAATCGCTCTGTGATCTTGATCTGCGCGCACAGCGAAGATTACACGATGGGGCTCGTCCTAAACAAACCGATCGATGATTTGACGCTGCCGGAATTGTTCACGCAGCTAGGTATCGAACAGAACATTCAATTGCCGGACACCTATGTGCTCAATGGGGGCCCGGTCGGTACCGATCGCGGCTTTGTCGTCCATTCAAATGATTATTTTAGCGACGGCGCGACGGTCGAAGTAGACACCGCTTTTTCTATGACTGCCACGCGCGACGTCTTGCGCGCAATCGCGTCAGAAGGGGCACCGTCGCAAGCGACAATGACGCTCGGCTATGCTGGCTGGGGGCCTGGTCAGCTTGAGCACGAATTATCGGAGCATGCCTGGCTCGTCTCTAACCCGCATGAAGACATCATCTTCGGGTCGGCGCATTCCAAGAAGTGGGAACAAACCCTTGGCATGTTGGGCATTGATCCAGCACACCTGCATATGACGGGCGGCAAGGCGTAGCGTTTATCGCAGCGGTTCCTCCCGGACATCGTAAGCGTAGAAGGGATCCTGTTGGGATCGGATGACCCCGGGCGCTATCTTCCCAGCCAACCACATTGGCCCATAGGTCATCGCGCGGCTGAGAGGCGTGTGCTTATGGAACAGATTTGCGTTCCGGCGCGATGCGGCTTGGACTTGCGAGGTGCGCGGCAGCCTCGTTTCAAAATACGTCGCAAGCGCGCCGTCGAGATCATCCGCCATGTCGGAACTGAGCTTTGCCAGTAAATAAGCATCCTCAATCGCCATAACCGCGCCTTGAGCTTGGAAGGGCAGCGTCGGATGACAAGCATCTCCAAGCAAGACGGCGCGTCCATCCACCCATTGGGCAAGCGGTTGCCGGTCAAACAACGCCCACCTGAAATGCGACTCTGCAGTTTCGATCAAATTCGTGATGATCGGGTGCCATCCTTGAAAATCGTCAAGCACCTCGGCTTTTGTCCCCTGCTCTGTCCACGACTCTGATGTCCATACATCACTTTCAACAATCCCGACAAAATTGGCGAGCGTGCCCCCACGTAGACGATAGGTCACCGCATGCCGTCGCTCACCAACCCAGACACACGCTGTGGGTGGCGGCGCCAGAGCCCCTAAGCGCTCCATCGGGACAACGGCGCGCCAGGCCATGTTACCGGTAAAGTCAGGACGGTCGGGTCCAAGCATCTGGGTACGAATCGCCGAGTGAATACCATCCGCGCCGACCAACAGGTCACCTTCGATCATGTCGCCAGATTTAAGTGTAACGCGGACCCCATGATCCGTGTTTTCGTAACTCGAACATTCAGCCCCTAAATGCACTGCATTGGGTTGTCTCTGGTGCAGGAGTTCCGCAAGCGCCGCGACTAAATCGGCGCGATGAAGGTGCAAATAAGGCGCGCCCCAACGCTCTATAATGGCTTGCCGGGCTGGGATCTGAAAAATTCGGTTTCCGGATTTGCCAAACCGCATCTCTAACGCTTCCGGCTGAAACGCCCGTTCAGACACGCGCTCTTCTATGCCGAGGGCGCGAAACACTTTCATACCATTAGGGCTGATTTGAATGCCCGCGCCGATTTCGCCGAGCTCTGGAGCGCGCTCCAGAACATCGACTTTCCAACCAAAGGTATGGAATGCTAGCGCCGCGGTTAGACCGCCTATTCCGCCTCCCACAATAATTGCCTTCGGCATGCGCGCTTCGTCCTCGCCAATTCGACCGTTCAAGTCAGCACTTTAGCCAACTCGCGCAAATAGGGAATAACCGCATTAACTATAGGAATTTGTTGCAAATTCGAAATAAATTGCCAAACTCTTCGCAACCAAAGCCAGAATGGCTTTAGAGGAGCTTGAAGAAATCATGCGCCAACTCTGCGTTACCGGCCCGCGTTTACTCTCTTTAATTGGAGCGGTCGCGCTCCTGTCTGCCCCAGCACTTGCTCGTGATGTGACTGTGTATGGCGGTGGCAAATCTAAAACTTATAGCACCATCGAGCGAGACGCCGCGGACGAAGGGCGCATGCCAAAAGTTATTGCCGGCGGTCAAAACCGCCAGACGGCCTATGACCGGCGCGTCGAACGGTTCACCATGGAACGTAAGGTCCAAGCCATCCTTGGCAATCGGGAGACAGACGAGGCACGGGCTGCCTCTGACGCTATGATGCGGATTATCTTGCGCGGGAATAAGAATGCGCGTCGCCAATACTCGTCGTTCTTTCCGTATCATGTTCGGTCAACCGACTTCTATGCGCGGTTAAAACAAACCATGCGCGAACAGGAAGCCGGCGTTCGCGTTTATCGACAAAGCGTATTGGACGATGTTTCGAGTGAAGATTGGCAGCTTGTCGCCGAAGCCATGAACGCGATCGATTAGTCTTGAGGAGGGGCGACCTCGGGGGAAAAGAAAGCGCGCCGATCATCTGACCGGCGCGCTTTTTTGTGTTCGTTTGAGGGGACTTAGTCGACCGCTTCGAACTGGTTCATAGTGTTGTGCGCGCCGCCCGCTTTCAGCGCGCGGTCACCGCCAACCATTTCCTTGAACGTATCGCCAAGGTCAGAGCCAACTTCGTGCTGGTGCTTCACAGCAGAGACGCCGCGGCGGATCTCTTCACGCTGCACGTTCTTGACGTATGCCAGCATTTTCTCTTCGCCAAAGTAGCCATTGGACAGCTCGTCCATGCCTTTGGCGGTGAGGTGGAAAGTCGGCAGCGTGATCAGGTTATGGAACACACCGGCGCGGGCGGAAATATCCGTCTGGAAGCTTTGCAAACGCGCGTCAGCTTCAAGGCCAAGCTCTGTGTCGTCGAGTTTGGCAGACATAAGCGCCGTGCCTTCTGGGTAATCACCCTCGGCAATCTTGCCCTCTTCGATCCACTGTTCGCGCACCTGCTTGCGCAAGTTGAGCGTCCAGTTGAAGCTTGGCGAGTTATTGTAAGCGAGCTTCGCGTTCGGCACGACTTCTTTGATCGCGTTCACCATAGAGGCAATTTCGTCCACGTTTGGTGTCGCGGTTTCGATCCAGAGCAAATCGGCGCCGCCCTGTGTGAGCGAGCTGATGCAATCTTCGATCACGCGCTCGCGACCGGTATTGTCCTGGAACTTGTAAAGTCCGTTCGGCATCCGGATTGGGCGAACCACTTTGCCATCCCGCATCAGAGCGACTTCGCCCTCTTTCAGTGGGTTGGCATCGGTGACCTCTTCTGTCTCGATCCACTTGATATATTCGGCGGCCAGATCACCAGGCTCGTTTGAGACCGGGATTTTCTGGGTCAGGCCAGCGCCGAGGCTGTCGGTCCGGGCAACAATGACACCATCGTCCACGCCGAGCTCTTCAAATGCCATACGACAAGCGCGCAGCTTGGTGATGAAGTCTTCGCGTGGGACCGTCACCTTACCGTCCTGGTGGCCACACTGCTTCGCATCAGAAACTTGGTTCTCGATCTGCAAGCAGCACGCGCCCGCCAGGATGAGCTCTTTGGCGAGCAGGTAAGTCGCATGCTCGTTGCCGAAGCCGGCATCAATGTCGGCAATGATCGGCACAACGTGGCTCTCGAACGTGTCGATGCGATAGATGATTTCGTCCAATGCCGCCTGATCAGCCCCGGACTCTTTCGCCGCATTCAGCTCCTGGAACAGGTCATTGAGCGCAACCTCATCGGCCTGGCGCAGCGAGGTGTAGATCTCTTTGATCAGATCGGTCACAGCGGTCTTTTCGTGCATAGACTGGTCCGGCAAGTGGCCGAAGCTGTTGCGGAGACCAGCAACCATCCAACCTGAAAGATAGATATAGGTGCCTTTGGCGGTGCCGCGCATACGCTTCACGGCTTTGATTTTCTGGTGCGCATGGAAACCGGACCAACAGCCGAGTGACTGTGTGAACTTAGACGAGTCAGCGTCATAGGCCGCCATGTCTTCGCGCATCACGCCCGCCATCGCTTTAGCGACGTCGAGGTGCGTATTGTAGGTGTTCTGGATCTTCAGCTGGACAACATCTTCGACGCTAATGCCGGAAGACGTTGTGCCCGACGGATAGCGCTTCAGGGTTTCTTCCATCAGCTGTTTGTATGTTGGACGTTGGGTCATGAGTTTATCCTCGTCTGTATTCTACTTCTATCTTGGTGGAACTAGTTGGCGCCGCGCAGGACGTCGTATGCGGGGAGGGTCAGAAAGTCAGCGAGCGTGTCGCCGGTGGCCGTTTGCACGAACACGTCCGTCGCCTCTGGGTAGCGGCCATCGGCATAGGCATTGTCGCCGAGGGTCGATTTGATTTTTCCGAGCTCATCATTGAGCAGCGCGTCAAAGGCGGCAGCCGTGAACACTTCAGAAGATCCATCTTCTTTCTTGTATTCCGTGCCATGGGTCAGCCACTGCCAAAGTTGGCTACGAGAAATTTCAGCCGTCGCAGCGTCTTCCATGAGATTGTGGATCGGCACCGCACCGCGGCCTCGAAGCCAAGCCGCTGTGTATTCGATTCCAACGGAAATATTGGTTCGTATGCCCGCCTCCGTCACATCGCCGGTGTGCGGTGTGAGCAGAGACTCTTCTGTGATTTTTGGGAATTGCCGTTGGCTCAGCACTTGGTTGGCGTTTGGCATTTCGGCGTCAAACACTTCCATCGCCACTGGGACCAAGTCTGGGTGTGCGACCCAAGTGCCGTCATGGCCTTGCTGAGCTTCGCGTTTCTTGTCCGCGCGAACCTTATCAAACGCCGCGGCATTGGCGGCTTCATCGCCTTTGACTGGGATCTGCGCGGCCATACCGCCCATGGCATGCGCCCGGCGACGGTGACAGGTTTGGATCAGTTTTAGCGAATACGCTTTCAAGAAGGCCCGATCCATGCCGACTTGGGCGCGATCTGGCAGGACATATTCCGGGTGGTTCCGAAGCGTCTTGATATAGCTGAAAATATAATCCCAGCGGCCGCAATTGAGACCAACAATGTGATTGCGCATCACATAAAGGATCTCATCCATTTGGAACGCAGCCGGCAGCGTCTCAATCAAAACGGTTGCCTTGATGGTGCCGTTCGGAATTCCAAGCGCTGCTTGAGTGAAGTTGAACACGTCATTCCAAAGACGCGCTTCTTGGTAGTTTTCCATTTTCGGCAAGTAGTAGAACGGGCCTTTGCCCGATTCCATGAGCGCCTTGCCATTGTGGTAGATGTGCAGCCCGAAATCGAACAAGCTCGCAGACATCGGCTGGCCGTCAACAGTGACGTGCGCCTCTTCTAAGTGCCAACCGCGCGGGCGAACCAGCATGGTCGCTGTTTCATCGTTCAGCCGGTAAGACTTGCCGCGGGCTTCATCATCAAACGCGAGATTGCCCTGGGCATAGTCAATCATATTGGCCTGCCCTTCTATCATGTTCGAGAAGGTTGGCGAGGAAGCGTCCTCAAAGTCCGCCATGAACATTTTTGCGCCCGAGTTCAGCGCATTGATCATCATTTTGCGATCAACCGGGCCGGTAATTTCAACGCGGCGGTCCTGCAGCGCTTTTGGGACAGGAGCGACTTCCCAGACGGAATTTCGAATATGCTCGGTCTCTGGCGGAAAGCTTGGCATCTCGCCATCATCAAACCGCATTTGAGCGAGCTTACGGTTTTCGAGCAAGATCCGACGCTGTCCTCCGAAACGGCGTTCTAGGTCCGCAATAAAGAGGAGTGCTCGGTGGGTCAGCACGCGATCGTATTCTGCCGGGACCTTGCCGACGACTTCAGCCGGGCGACGGTGGCGCGGGGTTGGCCTTGAGGCCGAAACCGCGGTTTGAATGAGCGTGTCAGACACCTTGGACTCCTGTTTTGTTATGTTTGGCCTCCGTGTATTTACAAAACACATGCCACGTCCATAGCTGTCTGTATTAATTAGGGTTTTATTGTTTGTTATGTAAATTTTGGTATGTAACGTTTGTAAATTTTGTTATGTAGGTGGGTATGAAGAAGAAACTGATCATTGGGCCACGGATCAAACGCTTGCGCACCATGCTTGGGCTGACGCAAGCGGAGTTTGCGCGGCGCTTGGATGTGTCCGCAACATATGTGAATTTAATCGAACGAAATCAGCGACCTGTCAGTGCGACCGTGCTGCTAAAACTGGCCGAAGAGTTTGACATTAATGTCGCCGAATTGGCCCAAGATGTGGACGCCACGCTGGTCAATGAATTGGTCAGCGCGCTGCGGCATCCGGTGTTTGGTGGCGTGCAGGTATCAAAGTCAGAAGTCGAAGATTTGGTCGGCGCCAGCCCAGAAGCGGTCAAAGCGTTCCTGCGTTTGCATGAAAGATATCGCGAACTGGCTTTGAGCACCTACTCAGATGCCAATCATTTGGCCGATCGTGAAAAGGTGGAAATCCTAGAGGAATCCGCTCGACCAGTCGAAACGATCCGTCAATTTGTCCACGAACAGAACAACTTTTTCCCAGAATTGGACGAGGCCGCCACACAGTTCCGCCAAACGCTGTCGCTCGGTAGCAAGCAAATTGAGACCGCGATCCAAGATCGGCTTGAGGATCAGCACAAACTTCGCATTCGGGTGCTGCCAAGCTCGGCCATGCCTTCCTCCTTCACCTATTTTGATCGCCATCGGTCCGGGATAGATATTTCCGAATTGCTCCACCCGACCGGACGGCAATTCCAATTGGCATTTCAGCTCGGCTTGCTCGAGTACCGCGATTTGATCGATCGGATCATCGTCGAGTCCGGGATAAAGGATGAGACGACCATCGGGCTCGCCCGCGTCTCTCTCACAAACTATTTCGCCGCCGCCTTGCTGATGCCGTATGATGCCTTCCTTAAGGCGTGCGAAGACACGCGCTATGATGTCGACTTGCTCAGCCACCGGTTTGGAACGAGCTTTGAGCAAACCGCGCACCGCTTGACGACCCTTCAAAAGCCCGATGCGCGCGGGATTCCATTCTTCTTTCTCAGGGTCGATGCGGCCGGTAACGTTTCCAAACGCTTCAGCGCAGGTCGCTTCCACTTTTCCAAATTTGGCGGCGCCTGCCCCCGATGGAATATCCATCGCACGTTTGAGCAGCCCGGCGAAACGCTCACTCAACTCATCCAAATGCCAGACGACACCACTTATGTGTCGATCTCGAAAGCGATCACACGATCACGCGGTCACCATGGCCATCCTCCCGCGCGCATGGCGATTGGTCTCGGCTGCGACAAAGCTTATGCGGAAAGCTTGGTCTATTTCGAAAAGCTCGATATCGAACGGCGCGCGCCAACACCGATTGGCGTCAATTGCTACCTTTGCGATCGCCAGAACTGCGAGTCGCGGGCACATGCGCCGCTCAATCGCAAGCTCAAATTTGACGCCCACGCCCGCGGGATCTCGGTCTATGAGTTTGAGCCGGTTAGAACCAAATAGCTAAGCTTCTGGCGTTACAAGCCCGATTTCCCAGCGGAAATTATAAGTCCCTGCCCCTAATCGGTACTCTGGTAAGGTGTCAGGTCCACAGGCACCGGTGCCAAGCCCGCGCATACCAACATCTATGTGGACTTCAGTCGTCCCGTTCGACGTCAACTCAGCGATTGTTTCCGCCTCGTTCAGATCCGCATCGTGATAAGGCCGCGCGCTGAAGCTGAGCGGCTTTGGCAACCCGATCTGAATTCCTTTGCCTGTCTCGTCCAATAAGCGGAACCAGCGCGTTTGTTCATGCGCGCCATATTCTTGCGGGCGAACATAAGGGTGATATTGCTCGGCCACCGTCGAGTCCCACCGACCAATCGTCGTCGCGCCGCAGCGGTCCGGATAAGATTCTTCTGGGCCACGACCAAACCATTCCAGCTGCTTGTACCGCCCGGGCATTTCGAAGCGAACGCCCACGCGCGGCAAATCTTGCCAGGCCTCAGGGATGATCAAAGTTTCGTCGATGACGATCTTTCCTTCGACCAGACGCCACGCGCTTTGATGAATAAGGGCGGCCTCATCGTCATTCACCCAATGACGTTCAAAGCCGAGCGACAAACCGAAATCCCTTGGCAAGTCGAAGGTGCCAAGGCTTCCTGGCTTCAAGGTGTTCAAGCCATACGAAACCCATTCAGAGGTTTTGCTCGAGAACAGAGGCCGCGTGCCAGGCTTCCCACCATCATTATCGGTCGGCGCCCGCCAAACGCAGGGATCAATCGTCGAACAGATCACAGGCTCATCGTCGATTTTGACATTGGAGATCGCGCCTTCTGAACCAAAGTCCAAGATCAGACCATGGTGCTTGATGGGGCGTGTCATTGGGCGCCGGCGTGTTGGTATCGGGTCTTCTTTGACGGCCTCTTTGAGTAGAAACTGATCCCACGCCACAATATGTCCGGCAGGTGCCCAAGATGTCTCTTCGGCAAGCTTCCAGATCAATGTGAGATGCCATTCAGCGTCCGGCTCAAGGGTCGTGTCAAATTCCGGGTCAATCGCAATGATCTCCCCCGGTTGAATCTCCGGTGTAAGAGATCCGCTCTCCACCGACACGCCATCGCGCAGCAGGCGCCAGTCCATGATCAGGTCACTGACATCCGCAAACGCCCGCCGATTGGTAAAGGTCAGGCTTTGGCCATCCGAGTATTGAGCCAGAACCGGTCGCGCGGCCCACTGATACTCGCGCAAGGCTGGATGCGGTGTCCCGTCAGGCCCGGTGAGGCCGTTAATATTGAAATTGCCATCATTCGGCGTATCGCCAAAGTGACCGCCATAGGCCCAGTAGAAGCGACCTGCCTCATCCGTCTCCGCAAGTCCCTGATCGCGCCAATCCCAAACAAATCCACCCGCCAAAGCCGGCTCGGCGTAGAAGGCGTCGACATAAGCGCTGATCGAGCCATTCGAGTTGCCCATCGCGTGCGAGAATTCGCATAGAATTAGCGGGCGATCGTCTTCTTGCGTCTCTTCCGCCCAACGCGACCAATCAACGATATGATCGATTGGCGCATACATCGGACAGACGACATCCGTCGCCGCACGTTCGCGCGCTGATGGTGCTTGTTGGGTTCGTTCTGGCGATTGTCCGAACGGAAAACTGAGCCGCGCTGAGACCGCGCCTTCATAATGAATGAACCGTGTTGGATCGAGATGGCGCGCGGCCGCCGCAGCGGCATCATGTGCTGGTCCGTGCCCCGCCTCATTGCCAAGCGACCAGCCTATAACACATGGATGGTTTCGATCCCGAGCGATCATGCGCGTCGTCCGCTCAACGATAGCGGGCAAGAAGTTCGGCTGATGCGCAACTTCGGTCCAGCGCGCATGGCATTCTACGTTCGCTTCATCAATGACATACAAGCCAAGCTCATCCGCAATATCGAGCAGCACTGGATCATTTGGATAGTGGGCTGTCCGGATGGCATTGATGTTGTGGCGCTTCATCGTCACCAACTCGGCGCGAATATCATTAGCGCTGCAGGTTTTCCCATTCTCAGGGTGATGATCGTGACGGTTCACGCCAATCAGGACGATGGGTTGGCCATTGACTTTCAACCGGCGATCGCCCGTTTCAATCCGAGTAAAGCCAATCCATGTTTCGTGAACTTCAAGGCACTCATCATTCGGCGCGAACAATTCGGTGATCAACCGATAGCGCGTTGGCGTTTCAGCTGACCATGGCGCGGCGTCTGCGACGGTCAGGTCAAACTCGGCAGCATAGCCCTCAAATCCATAAGATTGCGCCCATTGGGCACCAAGCGGTTGCGAAGTATCAAACTGCGCAACCGGCAAGGTTTGAGGCTGCACGCAGATCTCGCCTTTTTCATCCTCAAGTCGCGTATGAACCACATAGCCCGCAGAGCTCCCCTCAACCGGCACCCGGACCTTCGCCGAACCAATTTGGGACTCAGGATCAAAGTCAGTATCGACGATAATGTCGCCAATATGCGTCTGCGCCCGGGACTCGACCCAAACCGATCTGTGGATCCCGCCATGATTCCAATGATCCTGATCCTCGATCCAAGTGGCGTCACACCATCGGGTCACCATAATGGCGAGCTGATTGTCGCCTGTTTTAATTGCATCGGTCAGATCAAATTCACTGGGGAGACGGGAGTCTTTGCCCATGCCGACAAAGACACCATTGCACCAAACAAGTGCCATGCTCTCGAACCCACCGATATGAAGGACCGTCCGGCGATCGCGCCAATCGGCAGGGACTTTCAGCGCGTATCGATAAAGCCCCGTTGGATTCTCGCTTGGAATGGCCGGGGGCTTCGCGCAATCAAATGGCATTTGCCAATTGGTGTAGTGCGGCAGGTCGCCGGTACTCTGCCGGGTCCAGACGCCAGGCACCTGAATGCTCCGCCAAGATTCAGCACTGGTGGGCGCAGTCGTCCAATCTTCTGGCGCCGCATCCGGCTCCGGAACAAGCTGAAACCGCCACGCGCCATCAAGCGATTTACGCCAAGGTGATTGACGCGCAGCAAGCGCCGCTTCACTTGGATAAGCCGTCAAACTGCCACGCGCGCCCAGCCGCGAAATCGCGGTGAGCTGTGGCTGCAACAATTGCGACAGCGAAAGCGGTAACACTCTACATCCCTCTTAAGACCCAGCGGCCTGTACGCGGTTATCTCTCGTCTCTTAAACCTAAACGAAAATCAATGCCTTACTGACCATTGTCGCCCGTAATGCAAATATTGAACCGATTTCTCGCAAACCTGGCCAAACATTTCACCAGCTTTCGCTTGAAACGCGAATACGAAAATGTTAGCGCTAACATAAATTGAGCGCTTAAGGCCTTATCGCGGGCAAACTGAGCGCCAACGCAAACACATGTCGGCGGACATCAGGGAGGGTCACTTGCGCATCAAACCACTTTATTCAATCGCCTTAGCGGCGACCACCGGATTGGCATTACAAGCCTGCCAGGCCGTCGCACCATCTGCCCCGATTAAAGTCGAGCCCCCTATGGAAGTGAATGCACCCGCCCCTCTCTCCTCCGATCCAGAGATCGCTGCCTTGATCGCTGATATGACCCTGGACGAAAAACTCGCGCAATTGAGCTGCATTTGGATCAATAAGGGGCAAATTCTCGACGCGAATGGCGACTTCTCTCCTGAAAAAATGAAAGCCAATTATCCTCACGGTGTGGGCTGCTTTGCACGGCCTCAGGATACAATGGGCATGGAGCAGACGGAGGAGCGAAAAGACGTTAATGACGCCACGGTCGTGCGCCGCATGTCTGCCCGCACGCCGAGCGAAACAGTGAAACTCACGAATGCCGTCCAGCAATGGATGATCGAAGAAACCCGTCTCGGTATCCCAACCCTCTTCCACGAAGAAGGACTGCATGGCTTTCAGGCCCGCTACGCAACCTCCTTCCCGCAATCCATTGCGCTCGCCAGTACGTTCGATCCTGAACTGCTAGAGCGCGTCTATTCCATAACGGCTCGGGAGATCCGCGTTCGCGGCGTGCATCACGTGCTTTCGCCGGTGGTCGACGTGGCCCTCGACCCGCGCTGGGGGCGCATTGAAGAAACCTTTGGCGAAGACCCTTACCTGGTTGGCCGAATGGGTGTCGCCGCGATCAAAGGCTTTCAAGGTACAGGCGACACCATCCCAGACGGCAAAGTCCTGACCACATTGAAACATATGACCGGTCATGGCCAACCCGAAGCAGGAATGAATGTCGGGCCGGCGCAACTGCCGGAGCGAGTCCTTCGGGAGATCTTCTTCCCGCCGTTCGAAGCCGCTGTGAAAGAAGCCAATGCGGCCAGCGTGATGGCGAGCTATAATGAGATTGACGGTGTGCCGAGCCACGCCAACTCTTGGCTCTTGAATGATGTTTTGCGCGGCGAGTGGGGCTTCGATGGGGTCGTCGTGGCGGATTACTTCGCCATCAATGAGCTGCAAGTCCGTCACCGCCTCGTCGACTCGCTCGGTGCTGCTGGAGCACTGGCCATAAGCTCTGGTGTTGATTTCGAACTACCAGATGGGATCGCGTTTTATCAGATGAAGGACGCCGTCGAAGCCGGTGAGTTAGATATCAGCATCGTTGATACAGCGGTCGAACGGGTTCTACGCATGAAAAAGCGCGGCGGTGTCTTCGACGACCCTTATGCGGATGGTGAGGAAGCAGAAGCGCTGACCGGCAATGATGAAGCTCGCGCCGTCGCGCTCGAAGCCGCGCATAAGGCCGCGGTCTTGCTCAAAAACGAAAACGCCACCCTGCCTTTAAAGAAAGCTGACCTGACGCGCGTTGCGATTGTGGGTCCGAACAGCGATATCACGGTACTCGGAGGATATTCCGACGAACCGCGCCAAACCGTGAGCATTCTCGATGGCTTCAAAGCTGAGTTTGGCGACGAGATTGAAATCGTTCATGCTAAAGGGGTGCAGCTGACCGATAATCGCTCTTGGTGGGATGACGAGGTCAATCTCATCGATCCGGCCGAAAATTTAGCAATGATCGAAGAGGCGGTCGCTGCTGTTGAAGGCGCAGATATTATCATCCTGGCGATTGGCGGCGATGAGTCCACGTCTCGTGAAGCCTGGTCAGAGACCCATTTGGGCGATCGCGATGATATCACTTTGATCGGTCAGCAGAAGGAGCTTGTCGAAGCCCTAGCTGCGACCGACATTCCGATGGTCGGCGTGATCATTTCCGGGCGCCCCCTGGCGCTGACCAATGTTGAGGACCATTTCGACGCCATTCTATATGGCTGGCAGCTCGGCCAGGAGACGGGGACCGCGGTTGCCGATTTGCTGATGGGGCATGTTTCGCCAAGCGGAAAAATGCCAGTCTCGATCCCGCGAAACGTTGGCCAAATCCCGGTCTTCTATAATCACAAACCCACCGCGCGCCGTGGCTATGCCTTTGCTGAGACGAGCGCACTTTATGCCTTTGGCGAAGGCATGAGCTATTCAACATTCGAGTTCTCTGACCCGGTTCTGTCAGACAACGAAATTTCAACATCGGACAGCACAAGCGTGGCCGTCACCGTGACAAATACCGGCGACATGGCCGCGGATGAAGTCGTCCAAATGTACATTCGCGACGAGATTAGCAGCGTCACGCGCCCGGTCATGGAGTTGAAAGGTTTTCAGCGGGTCAGCCTCGCGCCGGGCGAGTCTCAGCAAGTTGAGCTGCCAATCACGCCGGAGTCGCTACATTTCTATAATCGAGATATGCAGCGTGTTGTAGAACCTGGCACGTTTACGATCATGGTCGGCTCGAGCTCAAAGTCGCATAAATCCATGACACTGACGGTCGTTAAGTAGACCATAGTCCTGCCGATTAATCGAAGGGCGTAAGGGCTACGGACATCATGACGCGGCCAAACCGACCCTTCTGATCAAGCAGAACGCCCTCGCCCATACCGATCCCACTTGGCAGCCAGGCCGTATCGGGACGAATGCCAAGAAAATCGCCCTCGGGTTGGCGGGCTAAGACGACCTGAAGATTGATGTTCGGGTCAGCTAAACGCGGCGCAGTAGGACGTCCGAGGCCGTGTGTCCAATCTGCCGGCCCAAGCACGCGGGCCAAGGGCGTTATGCCGTCTACGATCTCCTCAAGATATCGGAACCAAATCACCCCATCGTCCGACCGCCGAACTTCAAAATTGTCCATCATCCACGGTTGCCCATGCAAGGCTTTTCGCGCGGGCAACACGTCCAGCTCCTGAGGCACATAAAATTCGCTAGGCGGGGGTTCAATAGCCTCGATCCGCGTCGGCTGAATGACACAAATCGACGCCCGTGCGGTGCAGGTATCACCTTGATAAATTTCGTTTGAGAGCACGCTGACTCGTCGACCCGCTCGAACGATTTTTGGCACTGTACGCAGGTTCCCGGGTTGGGTCGGCCGCAGGAATTCCACGGATACGGAAACAGCAAGCCCAAGCTCCTTCGCATTCGCCAAAGTTTCCAGTTCAAAAACCATCAGGCCTGCCACCCCTCCCCCTTGCAGCCCGGAGAATGGCCCCATTGCCGAAGGTGCACTATTCCAAGAGTTGTGTTCATGTTTTTCGAAGGCTGGCATCTGACACCTCGCTGTGCTTCCTTATTTTTAAGAGGATTACAGAACAATCAAAAACGAGTTCGACTCATGAAACATGAAATATATTCATCTATGGAGGAATCCGAATCGCTGCCATCGCTGGCAAACCTACAAGCTTTCGAAGCAGCCGCTCGCTTCGCTTCCTTTGCCGAAGGGGCCAAGGCCATTGGTCGGACGCCGTCAGCGATTTCGCACGCAGTGCGAGACTTGGAGCACCGGCTCGGCGAGCCCCTTTTCGAGCGTGTGGGCCGCAACGTTCAACTCACGCCCGCTGGCGTCGAGTATTTGCAGGACGTTCAGGCCGCGCTCACAACTTTGCACGCGGCCACCCAACGCCTTCGCCGTCGAAAAGACAAAAACGTCATTCGCATCAGCGCCTTGCCCTTTTTCACCAGCGCGGTGCTTCTGCCAAATCTCACCCGCTTTGAAGCCGACAATCCAGACTATGATTTACGGATCGAGACATCGAGCGCTTATGCAGACGTCGCGAATGGCGAGGCAGACATAGCGATCCGGTTCGGTGCTGCGCGCAGCGAACACCTTTATTGCGAGCCTCTGATCGAGATTGTTGGACAACCGATTGCGTCACCCGATTATCTCGCCAGCCACCCACCAATCCGAGACGCGCGCGAACTCCAGACGCATACGCTGATCCAAGTCAGGCCGGATACGAACGCCTGGCAGACCTGGGCCACGTCCCAAGGACTGGAGCGGCTGGAGAGCTCCAACACACTCACGTTTGACTCTATTCTTGGGGCCTTAGATGCGGTGAAGGCGGGCCGCGGCATCACCTTGGCGATGGCGCCGTTGATTGCATCGTATCCTGGCTATGGTCGAAGCTTTGTCTCGATCCTCTCGCCCGGCGCTTCTGCAGGTTTCGCTTACAATTTCGTTTGCCGACGCGTTGACATTGAAGACCGAAAGATCCAGCGGACGCTCGCTTGGTTAAGGTCTGCACTGAAGCACTGCCAAGAGGATGGTCGCACGCATAGCGCATTGGCCTGATTACGTTTCAAAACAGGCACTTATGCACAAATCCAATTTCCGAAGAAAATGGCGCGAGTGACGGGACTCGAACCCGCGACCCCCGGCGTGACAGGCCGGTACTCTAACCAACTGAGCTACACCCGCGCATGGGCTTCGCCGCCGAAGCGGTGAACAGGTGATCTATACGTGGCCTTTTTTGGGGTCAAGCGGCAATTGCCATGACTTTGACATCAGATGCAGCTATTCACCCTCGATACAGAGAAAAACGGGCATGCTCCTCCTATGAAACGTCTTTTGATCATCTTCGGCGCCATTGTGGCAGTGCTGATCGCGATTGTCGCGATCGTGCCATTTTTGATTCCGTCCTCGGTTTACAAAGCGCAGATCGAATCTGCCGCCACACAAGCGCTAGGGCGCGACGTTGTGCTTAATGGCGAGGCGAGCCTGTCCATCTTTCCGTCGATTGCGGCGCGGGTCGACGATGTTGAAGTGGCGAACCCGGAAGGCTTTTCGGATCCTTTGATGATCGAAGCCGGCAGCTTGCGCGCGAACGTAAAACTTCTGCCGCTGCTTTCCAGCCGAGTTGAGATCGCTCAGATCACGCTCGAAGACGCAACAGTCCGTTTGGAACGCCTCGCAGACGGCACTGCCAATTGGGAGTTTGGCGATGGCTCAACAGAAACCACGGAACCTGGTTCAGACGGCGGCGGTGGATTTGAGACCGGGATTGATCGCGCCGCGCTCTCCAACACCTCCGTCTACTATCGGGATTGGACCACAGACGCGAACCACGCGCTCACAGATTTCAATGCGACAGCGCGTTTGACCGCGCTGGATCAGCCGTTTTCCTCAGATGGCGAAGGCAATATAAACGGCCAACCCTTCAACTATAATGTCCGGCTCGAAACCATTGCTGCGCTCACCGCGCAAGAAGCCGTCACGCTCGCCGCGAGCGTTGGCACGATTTACGGCGATTACGCTTATGAAGGCGCTTTGACGCTCGCCGAAGCCCCACTGCTTGATGGCGAGTTCTTCATATCGTCTGATACGATCGGCGAAGTTTTGACCATTTTGGGCGACCAAGACTTGCCCATCGTCGCGAGCGCCCTGCAATCCATTGACGCAAGCGGCACGGTCAAAGGGATCGCGACTGAGGCGGCTTTGGACTTCGAACGCCTAACCCTCGCCGCAACGGGATTGGATCTTGATTATGAAGGCGGTATTCAACTGGGTGAGGTCCCGACGCTGAACGGCACTTTAGATGTGAACGCAGCGGACGCTCAGCGCCTGTTCAAACCTGGTCATCCGCTGATCCCGATCCTCACCATGCTCGGTAATGTTGATGTGAAAGCCACGCTGACCGGCCCCGTCACCGCCCCGTCGCTGACGGGCATCGAACTCAAGCAACGCGGGCAGAATTTGATCACAGACTATACCGGCGCTTTGAGCCTGGCTGGCGATCAAAGGCTGGACGGCGCGCTGAACATTTCGAGTGAGAACCCGCGCGCAGTCCTCTCGGCGCTCGGGACGGACCTACCGCCTGGAGACTCGCTCAATAAGATTGCGATCTCCGGTCAAACGACCGGGTCGGTCATGGCGCCCTCATTGAATGGAGCATCGTTTACGATCGATGATACTATTGCGACCGGAACCGTCGGTGCAGATCTGCGCGGCACAACACCGCGCGTCATCGCCGATCTATCCATGTCCCGGCTCGATCTCACACCCTTTCTCGGCAGCGGATCTCAACAGGCCGATACTGAGCCAAGCCTGAACGAAGATTGGGATGACACTCCCCTCGATCTTGCCAGCCTCAAAGTCTTAAATGCGACGGTCACAGTCGCGGCCAATGAAGTGATCCTCGATCAAATCACATTGAACGATGCCTTGCTCAATACACGCCTGGATGACGGTCGATTGTCTGCGATTTTCCGGCAGGATGACAACAAACCAGGGTTCCGCGTGTTCCAAGGCAATTGGTCGGGCGACTTGGTCCTCGACGCGTCGCGAGCAACCCCACGCCTTGAAATTGAAGCGCTGGCCAATGGCATTGCCGCACAAGAAATGCTGACCGCCCTCACTGGCTTCCAAAACCTCAACGGTCTCGGTGATGTGCAGCTAGATTTGTCGTCCGAAGGCAACAGCCTGAAAGCCCTTATCAATGGCTTGGATGGGTCTTTTGAGACGGATCTAAACGATGGTGCTTTGCGGGGCATGAACCTCACCAAGCTGGTTCAGAACGCATCCAATCTGCAAGATATGATTGGCAGCGGCGGCCTAACCATTGCGAGCTTCCAAGAAGCCTTTTCACCCAGCGCGACAACGGATTTTTCGAAATTCTTAGGCAGTCTCGAAATCCAAAACGGGGTCGCGACACTGACTGATTTGAGCATTGATAATCCAGTGGTCGGCATTTTCGGGTCTGGCCAAATCGACCTTGGCGCCCGCACTTTAGACATTCGCCTCACGCCGCGGATCGATGTCAACGCTGCTGGTGCTGGGTCGACCATTGGGATTGGCGACATTCCAATTCCAGTGCGTGTCTCGGGAAGCTGGTCAAACGTCCGGTTTGGTCTTGATTCTTCAGCGGTGCAGACCGAGCTCACGTCTCGACTGCGCAACCGCGCAGCGAGCGAGATCACCAGCCGCATTGGCGGGGATGCTGGCAGCATCATTGGCGAGATCGTGGGCGCAACCTCAGAAACGGATACGGGAGAAGATGCGCCAAACCTCGAAGAGGAATTGCGGAGCCGCGCGCTCGGCGCCCTGTTTGGTACCCGGACACAAGAGCCTGAAGAGGAAGAAGAAACTGAACCTGCGCCGAACTAGCGCTCATCAGCGAAAAAGGCCTGCACCTCCGTGCCTTTTTCGGCCTTAAGCGCCGCGCAAAGCTCGATCCGCTCTACAGTTTGATTGAGCGAGCGTTCATGCCCTTCAGCCAGGTCACCATAACGGGCAAACAACTCGATGAGTGCATCGCGCTCCGTCTCTGAACACAGTGAGTTGCCTAAAGCTGGGCTTGCGCGCTTGCGTTGCCGGGGAATGACTTCGAGATAGGCCGGGAAGTTGGCTTGCACCCAGGTCCAAGTGAGGTCGCGGGTTTCATCCTGGCCCATCTGCCCTTGCACGATCGTCAGTGACTCACGGCTGCCAAGTTCTCCGGCAAGCGCCAGTCCCAACACCCGCTCCGACAAGTCTGGGTCGCGGTTTTGCCCAATCGCATAAGCCACACCCTGCTCGAACACAGGGTCGTCGAACTCCATTCTCGCCTCGAGCAACTTGTCCAAATATGGCGCGCCATAGACCTGCATGCCGATCGCTAGAGCGGACAAATACTCATCTGTGTTGAGGGTTCGGTCCGACTCAACACCTTCGAGACCGATAAAAGCCGCAGCGGCATCCGCGAGCCCTTGTCGCAAAACATCATCTTCGCCCGTGCGGATCAAAAATCGCTCCAAGCTCGACTTTAGGATGGCTTGTTCTGGATCATTTATTTCGTTCTGGTCGAGGTCTTCATAACGAGACCGGAACACATCTATGACACCAGCTCGAAACCCTTCTGTGGCCGCGTCATCGCCCGCCACCAACGGGGCAAACCGTCCCGCTTCGCGGATGGCCACTTGGACGACTCGGCGTTCCTCATCGCGCACAGCTTCATCGATAAAACGCCAAACTGTATCCACACCAATTCGCCCAGCCGCGAACTCCGCGCCCACGCTGTCGAGCGTCACGAGTTGTTCAGCGTCGCTCAAAGCATCGAAGTTTCGACCCAGATCCTGCCACATCTCTTCGGGCAGCGAGAATCGATAATAGCCGGTGCCGCCAGCATTCGGGAGGAACCAATTGGCGTTTTCACGTCTAGGCACCGTCTCGGCCTCTTCCGATAAGAGCTGACACACGCGCGTCCGCACATCAGCGTCTCCTTGTGCGTAACAGAACGGGACCACCCAATTTCGGTCATTCTCCATCGCGCTGCCCAGCGGCGCATAGCGTGATTGAGTGACTTCAAAAGCGTCTGACCCCGTGTCCGCAACGGTCAGTAAGGGAAGGCCGTTTTGTTCCACAAAACTTCGAAACGCGCGGGTGAGATCAGGCTCGCCAGTCTCAGCCCCAATGATGTCGAAGAATTCAGGACTGTCGGCCACACCATCTTCATAGGCCTCAACATAGCGCCCGAGGGCCGGTCGAAAGACGTCTGCGCCAAAATACGCATCGACCATGCCGATCACCGACAGACCCTTGTTATAAGTGATGGAGTCATACGCGTTTCGGACATTCTCATTGAGCGCGATTGGCTCCCGGACGGCCCGTGCGCTGGCAAGACTGTCGAGCCCCATGGCGCGAATACCATCTGCGATCGCATCAAGTTCATAACCTTCGCCTGGATACATAACCGATAGGCTCGCGCCCTCACCCCAGCTTGCAAACCCCTCTTTCAACCAGAGATCATCCCACCATGGCGGCGTGACCAAGTTGCCGAACCACATGTGCCCAACCTCATGCGCATGGATCGCGAGCAAGCTGCGCCGGGCGGCCGGACCGATCTCTGGGCTCGCGAGGATCCGGCTCTCGCGATAGGTGATCGCCGCGGCCAATTCAGTCGCGCCAGATGGCCATTGCGGCGCGGCGACGATGTCGAGTTTCTTGTACGGGTAAGGCTGCTGCAGCGCCTCTTCGAAAATTTGGACCAATTCGGGCGCTGTTTCGAGCGCAAGCGCGAGCTCGCCGCCTTTGCCCCTCCGTGCAAAGCCTCGCAGAGGAATCGGTTCCGATCGAACTTCATTGGGGGGTAAGACTCCAGCATCGACCACGTCAAAGCTGCCGACCGCGAGCGACAAGAGATAAGTCGGCAAAGGTCGCGTGGTTTCGAAGGTGACCCGCTTCAAACCGCCTTCCAGAGGCTCTACGGACTTTTCTGGTCCGTTGCTGATGGCCGAATCTCCTTCCGGGATGGTCAGCGTGATGTCATAGGGCGCCTTAAACGCGGGTTGGTCAAAGCCCGGCATAAACCGGCGGGCTTGAATGCTCTCAGATTTGGCCAGAGCATAAGCATCGCCCTGCTCCGTGACTTTAAATAGACCCGAGAGATTGGCATCGAATGGCGCAGAGTAGTCGATTTCGACGACCACTTCACCGGGCGCAACCATCTGGCCGAAATCGAGCCAAGCAACACCCGATTCAAGCGCCAGGGTCCAGCTCCCCGTTACCGGATCAGCCTCGCCGATTATCGAACGAACGGCGGTCACATCCAGATCGCGGCCGTGCAGATAGAGCCCACGTGCTTCAGCATCGAGCTGGATCGTTTTAGTCACCGTCCCGCCAAACCGCGCTTCGCGCGGATCCAGCATCAGATCAAGCGCGACATGGGTCGGAAACGGACTGGACGGCAGCGGTCCTTTCGGAGCGTCCGCCACAATCTGCTCGAAGCTCGGTATGGATGAAGATTCGCTCGCAGACGGCGCCCCACAGGCCGCCAGTGTCCCGGCCAAAATCGCTATCATCGCAATCCGCATGCGTCTCTCCAACTTGTCTTGCTGCCCTGCATAGCGCACAACAGCGCGGATGAAACCCACGCTCTCCATTCTTGACCCTTCCCCGATTTTCAAAGGCCGTTCCGCGGCAGACGCGCTGAATGAAACGCGAGCTCTTGCCCAGGCTGTGGATGCGATGTCGTTTCGGTCATATTGGGTCCAAGAGCACCACAATGCGTCGAGCTTTGCCGGTACAACGCCCGAAGTCCTGATGGCTGATCTCGCGGCGCGCACCTCACGGATCACGCTTGGCTCGGGCGGCATTATGCTGCCCAACTACTCGCCATTGAAAGTGGCTGAATGGAGCCAGAGCCTATCGCAGCTTTACCCGGGTCGTATTGAAATCGGCCTAGGACGAGCCACCGGCGCCGACCCCCGCACCTCGGCCGCCTTGCTCGGGCCTGGAGGACAAAATTTCCCGACCATGCTGCGCATGCTGATGGATTGGATGCTGGATGCGAGCGGCGAGGAACCCATGGCCGAGGATCATCGCGCGCGCGGCATCGCCGCGAACCCGCCTGGCCCCCGGGCTGATCTGTGGATGCTCTGTTCATCGCCGGGGTCAGCGGCTTTTGCCGGTCAGATGGGCGTGAAGCTTGCCTTTGCCGACTTCCTCAATCCGGGGGGCGCGAAAGATGCGCTGGATGCGTATCACAGTGCGTTCGAACCCTCTCCTTTCTGTGCGGCACCTTATGCCGGGATCGGACTTGTCGTCTTGGCCGCCGAAACGGATGCAGAAGCCGAGCGTCTCGCCGCGCCGATCAAGGCTTGGGCCCTAGGGCGTGGCGCCGGTCAGTTCGTCCCCTATTTAAGCACCGAGGACGCAGAAGCGTATCTCGCGCGGGCGCCATTAGAACCTCCCCAACGCGGGATTATCGGTGGCGGAAAGCAGGTCGCACAGCGCCTGACCGAAGCGGCTCAGGACGCTCGCGCTTCGGAAGTGTTTATGCTCTCGATCACCGACCATATTGAGACCCGCATTAACAGCTATCGGCTAATCGAAGCGGAAATGGCGATGCTCAACGCAGTGTCGGCATAACCGCAAGCAAGGGACTAAGCGCGCTGGCGCCTAATTGTTTTGCCCGCATCGGCGACCATCCAAAGGCTGGGTCCGGGTGATTGGCATCATCTTTAAACGGCATTTCTAATGTCATGGCGAGACAATCAAAGCGTTCTGCCAAGGCATTGCTGCAAATGGTGAGGTTCGCCTTGCCTGGCGGATTGGTGGGGTAACCGTATTGCGTCTGAAACGCACCATTAGAGGACGCCACATAAGCAGATTTGAATTGCTCCAGGAGCCCAGAGAGTCGATCACTCCAACTCGGAATCCCTTCAGTGCCCGCGATGAAATTGTGAGGCAACGCCTCGTCGCCATGCACATCGAGCGCAAGATCACAGCCTGTTTCGATCATCTTTTGGAGAACCAGATAGACTTCCGGACTCTTTTCCATTGTCGGCGCGTGCCACTCGCGATTGAGATTCACCCCGACCGCATTGGTCCGCAGATGCCCGCGCGCGCTGCCATCCGGGTTCATGTTCGGGACAATGTAAAACACCGCGCGCGATAGGAGGTCTTTCGAAATCGCGGAGACCGGATCCAGCATGCGCTCGAGAAACCCTTCCATCCACCATTCGGCCATGGTTTCCCCCGGATGCTGGCGGGCGGTGACCCAAATGGTTTTCTTGTCCGGCCCCGGCGTTCCGAGCGTGATCATGTCGAGATCACGCCCATCTAAGGTCTGCCCAAGCACGCTAACGCGCGAGACGTCGTAATTTGACGCGCCCGCCACCAGCATTTGATGTCGTTCCGACGAGTATGGTGCGAAATAAGCGATATAGACGGCGTGCGCTGGGAGCTCGGTTTCGATGATCAGAGATTGCCCGTCAAAACTGGTCGGTACGCGCCGCCATTCCATGGTGTCCTGGGACATCACGGCATTATAATTTTCCCAACCTTTTGGATAGGACGCCCCACCAGCATTCTCTATAATCAGGCGAACTTTTTGCCCTTTTTCGCCCACGACGCGAAAATGGAACCACATGTAAAAGTCTGATTGATGGTCTTTCGCGATCTCAAGCCGGACATTGTTGGGGTCGCTGGCATCTTTGACGATGATATTGCCACTATCGAATCCGGACGAAATGCTGAGGCTCATGCAGTCTCCAATTGTTTGAGATCGGCGTGGTAAGCCTTCGCCATCTTGGAGTCGATCCCTTGCATCTTCAGAAACGCGCTCAAAACCCCGAGCTTGCGATTGGGCTCTAGACCATCAGCGATGCGATGGAGCTGGTGATAATACCAGCCCTGCATGCCGAAGCCGTTGAGCGCTTTAAAGATGCCGATGGACGAGTTTGGCCCAAATACTCCGGGCCCAATGCGGAGCGTTTTTTCCCACTTTTCGAGCTCGATAATCTCGCCAGATACTAGCTGACCCGGCGCGTCGACGTCGACACACAGCGGGCGCCCAAGGCCGATCAGGTCGGCTTCGCCTGCTTCGAGGGCAGCGTTCATGCCCGCCGCTGTCCGGAACCCGCCAGTGACCATTAAGGGCATGTCGGCGACGGCCTGAACCTCTTTTGCGTACTCTAAGAAGTAAGCTTCGCGTTTCTTTGTACTTTCACGCGCACCCTCTTCATGGGCGGGTTTGAGACCGTCCATATCCATCATTTTCGGTTGCTCATAATTGCCGCCGGAAATCTCCACGAAATCGAGCCCGATCGGGTTGAGCATGCTGATCACGGCTTTCGAATCGTCTTGTGTGAAGCCGCCTTTCTGGAAATCAGTCGAGTTGAGTTTCACCGAAACGCCAAAGCCTGGGCCAGCTTCCGCTTTGGCCGCTTTAATCACTTCAAGCAGCAGGCGCGCCCGGTTCTCCAACGGCCCGCCCCATTCATCATTGCGCTGATTGGTCAGTGGGGAGAGAAATTGGCTCATCAAATATCCATGCGCGGAATGGATCTGCACACCATCAAATCCCGCCGCCCGCGCTGCTTTGGTCGCGATCGCGTATTTCTCAATCAGGCGTTTGATATCATCTGCTGTCATGGCCCGCGGCGTCCCAAATTGCCCGCCTGGCAAGTCCACCGCCACGGCGCTCGGCGCATCAGGCTCTGGATTGACGAGTTTTTGCGTTTGACGCCCCGCATGGCTGAGCTGCATCACGACTTTTCCACCACCCGCTTTGCAGGCTTCCGCCCATTTTCCAAGCATGACCGCATGCGCATTTGAAGGCGTCCCATCGATCACGACATTGCCCGGTGCCTCCAGGTTTCGCCGATCTACCAAGACATTCCCAGTAATCTGCAACCCGATCCCGCCATCGCCCCAGGCTTTGTACAGCCGCAAATGGCGATCTGTGACTTCATTCTTCGGATTCGCGAGGCGCTCCGTCATTGCCGCTTTCACGAGCCGATTGGGTAATTCTACACCAGATGGGAGGGTTAATGGCGTATTAATCTTAATCGTCATGATGGAAGTCCTTGGAATCAGTGGGCGAATGGGCTTACGGGGAGAAAACCATTATGGGCGCTGCAAAGCAATCAAACCTGTTCGACGATATGAAAACTGATCCTTCTGGCTATAGCGCGAAAGATATTGAGGTCCTCGAAGGCCTTGAGCCGGTGCGGAAACGCCCCGGCATGTACATAGGTGGCACCGACGAACGGGCTTACCACCATCTCTTCGCGGAAATTCTCGACAATTCCATGGACGAGGCCGTTGCGGGCTTCGCCTCACGCATTGAAGTTCACTTGCGCGCCGATGGCTATGTCGAAGTGATCGATAATGGCCGCGGCATTCCGGTCGGCGAGCACCCGAAATATCCCGGCAAGTCAGCGCTTGAAGTGATTATGACCACGCTGCACGCGGGCGGGAAGTTCTCCAACAAAGCTTATGAGACCGCCGGCGGTCTACACGGGGTCGGATCGTCGGTTGTGAACGCGCTTTCTGAACGCATGGAAGTCGAGGTCGCTCGCGACAAAAAATTATATTTTCAAGCCTTTGAGCGCGGCAAAGTTACTGGCCCACTCGAACTCATGGGCGCCGCTCCGAACCGCCGCGGGACGACCGTGCGGTTTAAGCCAGACCACGAAATCTTTGGCGAAAAACTCCGCTTCAAACCGCAGCGCCTGTTTCAACAAACACGCTCAAAGGCTTACCTTTATCGCGGCGTCGAAGTGCGCTGGAAATGCGATCCGGAGCTGCTACCGGAAGACTCGAAAGTCCCGGCTGAAAAGACGCTGTCCTATCCGAACGGTCTCGCCGACCAGTTGGACGAAGTGTTTAAAGGCAAAGCCACGATTACCGAGCAGCATTTTGCCGGTTTGGTCGAAACCGATGATGGCAAAGTCGAATGGGCGATCGCCTGGACCAATGCCGGTTTTGGCGAGACAGACGGCTTTTCGCGGTCTTACTGTAACACGATCCCAACCCCGGATGGCGGGACGCATGAAGCCGGGTTCCGCTCGGCGATCACAAAAGCGATGCGCAACTACGCCGAGCTGACGGGCCAGAAAAAGGGCGCCTCGATCACTGCGGACGACATTATGGGGCATTCCGGCCTGCTGCTGTCCGTGTTTATCCGCAACCCGGAATTTGTCGGTCAAACGAAGGACAAATTGTCCACTACCGCAGCCTTCCGCTTGGTCGAAAACAGCGTCCGTGACCGGTTCGATCACTGGCTGGCCGGCAGCCCGAAAGAAGCCGATAAGCTTCTGACGTGGGCGATTGAACGTGCCGATGAACGTGCGCGCCGCCGTAAAGCCAAAGAAGTCGCGCGCAAATCGGCGACAAAGAAACTCCGCCTCCCCGGCAAACTTGCCGATTGCTCCGACAATAAGGGCGACACGGAACTCTTCTTAGTCGAGGGCGACTCGGCCGGCGGTTCCGCGAAACAGGCGCGCGACCGCAAGACTCAAGCGATCCTACCCCTGCGTGGTAAAATCCTGAACGTCGCTTCGGCCACGGCCGATAAGATGGACAAGAACCAGGAGCTTCAGGACCTGCTCCTTGCGCTTGGTACCGGCACGGGCTCTCGCTTTAACATTGATGATCTACGGTATGAAAAGATCATCATCATGACCGACGCGGACGTCGATGGGGCGCACATTGCTGCTCTTCTGATCACATTCTTCTACAAGATGACACCGGGTCTCATCGAAAGTGGCCGCCTCTATATGGCGATGCCACCGCTCTATAAGCTCTCTTATAAGGGCAAGTCGGTCTATGCGATGGACGACGAGGACAAAGACCTCCTTATGGAGTTGGAGTTCAAACCGAACCAAAAGGTTGAACTCAGCCGCTTTAAAGGTCTCGGTGAAATGAACCCGTCTCAGCTCAAAGAGACGACCATGAACCCAGAAACGCGGACCCTGGCACGGATCACGCTGCCCGATAGCATTGATGAGCTCACCGAGGTCAAACCGGCGGAGCTGATCGATACGCTGATGGGCAAAAAAGCCGAGCACCGGTTCCGTTTCATCCAAGAGAACGCGCACTTCGCGGAAGAGCTCGATATTTAACGATTTTCCCCTGAAACGGGAAAATCCGCCGATTTGGCCCTCAATTTGCTTCTCCAAGGACATCAGATCACGTTTTTGTGAGGACATACGATGTTTGTACGGTGGCAGGATCATTCTGATACAGCCTTTGGAAAAGACGTTTTGCTCGCCGAGCATAACGTCTCAAAAACTGACCTATTCATGGATGACGGCCTGGCACATCTGCTCGACGTCTATCCACGCCAAAACCTTGATATCTGGACCTTTGGCAAAGAGGACGAAGGAATCAACACATCGCTACGCGGTCGGGCCCCACAACTCAGTGGCAAAGAGATCGTCGAGGCCGTAAAGCGCGGTCATATTTGGCTCAATATGCGCCGCGCCAATATTGATGTACCAGATCTAGAACCCATTGCCGACGCGATCTATGGTAGCTTGGAAGAGGCGACCGGTCGTAAAACCCGCAAGCGCGATGTCTCAGTTCTGATCTCCTCCCCAAACGTCAAGGTTCACTATCATCTCGACATTCCGATGGTCGCCTTGTTCCAAATGCGCGGTCAAAAGCGTCTTTGGATGTATCCTCGCAACGAGGCGGTTGCACCATCTGCCTTTATTGAGGATATCGTGCATATGTCGCGCGAAGAGGAGCTACCTTATCGCAAGGCCTATGATCAAACCGCGACGGTCTATGATCTAGAACCTGGCATGGGCCTCACCTGGCCGCAATTTATGCCGCACCGCGTAGAGAATGCCGACTGTATGAATGTGTCTTTGTCGTGCGAGTATCAAACGCTGAGCAGCTTTGTGCAATCAAACGCGATTTATACGAACAAGCTTATCCGCAAGACGACTCCTTTGTCGCCAAAGGTTGGCCAGCAAGTCGGACCATTTGCTGTCGCCAAAGCCGCCTTCGCACGGATGCACAAAGCCGCGACCCAAAAAGGTCCTCGCACCTCTCCAACGCCCGTGACTTTCGAATTGGACACATCGCGCGAGACCTGTATCCGAGAGCTCCACGCCTAAGCTTTTTCGACTTGCCAAACGCAGTAAAACCAACAGACTAGCCTGCATAGAGAAATGCGAGGCCAGTTATGAAGCCCCTATTGTACCTCGTCGCTTCGGCCAGTCTGCTCTTAGCGGGCTGCGGCGGCAATGATACGACGTCGACCGAAGACGATGCCAAAGCGGACCCGATTGAGGTCAATCGAAATCCATTCCCCTCGACCTATTCGCCCTACCCCTCGACCACGACTCTGATCAAAGACGCGACCGTTTTGGACGGCATTGGGGGTGAGATCGCGGGCGGCGATGTCCTGCTGGTTGATGGAAAAGTCTCCGAAGTAGCCGAAGAGATTGCTGCACCCGATGGCGCCACGGTGATCAATGCGAATGGCAAATGGGTCACCCCCGGCATCATCGACAATCACTCCCATTTAGGCGTCTATCCAAGCCCAAGCGTCAGCGCCCACGGCGACGGAAATGAGATTAGCGGCGCGGTCACCGCCGAAGTCTGGGCTGAGCATGGCATATGGCCGCAAGATCCAGGCTTCCCACGTGCCCTTGCGGGCGGCGTGACCTCTCTGCAAATCTTGCCAGGCTCTGCGAACTTGTTTGGCGGGCGGGGTGTGACGCTGAAAAATGTGCCGGCGCGGACGATGCAAGGCATGAAATTCCCAGACGCTCCGTACACCTTGAAAATGGCCTGCGGCGAGAACCCGAAGCGTGTTTATGGCTATGGCGCTGGCCGCTTCCCAGGAGGAGCCCCTTACTCGCGGATGGGCAATGTTGCGGGCTATCGCATGGCTTGGGCCCGTGCCGTCGAATACAAACGCAAATGGGACAAATACGCGGAGGATGGTGGAGACCCACCAACTCGCGACCTCGAACTCGACACGCTGATGGGCGTTTTGAATGGCGAGATCCTGGTGCACATGCACTGCTACCGCGCCGATGAAATGGCGCTGATCATGGATATGAGCAACGAGTTTGGCTACAAAGTCACCAGCTTCCACCATGCTGTTGAGAGCTACAAGATCGCCGACAAACTCGCAGACTATGGCGCCTGCTCAGCTATGTGGGCCGATTGGTGGGGCTTCAAAATGGAAGCATACGATGGCATCCGAGAGAACATCCCGATGGTCCACAATGCTGGGGCATGCGCGATCGTCCATTCCGACAGCGACATTGGCATCCAACGTCTCAATCAAGAGGCAGCAAAAGCCCTCTCAGACGGACGGCGCGCTGGGATTGAGATTTCTAAGGCCGATGCTTGGCAGTGGCTGAGCGCCAATCCAGCAAAATCCCTCGGCGTGTTTGAGCAAACCGGTTCGCTCGAAGCTGGAAAAGATGCCGACGTCGTCATTTGGTCGGGTGATCCATTTAGCGTTTATAGCCAAGCTGAGCAGGTCTTTATTGATGGCGCCTTGATGTATGAACGCGGCAACGCGGCCCTCACCCCTGTTATGGATTTTGAGCTCGGTCAGCCGGGTGAAGGAGATCTGAAATGATCCGCAAACTGCTTCTCTCAACCGCGACGCTCGTGAGTGTCGCAACCACCGCCGCCGCCCAGGATGTGGCCATCGTAAATGCAAAAGTCTGGACGGGGACTGAGGCTGGGACGCTCGACAATGCAACCATCTATATCTCTGATGGGGTCATCGAAGGCATGGGCGTGAACTTCGCCGCACCGAGTGGCACGCAGACCATTGATGTTGGTGGAAACTGGGTCACCCCCGGAATCATCGCCCCCTTCTCGCGCGTTGGGATCGTCGAGGTGGGCGCCGAAGACTCAACCAATGACACAAGCGCGAGTGGCTCAGCGTTTTCGGTCGCCTTGCGCGCCGCTGATGGATTTAATCCTGCGGCAACACCGGTCGCGATTACGCGCATCGAAGGCGTGACTCGTGTCGCGGTCGCCCCGGCTAATGGTGGATCAATGATTGCCGGACAGGGCTTCGTGGCGGACACTTCCGGGCAACCCGGATCGATTTCGAATGAGCGGGCTTTTGTGTACGTCAATCTAGGCGAAGGCGGGGCTGATCTTGCCGGCGGCTCTCGTCCTGCGGCCTGGGCCGCTCTACGCGGCGCTTTTGCAGATGCTCGCGGGTATCCAGCGCGCTTCATGGCACACAATGAAGGCGACGCGCTCACCCGCGTGGATGCTCAAGCGTTTGGCCCTGCCGTCCGCGGTCAGCAGCTAATGTTAATCTCGGCCCATCGCGCCAGCGACCTGCGTTTGGTGATCGATCTCAAACTCGAAAACCCCAATATTGATGTCGCAATCGTCGGCGCCGATGAAGGATGGCTCGTGGCCGATGAATTGGCTGCAGCGAACATCCCGGTCATAGTCGATCCGTTTTCAAACTTGCCGGCGAGTTTCTCTCAACTCGGCGCAACCAGCCGCAATGCAGAACGCTTGATTGAGGCGGGCGTCCCGACGGCGTTCGCGCATCTCGGCAATAGCGGTCATCAATCGCGCTTGGTGCTACAATCCGCGGGCAACGCAGTCGCGAATGGCGTCAGCTTTGACGATGCCATGTCAGCCATGACCGTGGTGCCAGCAATGATCTTTGACATGGAGGGCGTCGGCAGCATTGAACGCGGCAACCTCGCAGATCTTGTGATCTGGGACGGCGATCCACTGGAAATCACCAGCGCGCCAACCTCGATCTTCATCAACGGTCAGCCGCAATCGCTCGAAAGCCGCCAGACCAAGCTCAGAGATCGCTATTTGAACCTCGATGATTCAGAAAAGCCGCTCGCCTATCCGCGCTAGTCGCCTTTAAAGGCCGGGTCGCGCTTTTCGAGAAAGGCTTGGATCGCTTCGCGTTGATCATTGGTGGTCGACGCGTAAGCGAACTGATCCCGATCCATATAGCTGGTCGCCTGGCCGAGTGGCATCGCGGCGACATTGATCGCTTGTTTGGTCATGCGTAGCGCGATCGGAGGAACCTTGGCGTAGCGCGCCGCGAGGGCTTGCGCGGCTTTTAAAGTCTCTCCCTCCGGCGTGACTTGATCGGCCAGCCCCCACGCCAAGGCCGTCTCAGCATTGCAAGGTTCGCCTAAGATCGTGAACTGTTTCGCCCGCGACGGTCCGACGAGCGCCACGGTACGCGGGTTGGTCTGCCAGCTCATATTCATACCCAAAGGGATTTCAGGGAGCCGAAAGTGGGCATTCTCTGCGACGATGCGGTGATCACAAGCCACGGCCAATGCGACACCGCCGCCGATACAATACTTCTCAATCGCGGCGATCGTGATCTGCTCTAAAGCTTCCCACGCGGCGCACATATCCGGACCGAGTTTAAGCGACTGGCGCTGCTCGAGGCGCGTGCCTTTCGCCACAGCGGCACGCTCTGGATCTTTCAGGTCCGCTCCAGCCGTGAATGCCCCGGCACTGGTCAGGATGACGACATTGCTCGTCGTGTCAGTTTGGAGATAGTTTGCGGCATCGGTAAGGGCTCGCATCGCTTTGAGCGAGAGCGCATTGCGGCCATCGCCGCGATCCAAAGTGACGGTCGCGATCGCCGCTTCTTGGGTCAGTTCAACGCAATCTCCAAAGGCCTTTATCATTTGCTTTTCGCGACGTTTGCGACGCGCTGGAGCGGTTCGGTGACCTGAATGTAACCGGCCTCTTCTGGAATGTGTAGGCAAGGATCGCCCATATCATCTTTGCCAATCACTGGTAGTACAGTCACGACCGCCTCTGACGAGAATCGGCTCAGAGCCGCATCGACAGACCCCGTTTCAGCAAGTTTTCCAAGGTTCATACGTGTTGGGAATATGATCGTTGCCGTGCCTGCGGCCTCCATGTCCAGTGCTTCTTGCGGCCCGAGCCAGACCGCTTCTGTTGTTTCGCGTCCATCTTGCTCCGCCACCTGTCCGGGGGGTGTGGCGGCCAAATAGAAATGCGTGTCGAACCGTTTGGGCATCATGGTCGGGGTGATCCAATGACCAAAATGAACCAGCGCATCGAGCGCCAAGACCAAGTCATGCTCTTTCATGAGTTCGAGAAAGCTCGCTTCACGGCGGTCGATCGGGCCACGCATTGAAGCGAGCGCTGTCACCTTCTCCTGTCCAACAAGAGTTGCTCCCGACCCGCGACTTGCACGTGGACGCGCGAGAATAATCCCAGCCTCCTCATAGGCTTCTCGGATCGCCGAAATCCGCGCGGCTTGCTCCTGACCTTCAAAGTCGCCATCGGTCCAATCGGCCCAGGCGGGATCACCATCCTCTTCGTTCGCCTTACCACCCGGAAACACCAAGGCACCCGACGCAAAATCAATTTCATAATGCCGCTTAACCATGAGCACCTGTAGGCCAGGCTCATCGCGCAGCAAAAGTATGGTGGCGGAGAGGCGAGGTTCAGCTGGCTCGGACATAAGCACTCCGAAAAAGTTCGATTAAATTTGCCAGAAATCCACACACTGTCATGCGCGTGATTTCAACTATGTTTCTGTACGTAGGATGCTTGTCGTAACGTCACGGAAGCAGAATGCGCCCTCTCACATACAGCTCTCGCGATGCAGTCACTGCGTCCCATCCCCGCAACCGGCTTTTGCCTGTCATGCACCTGGAAACGGGTGATGCCGTGCTTTTGTTTGCCGAAACCGAGAAACGCTTCGAAGAGCGTGCGGTGTTTGGCCCGGCGGCCCAAGCTGCAGAAGGCAGCGGGGTCGCCTCTCCTGCTCTGTGGATGGCTGAGCAAGTTGAAGCGGTTGCCAACGACGCTCATAATCGGACAGTAGAACGGCCTGTCATTGTCGAACTACCGCTCGTCGCGCTCATTCATCCCGATACCGCGATTGCTTGCGACGCCGCGATCGCGCGAACAAAGCTTTGCCCACAAGAAGTGTGCCTTGAAGTCCAAGATGCCGCCCTAGCGCTCCCTGCGGCGCGAAGTGCTCAAGCTGGGATTGAGGCGTTGCGCAAATGCGGGTTCCGCGTCTCACTGAACTCCACACGCTCTTGGCAGTGCACACTCGATCACAATATGCGGATCTTACTCGACAGCTTGCGCGTGGATGCGCGAAAAATCGAGGGCGATGAAGCGCTCCAAGATCGGATCGATGCTGCCGCCTGCGCCGGCATGCTCGTAATCGCCGAGAACGCCAATTGGCGGGACACGTACTATCTCAATGAGTTGGGCGTGGAATACGGTTTCCGGATGCGCGCCGACGCCTAAGCGGCACTCTCTTCTCGGCGCTTAGCCTGTTCGGCATAGGCGTCGAGTTTTTCGAGCAAATAATCAAGATCGTCCTTGGGGATCGCTTGGAATTGCGTCAGGACGCGCTCAATCATGCGCATGCGGAAGCGGGCTTTGTCGTTTGTGTCGCCGTCAAGCTCTAGCTCGTGGAAGACTTTCACAGCGGCGCGGAAGGCTGGCAGCAGTTTGCGATGCAGCCCAGCACGATCGAAAATCGCCTGCAGGCCAAGCGGGCCGGCATCGTGGATCATCAACCAGGCGCGCGAGTGCGGCACACCCGAGAGTTCGGCAAGCGCATGTTCGACAAACGGCATATGCCCCACACAGAGCGCGCGCATAATCAGCGAATGCGTCAGACGTCCGTTCAAATTCAACTGAGAGACAAAGCGCGACAAGTCATTGGTGCGCCCGGCCTGTTCAACGAGATCAATCGTAGCGCGCTCACGTGCACCCGCAGCGAGGTCAATCGCGAGCTGAGCCGGCAATTCATGGCGATTGATGAGAAGGTCAAAGACCTGCCCTGATACCAATGACACCATTTTCTCGGCAATATGCACCGGCACATGGTCACGCAGCACGAGCCCCTCATGCATGGTCTGATTGGCCGGGAAGCGTTCAATAGAATGCTCAAAGGCACGATCCGTCAGCTCTGCGCCCGGATTGGACGCAATCGTCTCGACGGCAATCTCTGAGGCATGCTCACAAATCACTTCAGACAGGGACCCGGAGATTGAAGCCCGACCGGCGATCGCAGCTTGCTTGGCTGCAGTGACGGAGAGCACCAACTCAATGAGATCCTGATCCGAAAATACGGGCGAGTTTTCCAAGAGCGGAATTGCCACGGATTCGACGTCTTGCGCGAGCTGGACCGCGACGCTGTGTGGTAAGCGTGGAGAATTGCGAAGCGTCACCGATAAGGTCCGCCGAACGAGTTCAGCGGTATCCTTGGCCAAGATCTGGATGATCTCTTCGGCGAACTCGCGCTCATCATCGCTGAGGACGTCGGTCGCAATCCGGCGGCACAAGCGGTGGGCGACTGTCGCGCGTTCTTCCGACGATTCGCCCTTCATCAGACGAATGATGTCTTTCTCGCTCAGTTCCGGACGCATGCTTTGTACAGTCATATCGCGGCGTAATCCCTGTCACCGATTCCCATTTCAGAATAAATGAACCTAGCGGGTTAATACCCGGTTTACCAAACACAGAATGGATAAAGTAAGGAAACGCCATGTTGGACGGCATAAAAGTGATCGAACACGCCACATACATGGCGGCTCCGGGCGCGGGTGGAATCCTCAGCGATTGGGGCGCAGATGTTATCAAGATTGAACCCCCCGGCGGTGATCCAATCCGCAATTTTTTCAGCACGATCGGCACGGACATTCAGGACAATCCGGTCTTCGATTTTGACAATCGCGGAAAGAAGTCGATCGTCCTCGATACACGCACCGAAGAGGGCCAAACAATCTTGCGTGAGCTAGCCGCGGACGCCGACGTCTTTTTGACGAATGTCCGTCCAGGCGGCCTAACGCGATCAGGCCTGGATTATGCCAGCTTGCACGCCCTCAACCCAAAGCTCGTCTATTGCACCCTCACCGGCTATGGCCTCGAAGGCCCGGATGCCGATAAACCAGGCTTCGATGTGGCGTCTTTCTGGTCACGCGCCGGCGTCGGCCAGTTGACGGTCCCGAAAGGACAAGACCCGTTCGCCCTGCGCACCGCCTTTGGCGATCATACGACCAGCATGGCGGCTGCAGCTGGCATTTGCGCGGCCCTGGTCAAGGCGCAACGCACTGGCGAAGGCCAACTGGTTGAGGCCTCGCTGCTTCGCGCTGCCTTGTTTTGCGCTCGGTTCTGATTTTGCCATCCAGCTTTTCTTTGGCCGCATTGGCTCAACCAAGTCGCGGCATGAGCAAATCCAGCCTTTGATGAACTTTTTCAAAACCAAGGATGGTAGCTGGATCTGTATTGTTTCGCGCCAAGGAAATGTGGATTGGGCGCCGCTTTGCCGGGTCATGGACCGCGCCGATCTGATTGAAGATGAACGCTTCACCACAGGCAAATCTCGCCGCAAACACGCCGCCGAGCTTGTCACGCTGATGGATGACGAGTTTGGCAAATACACCAAAGCCGAAATCGCTGAGCGCCTAGACACTGAAGCGATTGCTTGGGCACCTGTCCAAACCTTAGCTGAGGTCGCGAAAGACCCACAAGTCGCGGCTGCTGGTGGCATCACACAAGTGCCAAGCGCAAGCGGCGATGGGTCTACTTTCTCCTCGCCAGCGTCGCCCATCCGCTTTCCGGGCACCAATGACGGCCCGAAAGGCGCTTCGCCCCGCATGGGAGAGCATTCTCGCGATGTGTTGGCGGCGATGGGTTATGACGAATCGAAGATCGACGCGCTCTATGAAGCGGGGGTCGTTGTCTGATCCTCGTCAGGAGCAAGATGATCGAACGCCGTTGCCGCAAAGCCGTGTCCGAGCCAGGCGCTCGGCAGAAGAATAATAAGGCCTAACATGGCTGAGAGGGCCGCCTCGATCGGTGACGGTTCCGCGCTAAACACCGCGTTCCCGACCCAAGTGCTGAGATAAGAGAGCGCGACGAGCGGTAAGGCGATCAAAACGAGCAGAAGCGGGCCCAGAACCTGGAATCGCCCTTTTGTCCAATACCAAGTTCGCAAGACATGCACAGTGCCGCGTGATGCCGTCGCGGCCGCGAACGTGATCAGCCGCGTGATGAACCAAAATACCCCAAACAGAGTCGCCAGAAACAGGACAAAGACGGGCCAAAACGTGCCACCCTCGCGCATTTGTTGGGTCATATCGCCGATATTACCGACATCATCGCTGGTCCCAACACCCAGGCTGGCCCCCGATCAATGCGAAAAAGAGCGTGATCATGCTGGCGCCGATGGCAAGGATCACAAACACCAACATCCAAGCAAGGGTGAGCTTCCACGCCGCCGCAAGCTGTCCCGTTCTGGCGGGCAAAACCGCATGATACATAGCAACGGAAAACAAGCTGTGGGCGAACAAGGTCAGAAATGTGAGCCCGCTAAAGACAACAAACCCAGACCCGCCATCCGGCAGAATGTTTGCCGCCCAAATCAACAGGCCCGATGCTGCCACAAAGATGGCGGCATATGGAAATGAGGGAACGATCAGCTGACGCGTGCGCGAAAGGCTCTCTCGAAAAAGGTCCGAAAAAAACGAGTGGTTTGGCCATGCAGGCCTAGCTAAACGCCAAATACAGCAAGGCAAGCGACACAATGCCCATCGTCGTCCATGTGAGCACCATGCCGAGTTGTCTGAATATGATAGGACCACCGCCCATCCCGATCGCATGCAGGATGCGCCCGATCGTAAACGTGATCCCAAGCGCATGTAGCGCCCAGATCGGGCCGTTCAAAAAAGCGAAGGCCAAAAGGCCGACTAGCATGGGCGGTATGTTCTCTGATGCGTTTCCGTGCACACGAATCGCTTTGGCAAGCGCTTCAGACCCGCCATCCCCCATCGAAATCTTCCCGCGAAATCGGTGGGTCACCACCCGAAAGGCGAGCCATATGAGCATCAGAAGATTGATCGCGACATAGACGCCCGCGACTTGCAAAGCACTCATACGGCCCTCCCCAGACTACAAATTAGTCGTCGCGCCGGGCGTCCGGAAGACGATCATTAATGTCGTCGCGGATGTCGAGAATGGTAACGATCAAGCCAGCCACGACGCTGGCGGCAATCCAGCTGCCGACCGAGAGCGCGGCGAATGAGAGCACTTGAGCCAGTGGCCCCTCTATGCCGATTAGGTCCGTGATCATCGCCCCTTTCTGAGGCACCGCATTATAGTAAGCGAGCAAAAGCCCAATGATGATGGTGGCCAGGTAAGCCACATAAACCATCAAGCGGAAGCTGTTGATAATGAAGAATTTCATGACATCCTCTTTCTACGCAAAGACAACCCGGACATCTGAGTTCTTTCAGGTCCGGGTTGTGTAAACCAGTCTGGCGCTAGGCCGTTACATCTCCATGCCGCACTCAGTGGCGGCCCCCATCATGACGGTCATAAACGAGGTCATCTCTTCAGGTGTGAGTTCGCCCATTTTCGACATCATGAATGCATCTTCGTCTTCAGCTTTTGTTGCTTCAACGAGAATATCGACCAATTTTGGATCAAGATCGCTGACAGCTTTGTCAGCCATACAGTTGCACGTGCTCTCATCCGTGCTGCCATCGTCCATGCAGGACTGAACCAGAGCAGCTTTTGCGCCGCCGCCTCCAGCGCCACCGCAGGCAGCGAGGCCAATAGCGAAGAGCGATGCAAAGATAACCTTTTTCATAGGCGAACCCCTTTCCTCAATGTTTCGCACCCGTAGAAACTTCCACGAATCCCGCACCAAGGCCAGAGAAAAGTCCCTATTCGCGTCGCAAGATCCAATCGAGCCGGAGTTTTCCTTTTCCGGATTTGAGGAAGTCCTCTTTGACCTGTTCGCGGTCATATTCCGTGGTCAGCCAGTCTTCGAAGGCAATTCCGGTGGACGCTTCCGCCTCCAAATAGGTCTCAAAGAACGCATCCAAGAGTCCGGTTTTGCCCTCTCTCATGTGTAGGTATTTCTTCGACAGTTGCCGAACCGCCACGCTGACAGGCTCACCAAGTTGGAAAATGGCGTAGAGAACACTCATCAATCCGGCCCGATCTGCCCCAGATTTGCAGTGCATCAAAGCCGGATAAGCGATTGATTCGAAGAGCGCTTTAGCCTCCAAAACCCGCTCCACGGTTGGTGTGTCGCGCGAAAAGACCTGAAAGTCGATCAACTCCACGCCATGGGCTTCGCAAGCCTCTTTTTCGAGCAAGTAATAGCCGCGTGTGCTGGGTCCACGCAGATTGAGGATGGTTTTAATCCCGCGAAGACGGACATGATCGGCAATCTGACGTGGATTAGGCTGGTTTGAGCGCCACATCACATCGCTGATCTTATGCAGATTTTGGAAGCTTTCGCGCAGAAAGCCATGATCCCCAAGCACCAGCTCGCGTTCGGCCCGCATCCGTCCGGGTTTCGACGAAATATCCGCCGCGACGTGTTTGCGCTTCTTATGTCCTGGCAGTTTCATGCGATCGCGTTACCCGAGCCGAGCATAAGCGGCAAGTCGTGGCTTTCATTGGAAACCCTCCAGTAACCATAACCGCGTAAGCTAACAGCAATAAGAGCTTATAATTAGGGGATTTTGAATGCGTTTTCCTTTCGCGTTGCGGACGGGCATGATTGCCATTGCACTCGCCGCAATCGCCGCACCGGCATCATCTTTTGGGATTGGCCTGCAGCCGACCACGGTTGAAATGTCGATCCAACCTGGCGACCGACAAAGACAAGTTATCAATCTCGGCAATGTACACCAAGAAGATACGATTTCGCTGACGCTCGGTCTTGCTGATTGGAGCCTGGACGAAAATGGACAAATCGCTTTGTCTCCGCCCGGAGAAAGCGATGTTTCGGCCGCCGACTGGGTGCGATTCAGCCCCGCTTTCGTCACGCTTGATCCAGGTGAGACCGAGCAAGTCATTGTCGACATGGCCGCGCCGATCCGGATTGATCGTGAAGGGGATTTCCGGTTTGCATTGATCGCCTCCACCCTATTGCCTGAAGAGCGTTCGGGCCAATCAGGCGTTTGGAAAAAGTACCAGATTGCAAGTCTGTTCTACCTCACGATGGGAGACGCTGAAAGCAAACCGGAGATTAAAGGTGCGACCTTGTCAAAATCCCCTGAAGGCGAACAAGCCGTTGTATTTGATATCGAAAATAGCGGAAATGCTCATGCTCGCCTGCGCGGTGAGGTAAAGATCTCAGGCGATAGCGGTGACACCATCACCGAACCAATCAGCAATTTAGTGGTTCTGCATGATGGCGCCCGAAAGTACCGGATGCCGTTGACCGCAGAGCTCCCAACCAATCCGGAAGTTCAAGTGACGCTGGAGAACATATTCGCCCCGCAGAACCCTGCCGGCGCGATTATGTTAGCCCCGTTCAAATCAGATCTATCCTACGAAGAGACAGCTGCTCCGGCTGCCCTGATGGACGATGCCGAAACGGCTCTGGAATAAGCTCAAAGCGCTAAGTCTTGGGGGTACTATGCTGGCATTGGCGCCCCCGGCTTCAGCGTCTTGGCTCGATTCTGACTTTTACTGCCGCGTCTATGGCTGCGTGGTCGTGCATGACGGCTTCACGTTCAATGTCTATGACAATTACATCTTCGCGACGGGTGGAACTGTGCCCGAAGGCGGGCGAATGATTCCTTGGAGCGGCAATCCATTCCAAGGCTCCGGCGGTGTAAACCCCGTGATCACTGGCTCGCGCACCGAAGGGTTTCACTCCGTCCCCCTACAGGATCAAAGCGTTATTCTGGGCATCGACACAAATGGCGACGGCATCCCGGATCGATTGCCCGTGGACAGCAACAATACAGGCTTCTTAGACGCAGGCGACCGCCTCGACCCGTTCCAAGTTTCGCTGAGCACCGATCTCGTGGCGTCAGACACATCCGCGCAACGCAGCTTTTATTTGTCCTCCAGAACGGATTTCTATGTCACCGCAGAAGCGCGTTTGCTGGGCGCGGACCAAGGCTTCAATGGCGCTAATCTGCTGAATAATATCGATTTTATGTATGATGTGACCCGCAGCGGCGTCGATGATGGGATGGCGTTTGGCGCGAATGCGCGAAATGGCAATTACATTCGCCGCCAGAACAATGTCCAAGATCTCGGCGACCTGTTCGGTGGCCCAACACGGATCATGGAGTTTCGCAACGCGATCCGCCGCCGCGATGCAGCCGATTTGCCATCTCAATCCGTCAGATTTGACTATGTCTATGGGTTTGGCGGCTATGACCTGTCTATGGGCGACGGCCACTTAGAATACGAAATCGAGTTCGACTTTTATAATCGGTAGCCGAGCCCGCCGAGCAACTGAGCCGTCTCATGAACCGGTAAGCCCATAACGCCGGTATAAGAGCCGCTAATTCGGCGAATATGCGCACCGAACCGCCCTTGAATGGCATATCCGCCGGCTTTACCGAGCCCTTCCTGACTCTCGACGTAAGCGGCGATTTCGACCTCTGTCAGGCGTTTGACTTGAACGCGCGTATCACTCAGTCGCTGTACCACACGTCCGTCTGGCCCGATCAAACAGACTGAGGTCAGCACGTGATGAGCCCGGCCCGAAACAAGACGGAGGCAATCGATCACTTCTTGATCGGTTTCTGCCTTCGGCAAAATCCGGCGCCCAAGCGCGACCACGGTATCCCCCGCGAGTGTGTATTGCCCGACCTGATGAACCGCTTGTGCCTTTTCGAGTCCGAGACGGACAGCATAAGCGCGCGGTACCTCTCCAGGATGCGGGGTTTCGTCAATATCTGCAGGGATGATCTCATCGGGCGTCACACCGATCTGCGATAATAATTGCTGACGCCGCGGGCTGGCACTGGCCAGGATCAGTTTAGTCATAGGATCTTAAATGTGGCATTGGCCATCGCCACAGGTTGGTCATTGCCGCGGACTATTGCGCGGGCAAAACAGATAGAGCCGCCCACTTTCACTGGTTCAGGGTCAATCTCCAACCACTCGCCGAGCTTGGCGCTGCCCAGATAGTCTGTCCCAAGCGACACTGTGACGAGGCCTTTACCCGCATCGCGGCCAGCCTTGCCAAGCGCGACCACGCACGACAGCCCCATCGCATTGTCCGCAAGGGCTGCAATCAATCCGCCATGGACAAGACCGCGCGAGTTGCAGTGCGGTTCAGCCAATACCAGACCGATTTGAATGCGGTCTTCTAGTTTTCGAGAATAGAGGGGTTCCCAAGGGTCGGTCAGTCCGGAGCGACGAAAGTGTCGCTCATACCCGTCTGGAACTTGTGCCTCGCTCAAGGCGCGCGGCCTATTTAAAGCGGTACGTGATCCGACCTTTGGTCAGATCGTAAGGGGTCATTTCAACAAGAACTTTGTCCCCGGTCAGAATACGAATGCGATTCTTGCGCATTTTGCCGGCCGTATAACCAATGATTTCATGGTCATTTTCGAGCTTCACGCGAAAGGTCGCGTTCGGCAAGAGTTCGACGATGGTGCCGTTAAACTCAATGATTTCTTCTTTTGACATCCTGTCTCCATAAAAAACGACGCGCGATGCCGCGCCGCAACAGATATGGGGTGCTTCGTAGCTCCCGTCACCCCGTCGGGCAAGGCAAACTGTGAGTCTTCAGCGCTTCTCGCGCAGTTTGTGCGCGCTTGTGCCACCCATTCGGAGAGCAACTCGCGCAACGAGTGTTAACTTTACATCCACAATATGAGCGAAGACTAAGTGAAATCTGCGATCTGCAAATATTCCTAAGAGTAAACCATGAGCCAAGCTGCCCTGCCCTTCACGGTCCAAGATCTCCACAAGGCGATCCCAAAACGCTGTTTTCAGCCCGATACGGGACGCGCCTTCGCTTATTTAGCATTCGATTTGGCCGTGATTGCGGGTCTCTATTACATCCTGACGCTTACCAGCGCTTGGTATATTGAGTGGCCCGTCATTTTCCTCATCGGCACAATGCTCTGGTCCCTGTTTGTGATTGGGCATGACGCAGGCCATGGCTCTTTTTCAAGCAGCCGTACGATCAATACGCTTGTTGGCATTCTCGTGCATGGGGCGATCTTGGTGCCGTATCGCGGCTGGCAGCGCAGCCACGCCCTCCACCACACAAAGACAGGACACTTCCGCCAAGAAGAAGTGTTCCGCCCCGCCGGAAAAGGCGAAGACACTCTGTTTCGAAAGATCATTTTCCGGTCCGGGATCTTCGTGATTATCGGCTGGCCGATGTACAAACTCGGCATTCGTAATCTGACCACTTACAAACCGATCACCGGCAGCCACTATCTCCCGCAGAGCGATCTATACACAAAATCGGTCCGGGTAAGCTGGTATTTAGGCCTTGTCGCTTTGGCCGGTTTTTTGGCCCTCTATATTAGTCTCGGCGTGATGTTCGGTTGGGGCTTTTTCGCCAAATACATTCTTGCGCCATACTTGATCTACGGCGCGTGGCTCACCTTCGTGACTTACATGCAGCATGTCGATCCTGATGTTCCGGTTTATGATGACCAGGACTGGACACGTCTAAAAGGCGCGCTCGCCGCGGTGGATCGCAATTATGGGCCGTTTAATTGGCTCACGCATAATATTGGCAACCTGCACGTGATCCATCACATCTTCCCAACCATTCCGCACTATCGCCTGAAAGAAGCGACGGATGCGATCAAACCCGTCCTGGGCGATCATTACCGGACCTCTGACCGCTTCGTGGTTTCAGATTTCATCAGCAGCCAGCTGCGCTGTCACTATGTGGTGCCGGCCGACAGATATGAGAAGTATGAAAGCGCTTATGGCTGGCTCAAGCCGCGCACTTCAGAGTAATCATTACTGTTTTCTTGGAATGGTACAGCCTCTTGGGTTCGAACCAAGGACCTCCGGCTCCACAAACCGGCGCTCTAACCAACTGAGCTAAGGCTGCACTCGAACGCCCCACATACGCCGGAGCGCGTTTGCGTTCAAGATTGAATTACGTCTCAGTCTGCAATCGCTGCTATTCGGCGGCGACCGGCGTGAGCCCAGCCACCTGATCGACCGTCTCGTGCGCGCGGCGGAAGATCAGCGCCCCATCTTCAAGTTTGCCATGGCGCATCAAAAAGATATCGCGGGCATAGTTCTGCGTGATGATCCAAGGTGCAGATTTGCCCTGCTGTGGGAACCGCTCCATGGCGCGCTGCACATAGCCCGACGAAAAGTCCAGGAAATCGGACTCCGCCTCGACGCCATCCGCGACCGGACGCGCCTCAACATAGTTTTCGCGCTCAAGATGATTGAGGACTTTGCACATATATTCGCTGGTGAGGTCGGCCCGCAGGGTCCAGCTCGCATTTGTATAGCCAAACACCGCGCTCAAATTCGGAATGTTGGACACCATCGCCCCGCGATAGTTTAGCAAATCATGCATATTTTGAACGCGGCCATCGACGCTGATTTCAGCCCCGCCAATGAATTGAAGGTCCAACCCGGTCGCAGTGACGATCAAGTCGGCCTCGAGCTCCTCGCCGGATTTGAGCTTGATTCCAGTTTCGGTGAAGCGCTCAATATGATCGGTGACGACCGATGCTTTCTCTTCCTTAAGCGCCACGAACAAATCGCTGTCGGGCACCAGACAGAGACGTTGATCCCAGGGATTATATTTCGGTGTGAAATGTTTCTCGACATATTCGTCGCCGAGCTCTTCGCGCGTCATCTCTAGGAGTTTTTGTTTGACCTTATCCGGCGCGGTACGAGTGCGGTTGTAGAAGAACAATTGGAACAGCACATTGCGCCACCGCGTAATTCCGTACGCCATCATGCCCGGTAGGAATTTGCGCAATCCGTTGGCGAATTTGTCATGCGACGGGCGCGACACGACATAGGTCGGCGAGCGCTGGAGCATCGTTACATGCTCGGCTTTGTCGGTCATCGCGGGCACCAATGTCATTGCCGTAGCCCCGGAACCGATGACGACGACTTTTTTGCCAGAATAATCGTAATCCTCCGGCCAATGCTGCGGATGGATCACGTCGCCTTTGAAGTCATCCCGGCCTTCAAATTCAGGCGTGTAGCCCTGATCATAGCGGTAATAACCGGCGCACATATGGAGCCAATTGCAGGTGAACTTCTGCTTGTTGCGCTTGCCCTCCACCTTGACGTGGACGGTCCACTGCGCCGTCGCGCTGTCCCATTCGGCGCTAACCACCTTATGGCCGTAGCGGATATTCGGATTGATCCCATATTCATCCGCAGTCTCGTGAATGTACTCACGGATCGCCGGACCATCTGCGATCGCCTTTTCCGCTTCCCACGGCTTAAAGTTGAAGCCCAGCGTATGCATGTCACTGTCGCTGCGAATGCCGGGATATCGAAATAGGTCCCACGTCCCGCCCATCGCTTCGCGCATTTCAAGGATTTGATAAGTGCGCCCGGGGCACTTTTTCTGCAAATGGACAGCCGCGCCAATGCCAGACAGGCCCGCGCCTACGATCAAAACGTCATAATGGGTCTTATTCATGACGCGAGTGTCACTTTTTTCGAAGTCTCTGTCTAGACTTCTCCGCGCGGCAGCAAGATCAATCAGGCGCCAAAACGGCTTCTATGGTCTGGCTCGAAATGGCCGAGAGTTGGGGATTGCGATCTCGATAGTAATCCAAAGCAATGACGGCGACCGACAGCGCCCATCCTTTCCCACGTTGCCACATCGCTGCGTCGCACCCCATCTTGGTCCGAAATCGATCACGTGCCGCGGCCGGGCAAACCGACCAGGCCACGATCAAATCGCAGGCAGGGTCGCCCACACCGCTTAACCCGAAATCGATGACCGCTGAAAGTTGTCCGTTTTCGATCAGCAAATTCCCGCCCTGCAAGTCGCCGTGCAACCAAACTGGCGCATCGGTGTGTTTCGAGGCCGCGAGACTTGCCTCCCATTCGCGTGTCATTGCCTCAGCATCATAAAGATCTGCAAGCCCTTCAATCGCGCCGCGGGTCAGCCGATCACGCTGTTCTAAATCGACACCGCGATAGTGGTTTTGAAGACCGGATTTTGGTGCGCCCATGATTTCCTTGGATTGCAAAGCCAAAAGGAACGCAGCCAGGCGATCGACTGTTTCTCCCCAATCGGACGGCGCGGCTTCAAACAAGGGCGCCCCTCGGCACCAATCATAAATCGACCAGGGATGCGGATAGCTCTCGCTCGGCTCACCTTGTTTGATGGGCTTTGGAATACGCAAAGGCAATGGCGCCAATCGCGGCAGCCAGGCCTGTTCTTTTTCAACTTGGCTGACCGCATCAGCGCGTTTGGGAAACCGCAGGCTGAAATCAGAGCCAAGACGGAAGATCGCATTATCGGTCCCACCAGAGGCAACAGGCTCAATCGAAAGCGTGGAAAAATCCGGGAATTGGGCAGCGACCAATTCACGCGCGAGATCGAGCGTGACCTCCACTATTGCCCATCACCCAACACGCGGATCTCAACGCTGCTGGCGCGCCCGGCGGGATCCACCGCGGACACGCGATAGAATCCGACCCGGTCCGGTCGCCAACTCGGTAATCCGCCATCATCCAGCGTGACGGGGGCCCCATCGACATACCAGCGCAAGGCCCCTTCCCCGCGTCCCGCGAACACGAAAGGGCGCGCCGGTTTGCCATCAACGGTTCCGGCCCAAAGCTCAGCATTGCGCGGCGGGAAAAGGATTTCGGGTGGCTTCGCATCTCCATCAAAGCGCGCCAAAGCCCCCTTAGCTTGGGGCGCTTTCTGGCTCATCAGCCGTGTCGTTGATGATCCACTTTCGCCCAGATGGTGCGCCGCACGATCGGCCACTTCGAATAGGAGTGGCAAAGCCGCTTTCCGCCCGGTCTCGCCCGGCCGCGGGGCACCATCGGCGCGGCCGACCCAAATAACAATCGCATAATCGCCTGCCACGCCGGCTGCCCAAGCGTCCCGGAAGCCGTAAGACGTCCCGGTTTTGAACGCGACTTCGGGGGCATTCGCAGTCAGGCGTCCTGGCATCCGGCCCGCAGGCGCGGGTGTGTCTTTAAGAATTTTGACGATCTGATCCGCACTCTCTGCGCTCATCAATCGATAGGATTTCGTCGAGTGTCCGAGCGCGTCCTCGTCCCAAATGAGCGGCTTTGCGAGACCGTCATCGCCGAGCGCAGCATAAAGCACAGCCAACTCTTGAGCGGTCAGTCCTGCGCCGCCTAGCGCCAAAGCAAGGCCCGGATCTTTACGTGCCGCGCCTGATATCCGCGGATAGGCCCCGGACAAAGCCAAGGCGGCGGCAAAACGTTGAGGCCCAATCCGATCCAAAGTCAGCACCGCTGGGACGTTGAGAGAGTGCTGCAAGGCCTCCGATACGCGAACGTCGCCCCGGAACAAGCGGTCGAAATTCTCGGGTTGGTAAGACGCGAACCGCTTCGGCAAATCAGCAATCCGCGTCGTTGGCGCCGCGCTGCCATCGTCAAAGGCCAAGGCATAGATGAACGGTTTGAGAGTTGACCCCGGCGAGCGCGCTTGCGCGGTGAGATCGAGCCAACCGCCGGGGCGCTTGCGATCCGCGGACCCGACGGCCGCCCGCACGGCGCGCGTCGGAATATCGACAACGAGTATCGAGACTTGCGTGTCGTCGTCCAAGGCTTCGACGTGACGCCGCGCGATTTGCTCAAGTTCGGCTTGCAGACCGGCATCCAAGGTTGATCGAACGTCGCGCGTCCGGTCGGCCGCGGCGTGTCCCGTGGCGTGCCAAGCGCGATCGGGGAACGTATATCGCCGTCCAGGAATAACGGCGTTGCGGGCCTCGTCGGCGCGATGCTCCGGAAAATACCCGAGCCGTTCGAGTTTGGCGACGATCTCATCGCGCCCGAGGCGTGCGCCTTCTGGACGAAGGTCAGGGCGGCGGACTTCTGGTGACTGCGGGAGCGCAATGAGAAGCGCAATCTGATCATCCGACAGACGATCCGGCGCGCGTCCGAAATACCGCCAGCTCGCCGCGCGAATGCCTTCCAAATTCCCGCCATAAGGGGTCAGCGTGAGATAGAGCTCCAGAATCTCGCGTTTGGAAAGACGCCACTCAATTTGGTGGGCGCGCCAAATTTCGATCAATTTCGCTCCGATCGTCCGGTTCGGCCGGGGCTCCAAAAGCCGAGCGGTCTGCATGGTGATCGTCGATCCACCAGAAACCACGCGACCCGCGCTGGCGGAACTCACAATCGCGCGGGTCATGCCGACCCAATCCGTCCCACCATGCGACCAAAACCGTTGATCCTCCACTTCGAGCAAAGCTTCTATAAAGATCGGATCGATCTCATCGAGATCCGCGGCGAACCGCCAAGTCCCGGTCGACAGTGGGATCGCTCGTAAAGGGCGATCATCCCGATCGGTGACCATAACGGACACGATCCGTCCCCGTTCAATTGGCGGCGGGAAGATTTTATCCAGGATAAAAATGGCGGTCAGCGATACCGCAATCAGGATCGCTGACCGTTTGAGCCAAATCATCGGCTGCCGCCAGGACCAGTGACTTGTGGTGCAATCGTAATCTCTGTTGCAGCCGAGCGGGCGAACACATCCGGACGGTACATGTCCTCGGCCACCACGCCTGGCATCGTGAACGAACCGGGGGTTACGGCGCGAACGACATAGGCGAGTGTCCGGTCGTCTCCAACGACGTCAATGGCGGCGACGAAGCGATCATCCCGCGCTTCGGCCGTCTCTGCTTGATCAATCTCCCCGATCCAAGCGAAGGCGCCATCGGGGCCATATTCGCGTGCACCATCTGCTGGGCGCAACACCGTTTCGATCTCAAACCCGGCAGGGAGCAGATCTTCCAAAATGACCGGATTATTGCGGCGTTCGCGCGGTGAGAGCGTCAAAGCCACGACCAGTTGATCGCCTTGGGTAAGATCATCCAAGTTGACCCGGGCGCCTTGCATAGAGCGAATGCGCTTGCTCACGGATAGCTTTTCACTGGCCGGGCTTGGCGCACTTTCGGGCGACCCCGTCACCATCACTGTGCGGAACACGGGATTAGAACCACGGCGCAAGCGGAAGCTAACACCACGCTCGACCTGGTCAGGGGTCACGAAATAACGGCGATCATTGTCGCTATTGCGACCGAGCCCGTCCACGTCGAGACGCAGGCCATCTTCTTGCGACAGGCTACCCACGGCAAGAAGCATGAACGCTTTCTCTTGTGTGGTCAGTCGGTCAGGCTTAGGCGTGTCTTCGCCGATCCGCTCGGCAAGGCGCGCGACATGGTCGTTGAAGCCAGTCTCCGCAGCCAAGGCCAAGACGCCCGTCAAGTCACGCAACGGGGTTTGATAATAGTCACCGCTATTCTCAAAGCCGAGAGCTTCTTCGGCCGCATTGAACGCGCTGGTGGCGCGGGCCCGATCGCCCATATAGGATAGGGCCGCCGCGAGTTGCGCTTTGGCCAACGGTGAGCGCATCTCGGACAATTCTCGATCGTGCAGATAGCGTAACCGGGACACATCGGCTTTGCCTGCACGCGCCAGCACATACAGCGCATAAGGCGCCGAGCGCTGCATCAGCTTCTTCTCCGTATCGTCGTGATAACGGCTCTCATAGACATCCGTCTGATAGCCATAGACGCGCCAGGCGTCGCCCTGAGCGATCGACCGCAGCGACTGATAAGCGCGATCCAGCGCCGCTTGAGGGATCTCATAGCCCTGCTCTTTGGCGCGATAGAGGAAGTCTGTCGTGTACGCGCCAAGCCAAGGCGAGGCATAGCCATCACCCGCTCGCCAGAGCCCGAAGGCCCCATTGTCGCTTTGCCGGTTCAAGACGCGTGAGACCGCGGCTTGAACGCGATCTCTCGCAACCGGCTGCGTGCCACGAGCGCCTTCTTCAATCAATTGCTCCGCGTAGATCAGCGGCAAGGCTCGACTGATTGTTTGTTCCGTGCAGCCATAAGGGTAGCGCGCCAGAGAATTGTAGAGCGCGTTCGGATCAACCGGCAGTCCTGAGAAACTCACCGTCATTTGCGCCGTGCCGGGAACGAACCCATCGAACAAGCTCATATCAGGCGCAAAGGTTTGATCTTCTTCCATCAGCGTCCGATCAATATTGGTGACCGGCAAGAAAGCTGAACGGGTTTCGATCTGATAATTGCGCGTGACATTGTAATTATCCGGGCCTTCAACGCGTAAGGCTAAATCCGAAATCCCCGATCCCTCGGCACTGAACCGCACGCCTTGATCGGAGCGCGTGCCGGATGGGATCGCCTTCGATAACTCCGCTGTGGGCACGCTCAACGGTGCGGAGGCGGTTAGGTTTGCATCGAAATTGCCATCAGAGAGTTCGATATTATCGATGCTGACGGTCGCCACAGCTTCATCTCCTGGCGCCATGAAGCGCGGAAGAATGAGATCGACCGGGGCCTCACGACGGATGGTCATGGATTGATCGGCCGCGCCGAGCCCGGTTTGTGACCAAGCGACTGCCATGAGGCGCAGCTCCCCATTAAACTCTGGCAAGTTGAATTCGATTTCTGCCTCGCCGCCGCGGCCCACTTCCACGACACCGCTGAACAAGGCGACGGTTTGGGTTGGCACCACGGAAAGGCCTTCACCGCCCAATTGGTCGCCACCGGTGCGAACTTCCGCTGGTAATCCAAGGTTGGGATCGAGCAATCGGCCATAGTCATCGTAGAGCGACAGACCCATGGCTTTCTTACCGTAATACCAATCGGTGGGATCTGGGCTCGAGAACTTCGTCAGGCGTAGAATGCCTTCATCGACCGCTGCGAGCGTGACATAGGCTTTTTCACGTGGCCCGCCCTCGAGCGAGACGGTCACCGTCTGGGCGCGTCCAGGGCGCACTAATTCGGGGGCGTCGATTTCGACATTGAAGGTCCGGGTTTCAAGATTGACCGGCACATAGCCAACCCCTACCGCACGACGCGGCTTGGACTGCACAACTGGATCGCGCGGCGTATAGACATTGACCATGACATAAGCGCCTTCGCCCCAATCATCAGAGACGGGCAATGTGATCGACGTTCCAGACGCTTGCACTTGCCGGGTTTCGATCGAGAGGATGCGATCCGTGGCCACCACGATTTGAGCTTCGCCGTCATAAGGAGGGATGATCGTCAGCGCCGCCGGTCGTCCAGAAACGATTTGCTGTTCTTCAACGACGACTTCGACCCGATCCGGTGCCTCTACGCCATCATCGGAAACGCTTCCGCCCCAACCGACATTAAAGGCGCGGCTCGCAATGCTGCCAGTCTCGGATTCAATCACCAGTTCGTGCGCGCCCCAATCGAGGCCCGATACGGTGATCATCGCCGCGCCGTTCTGGGTCCTCAGCCCACCTTCATTGACGGTTCGAACCGTTCGCGATCGACGCCATTTCCAGCGACCATCTTCGCGGTACCAATCGTAGTGATAATTGATCCCGAGAATCTTCCACCGCAAGTCCTCAACTTGACCTTCGCCATCGGCGCCGAGTGCCGCGATCTCGAAATTGCCCTCTTCTTCAAAGCCTAAACGCCCCTCAAAGCTCGGCTTGATCCCAAGATAAAGATCTTTCGGGCGATACGGAATGCGAACGCTCTCGGCCACTGCACGGCCTCCAGGTTCGAGCACATTAACAACCGTATTGAGCCGCAGCGGGATGTCAGCATTCTGACCGCGATTACCGGGCGCCAAGCGGACGGTCGCCTGACCACTGCCATCGGTCACACGGTCATCGAGGTCGATGATCTGCTCGCGGAAGCTGCCATCATGCGGCCCCCAACTGAAGCCCTCATACCCGAAGGGATTTGGATCCACTTCCACGCGGGTTTGGGCTTTGACCGTGAGCGCTGCCCCCGGCGCGCCGTAAAGGAAACGGGCCGAGACATCGATATCGCGCGCGTCATCGCCCGGCAGGAACGGCGCCTCCTCGGTTTCAAGCTCAACCGCGATGCGTTGCGGCACAAAGTCTTCGACGGAATATGCGACAGAGCCGACCTGCCCCAGGCCATCGATTTCGAGCGTGCTGCGCCACATGCCACGTGAGGCGCTGCGCGGCAGTTCGATATCACGCTGAAGCGCACCAGCTTCTTCTACGGCAAAGCGGACGCGGAAAGCTTCCATGCCATTTGGCCTGTAGGTGATCAAGGTTCCGTTGCGTTCAGCAATCGCACGGCCCGCCCGATCGCGCATCATGGCGGTCAGGTGCACTGTCTCGCCAGGGCGATAAATACCGCGCTCTGTGTATAGATAGGCATCGATTTCACCGGGTGTGACCCGGCCACCTGTATCAAGCTCAGACAAATCTACCGGCGCCCGCGAAAGATCGAGAATAGCGGTATCCCCTTTGAGTCCTGAGGCGAGCACAAGTTTAGGTGCCATATTGCCGGTTCCCGCCAGCATTTCTGGATTGAAGGATACGCGTCCATCGACACCCGTTGCGGCTTCGCTCAGCACTTCATTGTTCCGGGCGATGAGTTGCACCGGCGTGTTGGGCATAACCCGCCCATCCTGCAGCGAACGCAGCGTGACGTCTAAGCCCGATTGGCTGCGATACGCCGTCAAAGCAAGATCCGTGAGCATAACCCAACGCTTGGCGGACGCTGGTGGCCCCTCATATTGATCGAGCTCAATTCCATCGGTGAGTTCGATGAAATAGGCGCCAGGCTCAAGAGTCCCGATCACATCCGGCAGCGGGAAAACGGTGACGACCGGTGCGTTCTTGACGTTTTGAATGTCCATGACGCCCGACCAAACTTCGGACGACAGATCGCTCGGGTTTTCATCGCCATAGACGTAGGAATAACGCCCTTGCTGACTTTCTGTCCCGCGGGTTACGGATTTGAACGCCAAAGCGCGATCGTTCACACGCGAGACTTTGACCTTCACTTGGTCGACATTCACGGTTTCGATAGCCAGGCCATCTGCATCCTCGCGAGGCAGAATGACACCTGAGCCACTGAAGCCGACATAAGGAGGTCGGTCTTCGAAACTGATTTGCACTTCTTCTTCGCGCCCGAGCTCGTCGCCATCCTCAGACGGCAGGCCTTCGGTCAGGGTCAGCGTGTAGGACGCGGCAAAGCTCAATCCATTCAGACAGAGTTGTGTTCCGTTGACGCTATAAGCGACCTCAACATCGCCATCCATTGGAGCGTAAATGGAATAGTCGGCATTTGGGTCCAGGGCTTCGGAAAAGACCAAACAGGCCTTTGGTAAACTGTCGCTCGTATCAGGGGCATAGCGGACATATGAAAAGCGCTCGCCCCCCTCACGTTGTGCCAGTCTTTGGCGTTCGCGCTCGCGCCGATCTGCGGCGACTTGAGCGGAGCGAGACCGTTCAACCACCTGGCCTTCCGCCTCTTCTGGCGGGGGTGGGATCTCATCAGAGGTGTTGTTTCCGCCGCCGCAAGCGGCCAGTGCAAATGCCAATGCCCCGAGCAGCGTGCTGCGAACCCCTGATGTCCGACCGGTCATATTGAAGTCCCTTCCTCTCTTTATAGACATCCTTTACACGGCTTCGGCTTGCCGCCAACAGGGCGGAATAAAGACTTTTTTGCCATGATTGTTGGCATGGGATGGAATTTTGGAACACGTTGAAGCCTTGGTTTTGGGAGGAGGCGCCGCTGGCCTCTTTTGCGGTGCGCGCATCGCGCAGCGTGGCAAAACCGTACGCGTGCTCGATCATTCCAAGAAACCCGCGGAGAAGATCCGCATCTCGGGCGGCGGGCGCTGCAACTTCACAAATCTTGAAACCGAGCCGAAATGCTTCCTGTCTGAGAACCCACACTTCGCGAAATCAGCACTGGCGCGATACACGCCCTGGGATTTCTGCGCCTTAATGGCCGAACACGGCCTGACCTGGCACGAAAAGACGCTAGGTCAGCTTTTCTGCGATCAGAAAAGCGTCGCCGTTATTGAGATGTTGATCAATGAGCTGACCAAGGCTGGGGGTCACCTCGCATTGGAGACATCGATCCACAGCGTCGAACGGGCGGAGGGTGTCTTTTCGGTGCGCACCTCGGCCGGCCCGATCACTGTAGACAGTTTGATTATCGCCACTGGCGGGCTCTCGATTCCCAAGATTGGAGCGACCGGCTTCGCTTATGATATCGCCAAGCAGTTTGGTCATGATGTCATCACACCGCGCCCCGCCCTCGTCCCAATGACGTTCACGGATGATCATAAAACCGCGTTTTCAGACCTTTCTGGTGTTGCGCTTCCCGTCGAGGCGCGCGCTGAGCATGGGCCAAGCTTTGTCGAAAACATGCTGTTCACACATCGCGGATTGTCCGGCCCATCGGTTTTACAAATTTCATCCTATTGGCACCAAAGTGAAACGATCGCCTTTGATCTCCTGCCGGGCGCAAATGCGCTTCAATTGGTTCAAGACGCCAAAGCCGCGGCCCCTCGACAACCCGTCACGCAATTTCTAGATCAGCACTTTCCCAGCCGCTTCGCTGACTATTTCCCGAGCACCGTGGGGCTGCCAGCCAACATCCGTTTCGCTGAGCTTTCGAACCATCAATTGGATCAGTTGGCGCAAGCTCTGAAATCATGGTCGCTCAAACCCGCAGGGACCGAAGGCTGGCGCACCGCCGAAGTCACCGCTGGCGGAGTGTGTACGCGCGCCCTATCTTCACGCACCATGGAGAGCAAACTTCAACCTGGCCTGTTTTTTATTGGCGAGTGTGTGGACGTCACGGGTTGGCTTGGGGGGTATAATTTCCAATGGGCTTGGGCGAGCGCCGCGGCAGCAGCGGAGGTCGCATGAGGTGGCTCTGGGCGCTTGTTGGATTTCTATTTCTGACCGTCGGCGCTGTCGGCCTGGTCTTACCGCTTTGGCCTACGACGATTTTCTGGATCATTGCCGTGTTTTGCTTGGCGGAGTCTCACCCAGCCGTCCGCGACTGGATTTACGCACGCCCGGGAGTTGGTCCGATCATTCGAGACTTTATCGAAGACGGCACGGTCAGCCGGAAAAGCAAGGTCGCCGCGATCGCGGGGATGGCGCTCGCCTGTGCGATCAGCGCTTGGTTCCTTAAAAGCACATGGATTGGTCTCGGGGTGCTCGTTGCTACGATACTCGCAGGCATGGTGTTCGTGGCGACCCGCCGAGAGGCAAAGACCGACCCCTGATTTGGTTTCAGTTGAAACTGATTGTCGACATGGTTAACAAACATCAACCCGTCCTACTGCGCGTCAGTGGGATTGTTTCAAAATCATTGTTTTGTTCGAAGGACCTAATGTGCCCATGACTGCCAAACTTCCCCTTTTAATGACCAGCGCGTTCACCCTCACATTGGCTGGATGCGTCTCGATCGACGTGACCGAAGCGCTGACGGCAGATGCAACCGTCACAGAAGCTGAAACCGAGCTGGTCGAGGCGGTCGTTGAAGCCGCACCAGAAGAAACCGCTCGCATTGAAGTTGGCAATCTTGTCATGGAAGGCCTCCCCGAAATTCCTGACAGCGTCAAAGAACGCCTACGCCAATATCAGAATGTTCGTACTCACGGCTTCCAGGACTGGACTGATGAAGGCATTTTGATCTCAACGCGTTTTGGCGAGGTCAGCCAAATTCACGAAGTGACGACGCCACTCGGTGCGCGAAAGCAAATTACTTTCTATAGCGAACCAGTGGGCGGCGCCAGCGCAGCACCGGACGGCAAGTCCTTTGTGTTCTCTAAGGACACCGGCGGCGACGAATTCTTCCAGGCGTATCGCTATGATATGGAAACGGGTGAGACCCAGGCCTTCACCGAGCCAGGCACCCGCAATGGTTCATTCGTATGGAACGATGCCGGAACGCTCGGCGCTTGGTACCAGGCAACTGATGGAGATCCAGACTATGACATTTTGATTGGCGATCCGTCGGATCCGGAGTCCACGCGTGTGCTCCTCGAAGGTGAAGGCGCGATCTTCGCCGTCGATTTCTCGCCTGAAGCCGATCAGCTCCTGGTGCAACGCTACATCTCCATCACTAAGAGCCGTCTCTTCGTCATTGATGTCGCGACTGGCGAGACCACAGAGATCAATCCCGACGATGACGTGGCCTATAATGGCGGGCTATTGCTCTCTGATGGCACATTGTTGAGCTCCACCGACAAAGGCTCTGATTTCAAAAACCTGATCCGCATCAACCCCGAAACGGGCGAAGAGACCAATTATACCAGTGATATCAATTGGGATGTCGCCGGGTATGATATCTCTCCAGATGAAAGCATGGTCGCCTTCACCTTGAATGAGGGCGGGCTCGGCACGATTAAACTGCTCGACCTAGCGAGCGGTGAAATCACAGATGGCCCGGCGCTGCCCGTTGGTATTGTCGGCGGCGTCACCTTCCATCCAGATGGCAAACAGATCGGCTTCACCTTCTCAGCCGCGACCAGCCCGGCAGATGCATGGTCCGCAAACATCGAAACCGGCGAACTGACCCGTTGGACCACTGCAGAAGTCGGCGGCATGGATACAAGCGGCTTTGCAGAGCCAGAGCTGTTCACGTATCCGAACTATGACGAAATGGACATCCCGGCCTTTGTCTATCGCCCAGAAGGCGATGGGCCACATCCGGTGATTGTCTCAATCCATGGCGGGCCAGAGGGGCAAGCGCGACCGTCCTTCTCGTCGACATATCAGTATTGGGTGAAGGAGCTCGGGGCTGCCGTCGTGGTGCCAAATGTGCGCGGCTCATCGGGCTATGGCAAAACTTATGTGTCGCTCGACAATGGTTTGAACCGCAAGAAATCCGTTGAAGATATTGGCGCGCTGCTCGATTGGATCGAGACCCAGCCGGACTTGGACAAAGACCGTGTCGTTGTCTTTGGCGGGTCTTATGGCGGGTACATGGTGCTGGCTTCAATGATTGATTATGCCGACCGTGTCGCGGGCGGCGTCAATATTGTCGGGATTTCAGACTTTAAGACCTTCCTGACCAACACCAAAGGTTATCGTCGCGATTTGCGCCGTGCTGAATATGGTGATGAGCGGGATCCAGAAATCGCGGCCTTCTTCGAGGAAATCTCACCGCTCCTCAATGCCGATAAAATCACCAAACCAATTTTCATCATTCAGGGCTACAATGACCCCCGTGTTCCCTACACTGAGGCCGAACAGATCCTCGAGGCGGTCAAAGACAATGGCGTTGAGGCCTGGTTCCTGATGGCGATGGATGAAGGCCATGGCTTCCGCAAAAAGTCGAACCGCGACTTCCAACGCGAAGCTGAAACCTTGTTCTTCGAACAAGTGTTCAGCGGAGAGCTTGAGTAAAGTCCAAAATCCAATGCGCTCGCCCTTCGACTTAGCGCGGGGCGAGCGCATCAGAACCAAGTATCGGTGTTCTAGCACATCCTGAGCGAAGTCGAAGGACAGAGCGAAGTCGAAGGATGAGCTTATTTTTCTAGCCTTCGATTCGTTTCAAACCGACTTTGAAGCGTTTCCAATTGTCGACATAGACTTGAGCCGACCCTTTGATCAGCATCACCTGAGCCTCGCTGAGCTCTTTCACCACTTTCCCGGGCGCTCCCATGACGAGGGAATTGTCGGGAATCACTTTGCCCTCTGGGATCAGGGCGTGGGCGCCAATGATACAATTCTTACCGATTTGCGCGCGGTTGAGGACCGTCGCGCCAATCCCGATCAAAGTCTCATCACCAATCGTGCAACCATGGAGCATGGCCATATGCCCGATCGTAACGTCCTTTCCGATGTTCAGCGGGCAGCCAATATCGGTGTGCAGAACGCTCCCATCCTGAACATTTGAGTTCTCCCCGATTGTGATCGGGTCATTGTCGCCCCGCAAAACCGCGTTGAACCAGACTGAGGCGTTTTCTTCGAGAATCACATTGCCAAGGACGGTTGCGTTCTCAGCCACCCAATAATTTCCCGATTGCGGAATTGTTGGGCAAACCCCGTCAAAATCGTATAATGCCATGCCATTCTCCCATCATTTGTTTCGCGCGCGGATTATCACTGTCACACTCGGTTAACCCTCTTAGTGTGTAATTCAAGATAGAGATTCGGGAGGCAGATTGCTGATGGTCCATCGACCAGGCTTGCAAACACCACCAACGTCCAGGAATGAACATTCCGGTCCGGACGCCCTGTCCCTCCCCGCTGATTCATCGACCGCCCTGCCTTTGGCACGGCGGTTTTTTTCTGCCCAACCATCAGTCCTAAAAGGAGATCCTCATGGGTAAACGCGCCGCAACGAAACGCCAGAAAGCACAAGCCGCCTTCGACGCTTCGAACTTCTTTGAAAAAGGCGCCGCACGCGAGACACAGCTCTATGCGATCCCAGGAGGCAATGATTGGCATCCCGATGATGCCGATAATCCAAAACGAACCCCAACCCCAGCGCATGGCTCACGCAATCAGCGCTACCAGAAGACCGTCAAACCGCGCTCAGAGAATCAAGCGCGTTTGCTCGAAGCCCTAGAAGATAAATCCTTAGTGTGTGCGCTTGGCCCCGCCGGCACCGGCAAAACTTATCTCGCTATCTGCAAAGCGGTTGAAGCCCTACAAAAGGGCAAAGTCGCGCGGATCATACTGTCGCGACCAGCCGTCGAAGCGGGCGAGCAAATCGGCTTCTTGCCCGGCGCCATGGAAGATAAACTCGCCCCCTATTTGCGCCCGCTCTATGACGCGCTGTCGGATCGTTTGAGCCCGCAGCAACTCAAACACATGATGGCGGAAGGTCTGATCGAGATCGCCCCGATCGGCTTTATGCGCGGCCGCACCCTCAACAATGCTTTCGTTGTTATCGATGAAGCTCAGAACTGCACGTATACGCAGATCAAAATGCTACTGACGCGCCTTGGCTGGCACTCTACGATGGTGGTTACCGGCGACCCAGCACAAAGCGACCTCCTGCCTGAACTATCTGGTCTCGGAAAAGCCGCGGAACGACTGGAGAAACTCTCCGGCGCCTCCGTCATCCGTTTGCAAGGGCAAGATGTCGTCCGGCACCCCTTAGTCGCTGAGATGCTCGACGTTCTGTAACAGGCCAAATAATTTTAAGACACAAATCCAAGGATGAAGCGCATTGTGATCGGCAATGCGCTTTATTCGTCTATATTTATTAATCCGAATTCAACCCAAGGTAGTCAAAACAGGTCCAAGCAATCACCTTGGATCCGTTTTCATGCAGAACGCCACAACGTCCGATGCCCTGAGTGGTCAAACGCTTTCGCCCGCTCAGTCGCCCTCTTTCAAACTGGGGCGCGCAGCGTTCAAACTTATTCACAGATATAGAACCGCCGCCGACCCTAAGACTTATGCGGTTTGGTTCGAATATGTCTCCAGAAAGAACCCAAAGCTGGTCGCAGCCATGGATGCGATTCTGGAGCGCAAGCGTGGCATCACCACGGTTGAGATGAACCAGCTTTATGAAAGCTGGGTGCGCGAGACTGGCGAGTCAGAACAGCTCCAAGACATCAGCCAAGCCATTGAGGCAAAAGTAGCTGGCGCCAAATCCCTGGTCACCGACGCTATTTCAAGCGCTGACCAATATGTCGCCAGTATGGGGGACGCAAAAGCCCGTCTACCTAAGACGTCGTCTCCCGATGAAATCATCCAGGCCCTCGACGATATTATCGACAATACCCAAGCGACGCAGGAATCGGCTCAGAAGATACAAGTCGCCCTTCAAAGTACGCATGATGAAATCACCCAGCTCAACTCAAAAGTTGGCCAATTCCGTGAAAACCTCATGCGCGACCGCCTCACCAAGCTGATCAGTCGCCCTCAGTTTGAAGCGCTGCTTGAAGAAAAATCTCAAAACGCTTTGGCGAATGGGTATTCCCTTACAGTCATGATCGTCAGCGTGAAAAACATGCAGGATCTCTGCTTATCCGCCGGGATCGACATTTCTGAGTTCATTCTGAAATCGCTCTCGGGCATCCTCGCGAAAAGCGTTGGTGATATTGGCGTCTGCGCCCGTTTCGACGGGTCAGAGCTTGCGATCTTATTGCCAAAGTCACCCTATGCCGACGCCGCCAACCTTGCCCGTTCTATTATTGATGAACTCGATCACTTTAAGATCGTCAAGAAGCCGAGCGATGAGATGGTTGGATACATTCAATGCGCTTTTGGCGGCGCGGCTTTGCAAGCAGGACTGACGCCATCGGACATGATCGAAATCGCAACGGAGCAGGCCTCACAGGCCAAATTCTCCGCTTCGAGCGATGTCAAATTCAGTTTGCGCAGTCACAAAGTCGCTTAGGCTGAGCCAATATCCTCAGCCAAAACCGTCATGTTCAAGGCGTAACTGGTTTCGCCATCATCGACGTCTTTATAGACCACCGCCAAAAACTCCGCGCCGAGATAAACCTCGACGGAATCATCGGTCTCTTTGCGAGCAATTAAACGCAGACCTGGATTGAGTTTTTCCTTCAAGTACGCCTCAAGACGTAAGACTTCTTCGCGGCCCATGGCTCACTCCTAATACTTTCTGGTTCGGACATAACGGGCTGCGCGCGCCATGCAAACCTAATGGGCGCGAATTCGGCAGCTCAGACTGCAATTGGTTGGTTTTTATGAAGCGGCGTCGTCGGTCGGATTGACGGCTTTCCAAAGCTGACCGCTACACCACCAGATGATCTCGACAAACACTCGTGCAATCAGTGTCATAACAATACCGAATATGGAGGATTCATTGATGAAAACGCGTGTCACCGCGACGCCCTGCTCCCCAATGTCTGGGTTCCGTACCATATCGAGATTGGCGAGATAATTGGCGAAGTCATTGACCCCATTAAAGGCGCTCGGAACGAACAAAACGCCCATCATGATCAGCACCATGACCATGAAAAAGGTCGCTACAATTTTCGCTGACGCATTCGAAAGCGATTGAAAAATCGTCCACATAACTCACCCCTTTATGGTCTTATTCATAAGACCATATCGGGATGACAAGACGACGTAAAACGAAAATGGCTTATTCGCCGGACCAGTTCGGCTTACGTTTTTGCGAGAAAGCCAAAGGTCCTTCAATCACGTCTGGGCCTTTCAGCATGCGGCCGATCGCGTCATATTTCATCGAAAAGGCTTCTTGAAAGTTTGCCGTGTCGAGCCCTTTCATGGCCACTTCTTTTGTAGTGCGCACCGAGGACGGGCTACACTCCGTGATCATGTTGGCCCATTTCATCACCTCATCCATGAGCGCCGCCTGTGGGACCACTTCATTGACGAAACCGAGCTCTTTCCCCTCATCGGCCATGACGTGGCGGCCGGTCAGCATCATCCCCATCGCCCGCTTCAAGCCGATTTGGCGGGGCAATCGATGTAAGCCTCCAGCCAAAGCCGCAAGCCCCACTTTCGGTTCCGGCAAAGCAAACCGCGCATTGTCTGAGGCGATGATAATGTCGCACGCCAGCGCAATTTCGAAGCCACCGCCCATAGCGACGCCGTTCACCGCGGCGATCACGGGTTTGAACAGATCGTAGCGATTGGTCAGGCCGCCAAAGCCACTCGGCACCGGAAACATTTCGCCGCCTTCCGCTTGGTAGCGTAGGTCATTTCCCGCACTGAACGCACGGTCGCCAGCGCCGGTGATCACTGCCACCCATAGATCTTTGTCCGCAGCGAAGGCATCAAAGACCTTGCCGAGATCACGATTAGCTGGCGGATGAAGCGCATTCATTTTCTCGGGCCGATTAATCTCAACGATCAGGACATTGCCTTCGACTTTGGTGTTTACGAATTCGCTCTCGATCATAGTGACCTCCCTGTTCATCATTTGCCGCTACGCTATGACTTGATTAAGCCGAATCAAGGATGACGTGGCGACATGTCGAACGGAAATGCTCTCGATTTATCTTCAATCGACCCTCCCATTTGGCGGGTCATGGTCGAAGACGTGGTCTACGGACCCTATACACTTGGACAGATGAAGACCTTTGCCGAAGAAGGTCGGATCTTGGACACCTCTAAAATCGCCTCGGGCGATGGCGGCGCGTTCAAATCGGCCTTTGAGCACACGGAAATCCGCAATCTAATTCCAGCTTATCAACGGCAAAACGAACCCGAGGCAGAGCTTGCCTCAGCCAATTACCTCATCACCCTTCAATCTAATGGCGACGGACGACGGGCCGCGATCGCGGTTTTGAACGAGACCGGCACCTTTGCTGAGCTCATGCCGGGGTGTTTCATTCTGCGCGCCGCGGTGTCCATAAGAAGCTTAAGGGAAAAGCTCTCAACTGTGCTCGCCGAACGTGGTCGTTTTGTCATTGTCAATGCGAGCTCCGGCCGTCTGACCTGGATGGGGCTTTCGCAAGACGCGAACACACACGCCAAACGCGTTTGGACCAAAGACGACGCGCCGAAAGACTGTTAAGCCGCGATCTCGACATCCAGGGGCGCCATTGGGGCAAGGCCGCGGATCATATCAGCCGCTTTTTCCGCCACCATAATGGTCGGCGCATTGGTGTTCCCGCCGATCAAGGTCGGCATCACCGAGGCGTCGACAACCCGCAAGCCGTCGACCCCGCGAACACGTAACTCACCGTCGACCGGATCGTCCTCATGAATGCCCATGGCGACGGTTCCGACCGGGTGATAGATCGTTTCCCCATACTCGCGAATATAAGCGTCTATCTGCTCGTCAGTTTGCACCTCTTGACCCGGCAAAGCCTCGGCGCCGCGTAGCGGATTGAGCGCGTTTTGACCGGCAATATCGCGCATCATTTTGACCGACTCGCGCATTGTCAGGCGATCGGTTTCGGTCGCCAGATAATTTGGATCGATAGCCGGGTGCTCGAACGGATCGTCGCTCTGGATCATAACCGTGCCGCGGCTCTCTGGACGCAATTGACAAGAGTGGATGGTGAACCCATCGCGCTTATAATCGTAATTGCCATGGTCGCGCATCATGGCGTTGACCAAGTGGAGTTGCAGGTCCGGACGGTCGAGCCCTTCACGAGACTTCAAGAAGGCTCCAGCTTGCAGGAAATTATCTGCGCCCGGCCCTTCCTTTGTCATCAGATATTTGATCGCCACGGCGTATCTTTTGAGACCTGCTTGCTTTGAGTAGGCCGACGCTTTTTGGGTCATTTCGTGGATGACCGTGACGTCCAAATGGTCTTGCAAATTGGCCCCGACCTTTTTGCTATCGACCACGCTGGTCACACCATGTTTGCGGATTTCGTCGGCGGGGCCGATACCAGACAGTTGCAAGATTTGCGGGGACTGAACCGCGCCAGCACAAAGGATGACTTCCTGTTCGGCATGAATGGTTTCCGGTTGAGCGCCCTTTTTTGCCACCGTCTCCACGCCATAGGCTTTGCCACCGCGAAACACGACGCGAGAGACCAAAGCCGTCGACAAGATAGTCAGGTTGGGGCGTTCCTTCTCAATCGGGCGAAGATACGCATAAGAAGCACTCCAGCGTTCACCTTCATGGATGGTGCGCTGATACGGGCCAAAGCCCTCTTGCTGCGGACCATTGAAGTCCGTGGTTTGCGGGTATCCGGCCTCTGCGCCCGCATTGACGAACATGTCATAGAGGCTGTCCTGCATGGGACTCTCGCTCACGTGCAAGGGGCCGTCGCCGCCATGAAAGTCATTGGCGCCGCCCTGATAACTCTCGGATTTACGGAAGTAAGGCAGCACGTCCGAGAAGCCCCAACCCGTCAGTCCCGTTTGACGCCACTGATCATAATCCCGCGCATGGCCACGAATATAAATCATGCCATTGATCGAGGAGGAACCGCCCCAACCGCGCCCGCGTGGCCAGTAGAGCTTGCGATTGTCCATATGGGTTTGTGGAGTGGTCCAGAAGCCCCAATTCTGCGGATTTTCCTCTTTAATCAGGCCACCAACGCCAGCTGGCATGCGAATCAGCAGTGAGGTATCTTTCTTACCGGCCTCGATCAAACAGACGGATACATTCGGATCTTCGCTGAGGCGGTTGGCCAGCACACAGCCTGCACTTCCCGCGCCTACGATGATGTAATCATACCCTTTTTTCTCGACCATAAATACTTCCCCGGGACTCTGTTCTAGTCTGTCAATACTGACAGGATTGCTGAAATATCAACCATTTGTGAACCCAAGCTCCCTAATGTCAACGTGATCCCCCTGTGCGATGCGCCGCACCTATTTGAGAGACGTGATGAGTCTACCCGCCCGCAAACCCCTCCCTGCACAGGCCAGTATTCGGTCAAAACCGGATCGACGGCGCCATCAGCGCGTTGAGTTGCAGTTGAGCGGACGGTTTTTGTTCGAAGAGGCGGATCACACGTTTCTGACGGAAGACATTTCTTGCGGCGGCGCACGTCTGGAAGCGGTCGCCGTACCGGCCATTGGCAGCAAAATTGTCTGCTATTTCGATGACCTTGGCCGGGTTGCGGCAGAGGTCATTCGGAAGACTGAGAACGGCTTTGCTGTGGCGTTCCAAACCCCGCAGCATAAGAAAGACAAGCTGGCTGACCGCTTGGTTTGGCTGCTCAATCACGAGAAATATGATCTCGAAGATGAGCGAGCTGCGCCGCGCAAAGCAGCCGGCGGTCCGGCACTCGTCACACGCACCAATGGCACCAAAATTCAATGCCGCGTGATTGATATTTCTTTGACCGGTGCAGCATTTGAGTTTGACGGTCCGGTCCCGATTGTTGGCGAGCACGTCCGCGTCGGCTCCCTGCGGGGCGAAGTCGTGCGCGCCGTCACGGGCGAGTTCGCCATCCGGTTTCTCCATCCTAAGAAAAACTAACCTCACCGAAGTTTGACTTGAAGTCTTTCGGCGAGGACTCCATGTAACGCAGACGCCGAATGGAGGATCCGGCTTATGGATTATAATCCCGACATTGGAGCACCGCCCCCCGTCTGGACACGTTTGCGCTTCGAAGCGCGGGCAGCGGCCGCCGATGAGCCAACCATGGCGAGCTATATTGATGCCGCCATCCTCAGCCACGAGACCATCTGCCAAGCGCTAGCATTCCACATTGCTGAAAAGCTCGCCGGTCCTGAAATGGGCGCTCAACAGGTTCGCCAAGTCATCGCCAACGCCTATGATGCCAATCATGCCTTGGTCGAAGCCGCAGAGGCGGACATGCAAGCCACCCTAGAGCGCGATCCAGCCTGCCGCGGCATGCTGCAGCCCTTCTTATTTTTCAAAGGGTTCCTCGCCCTTCAAACGCATCGCGTGGCAAACCACCTTTGGAAACAAGGCCGGGAAACACTTGCGTTTCATTTCCAATCGCGCGCCAGTGAGCTGTTCGCCGTGGACATCCACCCTGCAGCCACCATGGGCAAAGGCGTGATGCTGGACCATGCCACTGATATTACGATCGGCGAAACAGCTGTGGTTGGCGACAATTGCTCATTGCTGCACGGCGTAACCCTCGGCGGTACGGGCAAAGAGATTGGTGACCGTCACCCGAAAATCGGCGATGGCGTTCTGCTTTCAGTCGGCGCGAAAGTCCTTGGCAACATTCACATTGGTGACGAAGCCAAAGTCGCGGCTGGATCTGTGGTGCTGAAAGATGTTCCGGCGCAATGCACCGTGGCGGGCGTTCCGGCGAAGCAAGTTGGCGGGCCGTGCTGCGAGCCTGCCCGCAGTATGGATCAGGCCATCCCAGACGAAATCGCCAAATAGCTAAAGACGATTGCCTTTGATCTTGTTACAACGCGCATGTGCGAGTTGCAGATTTTCGGCGCGATCCGCACCTCCTTTAGAGGTCGGGACAATGTGATCGAACGTGGCACGCTGTTTGGTCCAGATACGGCTATGCGAGGCTTGAAACCGATTGCGCAGCATGGGCTGACCGCAGAGCGCACATATCCCGGACTGCCGCGCCCAAAGGGCTTCGAAAAGCTCTGAACTCGGGGCCCGATAAGACTGGCTCACAGCCCCTCCGGCACGTCCCAACCGCGCCGCGCACACGCCGCAAGGACGGTGTTGCGAAGCAAGCATGCTATCGTCATTGGACCGACGCCGCCTGGTACAGGCGTGATGGAGCCTGCCACTTCAGCGCAACTGTCGAAATCTGCGTCGCCGACAAGCTTGGTCTTGCCGTCCCCTTTTTCTGGCGCCGGCACACGGTTGATGCCGACATCAATCACGCAGGCACCTGGCTTCAACCAATCGCCTTTGACCATTTCAGGTCGGCCGACAGCGGGTACAACAATATCAGCGGTTCGGCACAAGGCCGGAAGATCGGCTGTGCGAGAGTGGGCGATGGAGATCGTGCAATTCTCAGCCAAGAATAAGAGCGCGGCAGGCTTCCCGACCAGGATTGAGCGCCCAATAACCACGACATGTTTACCGCTCAGATCATCTCCTAGAGCGCGCTTGGCCAAGATGACGCAGCCTGTTGGAGTACAGGGCCGCAAGCCAGGTTTGCCAAGGCTTAGACGTCCGGCGCTCGCCTCGGTTAAGCCATCCACGTCTTTCGCGGGATCGATTTTCTCAATCGCTGACGCTTCATTCAAGCCCTTTGGCAACGGGAGCTGCAAGAGAATACCATCGACCTGATCGTCCCCATTTAAATCAGAAATCAAATTCTCGACTTCGAATTGCGTGGCATCTTTGGGCAGGTGATGGTGCAGAGATCGCATTCCAGCCGCTTCGGTTTGGCGGACTTTGCTGCGGACATAAACTTGGCTGGCGGCATCATCTCCGACGATCACAACCGCTAAGGTCGGTTGACCCGGCAATTGCGCGACCGCCTTTGCCACGTCCTCTCGAACGTTTTCAGCCACCTCTTTCCCCGAAATGAGTGCTGCCGTCATCGCGCAAACCTTCCCAATCCCGTTCAAGCGTCAGCCCTTAGAGCGAGGGAAAAGATTCGTCACTATCCGGACAACTGATTCTTTAGAATGGAATGGCGAGAATAATCCGCGGAATGAGCCAATCCCGGAGGAAAGGAATCGCGAGCGCGATTACCAGAATGGACAGATCCAAGTTTCCCAATGGCGGGATGATCCGCCGGATCGGACGCGCAACCGGCTCAATGATGGAGTAGAGGAATTGGTAGACTGAACGGACGGTCTGATTGCGATTATCGACAACCCCGCCGATCATCAGCCAGCCCAAAATCACGTAGATCAATAGGGCGAAGAAATAGATCGTCAGGATCGGCGATAGGAAATAGCCGTGAATGGCAGCGAGCAGACTTTGCACAGCTCAGACTCCGTTATTGTTTTCTGTCAGGTAGAGCGCTTCCGGCATGGCTGCAAGACGCCAACTACTCCGCGTTGCGAAACCGTTTTGATTGCGCCGCGACCATGGCGCGTCCAATCGGTTCAGGCAGAAGCCGGCTGAGTGTCGCGAGCCCTTTGTTCACAGCGCCAGGGACGACAACCGGATGGCCCGCTTCGCACGCATCAATGCCCGCCTCTACGACCGGCGCAGCTTCCATCCATAGCCAGTCCGGCATTTCATTCGTTTTCTCGCGCGTACCGTTCACATCATGAAATTCCGACCAGGTAAAACCAGGGCAAAGCGCAGTGCAGTGCACGTTGTCATGCCCCGCTGCTTTGGCTTCGGCATTGATGCTCTCTGAGAACTTGATCATGCCCGATTTGACGCTGGCATAGAGCGTATGGCCGTTCGAGCCGGGCGTATACCCTGCGAGCGAGGCAACATTGATGATCCGGCCAAACCCACGTTCGGCCATACCCGGCAAGACTTTATGGGTCAGCTCAATCGGCGCGGTGTACAGCACGCGCAAAAAAGCGGCCTGGTCTTTCCACTTGGTATTGAAGAACGTCCCCGGAAGACCGTATCCTGCATTATTTACGACACCGTCGACATGCCGCCCGGCCTCTTTGATTTCCTTCAGGATCGTATCGACGCTGTTGGCGCGGGCGAGGTCTTGCGAAATGACAATGGTCGCGACTTTGTACTTTTCTTCCATGTCGCGCGCGAGTTTTTCCAGCCGGTCTGCACGCCGGGCCGTCAGCGCCAGATCCCAGCCCAAAGCCGCATATTGTTTAGCAAATTCCTCACCGATCCCGGCTGATGCACCGGTGATCAGCATCAGTTTTCTCGTCGCCATTATGATCTCCTAAGCGTCTTTGCGCCAGACGCGAACTTTTGTCAGGAAGGCCAGTTCGCGGCGTTCCGATGTGAACCCTGCATCATTCATATGGGGATCGAACGCCCAGCTCAAATAGCCTTTATAGTAAGGCTCATGGAACCCTTCGGGGAAGTATTCCAAAAACCCATCAACACCTTCATTATCGCCGAACTGCAAGCTGTCGGCGACGATGAACGTCCCGCCGGGTTTTAGGACACGTGCCGCCTCGGCGATGACTTTCGGGCGCACGCGCGGCGGCAATTCGTGGAACAGGTAAATGCAGATCAAATGATCAAATTGCTCAGCTTCGAATGGCAAAGCTTCGGCTTGGCCTTCGACCACGTCGACATGCGGCCAGTGCCGGACGTTGCGACGCGCGGCCTCGGCGTAAGGGGGCGATAAATCTAGACCTGTAAGCTGAAGTTTAGGCATCGCGCGCATCACATGTCCCATGAAGCGTCCTGTTCCACACGCTAAATCCAAAACCTGGACTTTGCGTTGATCGTGGCCTTGAACCTCTGTCACGAGCTCTGCGAGCGCCGCTCGTCGCATCGCATCAGCCGCCCCTGTGAATAGCGCTTCGACCTGATGGTCGTAGATTTCTGCACTGTCTTCGCTCAGCCAACCATCTGTTTGGTAATGAAAATTCTGCCGGTAGTAAGCTGGGAACCGTTTCGGATCGGAGGCCACGGTTTCGCGCACTTCCGTTCCATTTCGTTCGAGCCGTCGACGGTCTACCTCGGCCACATCACTTAAGAAGCTCTGCGCACGTTGAACCGCTCGCGGAAGATCCCGAAGCCGCAAGTCTCGACTGACCGGGTCTGGATAAAGGCCCGCTTCGATATTCTCACGATCTTTGCGAAACAGGTCAAAGTAGGCTTTGCGCAGCGCTTTGAGTTGCGGCTTATGATTCGGTTTGAACACGGGTTCACCAGGGCGATTAAACCCAGCGGACCGGCGGCGCGCCAGCGCGTACTGTCCGCCATACCAAGCCGATCGAAGGCCCTGAGCGGCAGTATACCGCGCGCGTCCCGCGGTTTTAAGTGCGTCTTTCACAAGTCCCATGCTCACAACATGGCGTCACGCAGTGCCAACGTCCAGTGTCGATCACGCCGCGCCCTTCAGCTTCTATTCAGATTGGTTCAGGCAGCTTTCTTGCACAATGGGACCCATGAGGGCGGATGACCCTTAATTGATTAGGAGATCAGCCAATGATCCGAACGAGCTTATTCCTTGCCGCGGCCGCGTTCTGCGCAGCGCCAGCGGCGGTTGCCGATCATGAAGGCTATCATTCCATGGGCAAGTATCAGATTGCCAATCCAACCGTCGCCAGCGTGCAGTGCGAACGCCAACGGGACAATGACCGCTTGGCCGGCGGACTTGTCGGTGCGGTCGCAGGCGGGTTGCTCGGCGCCGCGATTGGCGGAGAACTCGAACCCGACAATGGGTTTAATTATTATCGCGGACACCGCGGATATAGAGGTTACCGTGGCTACCGAGGGTATCGCGGCTATCGACGCGGATATTATCACGATCGCGGCGATGATGGTGCTGAAATAGCCGGTGCCGTGATTGGTGGCCTACTTGGCGCCGCCGTCGGCAGCGAACTCGCCGGCGACTCAACCAATTGCGCACGCACTTACAGCTATGGTTCGCAGGTCAGCAGCGGCAATGCGCGTTGGAGCGATCCTTATGCACCCACCCGCTCTCCGACTGGCCCGGCTTGGGATCCCCCTGTTTTCCAAGAGCCACAGCGGGTCAATGCAACCGAGGCCTATCCCAGCACGCCCGCTTATCCGAGCGAACCTGCCTACCCAACAGCGCCGGATGATGGACTCGCTGGCGGCGCTGAGGACGCGGTCGGATTTGGAGAATGCACGACGGTCCGCCGCGAAACACGCTTGCCGGACGGCACAATCATTCGCGAACCCGTCGAAGTCTGCCAAACCGATGATGGTCGCTGGCAAATGCCAGAAGCTCTGCCGAACGGTTAAAACGTTCGACCTCTGACATTGAAATCATAAATAGGGGAAGTTCCGCACTTCCCCTATTTTTTTGGTCGGCGTATGAGAGCCGCATGACTGAATATTTCCAACCCATCTCCTTCCAGCAATGGCCAGATGAGAAAGCGGCGTTTGCCGAAGCGCTTGGTCGATCATTTCGCGAGACCGGCTTCGCCGTGATCAGCGATCATCCGATCCCACAAGGCATTATCGATCGAGCTGTGAACGCATCGAAAGCCTTTTTTGAGCTGCCAGAAGACGTCAAAGAAAAGTATCATGATGCAGCTGGGGGGCGCCAACGCGGCTACACGCCATTCGGTACAGAGAACGCCAAGGGCGCGAAAGCGGCTGACTTAAAAGAATTCTGGCACACGGGCCGCGCGCTGCCAGAGGACAGCCCGTACCAAGCAACGATGAAAGCCACGCCAACTGTCCCGGAAGTCGCAGAGTTCGACGACGCTACCCGCGATTTCTACGAGGCAATGGATGATTTTGGAGCACAGCTTCTGCGCGCCGTCGCGCTGCATCTCGGCCTGCCCGAGACTTGGTTCGATACCAAAGTCCAATTCGGCAACTCAATTCTACGTCTCTTGCATTATCCACCGCAAAAGAATCCACCTCCGCAAGGTACGGTTCGCGCTGGGGCGCATGAAGACATTAATGTCATCACGCTTCTCTTGGGCGCAGAAGAGGCCGGCCTGCAAGCGCTGCATCGCTCGGGCGAATGGCTAGATGTAAACCCGCCGGCAGGGTCTCTGGTGATCAATTGTGGGGACATGTTGCAGCGATTGACGGGCGGTGTTCTGCCCTCGACGACACATCGCGTGCTCAATCCTGCGCCAGAGCGGTCCAAGTTTCCGCGCTACTCTACGCCCTTCTTCTTGCACTTTAATCAGGACGTTCTGATTGAAGCGCTGCCACAATGTCTCGAAGAAGGCGGTAAGGCCGAGCCCGCAATTACGGCGCAAGAGTATTTGATGGAACGCCTGCGCGAAATCGGTTTGGTGCGGTCTTAAGTCTGCGAGGCTTGGCGCTCAAACCAAGCCTCGCGCTCGATTTCCCACACAAGCGATTGCCGCGAACCTCCATCAGGGCGCGTGCTTGTAATTTCGCCTTTGCGCTTCAATCCTAATCCGTCCATCATCCGCGCTGTGCGAACATTATCGAGCGCGCCCGTAATCACGATCAGCTCCAGCTTGAGCGTGTCAAACATCCAGGAAAAAGTCCGTTTGGCCCCAGCCACACCGGCCCGCTTTCCCTGTTGATCAGTCCTCAGCGCCCCGCCAAGATCCCCCGCTCCCCATTGCGGCCAGATATCAATCTCAGAATATCCGAGCACTTCACCCCTCTCATCAAAGCGAAGAAACATTAGGCCTTCCCCGCGTTTCTGCGCTTGGAGTTTATCTTCGATAAATGCCAGCACTGTTTCGACAGTCAGCGGTCGCGGTAAATTGTAGATGGGGCCGTGAATGGCGGGATCGCTCAAAAAAGCGAGGAGCTTTTGTGCATCGCTCGGGTGCGCGACCCGGCTCGGCGCTTCGTCGAAAGGAATACCGCTCGCTGCCCGGACGGCATCGCGAATTTCATTTTGGCGATCTTCGCTCAAGGCACGGCGTGTGATCGGGAGACCGCTCATGCCGCATGATCCTTGAGAAACGCTTCTACGGTTGCGCGAGTCGGCAAGCTTGGCTGAGCTCCGGCCCGCGTTACGGCTAGCGCCGCCGCTGCAGAAGCAAATCTGAGCGCGGTCTCGGGAGACATTTCTTCCCCGATCGCCACCGCCAGAGCACCGCAAAACGTGTCTCCAGCCCCGGTCGTATCGACGGCTTCAACCTTGAAGGCCGGGACCCGCGTGAGCTCAGTCCCGCGTTCATATAGAATGACGCCCGCTTTGCCGAGCGTGACGACCACCCACCCTGCCCCTTGATGTAACGCCTCGCCATAAAAGGCTGCCTCGATTTCATTGACGATGAGGATGTCTGCAGTCTCGAGCAATGTGTCCGGCACCGAGATGGCGGGCGCTAAATTGATCACAGCCTTGGCGCCAAGGTCGTGGGCGCGGGACACTGCTGCTTGTACGGCAGCGACTGGCACTTCGAGCTGGCACAAAACGATATCCATTGGCTCGAGATTGGCCGCATCTTGCGCGCTCACCTGCAAATTCGCGCCGCTCGCCACGGTGATTTGGTTTTCACCCTCCGGGGATACCGCAATCAGCGCGACGCCCGTGGCGGTGCCGATTTCACTCATCACCGCTGAAACATCCACACCGTCTTCGCGGAGAAGCGCGAGTGCCGGCTCCGCGAGCGGGTCATCTCCGACACATCCAACCATAGAAACATTTGCGCCCAAGCGCCGCGCTGCAAGCGCTTGGTTGGCACCCTTGCCGCCTGGATGTTGGGCAAAACGTGCGCCTGTCACCGTCTCTCCGGCGCGCGGCAGCGGTGCTCCGCTCGCCACAAGATCCAAGTTAATCGATCCGACGACGCCGATCCGAACACTCATTCAAAGCCTCCTAAGAGACGACAGAGCTCTTCAAATACCCCAGCATCGTCTGCGGATTCATACCATAAGACGTGCCCGTCTTCGCAAAAGTGCGGGATCGTTCGCCCAACTTGCTCCCCGGCATCGGTGACGACCTCAACGCGGGCGCGCCGCCCGGTAAAAAGATCTGGACGAGTAACCGCAATAATCGTGGTTGGATCATGCAAAGGTGCGTCGCGATCGCCCTTGGCGGAGAATTCTAATTTGCAGGAGGCTTCGAGCAACTCCCCCGCTAAATGCGCTTGCTCCGTTTCAACGCGGCGCACATCCTGGATCCGTTCTGCCGTTGCGCGCACATAATGGGTGACATCCAAGCTTAGGCAGCGGATCGGAATTCCCGCGCCAAACACCGTCGCCGCCGCGTGAGGATCAGCGTAAACATTAAACTCAGCAAATGGGGTGATGTTGCCCCCCTCTTTATCAGCGCCCCCCATCAGCACAATTTCCGCGATCCCGTCAGCGATCTCGGGTGACATGGTCAGCGCCAGTGCCAAATTGGTCATCGGACCCGTCACCACCATCGTAATCGGCGCCTTACGGGCCGCGCGGCAGGTCTGAATGATCATATTCACTGCATGAGATTTTGACAGTTCATGACGCGGCGCCGGGAAGTCTAGGTTTCCAAGACCGGTGGAGCCGTGAAAATCTTCCGCCGTCACGGGATCACGCACCAGAGGCCGCGGGGCCCCTGCGCAAATCGGGATGTCTGTATCGAACCCAGCCGCTTCACGAATGATGCGGGCGTTCAACGCGGTTTGCGCGCCTTTGACGTTTCCCGCGACCGTGGTGATGGCCAAAACATCGACCTCTGCCGCTCCGAAAGCCGCCAGTAAAGCCACGGCATCGTCCAGTCCGGGGTCGCAATCAATCAGCACGCTATTCATTGCATTGCTGTGCGCGCTCAAAATCGCCTTTGCAAGTCTTGAAAGCGATTGGGTCTTCGCTAAACCGAAGGAAACACCCTAACGATAGCAGGAGCGGACCCATGAGCGTGACCACCCGAGTTGTAGATTATGAACAAGGCGGCCAGACCTATGAGGGCTTTTTGGCGATGCCAGCGGGTGCCGCGAAAGGGGTCGTTCTTGTCGCGCACGCTTGGGGCGGTCAATCTCAGTTCGAACAGGACAAAGCCAAACTGCTTGCCGAATGGGGCTATGCTGGGTTTGCCGTTGACGTGTACGGCAAAGGCAAGCGCGGTGAGACCAATGAAGAGTGCGAGGCGCTTATGACGCCGCTCGCGACCAACCGCGAAGAATTACAGTCACGGCTCGCTTTCGCCTTGGATATCGCGAAAAAAGAAGCAGGCACCGACAAAGCCGCGGCGATCGGTTTCTGTTTTGGCGGCCTCAGCGTGCTGGACATGGCGCGGAAGAATATGGCGGTCGAAGGCGTGGTGAGTTTCCATGGCTTATTTGGCGCTCCCGGAAATACGGATGACAAAATTGGACCGAAAGTTTTGGCGCTGCACGGCTGGGAAGACCCGATGGCAACGCCGGATGATGTGATGGACTTCTCGCGTGAAATGACCGACGCCAAGGCCGATTGGCAATTGCACGCTTATGGGGCCACCATGCACGCCTTCACAAATCCCGCTGCCGCAAACCCAGATTTCGGCACCGTCTATGATGCGGGCGCCGACCGACGCAGCTTCGCCGCTTGCCAGGACTTTTTGGCCGAAGTCTTAGGCTAAGCCGTGACGCGTAACGCCTATGACTTAACCCGCCGTGGCCTCTTGGCGGCGATACCAGCGACGGCCTTTTTGACGTCGGCCTGCGAGGCAGCAGCAGATCCAGAAGCTTTATTGCAGAGCCTAATTTCGGGTCCTGAACTGAATCGCGCCCCTGCCGCCGGAATCGTTGTCATGAAGGACAATCTCGTCATCGCGAAAGCCGCAGTGGGCGAGGCGTCTGTCGGGTCAAGAGCCTTCACTGTGCGGTCTGCGTTGCGAGCGGCATCTGTGTCCAAAATGGCCGTCGCTTTGACGGCATTGAAGCTTCATCAAGACGGTGATCTGAACATGGATCAAGGGCTTCGCACATGGCTGCCATGGTTCCCGTCAGACACCGCAGCGGGCGAAGACGGTCCTTCCATTCGTGCCTTACTCAGCCATACGGGCGGTCTAAAGGATCCTGATGTCTATTGGATGGCGCATCCCGGTTCGATCCAAGATCTCCTGACTTACGATGCCTTCCGAGAGAATACCGATTTTGAGTATTGCAATCTCGCTTATGGGGTTGTCGCGACAGCCCTCGAAGCGGCGACGCAACGACGCTTCGATCGGTTGTCCCGGGATCTTGTCCTTAAACCCATGGGGCTCGATGCAGGTTTCAATTGGGCTGATGTCAGTCCCGAAAAAAAACGCGAAGGGGCGACGCTCTACCGCGAATATGGAACCGGCTGGGCGGCTCAAATCGATGATCGCGACACGCTGCGCGACCCCGAGCCATTGGTCTTAAAGGAAGATGGCGCGGACTTGTCCACCTATCAGCCCGGAACCAATGGGACGCTCTTTTCGCCGCAAGGCGGTCTGCGCGCCAACCTGATCGATCTCGCGACTTTGGCGGCTCGACTGAAATATGCTTCCGAACTCGTGCGCCCGGTTTGGCAACTTAATGCGGCGGAAACGAACGGGGTTCATGACGCGCGTTACTTCACGCAATTCGGAACCGGCGTTCAAATCCATCCCGCAGAAGAAAGCTTGTGGCCGGGCTACGAACTCTGGGGCCACCCGGGCGAAGCGTATGGGCTGTATTCAGGAGCGTGGTACGTGCCAGAGCTTGATATCAGCTTCGCCTACGCAGTCACCGGCACGCCAGACACGCCGCCGGCGCGCAGTACGCGTCACCCCGCTCTAAACACTTTTTCCGATGTGTTGATGGACGCAGTGATCGCGGCCTACGAAGCGAGCCCTGCCGCCAGATAAAGTCCGGTCGCAAGCACGCCGCCGACCAGCGCATAGGGCAACTGGGTGCGCACATGCTCCATGTGATCACAGCCCGAGGCCAAGGAGGCGATAATCGTCGTGTCCGAAATGGGGGAACAGTGATCCCCAAACACGCCGCCGCCCATGACCGCGGCAATGGCAAGCGGCAGCGGCACACCCGCCCCCACGGCCAAGGGGACCGCCACTGGCACGATAATGCCATAGGTTCCCCAGCTCGTACCTGCGGTGAACGACGTGATCCCAGAAGCAATAAACAGGATTGCCGGAATGACCCAAGGCGCGGGGAAGCTTGAGGCTATGCTGGCAATGAATTCGCGCATCCCTACGGCGTTGAGGCTCGCCCCAAGGACCAGTGCGAGATAAATCATCGTCACGGCGGGCAGCAAATCCCCCATCCCCTTGAACCCGAGCTCAACCAACTCGCCTTTGGCGCGTTTTGAGTGGGCCAAGCATAAGAAGGCTGCCGCCGTCGCGAGAATGATCGACCAGAGTATGGCTTGGGAGCCAGAGCCCTGGCGAATATCGCCGTCTCCGGTCCACAGCATAAACGCAATCGTACCGCCAATCATGATCACCAAAGGGATCGCCATATAGAGGGCGTTTGAGGCCGGCGCCGGGGCTTCGTTGAAGACGCTTCCACTCACGCCAGCTGTGACGCTGGACCCGCTTCGCTCCACGCTTGCGAGCGGACCAAACGTCTTATTTGAGAGCACGGTCATAAAAACCAGCGCCAGCGTAATCCACGCATAGAAATTGAGGGCAATGGTCGACATCAATACCCCAGTTGCGCCCTCAACCCCATTCTCATTAAGCAAACCGAGCAGGTATGCGCCCCAACCATTGAACAGGATTAAGACGCTAACGGGCGCACAGGTTGAGTCGATAATATAGGCAAGCCGTTCCCGGCTGACCTTTAATTTGTCGAACAAGGGGCGCCCCAAGATCCCAGTGGTCAAAAGGCTGATATTGGTCTCAACAAAGATCAAAACACCACAAATCGCGGTCACCAAGCCAGCCCGCCGAGGGGTCGAAGCGAAGCCTGAATTTTGGAGCTTCTCAACCATCGCGCTAATGCCGCCGGAGCGCTGCATATAGACGATCAAGGCGCCAATGATCAGGCAAAACAATAGGACCCGCGTATTATACGAACTGTCGAAAACGCCGACGGCGCGATCAATGCTCCCTAGAGCTCCCATGAATGGGTTAAAGCCAGCGATAATCGTCTCACTTAGCCAAATCGCGATCCCGAGCGCCCAGAACACATTGCGTGTCCAAACCGCGACAATGATCGCCAGCAGAGGCGGCGTGATCGTGAGCCAATCCATTGTTTAGTTCAGGACATCCGGTGAGACTAAATCCGACTCTCGAGCTTCCTCGGCCGCCTTGAAGAGACGCATCATATTGCCGCCCCAGATCTTTTCGACATCGTCTTGAGAATAGCCCGCGCCCAGCAAATCACGTGTGATCTTCTGCAGCATGGAGACGTCGCTCATCCCATCAACGCCGCCGCCGCCATCCCAGTCGCCGCTAATCCCGACATGGTCTGGCCCAATCAGATCTAGCACGTGATAGGTGTGCTCCAAAAATTTCTCATAGGTTGATCGCGGCGGGGGATAGAGCTTGTTCAGTTCCGACCGCGCTTCCATCCATGCGGCCAAAGCCTCCTCATCCAATTCAGCGGGATTGCTGCCATAGGTCTCACCAAACTCCTCCAACGCAGCAACGCGCTCAGGCGATGGAACCAGTTGTTCGAGATATCCGCCAAAAATATTCATTTGGATGACGCCGCCATTTTCCGCCAGTTCCAGAAGAAGCGCGTCGTCGATGTTCCGCGGATGGTCATAAATCGCTTTGGCGCCAGTGTGGGACAAGATCACGGGCGTGGTCGACAAAGCCATCATATCACGCACCGTCGCATCACTCGCATGACTGCCATCCAGGACGAGCCCTAAGCGATTGGCTTCGCGCACCAATTCCTCGCCCAGCGGGCTCAATCCATCATAGATCTGATTGATGTCCGTGGCGCTGTCCGCAAATTGATTATTGGCAAAATGGACCGGCGCGATCATCCGCAACCCGCCGATGTAAAAGTGCTCGAGCAAAGAGACATCCGTGCCGAGCGGGTAAGAGTTTTCCATGCTCTGGAACACGACTTTTTTTCCGGCCTCCAAGATGGCCGGAACGTCATCGGCAGAAAAGGCCAGCTGAACCTCTTCATGATATTTCGCTGCAAACTCGCGGATCGCCGTTTGGCGCATTAGGCCATGCGTGCGGGCAGCCGCATAGCTGGCGTCGTCTAAAGGGCCTTGGCGCGTGAAGATGACCCAAACGCCGCCGTCCAATCCGCCTTCGTTCATTCGCGGAAGATCGACATGCGTTCCGTCTTCTTCGAAGCTGCCCCGCTCGGAAAACGTATAGTCCGGATTATGAAACAGAGCCGGTGTATCGAGATGGCTGTCGAATACTGCGATCGACTCATGAAACGCATCGGCTTCGCTGAGCGTGCTTTCCGGGGCCTGTTGGACGGTCAGAACGCTCCCCGCATCCTGCATTTGTGGTGCACACGCTGCGAGACCGAGTGCAATCATCCCCCCAAGCCCAAATCGCTTCATATTGGTTCTCCCATAATCTGCCTCAGACCTACTCAAGAACTGTTTCAAAGCAAGTTTTTGTGTGCGCCCGGCGCCCAAATCACCCGGTCCAGACCAGCAAAGCGCAGCATTCGAGCAAGCTCTGCTTCAAGTTTCGCCGCGCGCGCCTCAGTCCATTTGACTTTTGGCTCTCGCCAAAGTTTGAGAACACGCAGCGTGCCAGCCTTGCGATCGGCTTTAATCTCGATGCGGCCGACGAACCGATCGCCCTCCAAAAGCGGATAGACGTAATAGCCCCACTTTCGTTTCGCCGCAGGCACAAACATCTCCACAGTATAGTCAAATCCGAAGAGCCTTTTGAGACGACGCCGATCGCGAACCACAGGATCGAATGGGTTGAGGACGCGTAGGCGCGCGGTCGGGGACGACGCGGTTTCGAGCCGCCTTTCAATACCCTCTGACGCCCAGACTGAAACTATGGATCGGTCTGCGGTCTCGATCTCAACCGGAATCAAACGCGCCTCGTTCTTACTCACCCACGTCTTCGCTTCGGCATTCGAGACGGCCTCCCAAAAACGCTGGATATCGCCTTCCGAGCCAAACGCCATCCGTTCCAAAGCCGCCGAGCAGAGCCAATCGATCTGAGTCTGATCAGACGGCACCTGTGCTCGCAATTCGGAGGGGATAACGCGCTCGCTCAAATCATAGAATTTGGTGAAGTTTTCCCGATGCGAGGTCGAAAGCTCGCCCGCATACCACATATAGTCGAGCGCCAATTTATGCGGAGGGCGCGCCCACATTTTCTTTTCGCCCTCGATTTTCGTATCGAACGCCTTGGTGCACAGCGGCCCTTCATCTCGAATCCGATCTTTGATGGCGTTGCGGCCATTGGCATCGAGCATGCCGCGATGCCATTCCCATTTTCGCACTTTGGCTTCCAGCCGGCGGAATTGGCGCTGCCACATCGGATAGAAGTCCATCGGGATCACAGACGCATCGTGCGTAAAGTGCTCGAACACATTGCGATGCTTCGCGAGTTCGCGATTGAGCATGGGTTCGCGATAATTCTGGTTGCGGCTCCAAAGGATATGATGATGCGCGCGCGACACAACTTGGATTGTGTCCAACTGAACAAATCCCAATCGCTTGATCAAGGCGTTCAGATCGAGCTTACCGGTCGGCGTTTCAGCAAGCCCTTGTCCGTCGAGCCAAAGCCGCCGGGCGTCTCGGTTGGAGATCCGCAATGGCGCGCGCGTCGCCAAACTCACTCACCTGTCGGGCAACCGTCTCCGGTCACATCGGTATTTTGCAGAACCCAATCGAACGCATTGCTTAAAATTTGACGATAGATTTCGCTATCATAGGCGAGGTCATAATGCCCCAGCGCGGAGTAAAAGCTTCGGCCTTCACCGGGGCAGCCGACCCAGATGACCGGGTGATCTGCCGGCGTATCTCCCATCGCCCAATTGGCAAGATTGGCGATATCGTCGCCCTCCGGTTTAAAATCGGTTTCATGGATCCCCGCGATCGGGCGAAGGCCGTAGTCTGTTGGGTGGCTGTCGAAGAAATACCATTCATCATCATGCCGCCAAACTTGCGGGGCGTCCGCCGTGATCGGGTGATCCGTATCGAGCGTCTCAACCCGAACGATATGGAAATGAGGGGTCAATGGATGACCCGTAAATGTCGGGCCAATCAAGGATTTTGCGTACCAGGGCCACCCGGTATGCGAATTGTCGCCCGAGCCGTGTAGGCCAATCCAGGCGCCCCCATCCTCGAGCCAGGTTTGAAACGCCGCCTCTTGTTCCGGGCTCAGCGTATCGCCCGTCGCATTATTGAAAACAATCACATCGAAGCGCGCGAGATCATTGGCGTTGAACACGGCCCCATTGACGGTCGTGAAGATGCCGAACCCGCGTTCACGAGACAGCTCAACAAAGAACTTATCAGCCCCAGCAATGCCTTCATTGTGGCGCCAGCCATTGGTTTTAGAGAACACTAAGATGGCGGGTTGCTGCATCCATTGAGTGATGTGGGGTGGAATTTCATCATAAACGATCAGAGCCGGCGCCTCATCTTGAGCTTCGACGCCGTGACACGCCGTCATCCCCAAAAGCAGCGCTGCGCCCATCATTTGCTTCGCCCAATTGAGCCTCGTCTTCATCATGCGTCCTCCCCCTTTTGTTTTCTTATCGCGCGCCATTTTGCCAGGCGTTCTGCGATTGGCGCTTCTCGACCGTGCCCTTTTGGCTGGTAAAAATCCACCCGGTCCATGCCGTCTGGGAAATAGTTTTGCCCAGAAAAGCTGCCCTCTTGGTCATGATCATAGGCGTAGCCGTCACCATAGCCTTGATCCTTCATCAGCTTGGTGGGCGCATTGAGAATATGCTTTGGCGGCATCAGGGACGCCGTCTCCCGAGCCGCCGCGCGGGCGCGCTTGAGCCCGACATAGGAGGCGTTGGATTTCGGCGCCGTCGCTAAGTGCACGACGGCATGGGCGAGCGGGATCAGGCCTTCGGGTTCGCCAAGCCGTTCAAACGCGCGGGCTGCTTCTCCCGCCACCATCATCGCAGTCGGGTCGGCTAGACTAATGTCTTCGCTTGCCATCACGACCAGGCGCCGTGCGATAAAAAGCGGATCTTCACCGCCCTCCAACATGCGCGCGAACCAATAAAGCGCAGCATCCGGATCGGACCCCCGCACGGATTTGTGCAGCGCCGAGATCAAGTTGTAATGCTCTTCGCGGTCTTTGTCATAAGCCGGCGCGCGTTTCTGCAACGCGTCGGAGAGCTGCTGGACATCCAAAACCGTCCCCTCGGGGGCGAGCGTGAAGGCCTGTTCGGCTAAGTTCAACAAATATCGGCCATCGCCATCCGCCATATCAATCAAAGCGGACCTTGCGCGTTGGTCCAAAGGCAGCGCGCGCGACATTTCTGTTTCCGCGCGCTGGAGCAAAACCTCCGCTGCATCTGTCTCCAATCGATTGAGCACCAAAACCGCGCACCGCGATAGCAAAGCGCCGTTCAATTCGAAACTCGGATTCTCCGTGGTCGCGCCGACCAAGGTCACAGTGCCCGCCTCAACATAGGGGAGAAAACCATCTTGCTGCGCGCGGTTGAAGCGATGGATCTCATCCACGAACAGCAAAGTGCCCTGCCCCATATCCCGCCGTCTTTGGGATGCCTCAAACACCGCGCGTAAGTCCTTCACACCGGAAAAGATCGCTGAGATGGCTTCAAAATGAAGATCGGTTTCTTGTGCCAGAAGGCGGGCAATTGTGGTTTTGCCGACGCCCGGGGGTCCCCACAGAATGATCGATGACAAGTTTCCGGTTGCGAGCATCCGACCAAGGGCCCCATCGCGTCCAAGCAAGTGGTCCTGACCGACAACATCGCTTAAGGTTTGGGGCCGTAGCTTATCCGCCAACGGGCGCGGCGCGGTCTCGGACAAATCAGAAGCGGCGAACAAGTCAGTCATATCCCCAGCCATAGCTCTGTCTGTCCTTTTTGATAAGTTTTCGCTTCTCACGCTTCGATCACTGGATCAAGAACATTATTAGAACAAAACTACCAAGCGCAACACGGTCGATTGCTTCGAGCCGTTAACGTCCTGTCGAGATTCCTCTGCCATATCGATCTGGCTGCGTTGGACTCTGGACAGAGGCAGCAGCATGCATTCAACAAACTCACTCCCTCAAGCCGGCGGCATCGTCATCGCGGCACCGAACTCGAATACCGGCAAAACCGTTTTCACACTCGGCTTGGTCAGTGCCCTGCAGTCGCAGGGGTTTGATGTCGAAGTCGCAAAAGCGGGTCCGGGGTATATTGATCCGCAATATCTCGGCGCCGCACTCGGACGACCTTGCCACAATCTCGATAAATGGGCGCTCGGAACTGTGCAGCTGCAAGCACGCGCCCACGAACTTGCATTGGGACGGGATTATTTGGTGATTGAGGGTATGATGGGCATGTTTGATGGGGCGGCCAGTATGGCAGGCTCTACAGCCGACCTTGCCGCGACCTTAGACTTACCGGTCCTGTTACTCATCGATGCGAGTGGGCTCGCCCAGTCCATTGCCGCGCTCGTCCACGGGTTTTCCACGTTGCGCCGTCGACCGCGTGTCTGCGGTGTGGTCACCACCCAAGTTGGCAGCCCAGGGCATACCGAAATGTTGAAAGAAGCTCTACGAGACATCGGGATGCCGATGTTTGGTGCGATCTATCGCAACGACGCGCTCCAGGTTCCGTCTCGCCATCTCGGGCTCGTGCAGGCGACAGAGCGCGGCGAAACAGAAGCCTTGGTCGCTTCCGCGCGAGACGCCGTTTTGGAGCATATTGATCTCGATGCCTTGCGCGCAGTGACCCGTCCCGTCACAGCAGCGACTTCGCCTTATCGGTTGCCCCCACTTGGACAGCGCATCGCCGTTGCGAAAGATGTCGCGTTCGAATTCACTTATCCGCACATTCTCGCGGATTGGCACGCGCAAGGGGCTGAGATTGTCCCGTTCTCACCGCTCAACAATGAAAGCCCGAGGATCGATTGTGACGCGGTCTTCTTGCCTGGCGGATATCCTGAATTACACGCCGAACAGATCTCTTCAGCGCATCGCTTCTTTGCCGGATTGCTCGCCGCCATGGAACGCGGAGCCTTAATCTATGGTGAGTGCGGGGGTTATATGGTGCTTGGCAAAGCCTTGATCGACGCGGACGGCAAGGCGCACGGTATGGCCGGCCTGCTCGATCACGTCACCAGCTTCGCCAACCGAAAAATGCGGCTCGGCTATCGGACGCTTTTACCGCAGCAAACCGATATATGGTCGACGCCCTTACGAGGCCATGAATTCCATTGGTCCGTATTGGAAGATGCCGGAACCGACGCGCCTCTGTTTCAACAGTCAGATGCGCGCGGAACCGATCTTGGATTTACAGGCGGACGCCGCGGATCGGTGATGGGGTCCTATGCCCACATCATTGATCAGGATCCAACTCGAGCGCTTATTTAGCCTCAGCCGCGACTAAAGATTCACGTAGCCGCTAATGCTGCGACCATTGCGGTCAATCTCGATCTCCCACCGCCCTGATTCTCGATCGAGGGCCGCGTCCAAATCTTCGAGCGTGCGGATCGGTTGGCCGTCAATCGCTTGAATAATATCACCTGACCGCACGACCCGGCGCGCATAAGCCCGTCGCATGACGCGCGTCACCAACACACCGCTATTGAACGGATCGCGGCCAAGTTCTTCCGCCAAGCGGGGTGAAAGTTCAGCGACTTCTGCGCCTGTGAAAGGGTGACGCCCCTCGAGCAAAACGACCTCTGCCTCGCTCGTCCCGGGAGGCGGCGCTAGCCGTGCGAACACCGTTTGCTCAGTGCCGCCGCGCAGCACATTCAACTCCACGTCTTCACCTGGCGATTTGGTTGCGGCGAGGAATTTGAGCCCACGCTCGTCAAACACTTCCCGGCCATCAATACTCAAGATCAAATCGCCCCGTCTAAGATTAGAGCGATCGGCTGGACCGTCATCATAGACCTCTGTGACGATCACCCCGAGCGGGCGCTCCAGGCCTTGCGCTTTAGCGATATCGAACGTGACGGACTGCCCTTTCAGGCCCAACCAAGGACGCACCAACGTGCCTTCATTGACGGCAGCATCCACGACGCGGCGCACCATTTCAGATGGAATGGCAAACCCGATGCCGTTCGACCCACCCGAGCGAGAAAAAATAGCGGTATTAATGCCGACCAATTCGCCGCGTGTATTGACCAAGGCTCCACCGGAGTTTCCCGGGTTCACAGCCGCATCTGTCTGCAAGAAGAACGCATAGTCAGACACGCCTACATCCGTGCGCGCGGTGGCTGAAATTATCCCAGTCGTCACGGTCTGACCCACGCCAAACGGGTTGCCAACGGCTAGGACAAGGTCCCCAACCTCGACGCCGATCGTGTTAGCGTAATCGAGTTTGGGCAATGGGGCGCCTTCAGTGTCGATCCGCAAGACTGCAAGATCGGTACGTTCGTCAGCAAGGATCAATTCAGCGACATATTCACGACGGTCAGCGAGTACGACAATGACTTCGTCCGCACCATCAATGACATGATTATTGGTCACCACCACGCCATCTTCCCCAACGATGACGCCAGAGCCGAGCGAGTTTTGCACGCTTTGACTTTCGGGCGCGCCAAATCGGCGGCCATACATGAACTCTTGCATGGTCATGCGACGCTGGACTGTCTTTTTGGTGTGAATATTGACGACGGCTGGAGAGACTTCGCGCACCAATGGCGCATAGCTCAGCTCAATCTCGGCCTGCGATTGGGGAACGACTTTGTCCCAAATGCTTTGGGCCGAGGCCGCGCCATAGAGCGGGCTCACGAGCACGAGCAAAAGGGCGACGAGGACCACGACCACCGCCACCAGGACTTTCGAAACATGTTTTGTCATTCTGCGAACGTAGATCATGATTATGGCTCTATTCCGGCGCACTGGCGGACGCAATTAGGCAGACATGACAATTCAGTTAGCTGCCTGTTATTGCTGCAGAAAGCTAAGCGCTTTCGGCCCGTTTTGCCGCCAAAGCTTGCAGGTTTTTTTCATGATCGTCCCGGCTAATGCGGTAAAAGCTGACCGAGACCAGCATTAGCGTCCAGAGCGTAAGAAGAGCAACGGCATACCCCAGACCGAGCGTGCTGATCGATTCTGGGCTTGCTGCCTCAGGGCGCATACCGGGCGTGATGGAGGCCGAAGCAAGGATGAAAGAAGCACTGAGAACACCCATGCCCTGGGCCAGCTTTCGCATGAAACTGATGCCGGCGAAATAGACCCCTTCCGAACGCCGCCCGGTGGCCAATTCGTTTTCTTCTACAATGTCCGCAACCATCGCAGCAGCGAGCATTTGGTACGCCACGATGAGCGCAATATCGAACACGGTGATGAACAGGATCGTATAATACAATTCCTCCGTCCCATTGGCCGGGAGGAGCCCCAGCAGACGGGCAAAAACAGGAGCCGGCGCGATGGTAAAAGCAAGAACGCCGATTGAGATGGCTGCCCGCTTCTTGCCGAGCGCTTTTCCGGCGATGGGCGCGATGATCAGCGCGAAGAGTGGCGACAAAAATACAGCGAGGGTCAACCCAGAGATTTGCTGCGAGGTGAAGCCCCAGAAGAAGGTATTGATGTATTGATTCAATGTCGCCGAGACGCCAGTGGCCAAGAGCCCGAAAAGAGTTGCGATAAACAGCGCTCGGAAAGATGGATTAGAGATGGTTTCCCAGATCTCAGAGACGACTTTAAACGGGCTGAGCTCGCGCGCCGATGGCGACGCCATGAGGTGCGGGATTTGGCGATGCGTTCCGACAGATGTGATAAAGATCGCCAGGAAAATACAACTCGCCCCGAGCAGGCCGTAAGTGTGCCAACCCTCGAGATAGAAAATACCGGTCGCGTCTTGCTCAGTCGGTTGGAGCAGAAACGCGAACAAGATGACTTGGACGGTCAGCCCACCAACCCAGGCGAAGAAATAACGGAACGACATCAGCGAGGTGCGCGCATCATAGTCTTGTGACAGTTCTGCGGACAGCGCATGCTGCGGCACTTCGAACAGTGTGTACATCAAGCGCACGAGAATGGTCAGCGTCAGCAGCCAGCCAAACAGACCCATTCCTTCCAATCCTGATGGCGGATTCCAAACGAAGAAATATCCAATCGCGATCGGCACCATGGCCGCGTACATGAAAGGATGTCGTCGCCCATACTTGCTCTGCAAATTGTCCGACCAATACCCCACCACCGGGTCAGAGACGGCGTCAAAGATCAGCGCGATCCAGAGCGCCGCCGCGACCAAGACCGCCGAAAGGCCGAGCACCTGGCTGTAGAAGAGCAGCAAGACATAATCGAAACCATTATTCTTGATCCCGCCCGCAGCGCCGCCAACGCCGTAAGCAATTCGTGTCAAAAGCCCAGGTGAATGCGGTGTGGCGGTGGCCGTGTCTGACATGCGAGCGATCCGTGTGTTGTCTCGGGTTTATTCCGCGGCGTTGGCGGGCGAACGTCCGCGTTCTAAAGCGGCAAGATTGGCTTCATGGTCTGCGCGACTGATCTTATAGCGAGATAAGAGAATGATCATCGTCGTCCACAAGGCCAGCAGTCCGAAGGCGTAACCACCGCCCAGCATAGTGAGGGTCTCAGGGGTTAAGTCGCCTGGCTGCATATCCCGAGACAGTTCAGCTGCGGCGAGAATGAGAGACGCAAGGAACAAACCGCTGCCGCGCGCCAATTTGCGCATAAACAGAATGCCCGCGAAGAAGATGCCCTCGGACCGTCGGCCAGTTTTAAGTTCACTGTCCTCGACAATGTCCGCGATCATTGAACTCGATAGGATTTGGAAGGTGATGATCAGCGCGACGTCGATAATCGTCACGCCGAGAATAATGTTGAACAGGACCTCTGTGCCATTCGCGGGCATGAGACCGGCTAAACGGAACAGCACGGGCGCCGGGGCGATTGAGAAGGCAAGAACGCCAATGATCAATGCCCCGCGTTTCTTGCCGATCGTCTTTGACACAATTGGCGCCATGATCAGCGCCATGATTGCAGAAATCGCGACACTCAGAGTCAGTAGCGCTGTCTGACTGGTGGTGAATTCCCAGAAAAACCCATTGATAAAATAATTTAGCGTGGCGGCGACGCCAGAGGCCATAAAGCCAAAGAGGGTGGCAACGAAGAGCCATAAGAAAGACTTATTCGAGAGGGTTTCGCCAATTTCGCGAAACACGCGGCCAATCGTCATTCGCCGCGCCGCAGGAGGCTGGCGAAGGTTCGGAATGTGCGAGTGGGTTCCGGCGGCGCAGACAAAAACTGAAAAACAAATCACAATGGCCGAG